>JBNRMJ010000027.1:0-77882 GCA_050309435.1 Fastidiosipilaceae bacterium
CGGCTGTCGTAGGTGACGTTGTGGGAGTCGGTCCGTCGGTCGGTCTTGTTGTTGTCGGAGTAGTCTGCTGGGTAGTCGGCTGTTGTGTCGTAGTCGTGGTTGCTGCAGTTGTTGGTGCGGTAGTAGTTGTCGTGGTGGTCGGCGCGGGAGTAGGCACCGAAACATTGATAGGAATTTCTATAGTTCCTTGATATGCTGTTGAAAGATCAGATGCGATTAACCGCAAGTTAATGACTAGTTTAGTTGATTCTGCCGGTGCTGTAAAACTAAAGGAAACCAGTCCACCGTTACCGGCAGCAAAAGCATTCATGTCAATAATGGTAGGATTTGCCCTATACAAACCACCTACCAGTGTTAAGTCATTATCAACGACTCCGCTTAAACTTGCTCCCTTGCTTAATTGGATCGGGCTATTGACGGAGACATCACCTCCGAATAAGTTTCTATTGCTGGAAGTAATCAGTACGTATCCTACCTCACCAGCTGAATATGTACTTTTATTAGTACTGACCGATCCGGGAAATGATGCGTGAATATAGTTACTTGGCAGAAATGTCGCTATCAAAGCCATTATGAGTAGACTTAATAAGAATCTACTAACATTTTTTTTATTGATCATTAAAGTATACCTTTACTTCTTTCTGTTAATTGCAACAGTTATTCCAGTTGCCAACAACAAGATTAGAACTACCACTACAATAATTCTGATTCTTGAACTATTATCACGATCATCATTATCACGATCATCATTATTCGAGCCTACTGCAGATTCACTTGTTGTTGATGGGTTGGAAGACTCCGTAGAAATTGTACTTGTTTCTTCAGTCGTAGTCGATAGTTCATTTTCTGTAATGGATGCATCTATCGTTTCAGATATATCTACTGTTGTACTTTCTTCCATAATGCTTGTTTCTTCAGTAAAACTAGTCTCATTCTGATATTCACTACTCGTGGTCAGAGCTGTCGTAGATACATCGCTGGTTGCAATATTGCTTGTTGTAGTTTCAGTAGACATGCTGGTAGTAGGGGCAATCGTTGGCAGAGGAATGAAATCATCACCATCGATTAATGTTAGCAGAAATGACTGTCCTGCATTAACACCAATAATAAAGTCTTCGACAGTAAATGCAGATGCTGTTGAGATATGAAAAGTTGAAACACCGTTTTTCTTTGGACAAAATATTACAGAACCTAGATCCGTTTCACCTTTAGTAATATTTACTTGTACTGCACGAATACGCAACATACCTTCAGACGAGTTCTCGTCTAACGTAAAAAAGGAACTATCTATAGACTTAAAGTCCAAGAGCTCATTATTATACTTTATGACTACCGATAAATGTGCAATATCTGCAGGTGAATCAATACTTAACTTCAACTCGTAGTCTTCGTCAGTAGAGGCTTCTTTGGATCCGGCCATCGTTATGGTGGCGCCTTCTGCGGTTACAGATTTGGCAGGTACACATACTATACTGAGTAATATTAAGCAAAGCAGCAGACTGCGTATTATTTTCTTATTCATATTCTATTCCTTAGGGGATCAACCTGATGCCCAAAACATGATAATGTATCAAAATCTTATCAACTATATCTACTACACCATCATTATTAATATCCGCAGGTATAAGCTCCTGTGGAGATAACTCTCGTAGTCCTAATACGGCGTAATGGATCATTATTTTATCTACAATATCTCGAACACCATCTCCGTTAGCATCACCTCGTAAAACCGGTTTCGGTGCAGGCGTCGCTGTAGGCTTAGGTGTCGGTGCTGCCGTAGGCTTAGGTGTCGGAGTTGCCGTAGGCTTCGGCGTCGCGGTTGGCTTGGGTGTCGGCGTCGCGGTTGGCTTCGGTGTGGCCGTCGGCTTGGGAGTTACAGTCGGTGTTGGTGTTACCGAAGGATTGACATTCACAATCGTCTTGGCGGCTGTAATCAAGTTACTTGCCGCGGTGTTCAGACTGCTTAAGTAAGTCGAATCCTGCCGAACAACATTATCATAATCTGCCTTATCCACCAGATACTGGTCATACTTCGAAGCTTGCGAAGCGATACCGCTCAGGTACTCGCTAAGGGCGGCTTTTTGTTCAGTAGGAGTCATGAAAGACAAACTGTCTTGTCCGGACTTCAAGGGTGGATAATTCAGATCGATCGTACCTCTGGCGTTGTTCGCGATCGAATGTCCGTAGCGCCAGTCCGTTACCTCCTGTTGCATTCTGGATGCCAGGAAATAAGCGCTTGTCTTAACGTCATTGGCCGCATTCATAATCTCGTCGGCAAGAGCCAGTAATTCAGGGTTGCCTCTGAACATGTACTCCACACCTTCGATCTTCTCGGCCGCTCTGACATCGGCGATACTGAAGAACATGAAGAGATGTCCGACATGGGTTGTATTTCGACTCGGGTTCGCCTTACTGAGGTTCAGGAAGTTTCTGGGATCCATGAAATAAGATACGCCGGCACTGTTCACAGGTACCCAGTTGGCTCCGTCATAAACGGTCGTATTCTTGATATATGCCGCGTTATAGCTGTAGTTTTGAATCAGACTGCGGTTTTCGGGATCTACCTGATTAGCCAAAGCGGTGGACCAGCTGTCCTTTGCTTTCTCGGCGATAAAACGCCACTGAGGATAGTTTTTATGGATATCGATCAAAGGCTTCCAGTAAGTAATATCGGGGAATCCGGAGAGGTCTTCGACGAAACGGGCGCTGGTAACAGGGTTAATCCCCTCGTTTTCCAGTAGCTGCTCGAGTGTCAGGCTAAAGTCGTAAACAGGAGCGGGGCTCGGATTCGCCGGATCCGGCGCCGGCAGCTGCGGCATACCGGTGAAATAAGGAATCCTGAAGACAATCTCGCCCTGGAGGGTATTCGATCCATAATAAGCGCTATAAATCTTGGCAGATTCGGAACGAGGTGCTTCGACTGCCTGCATGTATTGCTGCCAGTAGTATTGTCCTTTTAAGTTAAACTTCTGATAGAAGACGGTTTCCTGCTTGCGTTCGATGTACTGATTAATGATATATCTGGCACCGCCGGTCGCAGCCGCCTGTTCGCTGGTCCAGGGTAGGAGCATCTGAGCTTTCAATTCACGGTTTTGAACGGGATCGCTGGATAAATCGACGTTCCCCATGGCGAAGTTAACGCCGTTCATGCGGTTGCCGTCGATAATGTCCTTATCCGCTACGGCAAAGGCATAAATATTGAATAAATTATAGTACTTAGTCGTCGCCGGAGTGATCGGCGTACGACCCGCATTCAATTCGCTTAGCCAGTATTGCTTCTGGGCGCGCTCTTCATAAGCCTTCAGTAGAGGCTTTAAATCGCCATAGGAGTTGATCTTGGCGGCCAGACGCGCACGCTCGGCATCATTGGCGGCATAGCGTTCGTAAGCAGTCTTGAAATTCGATACGGGTGTCCCGTCGGCACGATAGATTGCTTGATGTTCGGGCTCGATCAGAATATAGCCGATCTTTCCGTTATACCAGATCTGGTACCAGAGCGAATCGCCGTTCGCATTGATCTTCCCGCTAGTTTTTCCAAGAATGGCAAAGCGGTTCCCGTTAATCGCCGTACCGATAATGTTGCTCTTCGTGGCATCCGCAGCAGAACGGACATTGTAATTTTGAATATCCTTGCGGCTAATCAGCAGGACATCACCGTATTGGGCACCGGTAGACGGAAGCGGAAGAGGCGTTGGTGTTGGCGTCGTAGTCGGACGAGGCGATGGCGTGGGCGTACTGGTCGGACGCGGAGTCGGAGTCGGTGCCGCTGTAATCGTCTGTCCGGCCGGATCGACGATGAGATAACGAACACCGCCTTCCCACGAAATTTTATACCATTGATTCGTGAATCCTTCCGGCTGGTCGCCCGTAACGACAGCTAAAATGACGGCACTTTGGTTTTTTACCAGGGAGCCGCTTATAAATGAGGACATTTTAGGTTCGAGGCGAAGATTATAAGGTTGCGAATCATTGCGGGTGTTGGTGATGGTATCACCTGCTTTTCCGATTGAAGATGCGTTCACGGTAGTCGGATACGGATAAACCAATGAGATAAACAGTAAAATCGCTAAAATGAAAGAAACAGACTTTCGTCTCATGATACATCCCCTTATATCGTGGCATAAATATAAACTACATGGCTGTTTAGGGCGCTGCCTTGTTTCATAAGAAAAAAGAGCACACGAAATAATGTTTCGTATGAACTTTTGTGAAATATGAAAGCGAGCTTTTATATCGGCTATTATAGCATATGCTTTTGGGGCTACAGCTAAAAATTCATCCGGAATTTACGCGTGTAAACAGAATAGTCTCAGTTCTTTCATTACGAAAAATACTGAGACTAATGAATATTTATTACTATTAACTTTGTTGAAGATCGTCCAAAGATAATTCAAAGGGCGGCAGATACTGCTCCAGAAAGTAATCCACTTCGGGTAAGTTCATCTCTTTAACTTTCCGAAAACACTGTTCTTTGGCCGCTTTAAATTCATTGTTTCCCTGGCTCAATTCCTCGATACACTTGATATAAGCGGAAAGCTTATCGGCAGCCCGGACCAGTTCGTGAATGGCTTCTTCCATCGGGTTCTCTGCTTCGCGAAAAAACGGCTCGTAATGCAATCTCATCTCTGTTGGCAACATGGCCAGCAGTCTGTCGTTGGCTTCGTTTTCGGCCGTCTGATAAGCCTGTCTCAATTCGGGGCTGTAGTACTTAATCGGAGTCGGCATGTCGCCTGTGATGATTTCCCCCGCATCGTGAAATACGGCCATGGCCATGACCTGCTCGGCAGGAGGACAGAGTCTTCCATAAGAGAACTTATCTTGGCGAATCAAGGCCAGCGCATGAGCCAGTATAGCGACCTGAAGACTATGCTCCTGCAGATTCTCGCTGCTTGTCTTTCTCATTAAACTCCAGCGACCGATCAGTTTCATGCGATTCATCATCGCAAAAAAGCCATATGCCATAAACCATCCTCCATTCAATACAAGCCCGTGACTTGTTTATACGTTCTTAAGTTTCGCGAATTTGGCCATCAGGCGTTTGGTACCGCTCGGGAAGCGTATGGCAAGCAACGCATCTCCGGCTACCGGTTCCACCTGAAGCACTTCGCCGATGCCAAAGGTATCGTGGCGAACCTTCATACCCTTTTGAATCTGAGCAGGTTGCAAAACCGAGCCGTCGACAGCTGACGTGGCGGCAGGCTTAACGTCCTTCTTTCCTCCGCTCCTTAAGAACTCCATACCCGAGTTAATGTTCTTGCGGGCCGCGGCCGCTTCGCCTTTTAGTAGCGACGAACCTGCTGCGGGAACCGGACCCGTGGCAGATTTCGTCGTCACGGCAGGGGCCTGTCCGCGACCGGGCTGGCGACTGCCGTAAGCATAGCGGTCCGATCGCGTGCTCCCGCCGACTTCTTCGATATACTGCTCCGGAATCTCCTGAACAAAACGCGACGGCAGGAAGCTTTGGGTTTGGCCATAGAGCGTTCTCATGCGTGCAGTTGTAATATAAAGCTTTTTCTTCGCTCTGGTAATCGCGACATAAGCCAGACGGCGTTCCTCTTCGAGCTGTTCTTCGTCGCCGATCGAACGATAACCCGGAAAAATCCCTTCTTCGGCACTAACCAGAAAGACCAGGTTGAATTCGAGTCCTTTCGCGGCATGAATCGTCATGAGTCGAACGAAGTTATCGTCGCCTTCCTCGATATCGGCGGAAGAAGATAAAGATGCCTGCTCCATAAAGGCATGAAGCAGTTCCTCGAGCTTAATATGAGCGTTTAGACTGCTGGCTTCGATTGCCGGCGAAAGCTCGCCGGCTTCCGAGCTAAGAGCGCCGGGTGCGGCATCATCCATGAATGCATTCATATCCTGGAATGCTTCCAAGTCGTCGAAATCCGCCGGCGGTGTATAGTTGGCCGCAAACTCCTGGGCATCCGAGAGCAGCTCTTTCATGTTCTCGATACGGTCGGCAGTAACGTCCTTCCCTTTCTCCTGTTGTTCGACGATTTCCTGCATCAGTCCGCTGACGTTCTGAACCATATCGACGTAGTCGGGCAGGCTGTAATCGTCCTTCAACAGCTCCTGTCTGAAACTTGCGATTAAGCGGGAAAATTCCTGCAATTTTTTCGAGACGCGACTAAGCTCGGGATACAAGTTGGCCTTGGCGGCTATCTCGAGCATCGGCAAGCCTTCCCGGGCGGCGATACCGGCAAGCGTCATCACGCTGGTTTGTCCGATACCGCGTTTGGGTGTATTGATTACACGATCGAAGGCCAGGTCATCGCCGGGCTGGGTGATCAGGCGAAGATAAGCCAGGACATCCTTGATTTCTTTACGGTCGTAGAATCGAAGCCCGCCGTAGATACGATAAGGTATGCCTTGTTCTCTTAAGCCCTGCTCGATATTTCTCGAAATGGCGTTCGTCCGGTATAAAACCGCCACATCGCTGTAGCCTAAATCGCCGCTTCGAACTCTGCGCTTGATCTCGTCTGCCACATAACGGGCTTCGCTGAAGTTATTGTCTTCGGAAACAAAAGTGATGGCTTCGCCCCCCGGCTGACTGGTCCACAGCTTCTTGGCTTTACGGCCCTTGTTATGGGCGATGACGGCGTTGGCAGCGCTTAAAACCGTATCGGTGGAACGATAGTTCTGTTCCAGCTTGATGACGGTGCAGCTGCGATAGTCCTTCTCGAAGTCCAGAATATTTCTGATATTCGCTCCCCGGAAAGAATAAATCGACTGATCGTCGTCTCCGACCACGCAGATATTCTGATGAGCCGCGGCCAGAGCCTTGACAATCTGATACTGCGCACCGTTCGTGTCCTGATACTCGTCGACCATGATGTAGTGAAAGCGCTGCTGATAAATCGCAAGCACCTCGGGATGACGGTCGAAGAGCTCGACGGTATAAAAGAGAATATCGTCGAAGTCCATGGAATCGCTTCTTCTTAAACGCTCCTGATATAGTTTATAGATTCGGGCTACCCGGTCGTTGTAATAGCCGCCGCCTGACGTACGAAGGAAGCTGTCGGCTCCGGTCAGGTTGTTTTTAGCGTTCGAGATCGTGCTGTGGACCTGAGCGGGCGATATATTCTTATCATCAATATTCAGTTCCTTCATGATGTCGCGGACCAGTTTCTTCTGGTCGTCGCCGTCAATAATACTGTAATTCGAGGAATAACCGATTAACTCTGCATGCTTGCGCAGTATTCTGGCCAGCATCGAGTGAAAGGTGCCGATCCACATCTGTTTGGACACATCGCCGATGAGCTCGGCGACACGAACCTTCATCTCGTTAGCCGCCTTGTTCGTAAAGGTAATGGCCAGAATCTGCCAGGGACTGACCTGGCGGGCCGAAACCAGATAGGCGATGCGATGCGTGATAACACGGGTTTTTCCGGAGCCTGCTCCGGCCAGAATCAGGAGGGGGCCCTGATCGTGCAGCACGGCCTTACGCTGTTCGGGATTCAAACCCCGGACAAAACGATTCTCATCCGCGCCGGACATAGCGGCTGCGGCCGCTTTCGTCTCTGACGGTATTCGCGTCGTCTCCTTTTTCGCCGCACTGTTTTGTTCATTGAATAATTCGAAAAAATCCATCGTTTCCCCTCGATCGTTACTGCTTTGCTTTGCCCTGATTATACCATATATCGAACGTTTGTTTCTTTATCTGATGCCAAAATCCGGGCGAATTTTCCCGTTTGCCAACGGAACGCCTTTCATCCTAACGCAAACAGAAGTTCTATTCTACCGTAAAAGTCATGAATTGTTACCCTGATTCATAAAAGACATGTTTGCGAAAGAAAAACAAGGGGCCGATTCAAAAGAACCGACCCCTCTTAAGTTTACGATATGAATTTAGTATTCCGGTTCAATCAAACCGTAATCACCGTCGCGGCGTTTATAGACAAGAGCGACTTTACCGGTCTCTGCATTTAAGAAAAGCAGGAACGAGTGACCGAGCATATCCATCTGCAGACAGGCTTCTTCTGCATCCATCGGAGTCAAATCAAAGTTCTTTCTGCGAACGATGCGAATATCGTTATCGGATTCCATCGGTAAGGCATCTTCGCCCGAAGTAATCGCCTGATCCTTCATCGATTCGACAAGATAGGCGTAATCGTGGATTCGTTTTTCCAAACGGGTCTTGTGCTTGCGGAATTGACTTTCCAGGGCGTTGACACCTTCGTCCAGGGCGGTCAATATATCATTGGATTCAGTCTCGGAACGGAAATATCGCTTCTGGACCTTCATGGTAACTTCAACGCGTTTTTGATCACCTTCCGGTCTTATCTTGACCGTGGCATCTGCATCCGGGCCAAGCAGTCGATCGAACTTCGATAGCCTCTTCTCAATAACGCTCCTGATCTGGTCTCCCACTTTCATGCCATGTCCGGTTACGATAATATTCATATAATCCACTCCTTCCATGCGACGGGATAACGGTCGCGGTTGATTGGCAGCAGCTTCGCCCGCTCCTGGAGTTGTGTGTTCGGTAGTCGCTTGTGTTTCGTTTGAAGTTACTGCCGGCTTTACTAAATTATACTGTTTTGAATTTATCTGACCTGTGTTATCTGAACATGGTTTTACGTACTTGTCGTGTTATACTAGTGATAGCGGGTTTCGAAACCCGCTTATTTTTTTACCGGAATTACGTCCTGTTCGGCCGCTTCGGCCTTCTTACCGTCAGCCTTCAAACTTCTTTTAACTTCGCCGAAATCGATGAAGGCCGCTATGCCGATCTTGAACATTTTACTGAAGTTGATCGAATTCACGCCGCCCTGACGGGGGCGAAAGGTAATCGGATGCCAGCAGATTTTCTCGCCCCTGTAAGCGGGTACGGCCGTTAAGACGGCATTGGCCAGAAAAAACTGATCCGGAACGTATTTAAGCCATTGACTTAAGCTGACACTGGACATCAGACGATACGGGGTATTCGGATCTTTCACCTTGACACCGATTCTGAGACGAATCAAGAGACGCAGAATTTTCGAAACCAAAGCTCTGGCCCGGCCGTCTTCCCTGCGATGACGATAACCGATGTTCAGCGCATAATCGTAGCGCTTCTCCCACATCGGAAGAAATTCTTCGGGTCTGGTCTGACCGTCCGAATCAGTCTGAAAAATGAAATTCGCACCCATGCGCAGCGCCGTCTTGTAAGCATGCAAACAAGTCGGGCCGTGGCCGCTGTTGACCTGATCGATGACTATGAGCCTGGGGTACTTGTCGCGCAGCTTCCGGCAGATTTCCCAGGTATCATCCGTACTGCCGTCATTGACGATAAGGAGCCGGCTGTCTTCGTTACGCTCTTCAATGACGGTATACCATTCAGCTACCG
Organism: Fastidiosipilaceae bacterium; assembly: GCA_050309435.1. GTDB lineage: Bacteria > Bacillota > Clostridia > Saccharofermentanales > Fastidiosipilaceae > CAYXVJ01. The sequence goes on from JBNRMJ010000027.1 coordinate 9,332, forward strand.
TGTTCTCGATATTCTCGGCTTCGTTATAAGCCGGCATGACTATATATAAAGTATCCATACGATTATTATACCCCCTTATCGTGTCGGACTCGTAACTCTCCGACAAGCTTAAAGGTTTTACTCTTCATTTTTACCATGCAATCGACTAATCAAATCCCTGGTATAAGGATGTTTCGGTTTAGCGAATATAGCTTCGGCGGTATCGCACTCCACAATACGGCCTTCATATAAAACGGCTACCCTATCGCAAAGGTAATACACGACTTCCAGATCGTGGGCTATAAAGAGACAGGAAAAACCAAGACGCGACCTCAAGCGTAAAAGCAGGTTCAAGATCTGCGCCTGCACGGATACATCGAGGGATGCCACGGCTTCGTCTGCGATCAGGATCTCCGGCTCGAGTATGGTTGCAATCGCGATCGCCACGCGCTGGCGCTGTCCGCCCGATAGCTGCCGGGGTTTTCTGTCGGCCAGGTTCCGGTCCAGATCGACAGCGGCCAGCATCTCGAAGACCTTCTTCTTCCGTTCCTGTTTGTCCTTGTAACCGGCGATTATCAAGGGTTCTTCGATCTGACGGAAGATCGACATGTTCGGATCAAGCGAGCTGTAGGGATCCTGGAAGATGATTCCCAGCCCCGTCGTCGCGATTCGTCTTTCTTTACCGCGCAGATGAATAATGTCCCGGCCGTGATAAATGACTTCGCCTTTTTCCGCCCGGAGCTGGCCGGTTAAGACACGGGCAATCGTGGTTTTCCCCGAACCGGATTCGCCCAGGAGACCAAGAAATTCACCCCGGTAAATATCCAGGTCGATATCTTCGAGCACATGATCGTCTTCGTCATCGCCGTAACGTGCGTTTAAGTCACGAATACGCATGACGACTTCGCCCGTATCCTGCCAGGCCTCCGGCGGGACCGGGCTGCCTTTTTCTTCGGCTTCGTTAATTCCCAGTAGCTGTCCCTTTTTTTCGGCAGTCGGTCTGGCTGACAGAAGCATCTTCGTATACTCGTGTTTCGGATCGCTGAGTACTTCGGCGGTCTTTCCTGCTTCCAGGATCAGACCGTCTCGCATCACGAGAATATCCTTGGAGAGTCGGGATACCGAAGACAGATCATGCGAGATAAAGAGAATCGCCGTACCGCGGCTTTCGTTTTCTTCTCTAAGCAGTTCGATGATCTGGTCCGATAATCGACGGTCCAGAGCAGTGGTTGACTCATCGGCGATTAAGAGACAGGGCTTTCCGATTAAGGCCATCGCAATCAAAACGCGCTGTCTCATGCCGCCCGACAACTCGTAGGGATAAGCTTTATAGACGGATTCAACATCGCTTAATCCGACAGAACGCAAACTATCCAGGACCTTTTCTTTCACAACTCCCGCTTCCTCGCCCTGCAACTCGAGCAGTTCGCCAACCTGAGCTCCAACTCTCATCAGGGGATTTAGAGCAGTCAGGGCATCCTGGTAGATAAAGCCGACCCGGGACGATAGCCTGTTGCGGCGATCTTTGGGCGACATGGCCGCAAGGTCCTTGCCTTCAAGTAAAATCCGCCCTCCGCCGATGCGAAAGTTTTCCTGCATCAGATCCGCGATCGCCAGAGCCGTGGTGCTCTTGCCCGAACCGGACTCTCCGACCAGGCCCAGGATACCGCCTTGGGGAATGGAAAAAGATAAGTCGCGTATGATCGGCTCGGGGCTGTCCTTTGCCAATATGCTGAGAGCTTCGACACGAAGGATGTCCACTATCTCACCTCCTGCGAACGAAGACGAAGTCCGCTGCCCAGAAAATAAGCGCCCAGAACCGTTAGCACAATTAATAAACCCGGGAAGACGGCGTACCAGGGAGCAGCGAAGATATAAGCCTGAGCATCAAAAAGCATGCGCCCCCAGCTTGCTTCGGTCGGCGGGATGCCAAGACCAAGAAAACTCAGACTCGTCTCGGTTAAAATCGCATTGGCAAAACCAATCGTCATAGCCGATACCATCTGACCTGCAATCGACGGGAGAATATGACGGAGCATGATGCGAAGAGAACTTGCTCCCATGATTTCCAGTCGTTTAATGTAATCACGACCACGGGCCTGCTGAAAGCCGCTTCTGACCACACGGGCAAAGGAAGGAATAAACAAGATGCCCATCGCCACGATCAGCCGGGCCACGCCGCCTCCGAGAACCGCCACGAAAAGCAGGGCCAGCATCATGGACGGAAAAGACATCAAGGAATCATTCAGGCGCATCAATAACCAGTCGGCAAGACCGCCGAAATACCCGGCAACAGAGCCGATCAAAAGACCGCCCAGAGCGCCGATCAAAACCGTCCCCAGTGCGATCAGCAGGCTTGTGCCTCCGCCGTAAAATGAGCGCGTAAAGATGTCTCTGCCGTAATTGTCGGTACCAAACCAGTGCGAGGCCGACGGAGCCAGAAAACGGGATGAGGCATCGAGTCGGGACGGATCGTAAGGCGAAAAGAAGAGATTCAGGACGTAAACCAGAACGACTATACCAAGCAAGACAATCCCGAGCAGCTCCTGCCAGCTGCGAAGCAGCGCTTTACTCTTTCTGCTTGACGAGAGATCTTGTTCGTACAAGAGGATATCGGACTCCATACTACTGTCCTCCCTTCTTGCTTAAATCGAGACGCAGGCGCGGATCGATCGACTGATTGACGAGATCCACCAGAAAGCCGAGCACGACCACCATAAAAGCAATCAACAAAACGATTCCCTGCGTGAGCGGAAAGTCGCGGGATTCGATGGCCGTTATCAAAAGTCGGCCAAGCCCCGGCAGGTTATAGACTTGCTCCACGACGATCGAACCTGCGAAGAGTTCGGCCAGAACAATACCCATGGTCGTGATCAGAGGGACCAGCGAATTTCGCAGCAGGTGAACGCGAAGGAGACGAAACCCCGTGACGCCCTTTCCTTTTGCGGTACGCACGTAATCTTTTCCCTTTTGTTCGATGAGGGACTGGCGAAGAAACTGCACCACCCATGCGACGCGCGGAATTGCGATGGCAACAGCCGGAATCAAGAGGCTTCGCATCGAGTTAAAAATGCCGTTTTCCGGCGGCACATAAAGCACACCAGAGAAATTTCGAAACATCACACCTAATAGCAAGGTCAGTAAAATCGCGGCAAAGAAGGACGGCACGGCCAGGCCTGCCTGCGTGATGACATTAATCACGGTATCAAGCAGTCCCCCGGGCTTACGAGCAGACAGGATTGCCAGAGGAATGCCGGCCAGAAGCGACAGGATCAGGGCTTGTGTCGCCAATATCAAGGTCAGCGGCAGCCGGGTCGCCAGCAGCTCGGATACGGGTAATGAAAAGCGCATTGAATTACCCATGTCGCCTCTAAACAAAGCCGTGACATAATGAAAGAGCTGAGAGAGCCAGCTGCGGTCGAGTCCCAGACTTTTTCTGAGCGCTTCGACTTCCGCATCCGCGGCATTCGTGCCCAGCATGATGCGCGCCGGGTCTCCCGGTATCACGTAGAAAACAATGTTCGTGATCAAAAGAATAAAAATCAGCGTTATAAAAACGGCCAGTAATCTCCAGCCGACAAATAGCAATATATTCCTGCTTCTTCTGCTTATATGCACGCGGCATCTCCTCGCCTGTTTAATCGAAAGGCGGGCCCGAAGACCCGCCTTCACTAACTATCTTAATCCATGAAACGCAGCGGCGCCATGTCCTGAACGTATTGTGGATATATTGTATACCCTTCCAGTTCTTTTTTCACGGCAGTGATGGTGGTGGGATCCTGTAAGAAAACCGAGGCGGCTTCATCATATAGAATCTGCTGCAACTCGTGATAAGCCGCGATTCGATCCTCGTGATCGGACAGACCTTCCATCTCGCCCCAAACCCGATCGAAATCGGCGGAGTTGAAATTAATGAAGTTATCCGCGCTGTCCGAACGGTAGCGTCCCAGGACATCGGAGGGCGTATAGACAAAAGTCAAGGCTATGATCGTCGTTTGGTAATCGCGACCGGTGTAGACGCGCTCCAGCCAGGTTCCCCAGTCAACCGGTTCGAGTTTGGCCGTAATCCCTGCGGCGGCCAGTTGCGAAACGATGACCTCGCCGGTTTGTACGTGTATGACATAGTTCGACGGGACGGTAATCGTAAGTTCGAAGCCATCCGGAAAACCCGCTTCCGCGAGCAGTTCTTTGGCTCGTTCGATATTCGCCGTCGACTGCGGAGCACCGTCTTCGCCGGTAAGCGAATCGTTGTAGTACTCGCCCATGGCCGGCGACATACCGGCATGGATCGCTTTACCGTAACCGGACATGACAAAGTCGATGACGGCTTCCTTATCCACGGCCAAATTCAAGGCCCGGCGCACACGCACGTCGTCGAGAGGTTTGACCTTGTTGTTCAAAGCCCAGAGTTGAACCAGATTGCTCTCTGCTTCGTACAAGTTAAAATCGTTTTTCAGCTGTTCGCCTTTATCTGCCGTGAGGTAAGGAAAGACATCGATGCGGCCGGCTTGCAGATCGACGAAAGCGGCATCGGCCGACGGCAGGATGCGAAACTCGACGCTGTCCAGATGAGGCAGTCCCTCCTGCCAGTAATCCTTATTCGCTTCGAGGGTAATCCTCTGCTGCGGTACATACTCCGAGAAGACAAAGGGGCCGGTACCGACCGGCTTCGTGCCTTGATCCTCGTAATCTTCGGGGATAATCGCATTGGTAAAGAAGCCCAGCAGATCCATGTCGCGGCGTTCGAGCTTGACCTGGATCGTTTGCCCTTCGGCCGTGACATCCTCGATAATGTCAAACTGCGGAATATACGCCGTGCCGTCGATCAGTCCGGCGCCGCGCTTGATCGAATAGACCGCATCTTCCGCCTTCATTTCATCGCCGTTATGAAAACGTACGCCTTCGCGCAGGTCAAACTCATAGGACATGCCGTCTTCGGATATCCGATATTCGCTTGCCAAAAGAGGCGTGTAAGTCCCGTCCGGTTCAAGGCGCACGAGACCTTCGAAGACGTTATGAAAGATTTCCTTCGTGCCGGCAGCCTCGGCCAGATACGGATCCAGGAAATCCGGTTCCTGAGTTACGCCGACAATAACCATCCCGCCTTCTTTTCCGCCAACCGTCCCGGATTCCGAAGTTTTTGTGGAAACAAACGAGCCTGACGGCGTTTCGACGGGTGCACAGGATGCAAGCAGAGCCAGCACCAGAGCGAGCGGCAACAGTGCTGCCGGACGCTGCTTGCCGGAATGCTTCTTTTCCTTTTGACCTCGTTTCGATAAATTAAAGATTTTCATTTTCGTTCCTCGATATCACGCAATCTTACGGTGCCGAAAACGGCTGCCTGTAAGCGATAAATTTTCATGCTAACTATATTACCAAGATATCACGCCGAAACATCAGTTCCTGTAACAAGATCTCGATTCATGCCAAAGTTTCCTCTCTTTGGGAGCGGCAATGCTAATAAAATCGCAAAAAGATCAATGGCATAAAAAAACCTCCGGGTATTTCTACCCGGAAGTTTAGTCGCTCTATTCAAGCTGTGGCCTGTTAATTATTTACCGTCTTTGTCCTTGACGAACTTCAGCAGGTCAACGATGGCGTTGGAATAACCCCACTCGTTGTCATACCAGGAAACGATCTTGAAGAAACGCTTCTCGCCCGGCAGGTTGTTCTGCAGTGTGGCCAGAGAGTCATAGATCGAAGTGTGTGTATCATGGACGATGTCCTGGGATACGATCTCTTCGTCTGCTCTTCTCAAACGACCCTTGAGGTAGGTCTCGGAAGCCTTCTTCAGCAGAGCATCGATTTCCTCGATGGAGGTGTCGCGCTCGGCACGGAAGGTCAGGTCAACAGCGGAACCCGTGGCAACAGGAACGCGGAAGGACATACCGGTCAGCTTACCCTTGGTCGCGGGCAAAACTTCGCCGACGGCCTTGGCGGCACCGGTTGTGGAAGGAATGATGTTGATAGCAGCGGCACGTCCGCCTCTCCAGTCCTTCTTGGAAGGACCGTCAACGGTCTTCTGTGTAGCTGTATAAGCGTGAATGGTGGTCATCAGACCGGTCTCGATGCCAATGCCTTCCTTCAGAAGAACATGTACGAGAGGGGCCAGACAGTTGGTTGTGCAAGAAGCGTTGGAAATAACGTTGTCGTTCTCGGGGTCATACTCGTTCTCGTTGACGCCCATGACGAATGTCTTAACGCCGCCCTTACCGGGAGCGGAAATCAGAACTTTCTTGGCACCGGCAGCGAGGTGACCCTCGGCCTTGGCTTTATCCGTGAAGAGACCGGTGGATTCGATAACATACTCGACACCGAGTTCTTTCCAGGGCAGCTGATCAGGTGTTCTGGCAGCAGCGACACACTTGGTCTCGTAACCGTCAACGACAAGAATATCGTCGGCTTCGAGATCCGGGGAGCTCTTCTTGGAGCTCATTTCACGTGTGAACTGACCCTGAGTGGAGTCATACTTCAACTGATATGCAAAATACTCTGCATTAGTCGAGACGTCTGTTACTGCGACAACATCGATTTCCTTACCGAGTAAGCCCTGTTCGGCGATCGCTCTATAAACGAGTCTGCCAATGCGGCCAAATCCATTGATACCGACTTTAATTGCCATATTGTTCCTCCTGTTTCCTCGGAACCCCGAGGTATTCAAATCAATGACGTTCCAAAACGTACGATATAATTATAACAGTTGTTGAGTCCAATTCAAGGAAGAATGTAACATTTCTATATACTGCTTTACTAAATCGCTGAATCGGGAACGATTTTTGCCCATGGATAGGCAAATAACGTCCGGCAAAGAAAAAAGACAAGCCCTTACCATAAGTTGTATTAGCTGTTAAACTATAGATTGATGACAAGCAGGGATCAGATCACCGTGCTTGAACTATTTTCGCTTATTAAGAAAGGCAGGTATTCCAATGTACAAGTTCCCCATTGGTGTAATCGTCGATTCATTTAGACTTCCTATCCCGGAAGCGATCAAAAAGGCCCGTGAAATCGGTGCTACCGGTCTTCAGGTTTATTCGACGAGCGGCGAGATGGCTCCCGAAAACATGACCGAGGAAAAGATTCGCGAATTCAATAAGATGGTCGCCGATAACGGTCTGGTGGTTTCGGCTCTGGTTGGCGATATCGGCGGTTTCGCCATTGTTGAGAATAACGCGGCCAACGTCGAGAAGAGCAAGCGGATCATGGATCTGGCACTGAAGTTGAACTGCAACGTTGTCACGACTCACATCGGTGTCATACCTTCCGACAAGAACGACCCTATGTTCAAGGTCTATCAGGATGTCTGTAACGAACTGGGTGCCTACGGCGATCAGATCGGGGCTCACTTTGCCATTGAGACGGGTCCGGAAACAGCAGAAACCCTCTTTAATTTCCTCGAGTCCCTGGACAGTAAGGGCGTCGGCGTCAACTTCGATCCGGCCAACCTGGTCATGGTGCTCGGAGACGACCCCGTGCGCGGCGTGCATCTTCTGAAGGATTACATCTACCACACCCATGCCAAGGACGGCATCCGCATCAAACCGGTCGATCCTCATGCCGTATACCACGGCGGCACGAATCTGGAGATGGACGAGTACTTCCGCGAAGTCCCGCTGGGTCAGGGTCAGGTTGACTGGCCGAACTACCTGCAAGCACTGGAAGACATCGGTTACCGCGGTTTCCTCACCATCGAGCGCGAAACCGGCGACACACCCGAAGCCGACATCCGTCTGGCGGTCGAGTTCCTGCAGGCACAAACCGGTCAGTAAGCATTTTAGCCTCATAATTTAAGCCAAGTAAAAGCGCCTTGTCTACGACGAACATCGGAGTCAAGGCGCTTTCTTTATGATCTTATAACATGAGAATTTTCATCATCTTTTCGAGGGCGCTTCCACTGAATCGTCTTGCTTGCGAATGAGATGTCCCGCGGCGATTCCCGGTTCCGTCATGGCCCAGGGATCGAGAATCTCGGCGATATCGGATTCCGAGAGCAGGCCTTCGCCCAGGATGAGTTCCGTCAGAGCCTTCCCGCTTTTGAGGGCTTCGTTGGCGATGCGGGCGGCTGTTTCGTAGCCGATATGCGGCACGAAAGCGGTAATGACGCCCACGCTCTTGTTGAGGTCTGCTTTCAGCTTCCCGGCGTTGGCCGTGATGCCGTCCACGCAGTTGACCCGAAGCGTATGGGCTGCGTTGCCAAGCATTTCGATCGACTCGTAGAGGCTGTGAAAGAGCACGGGTTCGAAGGCGTTTAACTCCATCTGACCGGCTTCTGCCGCCATCGTGACGGTGAGGTCGTTGCCGATAATACGAAAGGCCACCTGGTTTACGACTTCGGGAATTACGGGATTTACCTTACCCGGCATAATCGAAGAACCGTTTTGACGCGGGGGAAGATTTATGTCGCCGACCATGGTTTTGGGCCCGGAAGATAAGAGGCGTAGGTCGCTGGAAATCTTGGACAAGCTGACGGCAACCGTCTTCACCGCGGCAGATACCAGAACGAGCGAATCGACGTTTTGAGTGGCATCGATCAGGTCTGCCGCCTGCTCGAAATGGATGCCGCTCAGGCGGCTGATGCGGGGCACGATATGATCGAAATAATAACGGTCGACATTGATGCCGGTGCCGACAGCTGAACCGCCCATGTTGATCGAGGTCAGAGCCGAGGCTGCCTGTGAGAGGAACTGACGTCCTCTGCGCAGTGCGGAGGCATAGGCGTTGAACTCCTGACCGAGACGAATCGGTACCGCATCTTCGAGCTGAGTACGGGCCATCTTGACGACGTCGTCGAACTCGGCGCCTTTCGTGGCGAAGCTGTGGATCAGTAAATCGAGTTCCGCAAGCGTTCTTTGGAGCAGATTAAGGGCTCCTAGCTTGCCCGCGGTCGGATAAACGTCGTTGGTCGACTGACCCATGTTCACTTCGTCGTTGGGACGAATATACTCATACGCACCGAGTTTACCGCCCAGGATTTCGTTGGCCCGGTTGGCGATGACCTCGTTGGCGTTCATGTTGGCTGTCGTACCGGCACCGCCCTGAATCGGATCGGTGATGAACTGGCCAGGCAGATTTCCCGCCAGAATATCATCGCAGGCCGTGACGATGGCCGCAGCTTTATCTTTACTTAACAAACCGGCTTCGTGATTCACCTGGGCGCATGCCTTCTTCACGATGACAAGCGCACGAACCATATCGGGATGAAGGGTCTCTCCCGTGATGGAAAAATTCTCTTTACCCCTCAGGGTCTGAACGCCGTAATAGCTGTCGGCGGGAATACGCTTCTCCCCGATGCTGTCGCGTTCCACACGAAAACGATCATCTGCTGACGTCATTGATAACTTTCTCCTTTACGAATAAAGAAAAGTACCGGACTTTACTTGCAGAGCCCAATACCTTTCTTGACAACATTATTTCACATGCGAAATACTCTCATGGGTTGCTCATGCCAGTATAACACCATCAAATGTGATTTTCTGCCATACCGTAACAGAGAAACAGCCGACTAGTCTTTTTCGCCGCGCAGCACTTTACGTCTGATCTTCCCTGATATCGTCTTTGGCAAAGTATGCTGGAACTCAATGATGCGCGGATATTTGTATGGTGCGGTCTTGTTTTTGACGAACTGCTTTAGTTCGTCGGACAGCTCTGCGGAAGGCAGATAGCCTTTGGCCAGAACGATCGTCGCTTTAATGACCTGACCGCGAATCTCGTCGGCTTCGCCCGTCACCGCGCACTCCATGACCGCAGGATGCGCCATCAAGACATTCTCAACTTCGAAGGGGCTGATCTTGTAACCCGAACTCTTGATCATGTCATCTGTTCGACCGACATAGCTGACATAACCGTCATGGTCCATCACCGCCAGATCATGGGTGTGGTAAAGATTGTCATGCCAGAAATGTTCTGTTAACTCGTCATCGCAGTAGTATCCGCGAAACATGCCGATATTCCGTACATCGCGGTAATCCCCGACCGTGCGCAGACAGATCTCGCCGACCTCGCCCGGCCGGCATTCTTCGCCTTCATCGTTAATTAATACAACGTTGTAGATTGGATTGGGTCTGCCCATCTTCCCTGACTTGGCTTCCATCCAGTAATAGGTCGTGATCGTGCAAGTGGTTTCGGTCTGACCGAAGCCTTCCCTGATTTCGAGTCCGGTCGCCTCTTTCCAGCGATCGAAAACCTCCGGGTTTAACGCTTCGCCCGCGACGGTGCAGTGCTGCAGCCGGCTTAAGTCATATTGATCCAGATCTTCATGAATCAGGAAACGGTAAATCGTGGGCGGTGCGCAGAAGGTCGTGACCTGATCTTCGGAGATTCTCTCGAGCATCCGGGCGGGATCGAAGCGGTCGAAATCATAGACATAAATACCGGCACCCATCAGCCACTGTCCGTAGATCTTACCCCACATGGCTTTCGCCCAGCCTGTTTCGGAGACAGTCAGATGAAGTCCTTCGGGATCAACCTTGTGCCAGTACTTGGCTGTCACGATATGTGCGAGCGGATAAGAAAAATCGTGGGCGACCATCTTGGCCAGACCTGTGGTTCCCGACGTGAAATAAACGAGCATGCAGTCGTTGATCCGGGGTAACAGGTCTTCCGACGGTTTTACGAAAGGAGCGGCGTTTTCAAGGCCTGCGTCGAAATCCTGCCAGCCGTCGCGCTTTCCGTGAACCGCGATTTTGTGCTCCAGTTCCCCGTAGGCTCGTGCGGCAATTTCTATTTCTGCTGCAATCCCGTCTTCCATGGTCGAAACGACAGCCTTGATCCCGGCTTTTCTGAAGCGGTATTCCAAATCAAAAGCCTTCAGCTGGCTGGTTCCGGGGACCACCACCGCACCGATTTTATGAAGACCCAGAATGGCGAACCAGAACTGATAGTGTCGCTTTAAGATCAGCATAACCATATCGCCCTTTTTTATTCCGAGTGACTGAAAATAGGAGGCCGCACGATCACCTGCCCGGCTCAGATCTTCGAAGGAGAAGGTCTTTTGATCCCCTTTATCGTTACACCAGTGCATGGCGCGGCGCTTCGGTTCTGCTTTCGCAATCTCGTCGATACAGTCGTAAGCGAAATTAAACCGCTCGGGTACCTTAATCTTAAAATCGACGATAACGCCGTCTTCGTCCCGCATCTCGCTAAGGTAGTTCTCGTTTAAATTGATCATGAAATTCTCTTCCCGGGCCGGGCCCATATGCTTTATCGATTATTATTTTGATTGTCAAAATATTTGAATATCAATTTATTCGATTATGCCATAAAGAATTTCATCTGGCAAGAAAGAATCCAGGAAATACAGTCGGAAAAATTCGTCTAAAGCAAGAAAAACCCGTTACCGACTGTCTTCGGCCGATAACGGGTTCGAATCCCGGGTCTTAAGTTTGGCTGCTTAGTCTTCGATCAGGACGGCTCTGACAGGCGAGGCTTCCGCCCCCGTGATACGAAGGGGCAGTGCAGAGAGAAAGTATTTCCCTGCAGCTACGTCGGCCAGACGAATGTCTTCGATGATGGCAACTCCGTTACCCAGGAGAATCAAATGCACTTCGTGGCCGGCCTTTGCCCTTTCGATGCTCATCGCATCCAGGCCAACCGTCTTAACGCCCAGATCGACAAGATACTCTGCCGCATCCTCCTCCAGATAGACGAATTCGAAGTTAAAACCCTCGTCGAAGGAGTTCCTGGTCTTAAAGAGAACGATTTCGGACGGATCGATATCAAGATCGCGAATGTCATCCAGGCGGATCGCATCAGTTACCTTTGTCAGATCAAAGACCCGGCAGGGGCCGATAAAATGCGCCAGATCCAGACTGTCCAGATCTCCCCCGTTTTCGACCATATGCTTCGGTGCGTCCACGTGCGTGCCCGTATGCAGATTGGTTTTCATATCAGATTCGTGAACCCCGTTATCAGCGAAAACGGAAACCGCTTCCAGGTGAAAACGCTTGGAATCGTAGTTCTTGTACACGGCGGTATCTGCGTTAAGCGGCCTTGAAATGTCGATGATCTTCATAAAATCCTCCTTATGATTGTTCCTTACGAACTGCGAAAACTGTTGCTGAAATTATCGCCCACAAGGTCATAGACCCAGGCGCGGCCGTCTTTGGCCGGTAAATCGTCGGCTTCGGCAGGACCGAAACTGCCCGGCTCATAAGAATAGAGCTTGCCGCCGGCTTCCTTATAAGAATCCAGAAGCAAATTGGCGAAGTTCCAGCTGGCTTCGATCTGATCCCAGCGCGAGAACAAGGTATGGTCGTCCTCGATGCAAGCGGCCAGCAGGCGTTCGTAGGCTTCCGGTGTATTTTGATAATTCTCCAGATTACAGCTCTGGCAGTAATCCATGTGTACATCGGTCAGAACGTTTTCGGTACCGGGCTTTTTAACGTTGAAGCGAAGATAGATGCCCTCATCGGGTTGAACCTTGATGACCAGGATATTGGGGGCAGTCTCGGCATCCGTTTGGCGAAAGCTAATGATAATCTCGGTATCTCGTTTGTGCAGCTTCTTTCCCGTACGGATATAAAAGGGCACGTCCTGCCATCGCGGCGTATCCACATACACGCTCAAGCCGGCATAAGTCGCAGTCTGACTCTCGGGATTCACCCGGGGCTCCTCGCGATAGCCTTCATACTGACCCAGAACCATGTGTTCCAGGCTGTCCTTCCCTACGACGGGACGAAGCGCTTTCAAGACAGCCAGCTGGGCATCATGCAGGGCTTCGGGACTCTCGTCTCTGGGCTGTTCGAGAGCCAGAACGGAGAGCACCTGGAAGAGATGATTCTGAACCATATCGCGAAACGCACCGCTTCGATCATAGTAGTCACCTCTGGTTTCGACACCTACAGTTTCAAATGCATTGATCTGCACGTTGTCGATGAAGTGACGGTTCCAGATGCCGGAGAAAATCGCGTTTTTGAAACGTACAGACAAGATGTTTCTGATCATTTCTTTCCCGAGGTAATGGTCGATGTGAAAGATATTCTCCTGACCGTAGGTACGAACCAGCTCCTCGTTTAATTTCGCGGCATTCTCCAGATTATCGCCAAAGGGCTTTTCCAGAATCATGCGGCTGCCGTCTTTATTCAGATTGGCCCGGCCCACGCCGATGGTAATCGAATGGAAAGACTCGGGCGAAACGGCATAGTAAAAGATACGGCGATATTCGGAGAAATTCTCGACAAGATACTCTTCCAGAGTAACAAATGCTTCTGTCTTCGTGAAATCCATTTGATGATAGTGTATAGTTTTACGAAAGGCTTGATAAACAGCCGGATCAAAGTTGAGACGTGTATTTTCGCGAACCCAGGCCTCCGCCTGATCACGATAGCCTTCCACGCCAAGATCCCGGCGACCGATGGGAATGATGGCGACATCCTGCGCCAGGCTCCCCAGGGCATAGTGGTTATACATCGCCGGTAGCAATTTACGGAAGGTCAAATCACCGCTGCCTCCGAAAATAATCAGAGCGATCGGTGATTGTGTTGCATTGGTTTTACTTTGGCTGGCAGACATTCTGCTTCCTCCTGATATTGGGCGTTCAATATAATTCAGCATAGCATGATTTGTCTCTTTGCGAGGGATTTTATGTACTTGAAAAATCGGTATAATCGAAAGTACGCAAGTTAAATGGGAGACGTAATAAATTAATGAAAGAAAATTCCTTCAATAATGCCAAGGATCCGTCGGACGATAACAAACGCAAGATGGATCTTGATCATATATTCGACGAAGCTTATTTTGAGAGCGACGAAATCACAGCGGACGAGATTAAAAGCCCGGTAGCTGCTGCAACCATTCGACCAAAACGAATCCCTGCTCCGTCATCCTTTGACGAATATCCGGATGATATACGGCCTCTGCCAATAACCGCCGGAAGCGATATCGAATCGGATGTCGATGAATTGCTTGAAGACGATTTAGCAGTTGGGGACTCCAAAACGATTAAACCGGTAGCAGATGATTCGCTGGCAGAAGACTCTAAAGCAGACAGCTTCGCTACAGGGGAAAGCGAAGCTGTCGATTCGCCAGATGGCGACAGCACGTCGGAAAACTCTTTTGCCGGTATTCGCAGACCGAAGATAGCGCCGTTCGAAAATAACGAAAACCCGCTGCGAACGGCCAGACCGCCGAAAGCTCAGATCGTGCGCCCGACCAATCGCATCAATCCGCTCTCGGGCGGAGAAATTCAAGCCAAAGACCGTGAAATCATCACGCCTTTGCCCCGCGTCGATGAAATCATGCCGAAACGTTCGCCGCAAGAATCTGCGGAAGGCGAAGCATCAGAAAAAAGTAATGCTCTTGGCGATACAAAAGCCATACGACCCGTAGCGAAGAAAATATCCACGCCGAAACCGAAAGCAGCGGCTCAGGCTAAAAAGCGCGAGAAAAGCGGACAAAAGAAAACCGTATCATTTCGCAAGTTTGTCAACAAACGCGCGGCCGGTGTGCTCCTCTTGATATCCGCCGTGGCGGAAATCGTCTTGTTGATGAGCTGGATGGCGCTGCCCGACGGTATCTTCGGTCTGGCCAAAAGCGGCTTTTCCGGTCATGTTCTGGCAACCGCGCTGACGCAGCTCTTTTTGGTTTTACTGCCTTCGCTGCTGGTTGCAGCTCTCTTTAAACTGCCGGCCAAAGAAATCACCGGCGAAGGTAAAACAGCTTTCGCCACGGGTTTGCTGTCGTTTATCATCGGCATACCGGCGGGACTGCTCTTACACGCATTGAACAATATCCTGATCTACGCGCTGACAAGTCTTGATTTCCTCGTACCCGAACCGACTCTGCCCGGACTCGTCATGCCGGACACTCCGGAGGCTCTGCCTTTATTGATCATCGTGACGGTACTGGCACCGGCAGTCTTCGAAGAATTCATGTTTCGGGGCATTCTCTTACCGGGACTTGCGAAGTCTTCTCATGCGGGGCTGTCAATTGCCATGTCGGCGTTTGCCTTTGCCTTGTTCCATGACAATCCGCTCTTCTGGCTCGCTCCTCTCGGCGCGGGTTTCATCCTGGGCCTTCTTCGCATGAAATCGGACAGTCTCTTCACCTCAATTCTGGCTCATATGTCGATGAATCTTTCGATCCTCTTCATTTCGCCTTTAATCCCGGCATTCACTTCCAGGCTCGTTTTGTCGCTGGGACGAAACAGCGCCGGTTATTTCTATGCGAATTTGATTATCGCCATGATCATGGCCATGCTCCTGATCCCGCTCTTCATGCGCTTTAACTCCATGTCGGCTCCGCCGGTCGATCTCTTCGACGAAGAAGGTCAGATCGTCAGCCCGCCGCCGGCACGAAAACGCGTCTTTTTCATCAGCAAGGAGCATAAGCCCGGCGACTTCTTCTCCCGTCCCGGGGAAGAATCTCTATCCAATCCCGCTTTTGATATCTTCTACTGGATCGCCTGTCTGATCCTCCTGATCTATCTGCTCGGCGCTTACTTCATCAGACTGTAAATGAAACTTCGGTAATCACTTCGTCAAATCCACGAATAAAAAAACCTTGCCATCAGGCAAGGTCTTCTCTTATAGAAATAAATCTTGTTAACCTTCGATTTCGTTCTGGAGCGGTACGAGATAGGTCTCGATGTTCTGCAGATGCTCTTCATAAGTCGTGGCAAAGGCGTTTGTTCCGTCGCCCTTCGCGGCAAAGTAGTAAATACCGCGGTTATCGACATCCGGGTACAAGGCTGCCCGAATCGCCGTCTCGGAAGGAGAGCAAATCGGTCCCGGCGGAAGTCCGTTCGAGATATAGGTGTTGTAATAGCTGATCATCTGCAGGTCTTCGGCCTGAACGATAAAGATCGGCTCTTTTCCCTGCTTGATTCTCAGGTAATTAACCGTGGCACAGGACTGTAAGAGATCATTGTTGGCCAGGCGGTTATGGAAAACACGGGAGACCTTGGCCATATCGTCGTAGTTACCGCTTTCCATTTGGATAACGGAAGCCAGGGTGATGATCTGATCCATCGTCATGCCAAGCTCGGCGGCCCGCTCGTAATACTCTTCTTTGAGCTTAAGCTGCGTGTTGTTCAGAATCGTGCGCAGGATTTCTTCCACCGAGGTATTCAGGTCAAAAAGATATGTATCGGGGAAAAGATAGCCCTGAAGCAGCCATTCGCGCTCCTGAAGCTTCTCGTCTGTCTCCAGAAGAGCCGAGTTCATGTTCGGTATGGCCTGGATAAAGTCATAATCCGAGAACTGTGTCGGATGCGCAACCATGGCATCCATCTCTTCTTCGTCGAATATGATATCGGCGTCTAAAAGTCGTTTCTTGAAGTTCTCGTAGGTGAGGTCTTCCGGGAAACGAACGGATACCGTCGCCGGATTCATCGTCAGCATATACATGATCTCGTCATAGGTCATGTCCTTCGTGACGAAGTGGGTACCTGAACGATAGAGTCCGTCAAAACCGTTGAACTTCGACAAAATCGTGAATAAAGCAGGATTGTCGATTACACCCAGATCCTCCAGACGATCCGCGATATCGGAAGGCGTATCGCCGAGTTTGATGTAAACCATGACAGCTCCCGGCGTCTCTGCCGTTACCAGAATCGACTGCGGGTCTGGTTCGGGGTTCTCGAGGTCCTCGGGCGAAACGACAGCGGGATCCGGCGTAGGTGTCGGATTTAACTTCGCTTCGATCGCCGCGTCATATTTCGCGAAGCGCTCGTTTTGATTGAGAATATATTGATAACCAATGATTAACCCGCCGCCCAGCGCCGTAAAAATTACGACGATGACGACGAGAATCGTTAAGGCTCGTGCTAATTTAGGTGATAGCATCTCTGTCTCCTGTTGCCTCGTGATGGGACGGACAAGCCGGGTAAGCTGATCCGAATCCTCATATTATTGTCATTATAACACGGACAAGGCGGGATGATTTGATCACGGATCAGGCGTTTTTCGAACGCTGTTTGGCACGCATTTCGTTGTTCAGAATTTTCTTTCTCAAACGAATGCTCGTCGGCGTTACTTCCACCAGCTCGTCGTTATCGACAAACTCCAGGAACTGCTCCAGCGAGAAGCGCAGCGGCGGTACGAGACGAAGAGCCTCGTCAGCACCGGAAGCGCGCATGTTCGTGACATGCTTTTTCTTACAGACGTTGACCGTAATATCCTCGTTCTTGGGGCTGCGACCGACAATCATGCCTTCGTAAACTTCCGAACCCGGACCAATGAACAGCTCGCCTCGGTTCTGAGCGTTATGCAGACCATAAGTAATCGCCGTACCGCGTTCGTATGCGATCAAAACACCGTGATTGCGCGTCTCGATCTCGCCTTTCCAGGGTTCGAAACCGGCGATGACGCTGTTCATGATACCGTTACCTTTCGTATCGGTCAGGAATTCGGAACGATAGCCGATCAGACCTCGCGAAGGAATCTTGAACTCGAGACGGGTGTAACCCTTATCCGGAGGCATCATATTAACCATCTCCGCTTTACGGGCACCCAGCTTTTCGATAACGGCACCAACATACTCTTCGGGCACGTCGATGATCAGCTGCTCAACGGGCTCGCTTTGAACTCCGTCGATTTCCTTGACGATAACGGTCGGTTTGGAAACCTGGAACTCGTAGCCTTCGCGACGCATGTTCTCGATCAAAATGGACAGGTGAAGCTCTCCTCTGCCCTTTACGATATAGCTGTCCGGAGAATCGGTTTCTTCCAGACGCATCGCGACATTCGTTTCCATTTCCTTAAAGAGACGGGCACGAAGATGTCTCGAGGTAACATACTTGCCTTCCAATCCGGCAAAGGGCGAGTTGTTGACCGAGAAAGTCATCGAAATGGTCGGTTCGTCGATATTGATAAAAGGCAGGGGCTCGACTGCATCCAGCGAGCAAACCGTGTCGCCGATGTTGATGTCGCTGATACCCGCGATACAAACGATCTCGCCGACCGAAGCCTGCTCGATTTCGACCCTGGCCAGACCTTCGTGACGCATGAGCTTCGTGACCTTGTACTGCTGTCTCGAGTTATCGTCGAAACCGGCCACGATGACCTGCTGGCTCTGGCGGATCTGACCGCGAACGATGCGACCGACCGCGATACGGCCGACGTAAGGATCCACATCGATATTGGAAACCAGAATCTGAAGACCGCCTTCCGGATTGCCAACCGGCGCGGGGATGCTGTCGATAATCGTCTGGAAGAGAGGCTCGATATCCGAAGCCTCTCCCGACAAGGCAGTGTTCAGATCGAGCGAAGCATAACCGTTTCTGGCCGAAGCATAGACGACGGGGAATTCGAGCTGATCGTCATCGGCGCCCAGTTCCATGAAGAGTTCGAAAACCATGTCTTCGACTTCGCGCGGTCGGGCATCGGGACGGTCGACCTTATTGATGACAACGATCGGTACCAGGCGCATTTCCAGCGCTTTTCTGAGAACGAAGCGTGTTTGGGGCATCGGTCCGTCATAGGCATCGACAACCAGAAGTACGCCGTCGACCATCTTCAAAACACGCTCGACTTCTCCGCCGAAGTCGGCATGGCCTGGCGTATCCACGATGTTGATGCGGTGGCCGTTATGTAAAACAGCCGTATTTTTCGCCAAAATGGTAATGCCGCGCTCGCGCTCGATATCGTTCGAGTCCATGACACGTACATCAACCTGCTCGTTCGTGCGGAAGGTACCCGACTGCTGCAGCATCGCGTCGACCAGCGTCGTTTTACCATGATCGACGTGTGCGATGATGGCGACGTTTCTTAAATCCTTGATGATGACGTCGGAATTCATATTCTTCTTATTTTCGTTCTCGCTAGCTTCGCTCATTCACGTTTCCTTATAATTTCTCGTTCTTTTCCTTGTTTCGGAATGTTAAACGGATGGGCGTGCCTTCGAATCCGAAAGCACGTCGAATTTCATTTTCCAAATACCGGTCATAGCTGAAATGGATCAATTCCGTACTGTTGACGAAAAGGACGAATTCCGGCGGTTGCACGGCAACTTGAGTCGCATAACTGATTTTCAGGCGTTTGCCCTTATATTGAGGTGCGGGATGCATCGCCGTAACTTCACCGATCAGGTCATTCAGGACACCGGTTCGGATTCGCTTGGTCGCTTCCCTGTAAGCAGATTGAATCATAGGTAAAATACGATCCGTGCGCTGACCGTTCAGGGCCGAAATAAAGATCACAGGCGCATAGGTCATGAAAATCAGCTTCTCGCGAACCATACGGGTGTAATTGGCCATGGTGTTGGTATCTTTGTCTTCGATCAGATCCCACTTGTTGATAACAATAATGACTGCTTTTCCGTTACGATGAGCCAAACCGGCTATCTTCGTGTCCTGTTCCGTAATGCCGTCGACCGCATCGACCATCAGCAGGCAGACATCCGCACGCTCGATTGCGGCGATGGCCCGAATGATGCTGTAGCGTTCGATTGCATCACTGATTTTACTCTTTCTGCGCATACCTGCCGTATCAACGAAGATATATCGCTGATCATCGGCGACGATCGTTGTATTGATCGGATCTCTCGTGGTACCGGCGACCGGCGAAACGATAGCTCTCTCCTCGCCTGAAATGCGGTTCAGAAGGGATGACTTACCTGCGTTCGGCTTACCGACGATGGCGACATGAATCGCAGCCTCGTCTTCTTCGCTTTCTGTTTTATCGGGCAGCACTTCGACCACACGATCCAGAAGATCACCCATACCCAGACCGTGGACGGCCGATACGGGATGAATTTCGTCAAAGCCCAGGGTATAGAATTCGTAGATATCAGCCGGCGGTTCGCCGGGATTGTCCACCTTGTTGACGACCAGAAGAACCGGCTTGCCGGATTTTCTCAGCATGGTGGAAATATCGAGGTCGGAGGCATGAAGGCCGACCTTCATATCAACGACAAAAAGAATCGCATCACAGGTATCGATCGCGACTTCGGCTTGCACACGCATATTTCGAAGCATATCGTCCGGACTTTCCGGTTCGATACCGCCGGTATCGATCATCGTAATACGGTGATTCAGCCACTCGATGTCGGTATATACCCGGTCGCGGGTAACGCCCGGCGTATCATCAATGATAGAAATACGCCGTCCCGCCAAATAGTTGAAAAAGGTCGATTTACCAACATTTGGACGCCCGACTATAGCGACTAGTGCATGATTCATTGTCTTGTTGCTCCTAACGCATCAATATTTCCACATTTCAAAAAGCAGCGAGTTATTATTCACCCGCTGCTTTCAAATAATCAAATTCGCACGGAAACGATTTACTTCGCTTCCTCTACGCTGATAACCTGACGCCCGTCATAAGATCCGCAACTTTTACAAACCTTATGGGACTGCATCAGCTGGTGACACCGAGGACACTCAACAAGAGTCGGGCCATCGAGCTTCCAGTTATTGCGATGACGGCGCGAACGCGCTTTCGACCATCTGCTTTTTGGTTCTGCCATAATACACCTCCATCATCCTGTAGTGCCGGAGACAGCCCTTACAGTAATTTTTTCAAATCGGCGAATGGAGAATTATTATCCCCGTCTGCCTCGTCTTGACAGCCGCAGCTGCCCTCGTTCAAGTTCTGACCGCAGTTAGCGCAGAGTCCCTTACAATCTTCGCGACAGAGTATCTGATTTGGCATCGCCATTATCATCAACTGACCGATCGCTTCTCGCAGATCAAGCATATGACCCCGATATGTAAAATACTCGTCTTCTTCCAGGTCTTCGATCGCATCCTGGTCGATATCATAGTTATATGAATCGACATCTACCCGTCTGCGTGTTTGAGCATCCATCTTCGTAATATATTCCTGAGAAGAGGGTTTCCGTTCGGAAACAAACTGCTCATCGATATCTACTTCCAGTTTATCCGCTATATCCGCCAAACAACGATCGCACAGTGCATGATACGGCACGGTTAAGTGCGCGTCAAGTCTGAATGTGCCATGTTCGATATGATACAGATGACCGGTTAGAAGAAGTCTTCCCTCGAAGCGGGTTTGTGGATTCACACTTTCAAAGCCAGTCGCATCGGCTTCCCATGAAATCGGAAGAACGGCTCCCGGCTCATGTCGAATGTTGCTGACATCAATTTTCATCGCGTACCTCCACAGACACGTTCGATATTATGAGGGATTTCGATCAATAAGTCAAGTAACAGAATGACCAAGTCCGTAAAGATACAGCCTCTGTTTATTGACCAAGACAACATCCCGGGCTCCCGCTTTCTGTTACGGGAAAAGTCAATATTTTTAAGGTTTCGTGCCGCTTTCGACCGGCTCCGTCTCCGAAGTTTCTGTCGCGGATTCGACCAGAGCTTCGTAGATCCGAAGTTTCCACTGAAGTCTCAGACTGTCGGGAAATACTTCAAGATCGATTTTAACCTGATCCAGCGCTTCGTCAAGCTTATTTTGGGCCTCCAGAGTCTCAAGTTTTTCGAGTAAATCTTCTTCGTACTGGAATTCGATCTGATCTTTCAAGGCACTGACTTCAACGTCTTTGGCGACATCGGGCGAGGCCAGACGAATCGCATCCAATGCAGGTCCCCAGGCATCTTGAGAGCGCAGGTTGTTTACATTCTGAAGCAGAGCCGTTCGTTCCTGCGTAAAACTAAGATTCTTGATACGTGTCAAACTGACGGCCAGATCAGTGTCGCCCGGCAGTACTTCGATCGCTTCTGCGAGAAGTGATTCGGCGGCCTCCAGACTGCCTTTGGCTTCCAGAGATTCAACCCGTCCCGCGATGTCCTGCTTGTAGCTTTGGCGAATGCTTGCAAAGAGCTGGCGCATTTCGGCTGTCGATGTCGAAAACGGTCTGGCTTCGTCCATCAATCTCAGCGCTTCCTGCCAGTTACTGTTCTTGGCCGCGCGTTCTGCTTCATCGATGATTTGTCCCGCTTCCTCTTCCGAGATAAGTCTCTGTGCGGCGGCTTGCACGAGACGCCCGTCGCTGCTGATATCCAGGCTGGCCATAAGGTTTAGTTTTTCTGTATATGCATCAAGCGCGAGGCTGCCCTCGGTAACCCGAGTCTGCAGAGAGAGTAAGTGAACGGCCAGGCTTCGTTCCAGCGCTTTTCTCCCGTCTTCTGAATCCAGCAGATTATCGCTGATAGCGGCTGCAGCAGCATAATTCTCTTCTTTCAGATAGGTGTTATACTGCTCGATTTTGGAGCGCTTGCCACAGGCTGCCAGAAGCAAGATGGGCAGGATCATGGCGAGGCCAAGCGAAATACTTCTGATCAATTTTTTGTTAACTAAGCGATTAATTGCCACGACCTCCTTCCGGATTTCTTCCCGATTCTTCCGCCACAGTCGCTTCCGTACTCGTGCCGGTCGGTTCCAGACCATCGATCGAAGGCGCTCCGGCCTCCGCAGGCTTCTCGTAATCGTAGAGCTGAGCTTTGATCAGCACTTCGATGCTGTTATGTTCCACTCTCTTACCGTCAGGCGTCAGTAAAATCAAGTTGAAATCTCCGTTGACCGGCAGATCCAGATCGACCACGTTCTTCTCTTCGGTCAGAACCTCCGAGAACCAGCGTTTACCGGCTTGATCTTCGATCATCAGGATCAAACCGCTGCCGGCGGAAGAACCCTCGGCCAGATACATCTTTCCTTGTAAATAATCGGTTTTCGCCTTAATCTGGACAATCGTTCTGCCTTTGATCGACAAGACCTTCGTGTACTCGTTGCCCCGGATGTCCTTTGCACTCTTGAGGAGAGCATCGTGACCGAAGATGGAGTTCCAGACACTGTCGTTAAGCAGTTCTTCATATATATCGATTTTGAAAGACTTGGCCAGTTTCGCATTCAGAGCTTTCGCGGCATCTTCCTGTTCGGCCAGATATTGCGCATGAAGTTTCGTCGCGTTCGTCTCATCCCAGCTTCCGTCGTTGTAGAAATAGGCATCCAGCAACATCGAGATGTCTTCCATGCGATTGAAGCGAGTGGCGCTGCCTGTTCCCGAACCGAGGAGATCGATGGTGATATCCTTCGTAAAGTCATAAGAAAAGTCGAAGCTCGCTTCAGGATTCGAAGCATTCAGCGGTGCGGAGCGATAAATTTCTGTTCCTCCCTGCTGCACGACGATCTGCACATTGACCGCATTTCCTGCATCCATCAGGTAGAAAACACCCTGAAAACGGTTGTGCCGGTGAGGCAGCATCGTAAGTTTCATGGCCGGTGCATAGTTGCTGCTGCCAAGTCGTACGATGTCTTTATGTATGACACCGCTTTGATCGGATACTTCCGCGACTTTACTGATGCGAAAACCACTGGCCGTCGTATTGGTTATGAAGTTGGATAAGCGAAGTCTTGTCTTGTTGTGATACTCGGTACGCAGATCCATCAACGTTTGATTTTCCGGTTCGAATTCCAAAGCCACGTCCATCGTGTCCCTGGCCTCGCGATATTTTCCCTGATCGGAATACTGTGCGGCTTTCGCCAGAAGTTCGGTGATGATGCTTTCCCGCAGTTGAATCTCCAGTTGATCCAGGCTTTCGATATCGCGCCTCAGGCTGTCAGCCAGGCTGTCTCGAAGCGATTGGTCGTTTTGATTCACGGGTACGATGTCGACCAGGTTATCGTTGATCTGATCGGAGAAGTTTAACAAACTCGCCCCGCTTTCGATTTTCTCGATAAGCTCCCCTAAGTAGTCCCGTCCGACATCCACGATCAGGAGCGATTCATGGTAGCGCTGAGCATCGAAATAAGTCATGGCCATCGCGGAAATATCGAGTAGCAGCTTGCCTTGATCTACCGGCGGTAAGCCTTCGAGCAGATTCCGGATCTCCGCATTGTCTTTCAGAATCAAAGAGGCAGATTCCAGCACGAGGCGGGCTCTGAGGACATCGCCCGTCGCTTTATAACTCTGGGCATTGTTGACGACCGTCACGAGATAAGACGATTCGCTGCGTCGCAGTTGATCCGCCGCGGTTTGGGCCAGCGTTCCGCCCTGATCGGCTACTTCCCTTAAATAAGGAATAGCCATGGCGTTCATATCCAGATTCAGCAGCTGCTGACCGATACGGAAATTTCGTTCCTGCATCCGGTAATTGTCGATGGCAGAAAAACTGTCGGCCAGGATTTCTGTCGCGTCAATAGAGGACATGGCGCTGTTTAGAGCCAGAGCATTAACTTCACTGCGCTTTTCTTCCGGCCATAAGGGCATAAAAAGACCAAGTGCGAAGAGCTCGTCATAAGCCGCCTCGTAAGAAGACTGACCGCTCATATAGTCATTTACGATAGCCGCTTTCTTCTCATTTAATAATCTAGTGGCTTCATCAAGATATTTCTCATCGTCCGCATGCTCGATATAAAGCCGGTTGGCCGTCTGATAATCGAGCTTCTCGAGCGTGGACTGATAAGTAACTTCAACCGTACTGCCCTTTTTCGGCAGCAATCTCCCCGCGGCAAAGATGATCACAGTCAACAAAATAACGGCTGCCAGGGTGGCCGAAACGGCGATGATGCGCTTTCGCCCGACGGTTTCCCGACGGGTATACGGAGTCGCGAGCGGGCGTCGCCTGTGCCGGCCAAGTTCTCGCCGGATTTGAAGCCGCGCTTCCTCTTCGTCGAGGTAAAGCAGCTGCTCTTCTCGCGCCTTACGAGACTGACGTCGTGACATCTTGTCACTATTATCTTCATCAATATTAACCGGGGTAACTGTATTTTTATCTGGAGGATTACTTAAGGTTTCGTTTGAAGAAGCGACGGAGGGTTCAAGCGACTCATCGTCCTTCGAAACAAGCGGCTGCACGGCCGTCTCCTCGCTCGAATCGGAAATATCTCCTGAAAGTTCCTCGACGACATCCGCTGTCTCTAATATATCCTCCGAAGCCTCGCCTCTTGGCATGTCGCTGTCGACTAGTTCCTCTTCCGGCACACCGTGGTATATGGCGGCAAGCTTGCCGAATATACCGGAGATCTTCTCGGCAGGCATGGATGCTTCTGCATCAGGCGCGCTGTTCAGGAGGTCTTTCTTATTATCTATATCTTTCATGTTAAACTCAAACGAAGCGATAGGATATGTTTAGTCTAGTATTCAAAGCAGGAGCATTCGGAGAATCCATCGCATATTGAATATGCACTTCCCCTCCGTTTACATGCTTCGACACATCCACACCGCTTGTAAATACACCCATACTCATGACACCTTCGGGTGTCGACAAGTTGGATACGTGGCGTCTGCCGGGCGAAAAAATCATTTTCATATGCTGATCGCCGTTCCAAAGTAAAACTACGCTGTCTTTCTTGAGTGTCAAAGTGGCAAAGGTCTTGCCAAAGCCGTTTCGTTCGCTCTGTCTGTAAGCAATAACCGTTTCTTCCTCTTTATTGTACAAGCGACCTTCCGTCGTATACTTGGTTACCAAAGGCTCGTCGTCAAACTGCCATTGGCTGCCGACAATCGTCAGAAGAACCGGGCGGCCCTTCGACTCAGTCGATTTTGTCATTTTTTTCGGTTTCAAGACAGGCATGCCGGCCGTGTAATTCAGTTCGGCTTCCTCTCCGTTTCCGGTAAATTTCATATCATTCATATAATTCTCCACTGCGTCGGGTATCTTTCGCACCCCCGCCGCAATTCGGTCTATACGTCTTCGCGACGCGCTTTAGCTTCTTTCTCTTCAATAGCCAAATTGCAAAGCGTTGTGACCAGTTCGTCCAGTTCGATACCGTTGGCTTCAAATGCCTTCGGATACAGGCTGATGGAAGTGAAGCCGGGTAAATTGTTCACTTCATTCAGATAGAGGGCACCGTTTCTCTTATCCAAAAAGAAGTCTACTCTGGCCAGGCCCTTAACGCCAAGTGTCACAAAGGCCTTGACCGCCAGGCGGCGAATCTCTTCTTCCAAAGCCGGATCGATGTCCGCCGGAATTCTGGCTTCCGAATCCGTATCCGAGAAGTACTTGGTCTGATAGTCGTAATACTCCACATCATCGGAAACAATGATTTCTCCGACCCTCGAGGCAACGGGCTGCATGTTACCCAGAACTGCGCACTCCAGTTCTCGGGCATCCAGGTACTCTTCTATTATAACGGTTCTGTCAAATTCCGAGACCTCGCGCAGCGCTTCGGCCAGTTCCTCGCGGTTTTTCGCGCCCATGGTACCTACCGAAGAGCCTCCGTTGGACGGTTTCAGGAACACGGGATAAAGGATTTCAGCCTCGATTCGCTCGATCTCCGCAGACAGATTTTTAAGAATATCGTATCGCTGAGAAATTGTAAAGTTACATTGTTTAATACCAGCCGCCAAGAGGAGCTGTTTACCGGCCGCCTTGTCCATGCAAACCGCCGAGGCCAGAACCGATGCACCCACATAGGGAATACCGCTCATCTCGAGCAGGCCCTGGAGAACGCCGTCTTCGCAGTTGATGCCGTGTACGGCCGGGAAGATAACATCGGGCACGACGCCTGCCGCATTGACAATAAAATCCCGGGGTGAAAGCGAGCCGGCATAGGAAACGCGACGGTCCGCCATGGTCCGGCGCGCGATTCGTTCCCAGTCGGGATCCAGGATATCCTTATCGTCTGCCAGGAATCTGAGCCATTCGCCTTTCTTCGTGATGCCGACTTTCGTGACATCATAGCCCGCGGCGCGAAGACCGCCGATAATGTTAAATGCGGAGCGACACGAAACAAGATGCTCCGTCGACACTCCGCCAAAAAGCACCAAAATATTCATACGTTTCATAGTTTTCTCCTGCACACTTCCGGCCGGATTACTTTAGTTCCTTTATATTTTTTTGTAATTGCAAAAGCATGTCCGTTAACTGCTCTTCAAGATCGCTTAATCTGCTGGCGGCATATTCGATGGCGCCGCTGCGAATCTGCTTGGCGGATTTATTGGCGGCTTCGAGTGTCTGCGCGGCCAGCTGACGGGCCTGCATCGTAACTTCATGTTCGTCGATCATGGTGGCGACGCGCTTTTCCGCCTGACGAACGATGTTGTCCGCATCGCGTCTGGCTTCCGCCACGACCTGGCGGTTCTGGTCGAGCAGCCACTTGGCCTGCTTGATTTCCACCGGCAGATTATCGCGAAGCATCCCGATTAAGATCAGCATCTCCTCTTTATCAACCATGCAGTTTGACGTGAACGGCACGCTCTTGGCATTCAGGATATTCGCCTCGAGCCGCTCGATCAACTCGTAGAGATCATTCTCGCTGATTTCAGGTGTTTCGTTTCGATCGTTATATGACACTTAAGATTCCTCCCGCTTATTTCGCAATTTCTGACTGACAAACTCCAGGATACCGGCCGGCACCATTCTGCTGATGTCCCCGCCAAAGGATGCTACTTCGCGGACGATACTCGAACTGGTAAAGGCTAAGTCAAAGCTGGACGGCAGTAAAATCGATTCGTAATCCTCGTATAAAAGTTTATTGGCGGTAGCCATTTCAAGCTCATAACGGAAATCCGACTCGCTGCGCAGTCCGCGCACAACGGCCACTGCTTGTTTGGCCTGAACATAATCGACCAGCAGGCCGTCGAAGGACTCGATGACGACATTGGGAATATCTTTCAGGCAATCTTCGGCCATCTTGATACGTTCTTCCATGCTGAAATATGTTCGCTTCTGGAGATTGGGCAAAATAGCCACATACAGGGTAGAGCATAGTTTCGCCGCTCTTTTGGCTATGTCCAGATGGCCGTTTGTAAACGGGTCAAACGTGCCCGGATAAATCATCACGCTCATACTCTTCCTCCCCCTCGCAAGCTAGATAAAATGATACCATTGCGGTACCGTACTTACAACGTTTGATAAGTTTCAAATCTCTTACATTTTCGCTCTTTTTACCTGCCGAAGCATGTTCCAGAACCACCAGTGCACCGTCGTTCAGGAGCCTTGCCAAGCCGTTTTCGCAGAGCCTTTCGAAGTCCGTTTCGGCGTCTTCGTACGGAGGGTCGATCAGAATCAAGTCGAAACGAAGTCCTTCTTCCAGGAAAGTCTTAAGCGCTTGTTTCGTATCCATGGCCAGAACCGTCGCACGTTCGCTAAACTTTGTCTTCGTCAGATTCTGTTTGATAATCGCACGGGCATTCTTGTTCTTCTCCACAAAAACCGCAGATGATGCGCCGCGGCTGATGGCTTCGATACCAAGCTGTCCGCTGCCCGCATACAAGTCTGCCACGACTGCGCCTTGAAGCGAAATTCTCGCCGTAATAGCGCTGAACATGGCTTCTTTCGTACGATCCAATGTCGGTCTGGTTTTCTGCCCGGACGGAGCGACCAGAGGGATTCCTCCGGCCTCGCCCGCAACTACTCTAGGCATGACATGCCTCCTTTATATACCCAATTGAGCCATCGGCAATCCGAAAGCCCTGATTAAAGCGGGACGTATCCGCCTGTTTTCCGCTTCTTCGAGTTTCGGATCCTCGCCGAGCAGTGAAGTGACGGCTTCGGCGGTTTCACGAAGCAGATCGCCCTCTTCATAGAGATTGGCCACGCGAAATGCCGGTATGCCGTGTTGTCTTGTCCCGAAGAAATCGCCGGGACCGCGAAGCTCCAAATCCTTCTCGGCAATTTGAAAACCGCTCTGCATATGGCAAAGAGCACGCAGACGTTCTCTGGCCAGACCTTCTCCTACGTCGCTCAGCAATATGCATATAGACTGCAGGCTGCCTCTGCCGATGCGGCCTCTGAGCTGGTGAAGCTCGGCCAGTCCGAAACGCTCCGCGTTCAAGATCACCATGATCGTGGCATTCGGATTATCCACGCCGACCTCCACGACAGTTGTGGCCACCAGCGTTCCTGCTTTCTTCTCCATGAAAGCTTGCATCGAGGCCTGCTTTTCTTTTTCCTTCATCTGGCCGTGAAGCAAACCGACTCCGAATTCGGCCAGCGGACTATCTGCCAGTTCGGCATAGACTTCTTCTGCCGAACGCAAGTCTCCAGCTTCCTCGCTTTCTTTTACCAGCGGACAGATGACATAAGCCTGTTCGCCTTCTTTCAGACGTTTGGCGATTAGGGCCAGAACCCGGCTGTAATCCTGACTCGTGGCCGTATAGGTAAGGATCTCTTTACGTCCTGCCGGCATTTCATCAATGTTCGAAATGTCCAAATCTCCGTATAGAATCAGTCCCAGTGTTCTCGGAATCGGAGTCGCCGACATAACCATGACATGCGGTGCCAGACTCTCGTCTCTGGCCAGTTTTATCCTTTGACGAACACCGAAACGATGTTGTTCGTCGGTCACGGCCAGAGCCAGTCGGGAAAACACGACCCGGTCTTCCAGGACCGCATGCGTTCCGACCAAAACGTCGATCTCCCCGCTACTGACGGCCGAGAGAAGAATCCGGCGTTCGGCCGCCGGTGTCTGTCCTGTCAGGAGTGCGATTCTTATATTGCTGCCGGCCAGAAGCTTGCTCAGAGTCTTCCAGTGCTGGGTCGCCAGAATCGATGTCGGCGCCATCATCACGGATTGATATCCAGCGGCGGCGACATGTGCCATGGCGATGGCCGCGACCACTGTTTTACCCGATCCGACGTCGCCCTGCACCAGGCGGCTCATCGGGCGTTCTTTCAACATATCCCGGCGAAGATCGTCGATCACTCTTCTCTGGGCCGAGGTTAGTTCGAAGGGTAAGGAGGAGATAGCCTCATGCACCTTCTTCTCTCCTGCCTGATCGAGGATCAGCGAGACGGCTTTCTCGTCTCGTTCGTGATGTCTTCGGATCAGGCGAAGGCCGATTTGAGTCATAAAAAGCTCTTCGAAAGCAAGTCTTCGGCGCGCTATCTGATAGGCTGTCTCGTCTGCCGGTTCGTGAATCATGCGATATGCATAGATGATATCGCAGAGCCGGTGACGACGCCTGATGGAAACGGGAATCGCTTCCGGGAGTAGATCGGCATATTTCTTCAGCGCCGTTTGAACGAGTTTTCTCACCACGCCCTGCGTAAGTCCCGCCGTCAGCGGATAAACCGGGTGCAAATAGGCAATCTCCGAAGCATCTTCTTCTCCGTCGATTTCCTCGATCACCGGATTGACCACCTCGAAATTTTGACCCTGGCGTTTGATCTTCCCGCGAAAGATAGCCTCTTTACCCTTAATCAGACGATCCTGAAGATAAGGCTGATTGAACCAGATGGCCGAAATCGCCGCCGTATCATCGCGAAGAACTGTCCGTAAGGTGCTTCGTTTTCCCTGCCTGCGAAGTGCAGGCGTTCTAGCGATTTCCGCCCGAAAAACTTCTTCCTGACCATCGATCAGATCATCGAGTTGCTTTAAATGAGTCCAGTCCTCGTAGCGACGCGGGTAGAGCATCAGGAGATCCAGTACGGTTTCGACGCCCAGTTTGGCCAGAAGAGCGGCGCGCCTGGCCGACACACCGTCGAGAACGGTGACCGGTTCGAGAAACGCTTGATAT
The DNA here is from genome assembly GCA_050309435.1 of Fastidiosipilaceae bacterium. Classification (GTDB taxonomy): domain Bacteria; phylum Bacillota; class Clostridia; order Saccharofermentanales; family Fastidiosipilaceae; genus CAYXVJ01. The sequence continues at coordinate 39,620 of JBNRMJ010000027.1, forward strand.
TCGGCCTCGTAGTCTATCATCTTCCTTCAACCTCAAGATCGGATATTTCCAGGCTTGATCCATATTCGCACAGTTCTCTAACCGGACAGCGGCCGCATTGAGGACGTCGGGCGATACAGATATCCCGGCCAAGGGTAACCATCAGATGACCCCAGTTCGTCCAGTGTTCTTCCGGCAGCACGGCCATCAAGTCCTTTTCGATACGGGGCGGCTTACTGGATGACGTAAGTCCCATCAAGTTGGAAATGCGTGCGCAGTGCGTATCGACAACAACAGCTTGTCTGCCGAAGGAATCGCCGAGAATGAGATTGGCGATTTTCCGGCCAACGCCCGGAATGGCCAGAAGCTCTTTTTCGCTGTCAGGCACGATACTGTTATGCTTCTCGTAGAGATGAACGGCGGCCGCCTGAATACTCTTTGCTTTATTGCGAAACAAACCGCAGCTCTTAATATACGGTTCGATTTCTTCTGCTGTGGCGACGGCGAAATCGGCGATGGTCGGATAACGTTCGAAGAGAGCGGGTGTCACCATATTCACTCTGGCATCCGTGCATTGAGCGGCTAAAATCGCACCAACCAGCAGACGCCAGGGATTATCGGCATAGTTCAAGGTCGTATCGGTATCGCTGTAGTAATCGTTCAATCGCGAGATAATACCCCGAGCCCGGGTCTTCTTGTCAATCATAAAACTCTCCTTCGTCTTCTCGGCAGTAAAAAACAAGCATGAGGAATTGCTTGTTTGGCTAAGCAGCGCTTCAGCTTCTATCCAATTGAATAGTGAAGGTAAATTTGGCTCCGCCCATGCTGCTTCTGCCTGCCGTAATATGCTGGCCATGTGCCTGCAGGATGGAACGGGCGATATAAAGCCCCAGTCCGCTGCCCTGGTTGCCCGTACGCGAGCGGTCTCCCTTATAAAAACGCTCGAAGACATGATCTATATCTTTCTCGTCGATGCCCGGACCGGAATCCTCGACGACGACTTCGACAACCTGGGATCCCGGCGTGCGCATGATCATGACCGCGATAACTCCTTCGTCGGGCGTAAACTTGATAGCGTTGCTGATTAGATTATATAACACCCGGCTTAATTGTTCCTCGTCGCCGATAACCCGGATCCCGTTTTGCTCGCTGAGGTTGCTTTGAACACTGATCTGTTTGGGTGCAATCAGGCTTTCCAGACTGGAGATTACATTAACGATCATGTTCTCCAGAATAAAGGGTTTAAAATCATAAGCGACGGCATTCGTATCCAGCTTCACGGCATCGTTCATCTCGTTGACCAGATTACTGAGGCGCCCGGCCTCGTTGCGAACAATACCCAGATAATGATCATGGCGCTCCGGAGGGATCGTACCGTCAAGCATCCCTTCGACAAAACCGGATATCGATGTCAATGGCGTACGCAGATCATGAGAAATCGACGAGATAAAGTCTCTGCGGTCCGAGTTGGCATGATCCAGGCGTTCGATCATACGGTTAAAGGTATCGATCAAAACCGTTACTTCGTCCATTTCGTGCAAAAGATCTTCCGTATCCTGATGACTTTTCTTCTTGTCTGATTTCGCCTCGGCTCGTAATCTTGATACCGGATGGGGAACGCGAACAGAGAGGTTACCCATCGCGGCCTGGTTCGCCGCATAAGACAAGGCTTTCAGCGGTTTTGAGATCGAACTCGAGACGATCGTGATTAAGAACATGGCAATAATTAAAGCAACGGTAATCGACAATCGCATGCCTGCCAGCATAAAGCGGGCCACAGCCGAGTCGATGTTGTATTTCTCATGGACCTGAATGACCATCGCGGGACGTCCGTCGATACCGAAAATCGGTCGGATAACGGATATCCAAACATCCCTCCTGGTTGTTCCGAAAAGACCCAGATAATTACCGCCGGTAAAGGTGGAGCCGTAAGGATTGGAATCAAAACCGATAAACTCCGCGGCCAGAAGCGGCCGGCGCCCCTCTCCGTAACCCGGCAGTTCCCCCGCCGCGATATCCCTGCCTTTATAACCCTCGGGAAGATTGATCATATGTTTGGTCGCTTCGGCCGGTATGCCCGTATCCATCAGGATCAAGCCGTTGGGAGCGACCAGCCAGACATACGCGCCGTCCGTCCGGTTAACAAAATCCAGATAGGTCGCGATATCGCCGTCGTTCTGCAGATCCGTATCGCCGGAATTGATTTTATTGACGACAACTCGAACAATCTCGTCGCTGGCTTCTTCCAGCTGACGGGCTCTGTTGATGCGAAGCGCGGTATTCACTTCCGTAGAAAAAAGAACAGCCATAACAACGAAGGTCGTTAATATGGCCACCATAAAGGCCAGAATCATCCGGCCTCGAAAACTAAAGAAAAATCGTCTAAAAACTGCAATCATGGGACTCAACTGACTTCAAACTTGTAGCCGACTCCCCATACCGTCTTAATCTGCCAGCTGGCGGAGCCGCCGTGATCTTCGATTTTCTCGCGGATGCGCTTGACGTGAACATCAACCGTGCGGGACTCGCCATAAAAATCATAACCCCAGACACTGCCCAGGAGCTGCTCGCGCGTAAATACGCGATTGGGATGCGCGGCCAGAAAATAAAACAGTTCCAGTTCCTTCGGCGGCATTTCCACCGTTTTGTCGTTAATCGTAACCGTATACTGATCCTTGTCGATCATCAGTTGATCGTAGCTGACCAGCTGACGGCTTTCCCCGGCTTCGGGCGCGCTGATGCCGGACGCATCGACACGACGCAAGACAGCTTTTACCCGGGCTATCAGTTCCTTCATCTCAAAGGGCTTCTGCAGATAGTCATCCGCACCCAGTTCCAAACCGACCACCTTATCGAGGATATCGCCTCGGGCCGTCAGCATTAAAATCGGTACGGTGGACTCTTTTCGGATATCACGGCAAATATCGTAACCGTCTTTTCCGGGAAGCATCAAATCGAGAATGACCACATCCGGACGGATCTCGCGGAATGCAGGCATGGCTTCCAGACCGTTTCCGCAGGTATGAACCTCGTAGCCTTCCTTCTCGAAATATAAACGAATTAACTCAACAATATTCGGATCATCATCAACGGCCAGTAATTTCTTCACGTCAATATCCTTTCTACTCTTCGAATACTTCGCTATCGTCCGGTCTGTCGTCTTTTTGTCCGCTGGCATGACCGGCGTTTGCGCTCAGACCCGCGCGAAGCTTATCGGCTAAATCATCGTCCAGTTCCAGATTCCCTTTCTGCTCCAAAAGGCGTACCAGCTCCTCTAAAAAAGAGTTGACATCGGTGAACTGACGGTACACGGACGCGAAACGAACATAAGCCACTTCGTCGATCTCGCGAAGGCCGTCCATCACCATCTGACCGATGACCTGCGAAGATACTTCATGATTCAGCGAATTACTGCAGCGCTGTTCGATCGTGCTGACAAGATGACCGATCTGATCGGTTGATATCGGCCGCTTGCTGCAGGCCTTCATGATATTGTCGATTAGTTTATCCCGGTCAAAGAGTTCCCGACTGCCGTCTTTCTTCACGACATATAAAGGCAGATATTCAACCTTCTCATAGGTCGTAAAGCGGTGGTGGCAGCTGTTACACTCCCGCCTCCTGCGGATAGCCGTACTATCGTCGGTGGGACGGGAATCAACTACTTTATCTTCGTCATGGCCACAATTCGGACATCTCATCGCTGATCGCCTCATCTCTTCTTACTTGAATATAGCACAAGATACTAACTCAATATAGCACAATACAACGCCACAAGATAATGCGGCGTTGTATCGATAACCAAAGCTTTATATTCGTATTACTCGTCGAAGCGTTCGTCTTCTTCGTCGTTGAAGAACCAGGGTAAAATACGGCCCTTCTTCTTCTCCGGCTGCGGACGCTGTGCCGCGCCGTTTCCGTTACCGTTCAGGTTGCGATTGCGATCGACCTGCTGCGTCGGACGATTGGCTTCGACCCGGGTCGGAACCACGCGCTGTACGGGAGCCGGCTCGCTGTGATCTTCGTTCTGATACGGATTCAGGAAAGAAGGAATATCCTGGCCTGCATCTGTCGGCTGGCCCAACTGGCGACCCAGATCGGGATTCACGTTCAAAGCGGGTTGCTGTGCGGGCTGGGGTGCGGGTTCCTGAGCGGGAACCGAAACCGCGGGAGCCTGTGTCTGACTCGACGTGAAATGTCCGCCGTAAGTCTTCTGCTTCAGAGCGGGCTCGGCAGTCTGCTCCGGGCGCTTCACGCCGAAAGGAGAAATCTTCGTTTGTGTTCTGCCGAACTGATTGAGCTTCGGAGCCTCGGCTTCCGGCACGTCATTATCGAAACCGGAGGCGATAACCGTGATCTGAATATCGTCTTCCATGTTCGGATCGAGCACGGCACCGATGATGATATCGGCATCCGGTGCGGCAGAGTCGCGGATCAAGGTGGAAGCCTGGCTGATTTCGCTCAGGCGCAGATTCTTACCTGTGAAGTTAACGATAAGGCGATGAGCACCGTCGACCGTTGTATCGAGCAAGGGGCTGTTAAGCGCTTCGTTGACCGCAATTTCCATACGATCCTGGCCCTTGGCGCGACCGATACCCATGTGGCAAACACCGGCGCCGACCATGATGCGTCGTACGTCAGCCATATCAAGATTGATAAGACCCGGGACGGCAACCAGATCGGAAATACCGGAAACACCATATTTCAGAACCTGATCGGCCATGGAGAAAGCATCGTCGAGTGATGTATCTTCATCCGTAATTTCAAGGAGCTTATCGTTCGGAACAACGATTAAGGAATCAACATATTCCTTTAGAGCGCGAATACCGCTCTCGGCGTTCTGCATGCGCTTGGCGCCTTCGAAACGGAAAGGTCTTGTGACGACACCAACTGTCAGCACACCCAGATCACGTGCGATCTGTGCGACAACAGGCGCAGCGCCCGTACCTGTACCGCCGCCCATGCCGGCCGTGATGAAGAGCAGGTCCGTACCGCGAATCAAAGAAGCGATTTCGTCTCTGGACTCGGCAGCTGCCTTCTCGCCGATTTCGGGATTGGCACCGGCACCGAGACCGCGTGTAATCTTCTCGCCGATCTGGACACGGTAGGTCGCCTTGGAACGCTCCAAAGCCTGGTGATCCGTATTAATCGTAATAAACTCGATTCCCTGAACGCTGCTTTCGATCATGCGATCGATTGCGTTACAACCGCCGCCGCCTACACCGATAACTCGAATTGTGGCGTATCTGTCATCTTCCATTGAGAAATTCATAGATTTACTATTCATCATATCTGCCAAAACAATATCCCCTTTCGAACCGAAAATACTTGCCGGCTCTGCACTGTTCCAACGCGCTTTCCGACAGGTTATTATCACCTGTCAAGCGTTTTTGACCATTACGTGCATTTTACATCATGTCTCCAAAGGTTACAACTCTTTTTTCAAAACTCGCGAAAATTCCCTCTAAATTTGTAATGACAATATGACATTGCCCGTATTTCTTAATATTTTATTCATGAAACAAATTGTCATAAAAGCTTAATTTGCGGGACTTTCTTGTAATGGTAATAACGTCATTATCTATTTAGAGATAAATTTGGACTTGTCAGGCATCAGCTATTGAATCTTTTACAAAACAAAAGCAACCCGCCGGGGTTGCTCCTTTATTTTTCTTATATGAACTTTTCTTTATTCATCTTCGTCGCCTGCCGGCATCGCAGCTTCGCTGTCTATCAGGGCAAGCTCTTTTTTAATCTGTTCGAGCTCCATCACTCTTTCGAGGATTTCCTGTTCCAGAATGGCTGCCTTCTCACGAGGTAAAGCTGCTATGTACTCTTCCGGCGCCAGAGGGACATCGTTGATCTGAACCTGCTTATTCTCCAGGAAGTCGTCTTCGATGCCCGCGTCGACGACATCCTTCATCTGGCGCGACAAACGTCGGCGCTCGCTGAGCTGTTGCAGCCAGAAACGTCTAGCCTGCGAGAAGTTGTTAATGATTCGCACGCCAAAAGCGAAGATCGCCGCCAGGTTCAAATCGATATTCAAACGATCGCCCAGAGCCGAGAGAACGACCGCGATCAAACCGTTACCGATCAATCCTGTCACGAAGAGCAGAGTATTAAACTTCTTCTGCAAGCTGGCGAGCAAGGCGCCGACCAGAGAGTCTAAAGCCGCCAGAATCAAGACCGCCACGTAAGGCGAATAAGCTTGAGGGATATCGATATCGAGGAATAGACCGATAATCAATCCAATAATAATTCCAAGTAATGGCAGCACTATCTATCCTCCTCCACATCACGAATAAAAACATAATCATCGCCGCTAAGATCCAGTACCCCCGAACCCAGATGATCCAGTTTCTTACTGTGCACGGTATAGCGAAGCCAGTTCAGAGCGTCATCGAAATTTTCTGCTCCTCCTAGCTTAGCATGAATCGGTATCAGGGAGTCGAGTAATTTTATTTTCAGGTAAGTGCTTTCGTCTTGAGGCACTCGGATTTCACGGATACAAGACAGTAAGGAAAAGTTGTCCGCCGCGGCCCGATCCGCCCGAATCAATGCATCGATCAAGTTTAAAGCCGTGTCAATGGTCCCGATCGCTTCCGTCTGGATCTTTTGCCCGATTTGGGCGGCTTCGATCACAACACCTTCGATCATTGGAATTCCGTCCGGCTTCTCTCCTTCGACGATTTCAAGTACAAATCCTTCGCGGTCCAGCAGAATGTATGCGCTGTCGTCCAGTGCGATGTAAGACGTCGGTATCCGTTCTTCAATCGTGATTTTTACTTTTCCGGGGAAATGCATGCGAACGCGAACTTTTCTGATATAAGCGGATGCTTTTTTGATATTCTCTTCGGCTTCCAGATAACGAAGACCCAGTCTGGCTGAAAACGAACCGCCCCAGTCGGCCAGGAGGTGATCGCCTTTTCGGATCCCGCTGCTGGCCTGAATCATGGAAGCATCCACTTGCTGTGCTCCGGAAACAACAACATCGCCGACATGGAAGGCGGGTAAAATCCAAACACTGACAAAAAGAAGGATCAGAACACCCATCACCACAAACAGGAGACCGTTGCCTGCAGACTCGCTGCCGCCGCGATCCATATCGGCCGCCATCTTGCGCTCGCGGCGTTCGACCAGCGAGCGGTACGGCACGACTTTGGCGCTTTTATTCGTCATGTTGTTTTTCTGCTTCATGCTCTTCCCTCCTTCCTGTAAAAATATTCAAGACTCAGCGCTTCATGATCGTAAGTAAAACATCGACGATATCTTCGGCCGCTCTTGGTTTAGCCAGTTGTCCGGCCTTCTTGCCGATCGCAGATCTCGTCTCGGGATCGGCAAGTTCATCCAGCTTTTCCGCCAGATACGAAACCGTAAACTCATCATTGGGGCAAAGCAACGCTGCGCCGATATCGCTGAAGGCTTTTGCGTTATGTGTCTGATGATCGCCTGTGGCATAAGGATACGGCACCATGATCGAGCACTGACCCAAAGCCGCCACTTCCGCACAGGTGCCGGCACCGGCCCGGCAGACATAAAGGTTTGCCGCCGCCATATAGTCCGGCATGTTGTAAAGATAATCGACGACTTCCAGCTTATCTGCGGGGATCTCCTTTGCTTCTTTATAAACGGTCTCGAACTGACTTTTACCCGCAACGAGCAGAACTTTTCCCGAAAATGTTTCGTGATGTTCTTTCAGATACTGAAGTACGGTCTGATTCAGGCTGCGTGCGCCGAGGCTGCCTCCGCTGACCAGAACAAAAAACTCATCGGGGTCCATTTTAAGCCGCCTTCTCGCTTCTTCCCGGTTCAGGAGAAAGTACTGAGGTGCGATCGGGTTCCCGGTCAAATGAACATTTTTACAAGAGGAAAAATAAGGTCTGGCTTCTTCATATGAAAGGCACACCGCAGCCGCTTTCGGCGCCATGACGCGGTTGCTTTGTCCGGGGAAGGCGTTTTGTTCATGGATAAGATAAGGCACGCAGCTTTTACCTGCCGCGGCCAGCATCGGGCCTGCCACATAGCCGCCTGTTCCGACCACCGCCAGCGGCTTTTTCTCGCGGATTAACTGTAAACACTCGCGTTTGCCTTTTTGAAGGTCGATGAAGGCTTTAAAAAGGGCCGGCGAGAGTTTTCGTTTAAAAGGAGATGCAGTAACGGGTATAAATTCAAAGCCTTCCCGGGGAACAATATCGGCTTCAAGACCGCGGGCCGTTCCCGTGAAAATGATATCCAGCTCCGGTCTTCTGGCGCGAAGAGCTTTCGCGACGGCAATCGCCGGATTGATATGTCCGGAAGTGCCTCCGCCTGTGAAGATGACGCAATCTCTTTCCGGGATAACTGTTGGATTGTGTTTATTGGATTTCATGACTGACTCCTTTATAAGAGCTTTTTCTCGCTCAGGCCGTATTTGGACACATTTAGTAAAAGACCGATGCCGACCAGGAAAAAGGCATTCGAGGTACCGCCGTAGCTGAAGAACGGCAGCGAAATACCGGTCGGTATAAAGACTTTCAGATTAACCGCGATCGATAAAAAGGCCTGGATCGCGATCAGGGAACTAAAGCCCGTGGCGATGACCTGATTGAATAAAGACTTGGTCCGCACGGCTACCCGCAGGCCCAGGATAAAGAAAAGCAAAAAGAGCAAGATGACCAGGCCTCCGCCCACCGCACCGAGTTCTTCGACGACAATCGAATAGATATAGTCGTTATGCGATTCCGGCAGGTAGTTGTTTTTTTGTCTGCCCTGACCCAGGCCGACTCCGAACCAGCCGCCCGAGCCGATCGCGATGAGAGCCTGATCCGACTGATAGCTGTCGTCGGCGCTGGCGTTCTCTGTTTCCAGGAAGATGTCGAAGCGCTGAATCATATGATCCAAACGATCGTTGGAAGCGATGTAATCCAGGATCGGACCCTTGAAGGTAATAAAGATAAAAGTCAGACTGAGGGCGATTGCGAGAAGAAAACCCGCAGCCACGGTCCAGGAACGCCGGTTGATACCGGCAGAAAGCAAGACAACGAAGGTAATCAGCAGAATAATCAGGATAGCCGACATATGCGACTGCAAACTAATCAGGAGGCACCAGACGCCGACGGCTCCCACCGGCAGCACGAAGTCCCAGAAGAAATCGACGGCCAAACGTTTCGGCAGGCTGTAGTTCTTTGACTTGGCACTCCTTTGCTTCCTTCTGCGCCAGGAAAAATAACTTGCTCCGCAATACACGGTAGCAATCTTCGCGATCTCCGACGGCTGGAAGGTCATGTTTCCGATCAGGGGAAGCCAGCGTTGCTGTCCGTTTATCTCGATTCCCACCGGTGTCAGAACCAAGGCCAACAGCCCTGTCGTGATAACATAAACGATGAGCATCATCGCCGTGTTATTCAGAAATTTCATATCCACGCGGGTAATGATCCACATCGCCAAAAGACCGCCCGCCGTGAACAGAACCTGACGCAAGACATAATGCCAGGTGTTCCCTTCGTCGGCCAGCGCGTCGCTCATCGAAGCGGAAAAGAGCATGATCAAACCGAAGCAAAGCAGGGTAATAACAACAAGAAGCACCGCGAAATCGATGCTTTTGGGCGAGCTGAGTTCATCTGCCTGTTTCAGGCCGCTGATGCGTCTGATCCGGGCAGGCTTCGTCCGGCGCCCGCTTACCGCGCTTTTCTTACTTTGACTAATACGGTCCAAACTACTCACCTTTTATCCCAGATAAGGCCATAAGGTCAGCAGCGTAATTATACAACCGACGACCGTAATGGCGGTAAATACTAAAACGATTTTATTCTCGGACCAGCCGCCGAGCTCGAAATGATGGTGAATCGGAGTCATGCGGAAAATTCGCTTGCCACCTGTTTTCTTAAAATAAGCGACCTGAATCATAACCGTAACAGACTCGACCCAGTAAATCACACCGGCAAAAAGAAGGATCCACGGTATCCCCATGAAGAGCGCTGTTCCGGCAATCAAAGCGCCGATCGCCAGCGAACCTGTGTCTCCCATGAAGATTTTGGCAGGATGTCTGTTGTAAAGAAGGTAAGCCAAAAGAGCGCCGATCAAGGCGACTGCCAGATAGCTGATCCAGGGGGAATAGAAGAAAACTTTCTTAGTTCCCAGAAAGGCCAGCGTCGCCAGCACGGGAAGCGATACCGTGGACAGCAAGCCGTCCACACCATCCGTAAAGTTAACCGAATTACCGATATAGTAAAGATATAAGAAGGCCAGAATGCCGTAAGGCAGTTTCCACCAGCCGGTGACAGCTACCGCCTTCTCCACGAAGGGCAAAAGCAGTACCGGACCGCCTGGGAATAAAAAGAGGTAGTAGAGCACCAGCAATCCCGTAATCAGAAACATCGGGATGGTCTTTTGAATGGCGGACAATCCCTTCTTCGAAATACGCACTTTTACGAAGTCGTCGGCATAACCGATCGCGGCGCTAAGCAGAATATAAAGTCCCAGCGCGAGAGCAGCCGACGAGTTGATTATTCCATTCGAAACCGCATTCGGAGCATGAGAGAAAAAAGCCGTATAGAGAGCCAGCAGAACGACCGGAATCGTAAAGAGTATGCCGCCAAACGTAGGCGTGCCGCTCTTGACGTAATGTGTTTTCGGTCCTTCCTCGCGAACGGTCTGACCGACCCGGCGCTTCTTCAACCATGCGATAAAAGGCTTGCCGGCGAGTGCCACAAACAGGAATGATACGATCAAAATTATAAGGAAATGCTTTAGCATAAAATAATTAACCTCTTTCAGAACGCTTCTTTAATTGTCACTTGTTCCCGCTTCGTCGGGTGTCAGTCGCATACGCGCGATCGCCTCCGCCAGCTGCTCCATGCGATAGCTGCGCGATGCTTTAATCAGCAGTATATCATTGTCTTCCAGCTGAGGAACGAGCGATGCTTCCAGTGCTTCGCGATCCGGAAACACTTCGACCGGGCAATCGGGTCTCAAGGCATGAATGCCCTTTTTGACATGTTCGGCCATGGGGCCGCAGAGCCAGGCATAATCGACTTCGCTGCGAGCTACATCCAGACCGAGGTTAAAATGAAGTTTTTCCTCCAAATCACCCAGTTCGTTCATGCCGCCCAGAGCGACCAGTTTGCGACGTTCGCCGCCCAGCGTATCCAGAAGATCCAGTGCTGCTTTCATCGATTCGGGACTGGCGTTGTAACTGTCATTAATGATTGTAACACCTCTGGCATCCATCAGTCTTTGACGATCTCCACTGGCTTCGAAATCCAGAAGGCCTTCTTTGGCCGCTTCGGCCCGAACACCGAGGATATCGGCAGCCAGCATAGCGAAAAGCGAGTTCTGAATCTGATGTTTACCCGGAACGGGCAGCTGTACGTGACTGACCCAGAGTCTTGGCTCTTCGCCCGGATACTTTTCCCAGCAGTCAAAACTGCTTCCCAGAAAATCACTGCGGATGTTTCTGGCGAACAGGCAACGGCCCGGCAGATCTTCGGACGGATTATCGCAAGCCGAAATAAAAGCAATGTGATAAGATTCCGGCTCCTGACTTTCCTCTCTTTTCTTCATTTCATTATGAGCATAGGATGTTAAGAGGTCATTATCGCCATTCAGGAGTAACCAGCCGCCATCCGGCAGGCCTTTCGTGATTTCAAGCTTCGCTTCGCAGATTGCTTCGCGGGTTTTAAACTGCGCGATATGAGATACTCCGATACCCGTGACGATTGCAATGTCGGGTTGGGCCATCCGGGTTAAGCGAAGCATATCGCCGGGACGGTCGATGCCCATTTCCACGATCAGGGCTCCGGTTTGTTCGTCGGTTGACAGTATCGTCGAAGCAAGGCCGATATGGTTGTTCAGATTGGCTTTCGTTCCCGAGACTTTCAGGCTTCGATTTAGTGCAGCCAGTACCATCTGCCGGGTCGAGGTCTTCCCTACGCTGCCCGTAATGCCGATGACCTCTCCGGCGATCTTTTGGCGATACCAGTTGGCCACAAGATCCAGAGCATCTTCCGTATTTTCTACGAGCAGATACGGACGCTTCTTATCCCCGGGCATATTCTCAACAGCTTTTTCATCGGACACGATGAAGGCCACGGCTCCGGCGTCTGTCGCCTCTGCGAGATAATCGTGGGCATCGTAACGCTCGCCGACCAGAGCAATAAACAGACTGCCGTCATCCAGACGCCTGGTATCCGTGGAAACCGAGCTAAAGAGCAGCGGGTCCTGATTTTCTTTTAAAGCGAGAATCTCTGTTCCCAGGAAAGCAGCGACTTCGCTTAAATGGTATGTTCTCATGATTCGGATTCCCCCTTTTTCTCTCCCGCTAAACCGGCTTGTATTCGATCCGAGCGTTTCTTCAGAGCCGCTTTCACGGCTTCCCGATCCGAGTAGGCCACGGTTTGCTCCGCGGATATGCTGTAACTCTCCGCGCCTTTTCCGCAGATAACCAGCATGTCTCCTTCTTTCATATCACGGACGGCTTTACTGATGGCTTCGCCGCGTTCCCGGAAGACTTCGTATGCATCGCTGGTTTCGCGAATCCCTCTTTCCAGATCCGAGACGATGGATGCGGCCCCCTCCGAACGCTCGTTGGTTACGGTCAGATAACTGTAGTCCGCCAGCAGTCCTGCTGTCCGGGCGAGGTCGAAACGAGCCTGGCTGGCCCGGTCTCCACCGCTGCCGCAGACCAGGAGGAGGCGTCCTTTGCAATAGGGTCTAAGACCCGTTAAGAGATTCTCCAGACGTATCGCCGTCCATGCCGTATCGATCACTATGTCGAGACCCTGCTCGTTCATGACCGGTTCGGTCCTTCCGGGAATCACGATCGTTTCCAGCGCTTTGATCGCTTCTGTCAAACTCAAGGCCGCCAGCGAAGTGAGTGCCAGAGCCGCCAGGCTGTTCAGTACATGATAGCGACCCGGCAGTCCGACGAATACGCGATAACAGGGCTGCCCGTGGATATAGAGCATGAACTCGGTACCCAGACGCCCGTTCTGCTGTTTGATGTGAAGATCTCCGGCCCGGAAATCCGCTTGTGTATCAATGCCAAAACTGATATACGGCCGGATCTTCCTGCCCTGATGTGCCTGGTCAAAATAGTATTGCACGCAGGGGTCGTCGACATTGACGATTAAATGCTGACTGTTGTCGCACAGCTGGCTCCAGGCCTCGCTGTCCCAATCGAGCGCGTTCATCACCACGGCTGCCTGCATCTTCATATGAGCAGCGCGCTTCAAGAGAATATCCTGTCCCGACAGAGGCAGGACCGCCGCCTTGATGCCAAGGTCTGCCAGTTCCGCCAGATTAACCTGATTCTCCAGCGCTTCGGGGTGGTTTCTGCTTCCGTAAATCAAACCGTCCGGCGTATAGGTCTGCATGCCGTTCAGATAGGCGATGGCTTTGCCTTCGTTTCGCCATAGTGCGTAAATCATGCCGGCCAGCGTATGACGACCGTGTACGCCTGTACAGACGATCAGATTCAAGCGCTTTGTCGGCTCGCCGAAAAAGCGGCTCGAAACATAAGCCAACGCATCTCTGCTGTCCTCGACAAGCAAGATGCCCGGCCGGCTCTCCTCGTTCTTTCCATAACGCTGCGCAATCTCCGGATCGCTGACGATGATCGCCACGGCCCCCTGGCGAATCGTTTGTTCGATGTAGTCGTGGCCGTCCTGGCGACTCCCTTTTATGGCTACAAAAAGCGAACCCGGACGCACGCGGCGCGAGTCGTAGACAATATTGCTGAACTCGAGGGTAAGATCGCCTCGGGCAGCCAAAACGGGATATGTTTTACTTAACTCGTATAAATTCATGGGTTACCTGCCTTCATCCGGCTTAAGGTGCGGCCGGCCGGCTTGTTGTGCCGGTCGCCCCCGGAGTCGCCTGGGAATCACTTCCAAAATGCACGGGAATTACGGTATAACGCTGGACCATCTTCGTTTCGCCGTTTTCGCTAACGGGTATATCCTGATTCGTCACGGTCCCGCGATAGTCTGTACCTTCCAGACGAATATTTACACCCGCATCTTTCGCGAGTTCTTTGACTTCGTCTAGTGTCAGTCCGCCAAAGTCCGGTACCGCTACGAGATCTTCCGGGATCTCTCCGCTGACGGATGCATAAATCGTACCGAATCCGCTGCTCAGTTCATCCGGCGAAGGATACTGAGCTCTTACGATGTCATCGTAAGTCGAGCCTTCCTCTGCCACGACATCCCAGTGTACAATCGGAGAGTTCTGAACGGCATTACGCATATCACGATCTATCAGATTTCGAACCGGTTCGGATGTGAAGATTTCCTCGAGCTCTTCCTGGCTGTATTTCTTCGGCACGCCCATGTACTTGAGGGTACGTTCCGTGACACGGCGGTTCAGGATCTGCGAAGGCCAGGATAAAAGCTTGTATTCCGGCAGGTAAAGAATCGTCAATACGACAATCTCGGGATCGTCATAAGGCGTCACAGAGGCAAAGGAGATAACAATGCGCTCTTCGTTTTCGCCGCTTGTCGAAGTGGAGGTCTTGCCGGCTACCCGGTAACCGGGCACTTCGGCTGTCTCGCCGCCGCCGTTGGTCACGACGCCGCGCATGTAATGCAGAATCTGATCCGAGGTTTCTTCGGAGATCACACGGCGCACGATCTCGGGCTGACGGTCATCGAGAATGTTGCCGCTTTGATCGACGATCTTGTCGACGATCTGAGGACGATAAAGAATACCGCCGTTTCCCAGAGCCGCATACGCGCTGATCATCTGAATCGGAGTCAAGGTCGCCTGCTCGCCGAAGGAGTTGACAGCCATATCGATTTCCTGCGGATTTGTCTGCTGCAGACCGGCCACCTCGGCGGGCAGATCGATGCCGGTGATTTCATGATGTCCGAATGCCTGTACGTACTGATAAAAGGTCGCAACGCCCATGGATTGAGCGACTTGAACGTAAACCGGATTACAAGATGTCCACAGCCCCTGTTCCATCGTGACCAGGCCATGGCCGCCGTGAACCGAACAGGATATCGGATACTCTTCCCAACCCGTGACATAAATCGGATCGTCCGAAAACAGCTGCGTTTCACCCACCGAGCGCTGATCCAGAGCCATTGCCGCAGTCAGTGCTTTATAAGTGGAACCGGGTTCGTAAGGTTCGGATACAGCGCGGTTCAGCCAGACCTTCGAGGTCAGGAGAGCCATGTCTTCTTCATCCGTGTGCGGATCCCACTCGTCATCCTCTCCCTTAAAGATCGAGGGCATGCCGAAGGGATCATTTAAATCGTAGCTGCCGTTTTGGGCCATGGCCAGTACGGCACCGGTATGCGGATCCATGACGATACCCACCGCGCCGTTGATCATTTCATAGACCTCGACCGCACGGTCCAGCTCTTCTTGAACAATTTCCTGGATGTTCTTGTCGATGTTCAAAATCAGATCATAACCGTCAACCGCGGCTTCGACCGTCGGTACCGTATAAGGCAGC
Source organism: Fastidiosipilaceae bacterium (assembly GCA_050309435.1). Taxonomy (GTDB): domain Bacteria; phylum Bacillota; class Clostridia; order Saccharofermentanales; family Fastidiosipilaceae; genus CAYXVJ01. The sequence goes on from JBNRMJ010000027.1 coordinate 55,032, forward strand.
TCGGCGTTACTGTAGTTGTCCACTTCCGCGTAGGTATAACCCGGCGTTCCCGCGAGTATGTCGTTATAGTAGGCTTCCAGGCCGTTGACGCCCCGGATCATGTCATCTTGCTTGTTCGTAAAGCCAATAATGGTTGCCGCAACATCGCGGGCCGGATAGTAACGATCCATTTCGGCATCGATCGTGACACCGCCGATCTGATGTAAAATCAAAAAATCGCGCAGTTCGTTATACATCGTGCGCGTCACATCTTTTTTCAAAATGAGGTAGCTGGCATCCAGCCTGGCAGCCTGTTCGGCCATCCAGTCTTCATCGATATCGAGGATCTCGGCCATACCGGAGACGATCTCTTCTTTCGGGAGACGACCGGCAGGGATCGTATTCAACGAAGCCGGTGTGATGCCGATCGTGTACACATAGTTGTTTACCGCAAGCGCGAAACCGTTGGCATCTCTAATTTCCCCCCGCTCGGGATAGTCGATGATCTGTCTGTAATGTTGTCTGGCTGCTTCTTTGGCATAGGCTTCATGGTCGTTTACCATGATCCGGAACAAGGAATAAAGCAGATAAACGGCAGCCGATAATATGAAAAGAGCGGCGACGAAAATGCCACCGCGCGCACTGCTCTTCGCAGTCTTACGGGGCTTGCCTAAGCGATTGGCCCCGTTATTGTTTCTTGTATCCCACATAATTCATTCTCCGAGTCGAAACTCCTTTAAGGTAAGAATGACTTAAAGAAAGCCTCAATGTTCTGTCTGGCGGCCGATTCCGATTCTTCCTTCGATGCGGCCAGGCTGGAGTACTGCTGTCCCAGGATCAAACGGTCCTTGACAGGTACGTTTAAATAGACGATTTGGGTAGAGATCGGATCTTGAAGCCCCAGTTCCAGAGCACGCTCGCGAATCACTTTCAAATCCGTGGCGGCGACCAGTTCGCTGTTCTTCTGAACGTTTTCAATCTTCAATTTCGCGATCTGCTGTTCGAGTTTCGCATTTTCAAAGTTGGTTTCGACAAGAGTGGTTTGCTTACCGAGAAGGAAGCCGAAAATACCGGTCAGCATAAGAACGAAGGCCACAACCATCACAAAGCTCTTGATCTGTTGTCTTTTACCTGCCTTGATGATTTCCTGATTTCTCAGGCGTACCGCTCTGTCTTCGGCCGAGACGGGAGCGATCTTAACCGAAACCCGACGAAGCGAATCATCGTCTTTTCGCAGCGGATAATCAGCTTGAATATTTCTAGCGAGGTTCGATCTGGCCATCTTCTGTATCTCCCTTGTAAATTAAACTTTATGGCTGCGGCTGTAGTGCCGGTATTCTTTATCATTTCTCTCGAAGACTCTTAATCGAGCACTTCTCGATCGGGGGTTTCGCTTGAGCTCTTCGGGCGCTGCGCTCACCCCTTTTCTTCCGATCGCTTTACCGAGCGGCTCTCTGCCGCAGACACAAAGCGGTAAATCTCTCGGACAGATGCAGGGATCTTCCCATAAACGGTAGGCTTCTTTGACAATACGGTCTTCCAGCGAATGGAAGCTGATAATCGCCAGTCTTCCGCCCGGTTCCAGGATTTCGACTGCCTGTTCGAGCATCGACTCGAGCTCTCCGAGTTCGTCGTTTACCGCGATTCTCAATGCCTGGAAGCATCGCTTCGCCGGGTGCTGATCCTCGTTCCTGGCCTTGGCCGGCAGTGCCGACCGTATCTCGTCGCTCAGATCCACGGTCCGCAGAAAGGGTCTCTCTGCTCGTCTCTCCACGATTCTGCGGGCAATTCTTCCCGCATAACGTTCTTCTCCGTAGCGTACTAAAATATCTTTTAACGCCTCTTCGGACAAACGATTGACGAGATCGGCGGCTGTTTCGCCCTGACTCATATCCATCCGCATATCCAGAGGCCCGTCTTTCATATAAGCGAAGCCTCTCGAAGCTTCGTCGAGCTGCCAGGACGATACGCCCAGATCAGCCAGAATACCTGCCACGCTCTTGATGTCAAGATCCTCGAGACCTTCCTTCAAGTGAGCGAAACTGGCATGAATCAGACGAAAGTTGCGTCCTCCCGAGGTCTGTGCCGTCTCGCTAAGAACCTTATTGGCGGTTTCAAGGGCATCGGTGTCTCTGTCGAAGGAAACGAGCAAGCCGCTTGGGCCAAGAGCTCTCAGAATAGCCGAGGAATGACCTGCTCCGCCTGCCGTGCAATCGACATACGTACGATCCTCCCGGATGGCCAGACCTTCCAGACATTCGTCCAGCAGTACCGGCTCGTGTTCGAATTTAGACAATTCCCTTGACATCGTACGCACTCAAATCCAATTCCGTAATCGGCACTTCTTCCTCGCGCTTCTTATCGTAGAACGCTCTGCTGCAGATCTCGAGTGTGTCGCCCATGTCGGTGACATAAACTTCGTCGCCCGGCTTCACATCGATTTCCCGCCACAGCTCGTCGCTGATACTGATACGTCCCTGACTGTCCAGTTTACAGTGGATCGCTTCGCCGATGATTTCGCGGCGGAAACGTCTGGCTACGGGATCGGTACCGGGAAGCTGAAAGATTTGTGCCTTGATCATGGCGAATTGCTCTTCGGTATAGACGGCGAGATAACCAGCATCCAGAGAACGCGTAACATAAACAGATCCGCCCAAGCTGTCGCGCAGCTTAGCCGGAATGAAAATGCGTCCTTTCGCGTCGCTGGAATGTGTATATCTGGCCATTCCTCCGCCCCTTCCGAACTGTTGAGTGGAGCCCGAAGATCACCACGATCCTCCACAAATACTCCATTTCCCTCCACAATTCACCACCTGCATGTATTTTAACTTTATATTGAGTAGGTGGCAAGCCTTTCCTATCCGAAACACGATAAAATTTCGAATGTTTTTATAGACTTTCCGGGAATTTCTTATCAGCTTGACCGAACATACATTCTTATTTCACCCGTGATTGGAAAACAAGCACAAAAAAAGAGCCTGCATAGTTGCAGGCTGCGAATTTTTATACTTTAAGAGAAAGTTATGACATACGGTCCATATTCCGGTGCACGGACAAGTTCATGATCAAACCCAGGGCCAGGAAATTAACCAGCATCGCGCTTCCCCCCTGACTCACAAATGGCAAAGGAATACCCGTCACGGGCATCAAGCCCAGGTTCATGCCGATGTTCTCGATATAGTGGAAAGCATAAACCGCCGTGATACCGGTCACGATATATTTGTATGCCGGCCGCTCCAGACGGAAGGCCAGCCAGGCACAGCGAAACAAAAACACAAACGCCAGAATAATCAGGAGCGAGGTTCCGACGAGTCCCAGATGCTCGCCCACGGCCGAAAAAATAAAGTCCGATTCCTGAACGGGCACGGGCACGAAATCACCGCTCTTGTTTCCGATCAGACCGCCCGACGCGATGGCCAGTTTGGCCTGGTTGACGTTGTACGACGCGGTGGGATCGTAGTTCGGATAAAGGAAAGCGAGGATTCTTTGTTGTTGATAAGGAACAAAAAAGTTGTTCCAGACAAAAGGAATCGAGATCACGCCGGCCGATAGAATCAGGAAAACATAACGAAGTTTCACGCCCCATACGAAGATGATGCAGGCCATCATAAATACGATAACCATCGACGTACCGAAGTCGCCCTCATAAATCATAATCATAAAGAGATGCGGCGCCGTAATCAGCATAAAAAGCAAGAAGCCCTTCCAGTAATTAAAGCGGCCGATCTTGATGTCTTCCAGTAAAAAGGCCAGAACGACGCACAGGCCGCTCTTACTGAGCTCGGACGGCTGAAAGGTACCCAAACCGGGTAAAACCAGCCAGGCATTCGAACCGGTCTGGGCTGCAATCTCGGGTGAACCGAAAACGGGTAAAAGCAATTGTAAAAGCAGAGCCACGACATAAATCATCCACCCAAGCAGGCGAAACAGCGAACGCTCGAGGAAGCTGATCACGATCATGACAATCATGCCCATGCCGATGGCAATCACCTGAACCAGAATGTTTCTCGGATAGCCCCGGGGGAAATTCAACTGCAAAACAATATTCAGAACATAAAGCCCCAGTATGCAGATAAAAAGCACGGGAATCAGCAGCCAGTAGTCGATGACCTGAAAGGGGCTGAGGCGACGGCGTGCAACGCGGCCGATCGATGACATGACCCTTAACCTCTATCCGGAGACTCTGTGTCAGAATCGTTATCTTCCGGCTTGTCAGCATCCAGTCCTTCCGCGGCCAGAGCTCGGCTTGCAGCCTCTCTGGCTTCGCGAATCAAGCGATCCATGTCGCTTTCTCCAAGAACGGGCTCGATATCGTCCGTATCCCCGTCCGTGAGCTCCAACCCGGCTTGATCACCCGCGACTTCATCGACGACTTCGTCAGTCAAGATCGCGCTTTCGTCAGCGGTTTCGACGGCTTCGGCCGAAACATCGCCGGCAGCAACGCGGCCGGCCCCCTCGCCCTCGGGTGCGCTTTTCAGGAGAGCCGCCATCTCGGTACGACGTTCCGAACGTTTCGAGCCAAAACGAAGGTAAAGAAGATATGCAACTCCCGCGATCACCATTAGCGCGGAAACGAGCTCCGATACGCGGACATCCGTGTGACCGATGTACAGCGAGTCCGTGCGGATACGCTCCACGAAGAAACGCAACCCGCCGTACAAGACCAGGTACCAGGCCAGCGGCTCGAAGTGATCTCTTCTCTTTTTACGAACAGAGAGAAGAATGAAAAAGATAATCATATTACCCAGGAATTCATAGAAGAAAGTAGGGTGCACAGGCATGTTGGGATCCAGCGCGGGATTGTTCAGACTTGCCAGATACGCTCTCGTGCCGTTGGAATACATACCCCAGGGAAGCGTCGTGTTGGTGCCGAAGGCTTCCTGGTTAAAGAAGTTACCCCAGCGACCGATCGCCTGACCCAGGGCTACATACGGAATAAAGAAATGAGCCGTTCGGGCGAAGTTGATTTTCTTTAGTTTTCCGATCACAAAAATACATATCGCACCGGCAATAATGCCGCCATAGAAAGCCAGACCGCCGTTTCTCGTATCGAAGATCGACCAGAAATTACCGGAGAACTCGTCCCAGGCGAAAATGACGTAATACAGGCGCGCACCGGCGATGCCGATCGGAATGGTCCAGAGATAATAGTCCAGAACATCATCGGGTTTCAAGTCAAACTGCGGAGCATGCCGGACGGAAAGGAACATGGCCAAAAGCACGGCCAGCGCGATCAACAGTCCATACCAGTAGATCTCTATCGAACCCAGACGGAAGGCAACACGGCTGATCTCCAGCCCGTCTTCGATGCCCAGACCCGGGAAAGTGACCCGGTAACTTCCGCTTATCATCAATGGTAAATTCAATGTCGGCATACTATACTCCCCTTTTTCTTAATATCACTTTCGTCATATTGCAATCGTCGAGCACAAACTTCATAAAATTCCCGGCTTCGTCCGAGTCGAGACGACTGAAAACGGCTGCATGATCAAACAAATCGCATTCGTACATTCTGGCTTCGAGCGCCGCCATCCCGCAGCTCTCAATATGATCCAGCGAGCGAACGAAATTTCCGTGCAGAGCCTTCTTCTGGATCTTGAACACCTCGCGATCCAAAAGCTCTCCTGCCACCGCCGCACGAAAACGTCTAGCCACCTCGTTGGCTGCCTGCTCGGGATTCTCGGACTCTCCGCCCATCATGACATAATTATAGTCGTGTCCGCAGGCGAAATGAACACTAAAGCTGTCGTTGATGATCCCTTCGGAATACAGTTCCTGATATAAAGGCGAGGTCTCCCCGATCAAGGCATCGCAGAAAAGCTGGCCTTGAGTCTGAACGAGCGCCCAGTAACTGCCGTTGGCCGAATGGAAACGATTGATGCCCGGATTCTTAAATGCGATATGGAAACTCTCGATCTCCACGTCCATGCCAAGCTCGCCGTAGGCCGAATTGACCTGCGCCGGCTCGTCTACATAAAGATTCACTCCCGCAGGTTTGATCTTGATTCCCTCGAGCTTGTCAGCCAGCAAATCAATCACTTCGATCATCTTGTCTTCCGGGAAGTCGCCGACCAAAACAAGATTCAGGGCTGCCGGCGTATAGAAAAGGTCGCATATCTTTTTCAAAGAAGAGGCCGTGATCCGACGAATCGATTCATCTGTTCCTCCGATGTCAAAACGAAGACCGTGCTTATTATAAAGTTGCGATAGTAAGTGACGAACCGAAACGCTGTCGGGATCATCCTCGTACATGGAAAGCTCGGAAGCAATGATCTCTCGTTCGGCTTCGATCCTCTCTTCGCTCAGATCCGGGGCCAGAAGAGCATCAAAGTACAAGATAAGGGCTTCGTTAAAATGCTCGACAGTCGAGAAATAGTAGACGGTTTCGGAATCTCCGGTAAAGGCATTGGCCTGAGCGCCCAGCCCTGCCAGTTGCCCGATCAGACCGCCCTGATCGTCCTGACTGAAAATGCAGTGTTCAAGATAATGAGCGCTGCCCGGTTCGACTTCGATCACCTGCATCGGCGGGTCCATCGGCTTGTTCTCCGCTCTGGCTTCGCGGTAACGGCGAAAATCTTCACCCGATGTAATACGCAGATCCGCGGCACCGTAAGGGATGCCGAAAGCTGCAAACTTACGCACGAAACCGGGCTTGGCGACAAAAGAAACATGAAAGCCGCTTTGATGACGATAGTTGTACATCATGTTCTGCGAGATCGAATCTTTTCTTTCGGTACGGACAAATCCTCTGTAGGTACTCATCGATCAAACCTCCTCTACGACGCGAGCGGCTAGTACTTCGTCTGTCATGGCTGCCTCTGCCGAAGCCGGCAGTAAACGAAAGACAAAGGCTTCCCGGATCTCCCGGGCCAGATCCTGCACCTGGTCGAGAGTCACGCAATCAAGATCCTCGAGTGCTTCGGCTATCGTCAAACGAGAGCCCGAAGCCAGATTCTCCATATGGAAATAGAGGATGGCCGACAAGTTATCGCTGATGCTGAGAAGTTCGTTGCGCAGTAATTTTTTGGATGTTTCGAAGACGCGCTCCAGATCCTTACCGCTTGCCATGTCTTCGAGCGTGTCGCGAACCATCAAGATCACCTGATCGATCGATTCGGCGCTAATCCCCGCCTGTACCACCAGAGCAGACAAGAAACGAAGATTCATGGAAGAGATCTGATAAGCCAGACCCTTGTCTTCCCGGATCGTATTGAATAAAAGCGAGTGGGCGTCTCCGCCGAACATGCTGTTAAAGACGGAAATCAGGGCCTGCTGATTGAAGTTATACGGCGGCAGATCCTTGTAGATCATTACCAGGCGAGCCTGTTCAATGTCCATATATTCCTCTGCAGGCGCCAGGACAGGCAGATTCGCGGGAGCGGGATCGACACCTGCCACAACATTCAAGCGGCCGGGATTGTTCGGCAGCGTCTGGGTATAAGAAATGACTTTCTCGAGCAGAGGCTCTGCGATATCTCCGGCCAGAAAGATCTGCAGGTGAGCTTCGCGAAGCAGACGATACCACGCCTCCGTCACTTCTTCCCTGGTCAAATCCGCCACCACTTCGGCCTCGCCGCCGGCAGGGATTCCCTGCGCTTCGCCCGCAGCCCAGAGGTTTACGGAGCGGTTCAAGGCATACCAGGCCTTATCCTGGCGTCTGGCCTTGAGTTCGGCGACCAGGTTCTTCTGTTCGGTCTTAAATAAGTCGGCATCCAGGAGATTGTTATCGTCGAGGAGGGGCCTTTGCAATAAATCGAGCAAAATATCAACCACGTCCGAAAAAGGCTCGCTGCCGTCGATGGCCTGGCGAATGCCGTCGGCATAAAACCAGATCACCTGAAGATTACCCTGACGGGTCACCTGCGATGCCAAAGACGCACCGTAGAGGTTGTCGGCGGCCAGTTGCAGCGCCGAGCGGGTAGGATATTTCTCGGAAGCCGTGCTGATCATGCGGGCAGCCAAGGCATTGGCAGCCGCGCGTCTGGGATGAAGCTGATCTTTAATCACGACATTGATGATCGAAGAATTGAAACGGTTGGCGGCCAGCGTATAGACCGGGACGCGGTTGAATCTGGAAACCAGCACCAGTTCCTCGTTACTGCGGTGCCACTGATTTGCGTATTCGATGTCTTTGGCGATGCTGGCGGTCATCGAGAGGAAACTCGAGAAGGTCAGCTCGGGACGAACGTAATCAAGGAAATAAACTTCTATTTCCTGTCCGTACAAATTAATATCCATATTCAGCAGGCAGGTCTCAAGTAAAGGAATATAGTCCTTCTTGTTCACCGTGGGACGCGTTCCGATATTGGACACGGAAGGATACATGCGGTCGCCCACGCGGGTTCTGGTGATATAAACACCGTAAGGCGGACAGAGCTGACCTTCCGGCACGGCTACGTTGGCCGTCGGCATACCGACCGTGCGGCCCAGAGCATTGCCCCGGATGACCGGACCGGTCATGGAATAGTCGTGACCGAGAAAACGGGAAACCTCGCGGAAATTGCCCGCGATAATCGCTTCCTTGATCCGGGTCGACGAAATCACCTCGCGATTCGCTACAACACCCGGCACCACGACAACTTCGACGCCGCGCCTCTTTCCCCATTCGGAAAGATAAGCCGCATCGCCCTGACGATCCTTACCGAAACGGAAATCATCGCCGATTACCACCAGGCGCACCCCGAGCCGATCGTAGAGAATACGATCCAAAAACTCGTCGGCGGACAAGGCCTTGAAACGATCGTTAAAGACCTGCAGCCAGGTCTGCTTGATGCCGTATCTGGCCAGAAAAGCAGCTCTCTTCTCGGGCATCTGAATCATACCCTTATACTGACGTTCGGCCGTATCGAAGCTCTCTTTCTGAGGCATGCGATAAAACGAAAACACCGACGGCTCATAAGACAAGCGTCGACAATGGTGCAAAAGCGCGTTCAACAGTTCCTGATGCCCGCGATGTACGCCGTCGAAAAATCCCAGGGCTATGCCCCGCCAACGCTCGGGTGTTTCCTGAAACGAGCTGTCCAACAAATCGCAAGTCAGCTGTTTTTCTTCCCAAATACGATCCACTATCTCTTCCATAACCTGCCTATCAATCATTTACTCTGTGAAAAACTCTCTCTGCGGCCAGCTTCGCAAGACCATCCGGAAAGTGCCTGATATAACCGACACCGACCAGTCCGTCGGGACCCAGCACACGAAAACGAAGCTTCTCATCCTTCTGATCTTCGTCTGCTCTCTCAAAACCGTCGCCCAAGGGTATGTCCGAATGTAAAATATCCTTCTTGGCTATAAACTGACCATTGGCAAAACGACTTGCCCGGTCCTCATCCAATTCTATCACAGGTAGATACGAGAGTGCTTCATCAACAAGTCCCAAAGCCGGATGCTCTTCGGGATTTTCCGGCATCAAGGCTTCGATCTGTTCGATGGTATAGCTGTTCTCGAGGCGATACGGACCGGAACTGTCCCGGGTTAAAGCCGTGCAATAAGCGCCGAAACCAAGCCGCTTGCCCAGATCGTGCACCAGCGTGCGAATATAGGTACCCTTGGAACAATGAATCTTAGCCTTGACTTCCAGAGGAGCTTCGGGATCTCCATCGTAATCGACTCGCGCCCCGAGAAAACTACTCTCATAGACCGTGATCTCGCGACGTTTCGACTCGATGTCCACCGTTTCGCCTGCTCTGGCATAGCTGTAGAGCGGTCTTCCGTTTAACTTGAGTGCGGAGTACACGGGCGGCGTTTGCATCTGTACGCCCGTCATAGCGGCGATCTCGTCTTTAAGCTTCTTTTTGTCGTCTGCCAGTAAAGCGTTGATATCATCCTCGCCCGGCGTGCGTAGCTCTACAGTCTCTCCTTCGAGATCCTGAGTATCGGTCGTGCGTCCCAGTCTGAAAGTCACGATATAAGATTTGTCGTAGACATCCATATATTGAACCGCGGCCGTACTCCTCCCCAGACAGATCGTGAGCACCCCGTCGGCAAAGGGATCCAACGTCCCGCAATGTCCGACTTTCTTTAGATTGAAAAGTCGGCGCATCCCGGCTACCGCCTGAAAGGATGTCATGCCGACCGGTTTGTATAGATTTATAATTCCGCCGTATGCTTGATTTTTGATAAGAATTCACCTGCTACCTTTATGGTTAAAGCTCTCGCTTCTTCCAAACTCATCTTACTGATGGTAAAACCGGCTGCCCGGACATGACCGCCTCCGCCGAAACTCCTGGCGAAAGCCTGGGCATCGAAGTTGGCGCCGGAGCGGATATTTCCTCTGATATCGCCGTTATTCAACTGACGAAGGAGCACCGAAACCTCGACGCCGTCAACGTTTCTCAGCATCGAAGGCAAGCCCTCCAGGTCTGTTTCGACCCATTTCAGACTGTTGAGAATGTCGCGGGATAAATCCGCGATCATCATGCGCTTGTCGTAATAAAACTGAGCCCGGCCGGCCGTGATGCCCATCAGTCGAAGCTTGGCTTCGCTGATTGTATCGAAAAGGCGCTCCGTAAGCTCTCCGATCGGTAACTCGATCGACATCAGATACGAGGCCGCTTCGAAGGTCCTGGCCGTGGTATTCGAAAAACTAAAGCGACCCGTGTCCGTGACCAGTCCCGTCATCAGACAAATCGCGATCGGGTAGTTCAAAAACTTTCGTTCGAAACGCTCTTCGAGATAGCGGGCATAATAAGCGATAATCTCGCACACGGCAGCGGCGGCCGTGTTCACCAGAATCAAGGGCTCGTCTGCCGGCAGTTCGGAAATATGGTGATCGATCACCAGTCTTCTCGGACAGGCGTTATAGAGTTTCTCGCGCCTGGCGAGACGGTCGCCCGCCGCGCAGTCGATCGCCAGGGCAATTCCCTGTTCCGCGAGAATCTGCTCGTTTTGACGCTTGCTGCCTTCGTGTACGATAAATAAACCCTCGTAAGGCAGGTAACTGAGCTTTTCGGAGATGGCTTCGTTGGCCACGACCCTGGCATTTATACCCATCTCAAGCAAAAGCAGCGCCAAGCCCAAGGATGAGCCCAGCGCGTCGCCGTCTGCACTGATGTGCGGGTATATGAATAACTTTTTCTCGCTTCCGGCCAGTGTCAGGAGCTCATCGGTAATCGCTGTGAATTTCTCCCGGTAATCGGTCAGAATTTGATTCATGAATACTCCTACTCAGCAGTTAAATCTGTGTTGTCATCTTCTGACTCGTTTTCGTCTTCGTCTTGCTCATGCGCGACGCCGACGCTTCTACCCATGGCCTGATCGATCAGATTGGACATCCTTATGCCCTGCGTAATCGACGTATCCAGTCTAAATTTCAATTCGGGCGTGACGCGGATTCTCATCTTGCGTCCGATTTCCCTGCGCAGAAAACCGGCTGCTCCCGCAAGCGCGGATATACAGGCCTTCTGCTCTTCTTCTGTTCCCATAACACTGACGAATACCACCGCCTGGGATAAATCGCCGGACACCTCCACGTCCGTTACGGACGTCATCATCGGGATGCGCGGGTCTTTGACCTCGGTACGGATGAGATCCGCCAGGAGCCGGCGCATTTCGTCGCCGACTCTGACAGGTCTGTTTTTACTCATGATTTACTTTCTCTCAACTTCCTGCATTTCGAAGGCTTCGATTACGTCTCCGACCTTAATGTCGTTGTAACGCTCGATCGAGAATCCGCATTCATAACCGGAAGCCACTTCGCGCACATCGTCCTTAAAGCGACGCAGCGAGGCCAGCTGACCTTCGTGAATAACCACATTGTCGCGCAAGAGTCTGATCTTGGCATTACGTACGACCTTACCATCGGTGACATAACCACCCGCGATGGTACCGACAGAGGATACCTTAAAGGTTTCGCGGATCTCGGCATGACCGAGAACAACTTCCTTATAAACGGGAGCCAGCATGCCCTTCATGGCAGACGAAATATCGTCGATCGCCGTGTAAATGACGCTGTAGGTACGAATATCCACACCGGAAGCCTTGGCTTGCTCGGCTACGTTAGCCGGTGGTCTGACATTGAAGGCGATGATAATCGCGTTACTGACCTCGGCCAGGCGAACGTCGGTTTCGTTAACGGCACCGACCGCGCCATGGATGATATTGACCTTAACCTCGTCGTTGTTCAGCTTCTCGAGCGACTGGCGAACAGCCTCGACGGAGCCCTGGACGTCGGCCTTGACGATCAGGTTCAGATCCTTCACGTCGCCGGCGGCCATCTTCGAATAGAGGTTATCAAGCGACATTCTGGACGAGGGGCTGATCGACTCCTCGCGAAGCTTGTCTCTGCGCTTCTCGGCCAGCTGACGGGCTACGCGCTCGTCCTGGACCACATAGAAGATTTCACCTGCTTCGGGTACTTCGGGCAGGCCCATGATCTCGACGGGCACGGAAGGTCCGGCCTTCTTGACGGATTTCTGGTTCGCATCGTACATCGCACGGATATTACCGACAATAGCGCCGGTAACGATCGTGTCGCCGATGGACAAGGTACCGCGCTGGACCAGCATGGTCGCCAGCGGGCCGCGGTTTTTGTCGAGTTTGGCTTCGATGACGATACCCTTGGCCTGACGGTTGGGGTTAGCCTTGAGTTCGAGAATATCAGCTGTCAGCAGAACCATCTCGAGGAGGCTGTCGATGCCTTCGCCGGTCTTCGCCGAAACAGGAACCATGGTTGTGGAGCCGCCCCACTCCTCGGTGATGAGGTTGTGCTGGGCCAGTTCCTGCTTAACTCTGTCAATATTCGCGGTGGGCTTGTCGATCTTGTTGATCGCAACCACGATTTCCGTGTTGGCCGCACGCGCATGATTAATCGCTTCAATGGTCTGAGGCATGACACCGTCGTCGGCCGCGACGACAAGAATCGCGATATCGGTCGCCTGGGCACCGCGGGCACGCATGGTCGTAAAGGCTTCGTGACCGGGCGTATCCAGGAAGGTGATCTTGCGATCGTCGAGTCTTACCTGGTAAGCACCGATGTGCTGGGTAATACCGCCGGCCTCGCCCGTCGTAACGTGCGCGGAGCGGATGTAGTCGAGCAGACTTGTCTTACCGTGGTCGACGTGACCCATAACGGCAACAACCGGAGGTCTGGCGACCAGATCGGCCGGATCGTCCTCGCTGTCGTCAAAGAGGATATCTTCTTCTGTCTCTTCGACGAGAAGATCGGTTTCGATCTTGTACTCGGCGGCGATCAAAGAGGCCGTATCGTAATCGATGACCTGGTTTAAGGTCGCGAGAACACCCATGCCCATCAGAGTTTTGATGACATCGGCTGCGGTTTTCTTCAATGCTTCGGCCAGTTCCTTAACGGTCAGAGCTTCGGGCAGCGAAACGTGCGTCAGAACGGCAACCGGCTGACGAGGTGAGCTGCTCTGGTTGCTTCTGCGATTGCTTCTCGGACCGCGGAATTCGTTAAAACCGCCTCGATCGTTGAATGCGCCGCGACGGCCGCGCTCGGCTCTCTCTCTGTCCTTCTTGTTCTTGTCCTTGGCATCGCGCTGAGCGAAACCGGGACGTGCCGGAACAAGCGGAGCCGCGAACTCGTCGGTCGTGGTCTTGCGGGGAGCCTTACGACGGAATTGAGGCTTCTGATCTTCGTCTTTATCCTTATCGCCGAAACCGGCATCGCTCGGACCGCGGTAACCGCCGCCCTGAGGGCCGGAACGCTGCGGGCGACCGCCGGGACCGCCGGGTCCTCTGCGGGCCGGACGTTCCTCGGTCGATTGAGCAGCCTGGCGCTCCTTACGCTGGGCAAAGGCCTTCGCCGTGGCAGCCAGCGAGCTGTCCACCTTGTCGGACTTGGTCGACTTGTCGAAGATGTTTCCGACTTTACCGGGCGTAATCGGACGGTTTAAAGAACCAACCGGTTTGGCCTCGCGTGTGGGGCCCTGGCCTCGGTTCGGCGCATTCGGACCGCTTGTTGCGGTCTTATCGCCGCCGGCTCTTGTCGAACCGGTCTGATCGCGACGGCCTCCCTGGGGCGCCTGCTGGCCATCCGGCCGACGCTGTCCCTGACCCGAAGCTTTACCCTGACCGGCAGAAGCGGGACGGGCGGACTTGCTCTGTTCGTCGCGGCGGTTGCCGACCTTCTTGGGTTCGGCAGCCGGTGCGGCGCTGCGTTCGGCCGAAACGACGGAACCTGACTTGATCTTCCTGGGCTGCGGCGTCGTGGACGGCAGCGTTGCTGTTGTCTTAGATGTAGCTATGGTTGCTGTGCTCTCTTCCTTCTTAACTTCAGCCTTCGTTTCCGCCTTAGGCTTGGGCGCGGCGGCAACCTTCTTGGGCGCAGCCGTTTTCTTCGCATCTTTATCGGACAGATCGGACGTTTCTGTCTTCTCTGCCTTATCTGTTTTCTTAATCTCACTTGCCGTATCACGGACTTCGTCTGCGGTCTTCTTTCTCGCGGCGGTCTGTTCCGAAACAGTCGCATCGCTCGCGGACGCTGCGGTCTTCTCTTCCGCCCCGGCCGTCTCTACCTGCTCTTTCGCAGGAGCTGCTTCGGCGCTTGCCGCTGCTTCCTTCTTGTCGCTGGTCGCGCCGGCGGATGCCGGACTATCGGATTCTGCGGCAGTATCGCTTTGAACATCGGCAGCCTTACGTACCTTCACGACCTTAACCGTACTGGTAATTTTCTTACCGGAAACGCCTTGCATCGTGATGGTAGGTCCTGCATCTTCTGCATGATCTGCTTCAACGACCTGATTATCCTGCTCTGCCTCCGCTGCCTGCTTTTTGGCAAGCTCAAGCGCGGCCTTCTCCTCGGCTTCCCGCCCGGTGTCCGCCTTACGCTGTTGTTCAGCTTTACGCTGCGCAGTTTCATCTTTGGTGAATCCCGCTTTAAGTCCGGAATTATCCTTTTTCGCCATGTTTATTTGCTTACTCCTCTAATATCTTCGCGTACCAGGTCAACTTACATGACCACAGCTTTCTTTATTATACCGCATTTTATCTATACTTGCCGTCGAGTTAGCGTTACGGGCAGCCGTGAGATTAAGACTTTACATAGTTTAATATCCCCCCGGCAAAACCATCGTCCTCTACCGCCACGCAGGCTCGTATATCGCTTCCGGTATAACGTCCCAACTCTTCGCGGTCACCCAGACCGACGAGTTCAAGACCATAATGAGCTGTCTGCTTCTCCATATCTTCTATGGTTCGCTTTGACGCGTCACGGGCCACGATCACAAGACGTGCCCGCTTCTTCTTCATGCTGATTAATGTTGCTTCCCGACCGCAAGCCAGTTTCCCGGCCCGCCTGGCCAATCCGATCAGACGCAGGGCGCTGTCTTCATCGGCTTTAATATCGGTTGTTAACATGTGCTCATCAACTCCGTTGCCTCCGTATACAACCTCATTTAGCTGTCTTTAGGTTTCACTCTGCGAATCTTTCGTCCCTCGGCGTCATACAAGACGATTTCGGGGCGGTTTAGCTTCGCGATTTCGGCTGCTCTTACAGCAGCCAGTTCTCTCAATTCCGTTTCCAGCCTCTGCCGATCCTCGCTCGAGACTTTCATGCGCAGGAGCTTTTCCAGGCGTTTGGACTGAAACAGTTGATCTATGGTTTCCTCATCAAGGCAAAGGTAGAGCCCGCGACCGGGTTTCCGACCGCTCGGATCAACCGTGACAACATCGTCCTGTCGTACGAGCCGAATGAGCTCCGACTTCGTTTTCATCTCCCGGCATATGACACACATGCGCCGGGGTACGTGCTTTGCCATTTAGATTTCCTCTGCACCATCCGTTACTGTCTCATCGTCATCGTCCGACGGAAGTTCGGTACCTTCGTAGTCGTCCGAAGCGTAATCGACGGCTTCATCCGATTCGTTCTCTTCGTTACCGGCATACTCGCTATCGGCAATCTCGCCTGCGACCTGCTCGAAACGACTGAAGAACTCGTTTTCGATCATTTCGCGATACTGGCTCTCGCCCTTGATGTCGATGCCCCAGCCGGTTAAATGAGCCGCCAGTCTCGCGTTCTGGCCTTCGCGACCGATGGCCAGCGACAGCTGCTGATCGGGCACGATGACCTGAGCGGTATGCTCCTCTTCGTTCACATCGACGCGAAGCACCTTGGCCGGGCTCAGCGCGTTACTGATGAAGACTTCCAGAGCCGGATCCCACTCGATGATGTCAATCTTCTCGCCGGACAGTTCGTTCATGACGGCCTGTACGCGCATACCGTGCTGACCGACGCAGGCGCCCAGGGCGTCGACGTTGGCATCGCGGGAAGCGACGGCAATCTTACTGCGGGAACCGGGTTCGCGCGCCACCGAGATGATCTCGACGACACCGTCGCTGATTTCCGGCACCTCTTGTTCGAAGAGCTTACGCACCAGATTCGGATGGGAACGGGAAATCATGACCACGGGACGGCCGCGGCGCTCGTCGACCTTCAGGACGTAGAAGCGCATGCGCTGGTTGAAGTTGTAGTTCTCGTTCTTGACCTGCTCGCGACGGGTCAATACGGCCTCGGCGCGATCGATATCCACGATGACTTCGTTTCTGTCCTTACGCTGCACGATACCCATGGCGATTTCGCCGATCCGGCTGCTGAACTCGTCCTGGATGCGCTCGCGCTCGGCATTCGCCAGCTTCTGCACGATTACGCTCTTGGCGGTCTGAGCGGCCAGACGTCCGAAGTCCTGAGGGGACAATTCGAATTCGAGCATATCGCCCACTTCGAACTCGTCGCTTAAGGCCTGAGCTTCCGACAGAGGCATCTGGGAATTCGGATCCTCGACCTCTTCGACGACTTCCTTCATCAGGAACACCTTCATGTCGCCGGTCTCGCGGTTTACTTCGGCGCGAATGTTCTGGGTGGATTTGGCGTCAAACTCGCGTTTGTACGCCGAAACCAGAGCCTCTTCGATCGCTTCGAAGAGGACCTCCGCAGATACGCCGCGCTCCTTTTCGAGAAGCCTCATGGCTTCGATTAATTCTGCATTCATGTTTTACCTCTCTTCGGCCTTATTAAGCCTATTTCTTTAAAACTCTATTTTTCTGACAAGCTTCGCTGTTTCCGCTGTTGTAAACATCATTTCGCCCAGGTCGCCGCGGATCTTGAATCCGTCTTCCGTCGCTCCGAGGAGCTCCCCTTCAAACTGCTTGGAGCCGTCTCTGGGCTGATAAAGCGAAACCTCAACCGTCTCTCCGGCATAACGCTCGTAATCGGCCGCGGTCTTCAGCGGTCGGGTCAAACCCGGCGACGAAACCTCGAGAAAGTACGGCTGCTGGTAACTGAAGTGTAAATCCAGGAGCGGATCCACGGCACGGCTGACCGTTTCGCAATCGCTGATACCGATGCCGCCGCGTTTATCAATATAATAACGCAGAATCTGCTGCTGGCCTTCTTTTACGAAGTCCGTATCAACCAGATCATAGCCGAGTTCTTCGATTGTCTGACGAGCGATCTCGTCGGCCTCGCGGGCCAGTTTTCCGCCTTTGCTCATATTATTGCCCTCACAAAACGAAAGAGCGGGTTTTCTGCCCACTCTCATGTCAAATCACTAATATTACTGTATAACTATACCACAAGAACAGATGTTTGACAAGCCAAAGCCTTTACATCCGTATCTGTCATTCTCCATGACGCGACAGTCTTTTGACAGGCTAAACGATCTCCACGGCCTGCCCCACCCGATCCGACTCGATCGCCGCGAAAATCGCCCGCATCGAAGCCAGACCGCTCTCGCCGCTCAGATCGTAGATCGCCTTGTTTTGAATCGAGTCGATAAACAAATCGATGATACCGGTCTTCGTTTGTTCCGTGTTGGTCTGAATGCGGTCGATATCGTATTCGATGATCGTGCCGTCGCTAAGCGATACGTGAATCGAGCGTTCGGGATAACGGTAAACGGACATGACACCCTTGGTTCCGTAGAGGATCGTGGAGTTTACTTCGTTGCCGTAATTGGTCCAGCTGCCCAGGATCGTCCCCACAGCTCCGTTCGATAAAGTAAATAAAGCAAAGGCATTGTCATCGACGGGTATGAGCTCTCCGTTGGCCAGACGTTTGTTCTGAGTGGTGAGTTTGGCCATGACGGAAACAGCTGCTTCGCCAGTCATGAACAGAAGCAAGTCGATTTTATGGATGACCAGGTCGCCGATTGCGCCCATGCCCGCCGAGCCTTTATCGAAAAACCAGGTGCCGGGACCCGGACGAATCGACCAGGTTTCGGGACCTGCATGCGAAAAGGTGCTTTCAAAACCGATCAGCTCGCCGATCTCCCCGCGCCGGTAAATCTCTCTGGCGGTCAAATGCGTTTTTGTTATCCGCTGGTTATGAGCCAGGATCAGTTTCATGCCGCTTTCCTGCGAGACCCGGACCATTTCGAGCGCATCTTCCATGGTGGTCGCCATCGGCTTTTCGCAGAGGACATGCTTGCCGGCCTTCATAGCCATGATGGCATGTTTCGCGTGAAGAAAGTTGGCGGTGCAGATACTGACCGCATGGATCTCCGGATCCGCAAGCATCTCTTCGACGGTCTCGTAGACACGGCCTCCGTAAGTGCCCAGCATCTCCATCGCACGGTCAAAGGTCCGATCGTAGTAGCCCACGAAACCAACTTCGGGATTCGCGAAATATTCGGGTATATGTCTGACTTGAGCGATCTTCCCGCAACCGATCACACCAACATTAATCATACCGGGGGTTCCTCCTTTGCGAAATGAATCTATTTATCATTCTACAACGAAGCCGAAATTTACCCCGATTCAGATAGCACGCTTCGGATCGTCGGAAAGTATGCATGATTCCTATCTTTTTGTCATCTTTGTAAGAAAAAGCAAAAATGCCGCCTTTTGTGTTTCCTTTTCTCGACGAAATCAGATACAATACAGTAAAGATCAGTTGGGACACGATTAAAGCAAGGAGACATGCGTATGATCAAGGTGATAGTTGGACCCAAGGGCTGCGGCAAGACCAGTAAGATGGTTGAAGATCTGAATGCCCATGCGGATAATGACCTCGACAATGTGATTTGCATCGAGCGCGGAAAGCGCCTGAACGGTCTTGTAAGTTATAAAATACGTCTCGTGGACATAGATGAATACCCAACGCTCGGATTCCGGGAGTTGGGTAGTTTTGTAGCCGGGCTTCTGGCCAAGGACTATGATATTACCCACATTTATATCGACAGCATCTATAAAGTCGCGGGAAGCGATTCGGAAGAAGAATTGATTAAGTTTCTTAACTACCTGGAACCCTTTACCAATGAACGCGGCGTGACGCTTGAAACCTCGCTCAGCGACGATCCGGAAAACGTACATCCGGAACTCGCCAAGTACGTTGTAGCGTTTGAGCCGGTATCCTGATAAAGAGAGAAAAAGATATAGAGCGTTCATGGCCGTTAGCTGTCCCAACTGCATAGCTTATGAACGCTCTATCATTTATAATATGGGAAAAACTTAAAGGAGTTCTTTTTCTATGGCGATAATTAAGGAATTTAAAGAATTCATCTCAAAAGGCAGCGTCATTGACCTGGCTGTCGGTGTCGTCATCGGCGGTGCGTTCAAGACCATCGTCGATTCACTGGTTGCCAATATCATTATGCCGATCATCGGCATCGTAACGGCCGGTATCAACTTCAGCGAAATCAAGACCGTCTTAAAACAGGCCGAAGGCGAAAATCCCGAAGTGGCGATTATGTGGGGCTCTTTCCTGGAAGCGGTCATCAGTTTCCTGATCATCGCGCTAATTATTTTCCTCATGGTCAAGGGCATCAACACCCTGCGCGCCAATACCGCGAAGCTTCGTAAGGCCGAAGAAAAAGCCGAGGAAGCCGCCGCGCCGGCAAGCGGTCCAACGAACAGCGAGCTGCTTTCCGCCATCTTAAGCGAACTGCAGAAACAAAACGAACAGGCCAAACCTTGATCTGCTTTATGACCCGTCAGTACGAGTAGAAATGTGGAGCGAACATAAGCATTGAGTATGAGTGAAGGAAACGAGAAAGTAACGAAGAAAGTTATTTTACTGTACATCGCCGACCGCCTGGCCGGTTTGACACAGGATGAATTCATGGACCTCGCCATCGATACGATCTACATGGATTATTTTGAATTCAGTCATATTTATGATCAATTACTTGGCGATCATTTTCTCATCGAAGAAATCCGCGAAGGCGAAACCCGCCTGGATGCCGACGGCAAGCCCACGAAACGAGTTAACATCACGCCTTCGGGCAAGCAGATCTTATCTTCACTCTACGGGACCGTGCCGCAGGCCATTCGCAATCATCTGAAGGAGTCGACGGAAGTGTCCCTGAAGGTTCGGAGCGATTCCGAAACCGTCAAGGCAACATACTCTCCCGATCCGAACGGAAACTACCGCATGCATCTGCAGCTAAACGACGATAAGATGAACAGCTTGTTCGAATTGAACTTCACGGTTCCCAATCGCGAGATGGCCGAACAGACCAGTGAAAACTGGGAACGGCACTATGCCGAACTCTACCCGAAGATTCTGGCGGTTCTGGCTTCGAAATCCAAGTAAGCCGATAAGCCAAACACTGCTACGAAAAAGAAGTGCCGTATCACCCGGAGGCGATACGGCACTTTTCTATGTGACTTAATCTCGTTTATTTCAGAGGATCCGGGAGCGCGAGGACTTTATCGGCCAACTCGTCGGCCCAGGCACGGATCGCTTCCTTATCGGCTTCGGTCGGAAGACCCTTAATCATCAGGGGCGACAAACGCTCGGCCTTCAGATTGGAAGTCAAAGCTTCGATCGTCTCCGCAGCCTTACCGCCCCAGCCGTAAGAACCCATAAAACCGAAGTACTTGACTCTGGGCTTCAAGGCGTTAAAGAGGACGGCGGCATAAGCGGCGGCCGGATGAGGACCGGTCAAGACTGTCGGACCTGCGATAACCATGGCGGCCGCATCGACCAGCTCGGTGGACATATGGCCGGTTTCGACCATCAGATCCGCGGGCTTAGAAACTAGATTGCGAACGGAATATTCTACGCCGCGCCTGGCCAGTTGAATCGCCAGAGTTTCTACCATCACGCGTGTGCTGTCGTGCATGCTGACATATCCCACAATGACGTTTTGGCGCTTGCGCTCGCCCGTATATGTCTCGTAAAGCGATAAAACGAAATCAGGATCGTACCAGATAAGACCGTGAGCCGGCGCGATGATGCGCGGGTTGAGCTCTCTTGTCTGCATGGTGTACTTCGTCACCTGCACGTTATATGGCATCATGATTTCGGCATAATAGGCACGCGTCGCCGCGGCCAGAACCTCGCTGGAGGTGTGATAAGCATTCTCTTCCATGGCGAAGTGAGCGCCAAAGAGGTCACTGGAGAACAAGATTCCTTCTTCGACCAGATAGACCATGGTGTTATCCGGCCAGTGAGCGAAAGGAATCGGGCGGAACTCAAGCGTACGGCCGCCAAGATCCAGTGTTTCGCCGGCTGCCATGATACGGAATTGTTCGCGCGGAATGTGAAGGTGGGTTTCCATGAGGTCAACGACAGCCTTGGTGGCTACCAGCTGAGCTTCCGGATAGAGTTTCATGATCACGGGAGTGGATCCCGCATGATCCTGCTCGGTATGAAGATTGATGATGTAATCGACCTTCTCGATACCGGCTTCCTTCAGATTGCGAAGCAGGACATCTACCTTCATCGGGTCGACGGGATCAATCAGCGCCGTATGGGTCTCGCCCACGACAATATATGTATTATAACTGGTGCCATACTCCAGCGGCATCAGCGCATCGAACATCGGACGATCGCGATGGCTGGCGCCCAACTCGAAGACATTGGGTGCTAATACTTGTAATGACATATTCTAGATTCCTCACTTAAAAAATACGCCTGAAATCACGAAATGAAACTCCGGCATGCTGTCTTGTGAGCTGAGCCTCTCGGGCCTCGAACGATCACAGGTCGCCGCTCTATCGGATATCTCTGATTTCAGGCGCGGTTTAGTCTCGGGTCAAATCCGATTAGATAGGGCTGAACTGATCGGTCTCGGCGCCGCACAGCGGGCAGGTCCAATCCGACGGCAAGTCGGCGAAAGCCGTGCCGGGCTCTACCCCGTTATCGGGATCTCCTTCTGCGGGGTCATAAACATAACCACAAAGGTCACATACATATTTCTGCATAATCATCACCACTTTCTTAGTCTGCCGGAATCACTAAGATGAACGGAATTCCGGTCCATAATGGGATTATATCTTATTATCCGATAAAATAACACCTACAAGGATTTTTCGTAACTTTGTAACTTATGCGAATTGTTCCACAAAAGCACTTCCACATACATAAGAAAGAAAAATAGAAAACCGTAAAGAACAGACGCTCTTTACGGTTTAAAACGAGATAGGACGGACTTTGCCTTAACGGGGCAAAACGATCCCCTGCCCTTTTTCGGCCAGCTTGCGCGAGGGACGATAAAGGACAAAACGGCGGCCGATGACCTGGACCACTTCGGCACGAATGTTTTTGGCGATGGCCTCGGCGGCTTCGCGGGGCGTTAGCTCGGAGGTTTTCAGTACCGTGCCCTTGATCAGCTCGCGGCTTTCGATGGCTTCGTCGAAGTGCTGACTGATGTGCGGATTGAGTCCGTCTTTTCCCAGCTGGAAAAGAGGATCCAGATCGCTGGCCAGACTTCTGAGGTAAGCTCTTTGCTTTGATGTTAATGCCATGATAGCTCTCCTTGTATATTAATGTTCATCAAAGTGTTCTTACTTTGATGACGTTTTCTGTTCTGATAAAGTCCGTATACTTGGTGTAAATTGAGAAATAAAAAAAAAGAGCCACGAGCTCGCTTTCGGTATAATAAGTTTTGACGAAACTAAAAACTGAAAGGAAAGAGATCATGGCTCAAGTACATCTTACACTGGAAGACGAAATTCTTAAAGACCTTATGCTTG
>JBNRMJ010000028.1:0-33954 GCA_050309435.1 Fastidiosipilaceae bacterium
CAGGGCGGTCTACTGGATGTCGCTTTGGCGCCGGACTTTCCTTCCAGCAGATTGCTCTATTTCAGCTTTTCTTCCTTAAGCGGGCAGGGATCTGCGACCGCTGTCGGACGGGCACGGCTTAGTGACGATGAGAGCGTGCTGGAAGACTTTGAAACGATTTTTCGAGCCGGTCCGGACTATGACAACGGTATGCATTTTGGCAGCCGTCTGGTCTTTGATAATCAAGGAAATCTCTTTGTCTCTACGGGCGAACGTTCGGACGGTGCGACTCGCGGTCTGGCCCAAAGGACTGACAACGGCTACGGGAAAATACTTTATCTGACGCCGGATGGTGATGCCGCGGGGGGAGCGCCGTGGATCGAAGACGATCAAGCCTGGCCCGAAGTTTATTCCTACGGACATCGTAATGTTCAAGGGCTGGCGATCCATCCGGAAACAGCTGCGCTCTGGGCGGCTGAAATGGGTCCGCGCGGCGGCGACGAATTGAATCTGATCGAACCGGGACGAAACTACGGCTGGCCTGTGATATCCTATGGCATCGAGTACAGCGGAGGCCGGATCGGCGATGGCTTGACCGCACTGGAAGGCATGGAACAGCCGGTATACTATTGGGATCCCGTACTGGCTCCTTCGGGGATGAGTTTTTACAGTTCCGATTTGATTCCCGAGTGGAAGAACAACCTCTTTATAGCGGGTCTTCGGGGCGGACATATCGCCCGACTTCTCCTTGACGGCAAGCGGGTTATCGGAGAAGAGCGCCTGTTGGAGGATCTTGGCGAACGTTTTCGGGATGTAGAGGAGATGGACGGCGCTCTCTTTACGCTTACGGACAGCGGAAAACTATATCGAATTAGCTTAGAATAAACAAGAAAAGAAATCCTGATGTTGAAACTTATTTTGCCTTTTTGAACGCATAGAGAGTGCAGGAGGCTGTTTTATGTTGCAAGAAACCCCGAACGCCGAATTAGAGGATCGTTTCAACAGACTTTATGAGAAGACTGTTCGACAGACGACCGCATATTTGATGCCGCGATGCAGACGGCCGGCCGATCTGGATGATCTCCTTCAAGAGACGTATCTGGAGCTCTACCGCGCGTTGAATCGCCCCGGTTTTCTGAGAAGGCTTCGTTCCGGCGAAGCGCTGGTTCGCCAAATAGCCAAACAGCGTCTTTATCGCTACTACCGCCGGACAGAAGGCTTATATGAATTTTCGCTGGTATTGCCTGTCGGCGATGAAGACGATCTATCTGTCAATATGGGGGACATACGGCAACTTGAACACTTCCTGGAATCGGCTCCCGATGATCTGGAGTTTGATCGCCTCGTTATGGCTGTAATTCAAGAGGAGCTCCGGAATGCGAGCGAAATCGATCGTCGGATCGTCACCATGCGCTATGGCCTGGAGCTCTCGCTAGAGGAAATAGCCGGCGCCCTTGATTGTCCGGTCGGTACGGTTAAGAGTCGCCTTTATCGTTTCTTGAAGAAAATGCGCGATGCCGGGGAGAAACGGCAGCAAGGAGGTTTCAAATGAAAAAGAATAACCATGACCGCCTGCGACGCAGTGTCATAAGCGAACTGCCCGACTTCGAGTCCATTAGGAAAAATGTATTGCGAGAGGGAGGCAAAGAGATGAAACGTAGCGAAAACAGAAGTGAAGGTCCGTGGGGAGAGGGAAGCAGAATGCCGCGTCGCGTTGTTGCGTTCATCTCGACTGCAATCGTTGCCCTGTTGCTGGTGGTTTTCCTGCCGAATTTGTATTCGGGAGGAAGTAGCGGTACAAACGACTCCGGTGCTCCGGTACCTCCGGAGAGCACGAGAACTCAAGTATCGCCTGAACCTGCGACTTCTGAGACATCACCCGGTACAAACGATGGTACGACTATTATAGGTGTGTCTGCTCAAGTTTTAACCGGTCATCTGGAAACGGGAGGGGCCTCGTTTAAAGTTACGAACACAGGAGACTTAGCTTTTACTTATGGCGGAGGTTTCCATTTACTGCGCTACGAAGACGCTGCCTGGGTACAGCTCGAGCCTCATACCGACATGATTGTCGCAGCGATTGCCTATAGCTTGGAGCCGGGCGAAACCGCTTACATCTATGCCAACTGGGAACCGTATTACGGTGCCCTGGAGAGCGGCCTGTACCGTTACGTCAATGACGATATCGTGGCCGAATTCGAACTGACGGCCGACAGCAGACCGGGTCCGGGCCTGATAGTACCGCCCGCCGACTACAACGAAGAACTGATTAGGATCAGCGAAGCCGGTGAGATAATAATGACCCTTGATCCTGTGACCGATTTAGGCAGGTTGAAGCTAAGGGTGGAAAACACAACAGATACACCGTACTTATACGGAGCGGAATATGTCTTGTTCATGGAGATACCGGGACAGGAAAACAGTGACGCACCGCTTCGGGAGCGTTGGGCTTATGTTGCTTTCCTCCCTAATACAGGTTTTGATCAGGTGGGCTACGAACTAACAGCGAAGGCGCAGGTCGAGGAAGAGATAAACCTGATGTATAACTACCGCCTCGAGCGTGCAGGGACTTACCGTCTGTTGAAGTCTTTTTTTCCTGACCATAACTTTGCCGACAGGATCAGTGTCACGACAAGCTTTATGGTTTCGGATGCCATGATCGAGTTGCAGCCGGAAGTCAGTTATCCGACGGACAACGGAGGAAAAGAAAACAGCCGGGAAACGGCTGCCATGAACGAGACGACAAGAAATTAATCAAAATACAGCAGAAAAACGAGCCGTGATCTATGCTAATATCAAGTCAGGGGAGGAATCTTATGCCTGATTTGATCACGATTGGCGAGACCATGGTTGCGTTTATTCCCGAAGACGGCGCCCGACTGTCGAAAGGGGCATGTTTAGGCATGCGTATCGCAGGTGCCGAGAGCAATACGGCGATTGCCCTGGCGCGACTTGGGCACAGTGCCGCATGGATCAGCCGCCTGGGCCGGGATGCCTTCGGGAGTTTTGTCCTTCGTTCGATCGAAAGCGAGGGAGTAGATACTTCGCAGGTCAGAATTGATTTCGCTCATCCTACGGGAATCATGTTTAAAGACATTAATCCCGGATCTGAAACCATCGTCCAATACTATCGCAGCCATTCGGCCGCAAGCTTCCTTTTACCAACGGATCTCGATGCCGCCTTTTTTAAGGTTGCCGGGATCCTTCATATTACCGGCATTACGCCTGTCTTAAGCGAGAGTTGTCACGAGACGATTCGAAGGGCGATTGCTCTGGCCAGAGACGAGGGCCTGCTAATCAGTTTCGATCCCAATATCCGCAAGAAGTTATGGAAGGACAAGGATTATACGCCCCGGCTTTTGGAGTTGCTGGCCTTGTCGGATATTGTCCTGACAGGTTTATCCGAAGCCGAAACACTCTTTCAAACCAGGGAGATCCATACCGTCGCGGATCGTATCTTTAACTATCCTCAAGTGAAGTACGTGGCCGTTAAGAACGGCGAAAAAGGTGCGCTGGTGGCAAGCCGGAGCGAGCGTATCCATATCGAGCCGATTCCCTGTCACAGCATTGATCCGGTCGGTGCCGGCGACGGCTTTAATGCCGGTTTCCTGCATGGGATTCTGGAAGGAAAGGATCTTCGAAGCTGCGGCCTTTACGGCGGCATTATCGGTGCTCTGGCGACAGAAACGACGGGCGACATCGAGGGCTATCCGACTTTGGAACGATTGAATTCACTGGCGCGTTTATATACTTAAGATCCTGTAAAGGAGAGACCTATGCGAGAGATCATAAAAGAGAATCCTGTCATGGCTATTTTCCGGCATCTGCCCTTTGAAGAGACGATTGCTTATACCGAGGCGATCTATCAAGGCGGGATCCGGGCGTTCGAAGTGGCGTTTAATTCGCCCCGGGCAGCTGAACAGATCCGCCTGCTTCGCGATCATTTCGGCGATTCGGCTCTGATCGGTGCGGGGACGACCATTAGTGTGGAGCTGGTGAAAGCCGCGATCGATGCCGGTGCAAGCTTTCTTCTGACGCCTTCGGCGAACAGAGAGGTACTGGAATATGCGGCGAAACATGAGCTTTTACTGCTTCCGGGTGTGATGACGCCTACGGATGTGGATTTGTGCCGGAACTACGGTTTCAAGACTTTGAAGCTGTTTCCGGCGTCTTCTCTGGCTCCCGATTATCTCTCCAATCTGAAAGGTCCCTTTGACGATACCGAATACGTGGCTGTCGGAGGTGTCACGCCCGATAAGCTGGAGACGTTTTACCGGCAGGGATTTATCGGGGCCGGTATCGGCAGTCAGCTGCTTCCCAAAGCCTTAAGAGAAGCCCCGGATTTCGAAGCGATTCGCGCATATATTAATGAGATTGTTCAAGCAAATCCATGGAAAAAGAACTGAGGCAAGAAGGAGATCGTTATGAAAATTACGGCAGTCAATACCTATCTGGTTCGCCCGCGCTGGTGCTTCGTCGAGATTCTAACGGATGAAGGTTATACAGGCTGGGGAGAGCCGGTTCTCGAAGGACATGCGGCTACGGTTGAGGCCTGCGTCATAGAGATGAGCTCTTATCTCATCGGAGCAGATCCCATGCAGATCGAAGACCTCTGGACGATGCTTTACCGTTCCGGTTTCTATCGCGGCGGAGGTGTTTTGATGAGTGCGATCGCGGGTATCGATCAGGCACTCTGGGATATAAAAGGAAAATTCTACAACACGCCTGTATACGACCTCATGGGAGGAGCCTGCCGTGAAAAGGTTCGCGTGTATTCCTGGGTGGGAGGAGATCGTCCTCGTGATGTGGCAAGCGCCGCCAAAGCCCGACAAGACGCCGGGTTCACGGCCGTAAAGATGAATGCGACCGACGAGCTTCAGTATATCGACAGTTACGATAAGATCGATGCGGTCCTGGAGCGTGTGGCGGCGATCCGCGAAAGCTGCGGCAGACATTTTGGCATCGCTATTGATTTCCATGGCCGGGTTCATAAGCCCATGGCGAAAGTTCTGGCGAAAAAGCTCGAAGAGTTCGATCCCATGTTCATCGAGGAACCTGTCCTTTGCGAACAGATGGAATATTTCCCGGAAATAGCCCGGGCCTGCAACATTCCGATCGCGACCGGAGAGCGCCTGTTCAGTAAGTACGACTTTAAACGCCTGCTGCAGATCGGCGGCGTGGATATCATTCAACCCGATCTTTCGCATGCCGGGGGTATTACCGAGGTCAAGAAGATTGCTGCCATGGCCGAAGCCTATGATGTGGCGCTCGCACCTCACTGTCCGCTTGGCCCCATTGCGCTGACTTCATGTCTTCAGATCGATGCCACTTGCCATAACGCGGTGATTCAGGAGCAGAGCATCGACATTCATTACAATGTCGGTAAGTCGGTTTTGGATTACGTGAACAATGCCTCGGATTTTGATTTCATTGACGGCTTTGTGAAGCTGCCGGTCCTGGCCGGCATCGGTGCGGATGTGAATAAGGAGCTCGTTGTGGAAGAAGCTCTGACGCCTCATGCCTGGAAAAATCCGGTCTGGCGCCATGAAGACGGTTCGATCGCAGAGTGGTAGAGATACCGGTTTTAATCTTATTCTTACAGGATAAAAGACCGAGGAATTAAACTGCCCCGGTCTTCGTTATGGAAAGTTACTGTCAGGCTTGCACTTAATTCTCGCTAAGCAGAACCGATCGGAGATTGAACCAGTACGTCATTTGATTGACGCCGGGCTCCTGACTGATCATGACGGAATCGAAGATCAGGAGCAGAGTCGCCTCCGGTGTAGCGAGAAGATAAGTTAAGTCCTCTGCCGTGGCTTCCCGAACGCCGGATGCGCTTAGCGGAAAGTCCTGTAAAATCTGATCGACATAAGCCTGAATATTCTCGTTGTAGATCTCTTCTTCGTCCAGCGTGAGCGTCAGGCGGGGTATGGTCGAATCTTTCGCATCCCAAACGAGCTCATAGTTTCCTTTTGTTCCCGAAACTGTACCGCTTAGGGTTGTAGCCGCGACATCGCCCTTGGCTTCGCCGAAAATAAAGACAAAGTCGTATGCCGAGATGTCAATGCCGGTGCCCGGTTGAACGATTCTGCTGCTCTGGTATTGCGAATCCGGTCCGTCGGTAAAGCCGGTCATGCTAAAGCCAAAAGCCTCGGAGAAGTAAGCCTCCTCCAGCATGCGGCTGTCAAACCAGCCCGGCAGTCGCTCATAGTCGCTCCAGGCCAGGAGCATGACGATGTTCGTGATATCGGAACGAACTTCGGCGCTTGGTGTTTCCGCCGCCGGGCTAAGCTCGCCGTTTTCCAGCATACCTTCTTCGGTCAAGATGGCTTCCAGACGATTGACCTGGAGTTGCACGGGCAGATCGGCCGCACCGACACGAGGCAAGACGGCGACGATCATCAGCACGGAGGCGAGAAGCACCATGGGCAGATGGGCTCTCTTCTTGAGCAGAATCAAAAGAATCGCGCTGACCGTACCGAAGATTGCGACTAAAATAAACCAGTAGTATTCACTTGTTAAGCCGTCTTCTCGGATTTGTCCGATCAGGCTCCAAATGGCAAAGGCAATAATCACGAGCAGGTAATAGGGGGATGCGGCGCGATAAAAGGACGCCAACTTACTCTCGTAATGCGTGACCATGATGTGTAAAAAAAGCGTGACAAGGGCATAGCTGCCGATTGTACCCGAGAGAATACCGACCAGCGGTGCTTCGCCCGGCAAGAGGATTCGAATGACCCAGGCCAGCAGAACCAGCGTAAAGGCCAGTATAATCGGGATGAGGATATATTCGAAGAGGATCTGGATGAAACGCGGTTGATCCTGCGCCGAAGCTCGTTTGGGATCCGCGGCCGCGGGATCGAAATCGGGGAAGTAGCCGACGAAGATCGTGAAGGCCAGGAAACCCGCGATCGTGCTCAGGTAGGAATAGACCGTATTGCTCATCTGCGGGAACAGCAGTGCTTCGATCGCTCCGGCGACTGCCGCAACGCCGCCTCCGATCACGAGACCGTAAACCAGAGCCACGAAGAAAGCCTTCAAGCTCATGAAATAGGCTCTCGAGAAATCCGAGACTGCGGGCGGATAGGCCGCTGCAGCAATAAAGGCAAGCATACTGATCGCGCTGGCCACCAGCATCCTCGATACGGCCGGGTCCGACAGGACCAGGCTGCTTGTATAGGATCGCTCTTCTCCTCCGAAGAAATAAAGGAGTATAAAAGAGACGGCGGCGGCAGCCAGGCCGGCCAGATTGGCAGCGAGGAAGGCGTTGCTTCCTTTCGAGCGGGTTCGCGTATAAGTTATCGCCGCCAGGGAGAAGATACTGCCGAAGACCAGCGCCCACTGCAGACTGTCGAGCAGGAATGCGCCGGACAGGACATTTCGATCCTGCGATTCGATTTTAACGATGACGATCAGCGTAAAGGCGATGGCCATGGCCATGACCGCGGGAAAGCGGCGGAAGGCCTTGGCACTGCCTGAAAAAACAGAGGCAAGCGATTTTCTAAACATGCTCATCTATCTACCTCCAAAAACTATGAATCGAGCACATCAGGTACTCCCAATTTGAGTATATGCTTGAAAAGCAGGGGCACTCGCATCATCCGGCACAGCGGAATTTCTGCTATATTGATTGTAGATTGCTGCGAGCGTATCCTCAGTATATACAAGTTAAAGAGGGAGATGTCAAAGATGCATATATCGGTCTGTACAGACGCTGTTTTCGCCGGGAAAGATACGGCGGAGGCGATGCAACTTGTCAAAGAGGCGGGCTTTTCCGCCATAGAATTCTGGTCCTGGGAGAATAAGGACATCGATGCGATCGACCGGATGCGCCGGGAGCTGGATATGAAGGTCGTGGCTTTCTGCACGAGTTTCGTATCGCTGACAGATCCCGCCGCGAGAGACGCCTATCTGGCGGGGTTAAAGAAATCGGCAGAGGTGGCAAAGCGACTCGACTGCGGTATCTTGATTACACAGGTCGGTAATAAACTCAGCATGGAGCCCCAAGAAGACTTCGCGAATATCGTGAGAGGTCTTCGCGCCTGTGTGCCTTTTCTGGAAGAACGCGGCATCGTCCTCGCGATCGAACCGCTCAATACCAGAGTCGACCACGGCGGTTATTATCTGGAATCTTCAGATGAAGCGGCTAGGATCATTGACGAAGTCGGCAGCTCGCAGGTGAAAATGCTCTTTGATTTTTATCATCAGCAAGTCACGGAAGGCGATGTCATCAGAAGAAGCACGTCGATGCTGGATCGAATCGCGCACTTCCATGCCGCGGGTAATCCCGGCCGCCACGAACTTGATCTCGGCGAGCTTAATTACCGGGCGATCTTCGAAGCTTTGGACAGACATGGCTGCGAGGCTTATGTCGGCCTCGAGTATATGCCGCTGGAAGCATACGGAGAAGGTCTTAAACGTATAAAAGAATATGCATAAGCCCGGCATTCACCGAGCTCGTGCTCGAGTAAACGGGTTTATTTTAAGTTTTAGTCTTCCGAAGCGATATAGACGCCGATGTCCAGTATGGGAAGCGCATCGCTGTTTTCAGGCATGAAACGTTCATCTGAATAGCGCTCGAAAAACCAGGTGGCGCCCTCGGCGTCGGCCTGAATCTTGTAGCCTTCTTCGGTCATGCGTTGGAAGGCTTGCATTTCGTTCTTGTACAGTTCGTTTTCGGGTCCTTGTATCCAGGCGATTCCGACGTCGGAAGCATCGAAATCGGCGGACTCGAAGCCGTCGGGAACCGGGCTGTCCGCAGCGCGAAAAAGACCGATCCAGTACTGGAAATCGTGGTCTTTTTCTCTGAAGCGCATGAGGCCGAGTGGTGCATTGGCATCGTCGAAACACGAGGCCGGCTTGCTGTTTGCTTCGAGAGCGGCGAAGTAAGCTTCTTTGAACCACTGTTCCCATAAATGGCCGAAGCTTCCGTCCACTCGGTCGCTGTCTGCATAGCGTTTCCCGATAAAGCGGAGGCGGGGGAGTTTTTGGCGATAGACATTGATTATTTGAATCATGCTGCTTACTCCTTTGCGATATTTGATATCTGCATGATAGCACTCCGGATGATGTCAATACAGTATCGAATCCGTTATAATAGGCGTAATTTGTCGCGATCGGACCCGGCTTTCGCAGCCGATTTCTAAGGTAGAGGTAATGAACTTGTCTGAGATGAATAAACGTATCCTAATGACCTTGGGCGGTGTCGGACTGGGAGGCTTTAGCGTGGGTTTGTTTAACACGTCTGCTTTCGGTATGGACCCTTTTCAGGTTTTTGCTCACGGCATCTGGCCGGAAGCTCGTATCGGTTTCGGTACTTTTTATATGATTCTGAATCTTCTGATGCTTGTCTTGATCTTCTTTCTCGACCGTAAGAAAATCGGTATCACCACATTCATCAATATTTTCCTGTTGGGTTATGCGGTGGAGTTTTCGTCCTGGTACTTCGGGAATCTATGGCCGGAGCCGTCCTTTGCCCTTCGTATGGCGCTCTTGCTAGTGGCGGTCGTGGTGATGTGCTTTGGTTCTTCACTCTATTACGTGGCGGACCTCGGTGTTTCGACTTATGACGCGATTGCCTTGATTCTGACCGAGAGAACGAAGTGGAAGTTTCAGTATCTGCGTATCGCCTCGGACGTGATTTGTACGGCAATCGGCTATTTCCTCGGTGCGATTGTCGGTGTGGGGACGCTGATAACGGCTTTCTTCATGGGGCCTTTGATCGCTTTTTTCCGCGACAAAGTGGCTATCCCGATGCGTTACGGCCGTAAAAGTCCGGAAGCGTCGGAAGCGAAAGTCTGATGTAGCAGAAAATATTCGTAATGGCAAAGAGGCCGACCGGCATTAGAATTGTTGCCGTTCTGCCTCTTTTTTTGTCGACGGAGGGGCTGGTATTAGCTGGTCAGGAAACCGCCGCCGTTGATGTGAATAGTTTGGCCCGTGATGTAACTGGATGCCCGCTCCCAGGCCAGGAAGACATAGGCTTCGGCCAGTTCGAGAGGCTGGCCCGGTCTTTTCAGCGGCGTGTCGGAGCCGAATTGATCGACCTTTTCTTTATCGAAGGTAGAAGGGATCAAAGGTGTCCAGATCGGTCCCGGCGCGACTTGATTGACGCGGATTTTCTTCTCGGCCAGTTGTTCGGCCAGCGAACGGGTGAAGCTTGTGATCGCGCCTTTGGTCGATGAGTAATCCAGGAGTTCCGCGCTGCCGCGGTAGGCGGTAACCGACGCGGTATTGATGATGCAGCTGCCTTCTTTCAAGTGAGGGAGGGCGGCGCGACTCAGATAAAACATGCTGAATATATTCGTTTTAAACGTACGAAGCAGCTGTTCGTCCGTGAGATTTGTCAGAGATTTGACCGGGTGCTGCTCGGCTGCGTTGTTGACGAGTATGTCCAGTTTTCCGAAGCGCTCGACCGTTTGCTCGACTAGTCTTTGGCAGAAGTCGGACTCGCCGATATCTCCCGCGACCAGCAGGCAGTCTGCTCCGATGGCCTCAATATCGGCCTTCGTTTGCATGGCGTCGTCGGTTTCGTTTTTATAGGCGATTGAGATTTGGGCGCCTTCCTTGGCATAAGCGACCGCGACCGCGCGACCGATGCCGCTGTCGCCGCCGGTAATCAAGGCTACTTTTCCCCGAAGGCGTCCGAAACCCGGAAAATCGTCTTCGTATACGGGTTTTCTTTTCATGTCTTCTTCATGACCGGGACGTTGGGATTGTGTTTCGGCTTTAATATCGCCGGCATCCGGATAGTCGGGTGTATCGGGTATCTGTTTATTGGATTCAGAATTCATCTTGTCCTCCTTTATAGGATAAGGCGTTTGAATTTGAGATCTGTTTCCAGTATAGGGGAGAAAAAGAGGAAGCCCGGAAACCATCGATTCATCAGCTAGTGAGGCAAGACGAGGGGAGGCGCAGGAGAAAACGACATAAAAAACAGCCCGGAAGCAAAGTCGATTGCTTTCGGGCCGTGTGATCGAAACGTTTATTATGTTCAGGATAAGCCGATGATCGTACCGTCCGGAAGTAAATCCATACCGAGTGCGGCAGGCAGTTTGGGCAGACCGGGCATGGTCATGATGTCGCCGGTCAGGGCAACCACGAAACCGGCACCTGCCGCCACGCGCAACTCGCGGACCGTAATCTTGAAACCGCGCGGGGCGCCGAGCAGTTTGGGATTGTCGGAGAAGGAATATTGCGTTTTGGCCATGCAGACAGGGAAGTGATCGAAGCCGTTTTCGCGAAGCGAGCTCAACTGTTTGAACGCTTCGGCCGTGAATTCGACATCGTCGGCGCGATAAATTTCGCGGGCAATCTTCCTGATTTTTTCGTCAACGGGAAGTTCCGAATCGTAGAGCGTCTTGAAGCCGGAGGATTCGGCTGCGTTCTCGACAACCAGACGGGCCAGCTCCAGACCGCCTTCGCCTCCGTCGGCGAAGACCGTGCTGACGGCCACTCGGACGCCAAGCGCTTCGGCTCTTTCGCGAATCAGTTCCAGCTCTCTTTTACTGTCTGTCGGGAAATGGTTGATCGCCACGACGACCGGTACGCCAAACTTCTGCAGATTTTCGATGTGCTGCTCGAGATTAGCCAGGCCCAGAGCCAGAGCATCCAAATTCTCCGCAGCCAGATCTGTTTTAGCAACGCCGCCGTTCATCTTCAAGGCGCGTACCGTGGCGACAAGCACCGTGAGAGCCGGTGTCAGGCCGGCGAAGCGGGATTTGATGTCGAAGAATTTCTCCGCCCCCAGATCCGCACCGAATCCGGCTTCGGTAATCACATAGTCGGCCAGCTTTAAGGCCGTTTTCGTGGCCAGAACGGAGTTGCATCCGTGAGCTATATTGGCGAAGGGTCCGCCGTGGATGATCGCAGGCGTGTTTTCCGTCGTCTGAACGAGGTTTGGTTTCAGGGCGTCTTTGAGTAAAAGGGCCATCGCACCCGTAGCCTGCAGATCGCCGGCAGTCACCGGCGAACCGTCGCGGCGATAAGCCACGACCATGCGGCCGAGCCGCTCTTTTAAGTCTTCGATGCCCGAAGTCAGGCAGAGAATGGCCATGATCTCCGAAGCAACCGTGATGTCAAAACCGCTCTCGCGCATCACGCCGTCGCCTCGATTACCCAGCCCGATGATGACATGGCGCAGGGTTCGGTCGTTCATATCCATCACGCGTTTCCAGACAACGCGTTTCGTATCGATGCCGAGACTGTTGCCCTGCTGCAGGTGGTTGTCGATCAAAGCGGCCAGGAGGTTGTGCGCGGAAGTAATCGCATGAAAATCACCGGTAAAATGCAAGTTGATATCTTCCATGGGCAAAACCTGGGCATAGCCGCCGCCTGCCGCGCCGCCTTTCATACCAAAACAAGGACCGAGAGAAGGCTCGCGAAGCGTGGTGATCGCACGGTAGCCGAGTTTGTTCAGAGCCATGGACAAACCGACATTGGTCGTAGTTTTACCTTCGCCGGCCGGTGTCGGGTTGATCGCCGTAACCAGAATCAGCTTTCCGTCCGCTTTTTCATGCCGGTTCTCCAGCGCGGACAGATCGATCTTGGCCTTGGTGCGGCCATAAAGTTCGAACTCCTCTTCGGTAAGTCCCAGCGACGTCGCAATCCGGTCGATGAACAGCAGTTTGCTTTCCTGGGCGATCTGGACATCTGATTTCATACGCTCTCCTCCGTTAATATGGTTTCGCTTTCAGGGCTTGATAACTATGCGGCTTTGGGCGACAAAGAGCTTCCCGTCCGCTCCGCTGTATGACGCCTCGACATAAAAATCTTTTTCCTCGCCGGCGCCGGCGGCGATGGTCACGATCTGATGACGGTGTTCCTTTTCTCCGGCCTCGAAACACATGCTCTCGTGGGTACGGTCATGATAGTACTGTCCCTGGACCGCGGTTCCGGGCGGCGTATCGAGGAAGTAAGTCAGCCGGCTTTCGCCATTATCCCGCAACAATCCGATTTCGACCGTGTCGCCCGCTTTCACTTCATATGTTTCGGAAGCGAAACGAAGTTCGCCTTTTTGATCCTCTTCGCCGAGTCTGAAGTCATCGGTGAGGATATAAGCGCCGACCGAATCGATCTTGGGCTCGCCGTAAATCGTATGCACGCTGATCTGTACTTCGGCCGTTCTGCCCCGCGGACCGCGCATCAGGCGTCTGGCGCCAACCGTACCCGCTTCGGCGAAGACATGTGCCTCCCCGTTTTCGTCAATCCAGCGAACACTGACCCGATCGATGCGCTGTCCGGTTTCGGCGATGGCTTCTTTCAGCTCAAAACAATCGAATTCGACAACGGTCTGGAAATCCAGCTTCATCAGCGTATAGCCGCCGGCTTCGTCATACGAAACGGTTTCAAGGGCAAACTCATCCGCCACGTTGTGAGCGAAACTGTTTCTGATGTTTTCTCCGAAACGCCGGATGGCCTCATAGTAGGATTCCGGGAAGTCGCCGCTTGTATTCGGCGGTACATTCAAAAGCAAAGGAGAACCCCGGCCGACGGAGTTAAAGTAGATCTCGGCCAGTTTCTGCGGGCTCTTGGGTTCCTGGCCTTCGTGCCAGAACCAGCCCGCGTTAATCGACACATCGACTTCCGGTATCGACCAGACAAAAGTCGAATCTTCGCCGGCCACGTGTTTCTCGCCGGTACCGAACTCGCCGGTGTCGGGCAGAAGACACCAGTTCTGATCCGGCGCCCGGCCGCTCTCGTTACCGACCCAGTGCACGCCGCCTTCGCTACCCGCGCCGAAAATAAGGATATCCGGATTGTGCTTGCGCATGGCGCGAATCCACTCGGGGAAATTATACCATTGGGCATTGGCTCCCACGCCCTTGGCGCCGTCGAGCCACCATTCGACAAACTTGCCGTCGCGCCCGTAGACGGGATTCGACGTGATCTCAAGAATTTGATTGATATAGTATTCGTTGTAATCGCCGTTGGTATCTGTTTCCTCATCCATACCTTCGCCATAGCCGTAGGAAGGTTCGTGAACGTCCCAGGGCGATAAATAGCAGCCCATGTCCATGCCGTGCAGGCTGCAGGCGGCGGAAAGTTCGGCCAGTATATCGCCTTGATACGGACTTGAAGCCACGCTGTGATCCGTGTACTTGCTGCGCCAGATACAAAAACCGTCATGATGCTTGGCCGTCACGATCAAACGTTTGAAACCCGCTTCTTTTAAAGCGCGAACGATTCCGTCCGCATTGAAACCGGACGGATTAAAGAATTTGGGATCTTCCGTGCCGTCGCCCCACTCGCTGTCCGTGAACGTGTTCATGCCGAAATGCATAAATGCAGCCAGCTCGTCATAGTGATAGTTTAGCTGCATCTCATTCGGCAAAGGTATGTTTCTCATATTATTCATGCTTCCTTCCTGTTTGGAGAAATGGACATTAACTTCTTGCGGTATTGAAGAGGGGATTCGCCTTTGGCCCGTTTAAACTGGGCGATGAAGTAACTTGACGAAGTAAAACCCACGTCGCCCGTGATATCGGTAATCGAATCTTCGGACTGCATCAGGCGCTTCTCGGCTTCGAGCAGACGGAAATGATTCAGGTAATCGGTGAAACTTTTCCCGACCGCCCGCTTGAAGAAACGACTGAAGTAAGTGTAGGTCATTTCGGCCACTTCCGCCGCGTCCTGAGCGGTAATAGGGTGTGCGTAATTTTCTTCCACGAAGTCAAATACCTTCTGTAAAACAACAATCTGGCGATCCGTCAAACCGCTTTCTGTCTCACGGATCATACCTTTGGCTTTCCAGCGACGCAATACCCATAAATAGATATTGGTCAGACTGGCACGAACGGCTAATTCGTATGCAAAATCCTTGGCCATTATTTCCCTGTAAACGGACCAGACATGCGCATCGATGCCGCTGCCGCGCAGCTCGGAGCTGCGAAAATGCTGTTGAGGTTTAAATTCGAAATCGCTTAACGGCCGCAGGTAACGGTACTCGAAACTGCTGCCCGCCGTTGTATAAAGAATATCGGGATCGAAGCGAAGACAGATATAACTGGCGCCGGGATAACCGTAAATCAGATGAACTTCTCTGGTATTGATAAAAACCATGTCTCCCGGCTGTAAAAGATAGTTCCTGCCGTCCAGTATGATGGCCGCCTCGCCGGAGGTCTGGAAGATGACTTCCATGTAATCGTGCCAGTGGGAGTCTGCCATTAATACAGGTACGGTAGACAGGCCGCTGCCGGGCTTTTTCTCGACCGCGCATCGCTGAATATGAGCCAGATAGGGCTCCTGACCTTTCAATTCCTCGTGCTGACTGAAAATATGCAAGTCTTTTTGACTCATGAATCGCCGCTGCTCCTGTCCGATCGATTAAATTGTTAATGCTTTTCCCATATTTTAGCATATGGGCTCCGGCTAGGGTATTTCTTTGCATTCTTATATGATTCGAGACAATCCGGGGAGCTTGTTCTGTGGATATTGTTATGACAAAGACGGTAATTTCTTTTTCTTTCATCCTTTGCAAAGGAGGAGCAGAGCAGAAAAAACGCAAAATATTGACATTTTCGGTCGGCAAAACTCTATTATCTGACGTCGCGGTCTGATAAATTGTACCTATCTAGGTCTTTCGATAATAAATGGAGGTGTCATTATGTCGAAACGTATCGCCCTGCAGCTTTATTCACTGCGCGAGTATGTGGGTGAAGACCCGATCGCCATGCTGAAGAAAGTGAAAGCATGTGGCTTCAATGCGGTTGAGTTCGCCGGATATTACGGTCTCGAGGCCGCCGAACTGAAAGCCGTTCTTGATGAAATCGGCTTGGAACCGCTGTCGTCTCACGTCGGCTATCAGTTACTGGACGAAAAACTTGACGAAGTCGTCGCTTACAGTCGCGAACTGGGTCTGAAATATGTGATATGCCCGGCCGCCAGACTCGAAACAATCGAAGATTGCAAGACAGTCGCCGCCGTGTTGAACCGTGCCCACGAAGCCCTCAGCCCTTACGGCATCAAGGTCGGCTACCATAATCACAACTTCGAGTTTGTCGAAGCCGAAGGCCGCTACCTGATGGACTATCTGCGCGAAGGTTATGCACACGATGATATGATCGTGGAAATCGATACCTGCTGGATTCGTTATGCCGGCGTCGATCCCGTCGCTTATATCGATGGTCTGGGCAGCGTTGCCGGTCCCACTCATTTCAAGGAACTGGGCGCCAATTTCAAACCGGGCAGCCACGAGGATCTGGACGTTCAGATCGGTAAGGGCATCATCGACTTCAAGGGTGTTCTGGAAGTTCTGAAGAAGAACGGTTCGCTCGAGAAGGGCGTGGTCGTCGAGCAAGAAGGCTTCACGGGCGATCCTTACGAGGATCTGACCAGAAGCGTCGAGCATCTGACATCTATCTGGCCCGAGTAATTCACTCATTATTATTCGCTTATAACAGCTAAGTTCTTATCGGCCGTCTCATCGCTTGCGAGAGACATATAAAACATCATAAAGAGACAAGAGGAGAAAAATCATGTCTGACAAGATCTACAAAGTAGGTATCGTTGGTTGCGGCGGTATCGCCAACGGCAAACATCTTCCCGCCCTGAAGGCCCAGAAGAACGTCGAAATTGTCTGGTTCTGCGACATCATCGAAGAGCGCGCCGTTAAGGCAGCCGAGGAATACGGTGTCGAAGGCGCCAAGGTCACCACCGATTACAAGGATGTCGTCAATGACAAGGACGTCGATGTTATCCATGTTCTGACCCCCAACCGCGAGCACTCCTTCATCACGATTGCCGCTCTGGATGCAGGCAAGCACGTTCTCTGCGAGAAGCCCATGGCCAAGACCTCGAAGGAAGCCCTCGAGATGGTCGAGGCAGCCAAGCGCTCCGGCAAGAAGCTGTCCATCGGTTACCAGGGTCGTCATCGTGCCGATTCCCAGTATCTGAAGGCTCTCGTCGAAGACGGCGAACTGGGTGATATCTACTACGCCAAGGCTCTGGCCATTCGTCGTCGCGGCGTTCCCACCTGGGGTGTTTTCCTGGATGCCGAAGCACAAGGCGGCGGTCCCTTGATCGATATCGGAACCCATGCTCTCGACCTCACCTTATGGCTGATGGACAACTACGAAGTTGATTATGTTGTCGGTAACTCCTACCGCAAGCTGGCCGATCGCGAGAATGCCGCGAACGGTTTCGGGCCCTGGGATCCCAAGGAGTTCACGGTTGAAGACTCCGCTTTCGGTTTCGTCACCATGAAGAACGGCGCCACCATCACACTCGAATCCAGCTGGGCTCTGAACATCCTCGATCCTCGCGAATCTTCGGCTACTCTCTGCGGTACCGAGGGCGGTGCGGATATGAACGATGGTCTGCGCATCAACGGCGAGAAGCACAGCCGTCTCTATGAGTGGAAACCTCAGCTGCAGTCCGGCGGCGTTGCCTTCTTCGAAGGCGGCGGACAAGAGCCCGACTATATGCGCGAGTGCCGCCTCTTCTATAAGGCGATCGACGAGGATACCGATCCGGTCGTCAAGCCCGAGCAGGCACTGGTCGTAACCCAGATCCTCGAAGCGATTTACGAGTCTGCACAGACCCGTCGTCCTGTTTACTTCGACGAGAAGTACGGTAAGAAATAATCAAACGGTAAAGCGTTTACAAGGATCTTTGTGCAGACGAAAGTCAGTGCGAAGATCCTTAAGTTTAACACCCCTTGTATGCGGAGGAACTGAATAAATGTTTATTGGATTTTTAACATCATGTTTGCCGACTGTATCCCTCGACGAGAAGATCGAGTGGGCGAAGAATCATGGTTTTAAGGCTCTGGAAGTTGCCGTCTGGCCGCGCGAGAACGATCGCGACTACGCCAGCTCGGATATCGACGTGGCCAACCTGACTCAGGAAGAAGCCGATGCGATCATGAAGAAGGTCCGTGACGCCGGTCTGGTCATCACCTCGCTGGCCTACTATGACAACAACCTGGATCGCGATCCCGAGAAGCGTGCCTTCGTAAACAACCACACCATGAAGTGCATCGATGCCGCGGCCATGCTCGGTGTTGATTCGGTGGGTACCTTTGTCGGTCGTAATATCGATAAGTCCATCGAAGACAACTTCCCGGAATTCCAGGAAGTCTTCTCCAAGATCGTCGGTTATGCCGAGGAGAAGGGTGTCAAGATTATCATCGAGAACTGCCCCATGGACGGCTGGCAGAAGCCCGGCGTGCCCGGCACGATCTCCTTTACCCCTCAGCTCTGGGAAGAGATGTTCCGTTTGGTTCCGAACAAGAACTTCGGTTTGAACTTCGATCCTTCTCATCTGTACTATCAGTTGATTGATTACAATAAGCTGATCAAACAGTTTAAGGACAGAATTTTCCATGTTCACGCCAAAGACGCCGAACTCTTCGAAGACAAGCTTTCCTATTACGGTATTCATGACGCTTTCTTCGGCAGCGAAGGCTGGTGGCGTTTCCGCATGCCCGGCCTCGGTAAGGTCGACCTTAAAGGCATGGTCGAAGCGCTGCGTGAAATCGGCTATGACGGCGTGATCAGCATCGAGCACGAAGATCACCTCTATGAGGGATCCAACGAGAAGGTTTACGAAGGTCTCGAATTAGGTCTTTCCTACCTTCAGACATTCGTAAAATAAGAGGGCGGTAAATTGAGTAAGACTTACAATTTAGGCATTGTCGGCTATGGCGGCATGGCCGGATGGCATCATCAGAACATGGAGCGTGCTCCGCAGGTCGTGCCCTACGGTGTTTACGACATCGATCCGGAGCGTACCGCTCTGGGTGTCGAACGCGGCTTGAAGGGTTATGCTTCGCTCGACGAGATCCTAGCGGATCCGGCGATCGACATTATCCTGCTGACTTGTCCCAACAACTTCCATGCCGAGTACTCCATCCGCGCGATGAGAGCCGGTAAGAACGTAATCTGCGAAAAGCCGGTTACGATGAATTCGGCCGAACTGATCGAAGTCATTCGCGCCAAGGAAGAAACAGGCATGCATTTCTCGGTTCATCAGAACCGGCGCTGGGACGGCGATTACCTGACTGTGCGAAAAACGATCGAAGAGGGCCTGATCGGAAAACCCTTCGTGATTCGTTCCAAGGTTCTGGGTTCCCGCGGCGTACCGGAAGGCTGGCGTACGCACAAGGAAACGGGCGGAGGTATGATGCTCGACTGGGGTGTTCATCTCCTCGATCAGATCGTCATGATGATCCCCGAGAAAATCGTGCGCGTCAACGCCAAAATGTACCACACATCCTACGACGAAGTCGATGACGGCTTTATCGCCGATTTCGAGTTCGAGTCGGGCTTACTGGTTTCGGTTGAAGTGGATACGGTTGCTTTCGTCAACGAACCGCGCTGGATCGTGCGCGGCGACATCGGTACCGCGGTCGTCGAAGACTGGGACATCAACGGTAAAATTGTTCGCGCTCGCGACAAGAATACGGTTTGGGAAGACGAAATTCTTTATACGTCCGCAGGACCGACCAAGACCATGGCACCACGTACCCGTTTTAGCGAAGAGACTCTCGACTTGCCGGTTGTCAGAGCGGACTGGATGGAGTTTTACCACAACTACGCAGCGGTTCTCGACGGTACGGCGAAGCCCTTCGTCCTGCCGGGTCAAAACCTTTACGTGATGAAGCTGATGGAAGCCTGTTTCCGTTCTTCGGACGAGCACCGGACCATCGAGATCGATTTCACGCTTGACGAACTGACGAAGAACCCGCTTGGCGCCGCAGATCCCGTCATCGTTGATATCTAAACGTTCTTGAAAAACTCAAGTTTTTATACCTCCGAACCGGAAAGATCCCCGGTCCGGAGGTATTTCTTTTTAAGCGGTATGTGCATCGGGAAAACTCCTTGCGGTTGCAGGAGAGGGAATTTCGGCCGTATTTCTGAATGAATGTTAACAATCGTTAGAAAATCAGCGGATCAGGAAGCCTTTCTCAACAGAGCGGCTCGCAATTCTGCTACTATTTCAATTGTCATTAAACTGCCGTTTTGTCGGCATTTGTTTGATTTAATGGATCATGAACTTAGGAGGCTTAATGAGAAAATCAATCATTCGAAGCCAAGACCTCTGGGACCTTGGCAAGAGCCTGGCCGGACCTTATCTGGCTTCTTTCGACAAACCTTGGGACGCTCTGGCCGGTATCGGCGAACTGATAAGAAACCTGGGCGCCTCTTTGTCCGAAGAAGAGTATGACTGCCTCGGCGAAGACGTCTGGGTCGCGAAATCCGCTTCGGTTATGCCTTCCGCCTATATTAAAGGGCCGGCGATCATCGGCCCGAAAAGCGAACTTCGGCACGGAGCCTTTATCCGCGGAAATGCCCTGGTCGGCGCAAACTGCGTGGTCGGTAACTCCACCGAGCTGAAAAATGTTATTTTGTTTGATCATGTGGAAGTACCGCATTTCAATTATATCGGTGATTCGATCCTGGGAACTTATGCCCATCTGGGTGCCGGCGCCATCACCTCCAATGTGAAAGGCGATCGCAAGCCGGTGGTGATTCGCACGCCCGACGGGTCGATCGGGACCGGCCTTCGGAAAATGGGTGCTTTGATCGGTGATCACGTCGAGATCGGCTGTCAGACTGTACTGAATCCGGGTACGATCGTAGGCCGGGGATCCCGTGTTTATCCCCTGACCCTGCTACGCGGCACCATTCCACCTGATAGCCTCGTGAAACAAGACGGCAGTATTCATCCGCTTCTCCAAAAGTAAGAAAAAGGAAGATCCGAATATGCATTATACAGAGCGAGTTTTAACAACATTGCAAAGGCAATACCCCGGCCAGCCCGAGTTTCTGCAAGCGGCGGCTGAGATTCTGGCGTCGGTCCGCGTCGTCGTGGACGAACGACCCGAGTTCGAAGCGGCGGCGATTCTGGAACGTCTCGTCGAGCCCGAGCGAATGATCACTTTCCGCGTATGCTGGCAAGATGATCAGGGGAAATTTCAGGTCAATCGCGGTATTCGCGTGCAGTACAACTCTGCTCTCGGCCCTTATAAAGGCGGTATTCGTTTTCATCCTTCCGTGAATCAGTCGATCATCCGTTTCCTGGGTCTGGAACAAACGCTGAAAAATTCGCTGACCGGTCTGCCGATGGGCGGCGCCAAAGGCGGCAGCGACTTCAATCCCCGAGGTAAGAGCGAGGGAGAAGTGATGCGTTTTTGTCAGAGTTTTATGACCGAACTTTACCGTCACATCGGTCCCAATACGGATGTCCCGGCCGGTGACATCGGTGTC
Source organism: Fastidiosipilaceae bacterium (assembly GCA_050309435.1). Lineage (GTDB taxonomy): Bacteria > Bacillota > Clostridia > Saccharofermentanales > Fastidiosipilaceae > CAYXVJ01. The sequence goes on from JBNRMJ010000028.1 coordinate 21,189, forward strand.
GGCGCACGCGAAATCGGCTATCTTTACGGGCAATATAAACGCATCGTCAACGACAGCACCGGCGTCCTGACGGGTAAATCTCCGCTTTACGGCGGTTCTCTGGGACGCAGCGAAGCCACGGGCCACGGTCTGCTTTATTTGCTTTCTCATATTCTTGAGAGTCGAAAAGAATCGGTCGAAGGGAAGAAGATCGTTGTCTCCGGCAGCGGAAACGTCGCTTACTATGCCGTAAAAAAAGCGCAGGAACTCGGTGCCGCGGTCATAGCCATGAGCGATTCCGACGGTTGGATTCACGATCCCGAGGGCATTAAACTCGAAGTTGTTGCGAAGATTAAACAGCAGCGGCGCGGACGTATCCGCGAGTATGCAGACGAAGTGAAGGGAGCCGTTTATCACGAAGGAAAGGGCATCTGGAGTCTGCCCTGCGACATCGCCTTACCCTGCGCGACACAAAACGAGCTGGATCAAAAAGATGCCGCCGAACTGATCCGGAACGGCTGTATGCTGGTTGCGGAAGGTGCGAATATGCCGACCACCGCGGAGGCGGTTTTGGCCCTGCACGAAGCAGGCGTGCTTTATGTACCGGGTAAAGCATCGAATGCAGGAGGTGTTGCCGTTTCCGGTTTAGAGATGAGTCAAAATGCTCAGCATCTGATGTGGACGGCAGACGAGGTCGATGCCCGTCTGCGCCAAATCATCTCTTCCATCTATCAGGAGATTTCCGATACGGCTGCCGCTTACGGACGGCCCGGCAACTACGAATTTGGTGCCAATGCGGCCGGTTTCATTCGTGTGGCCGAAGCGATGCTGGCGCTCGGTATCTGATATTCCGTATTTTCCGACTGATCAATCCGCATGGATTTCGTCCAATGCGGCCAGCCAGGCAGCCGAAGAAGCGTCCGAGGGCATGCGCCAGTCGCCGCGGGGCGATAGCGAAACGGTACCGACTTTCGGTCCGTCGGGCATAGCCGAACGCTTGAATTGCTGATTAAAAAACCTTCTGTAAAAGACCTTGAGCCAACGCAGGATTGTAGCGGCATCATAGGTCTTTTCTTCTGAAAATGCGTGCTTCGCCATGTAAAAGAGGCGGACGGGATCGACGCCGTGTCTCATGACATGATACAAAAAGAAGTCGTGCAGCTCATAAGGGCCGGTCGAGTCCTCGGTATGCTGGACGATGTTTCCTTCTTTATCGGGCGGCAGCAGTTCCGGACTGATCGGCGTGTTGTAGACGGAGTCCAGAAGTGTTGCGATTTCTTTTGACCCTTCGGCTTCGGCTTGTCTGGCGCGCCAGTGAATCAGATGTTTGACCAGTGTTTTCGGAACGGAAGCATTGACACCGTACATACTCATCTGGTCGCCGTTATAAGTGCACCAGCCGAGTGCGAGTTCCGATAAGTCTCCGGTGCCGATGACCAGACCGTTGACCTGATTGGCAATATCCATCAGGATCTGGGTACGTTCACGAGCCTGACTGTTTTCGTAGGTGATATCGTGCAGATCCGGATCGTGGCCGATGTCTGCGAAGTGCTGCAGGACCGCTTCTCGAATCGAAACCTCCCGGATGGTGACGCCATAAGCCTCCATCAGCCGGATTGCGTTTTGATACGTGTGATCCGTCGTGCCGAATCCGGGCATAGTCACCGCAATGATATCCGATAAGGGTTTACCCATTTTTTTATAAGCTTCGATAATGACCAGGAGCGCCAGAGTGGAATCTAAACCGCCCGAGATACCGATGACGGCGCAAGGACTTCCCGTATGCAGCAAGCGCTTCACCAAACCGTGCGCCTGGATGTTGAAAACATCGTGGCAGCGCAGATCCAGAGTTGAGGGATCTGCGGGCACGAAAGGCCGGGGATTGATTTCGCGATCGAGCTGCTCCCATTTAGTAGAAGAAAAAGGACGGGGCACATGGGTTCGCGGCAGACGCGAGACCTTGTTTCGTTGTGTCCCGAAGGCCTTGTTATGTCGGCGTTCGGATAAGAGTAGATCAAAATCGACATCCGCATAGCAAAGGCTGCTCTCGCCTTCGACGAAGAGTTCGGCTTCTTTCAGGATACGTCCGTTTTCGGCGATCAGAGAGTGGGCGGAAAAGACCAGGTCCGTGCTCGACTCGCCGGGGCCGGCATCGGCATACACATAAACACAATGCAAAGCAGCCGACTGCTGACTGATCAGGCGACGGCGATACTCGCTTTTTCCGACCAGTTCGTTGGAAGCGGACAGATTCAGAATAATGGCGGCACCGTCCAGGGCCATCTCCGAAGACGGCGGGATCGGCACCCATAAATCTTCGCAGATTTCAATTCCGAGCAGGATCTCTTTTCCTTCGAAGGCAAAAGAGAAGAGCTGCTTGCCAAAGGGGACTGTCTGACCCGCCAGCTTCATCTCATGTAATCCGGCTTGCAGTTGCAGTCCGGAGGTAAACCATCTGGCTTCATAAAATTCCCGGCTGTTGGGCAGATGAGATTTTGGCACGGCGCCGAGAATCAGGCCGTTTTGAATGAAGACCGCACAGTTAAACAAATTGTTTTCATAAGACAAAGCGGCACCCGCGACAAAAGCTAGATCCGGAAAATCGAGGGATGCCCGGACCAGGTCCCCGATCGCTTCTTCTGTTTGTCTAAGAAGCTCTTCCTGATAGAAGAGGTCGGCTGCGGTATATCCGCTCAGCGAGAGTTCGGGAAAGCAGACGACCTGTATCTTCCGGTCCGCGGCGGCTGCCAGGATCTCTTTTATCTTCGCTGCATTGAAGGCAGGGTCGGCAATGCGAAGCTCCGGGGATGCGGTGGCTACACGGAAAAAACGACTGGAATTCGTCATAGCGGCTGATGATCCTTTCGCTAGAAGCGCCACGCAATGCGATCACGCTCCGACAGTATCTTTGAAATCATTATATCCCTACCTCGACCTTTTGGGTATCTAAACGGACTCGTACGATGCACGTCATTATTAAGTTGCACAAAATAATTACATATATAAATTATCCTTAACGATAATGGTTTTGCACATTATATTGCTTTCTGACAAATTGGGTTTTTATGCTAAATATCTTACTTACAAAAGACCTTATTATTAAGTGTAATTTTTATGAATGTGAAGCATAAACCACGAAAATCGCAGAAAATCATTAAATGTGTGAGAGAATAAACTTCATAAATGTGATTTTGACAACATACGTTTGACAGTGATGGTAATTTTATGTGAATAGGTATAAGGGGACTGGCTCGCCTGAATTTTACGTTTTTAGAAAATATGCATACGTTGTTTATTTTTTTCAATGCTTGAATAGTTTACATAAGTGTTTACATTCTGTCCGAATCAGTTACCAAAAAGGAGAAATCCTATGTATACGAGGAAGAGAGATTAAGATATGTTAGATCTTAATAAGAAGAGAGCAGTTGCTCTGGCCTTGTCGGCTGTCTTGTTCGGCAGTGTCCTGGCCGGCTGCAGCGGCAACAGCGGCAGCACGAACGGCACGACTACTGCCATCGAGCGTTCGATATTAATCAACGGCGAGGTTCCGTTCGACGAAGCGGATCGGATTTTATTCGAGAGAATCTTCGAAGATTCCAATAAAGACTATAAGACTGTCGAAGGTAATCAATCCTTCCCTTCGCAGGTGGAAGCCCCGCGCTGGAACAGGGTACGGGTATACGATCAGAACCGTTATTTCACCGAGCCGCTGAAATTCTATCTGGAAGAAGGAAGCCATACGCTGACGCTGGATTCCGTCAAAGAGCCGATGGCTATCCGCTCGATTCGTTTCGTTCCCTCTGATGATATACCTTCTTATGCCGAATATCGAAAAGCACGAGGCGAACGGTGCCAAGGCTCCCGGAGAACTCGGTTCCCCGGTTTCGATCTGGATTCCATCGGAGTTCTCCGTCGAGCATGTCGTCTTGGCTGTGAAAACCATTAACTATCAGAGAACCTTGCCTTACACGCTGGTCTCGGTTTTCTTCCAGGTGCTCCTGCAGATCTTTGCGGCCATGCTAGCGGGCTACAGCTTCGCCCGTTTGAAATTCAAAGGGCGGGGGATTCTCTTTGCCTGTGTGATTTTAACGATTATTGTTCCGGCTCAGGCCATTTCTCTGCCGCGGTACCTGAACTTCCGTTACTTTGATCTTTTCGGGATCATCGAACGGACCACCGGCTCTCCGCTGAATCTGCTGGGCGAACGTCTGAGTCTTTATCTGCTGGCGGCGACGGGTCAGGGTCTCAAGGGCGGTCTATATATCTATATTTTCCGTCAGAGTTTCCGAGGCCTGCCCAAAGAGCTCGAAGAGTCGGCTTTCGTGGACGGCAGTGGTTATCTGCGGACTTTCTTTCGCATCGTGCTGCCCAACTCCGTGTCACCTCTTTTGACAGTCGGCGTGCTTGCCTTCGTCTGGAACTGGAATGACATATATTTCGTTAACCTCTTCGGAGGCGATCAGAGCAATATCATGGTCCGTTTCAATGCGGCCACGGCCAGCATGGATCAGACCCTGAACTCCACGATCCGCGCGCTGGGAGGCGAGGCAAGCATGAACTTCGAACTGCTGGTTTCCAATCCCCTGTATCAGCAGGCGGTCGCGGATACGATGAGCCTTCTGGTTATCCTGCCTTTGATTGTCGCTTATCTTTTGATTCAGGATAAGTTTGTCCAGTCGGCCGAACGTTCGGGTATTGTCGGTTAATGAGTAAAGAAAGAAAGCAAAGAGAGAAAGATCCCTTTGCGGCGAGGCTTGCTTCGCCGCTCTTTCGCGTGTTCGAGCGGATGCTTCTGCTTGTGAAGCTACATTTCATGATGCTTGCCGGTATTCTGGCGGGGCTTGGTATCTTCGGTTTCTTTCCGACTGTCCTGGCTGCCTTGGTTTACGGCAGTTTGCTTCTGGCCGGTGCTGTCTGGTATCTGCTGTGGTATTTAAGGCAACCCCTGCTTGCCGCTTTCCTGAACCTGATCTTTTTCCTGGCTCTGCTGGCTCTTTTGCTTTTGATTCTTTACTATCCGGTTTTACGACTTTACTATGCTCATATGAGTGAGAAGCGGCTGAGGATATTCGCGGTGGTCTTTGGTTTCGGCCATATTTGGACGACTGTGCTGATTATCCTGACAGGAGGCGCCATCCTCTTTTTATCCCTGCTTTTCCCTCAGCTCTCTATATTCGTTGGCCTGTCGCTTTTACCGTGGATTACGCTACTATTGTGCAGACGTTTGCTGCCGCCGGATCTTATCGGCGATGTGACCGTTGATGCGTAACGGCTCGGTTATGATGAACTGGTAACGAGAAGAATTTATTGAAGATCGGAGTACATATGTTTTCTGCTGAAATAATCGCCAAGATCGAACGCGACTTCGCCGAGGCTCGGCCCCGACTCGAAGGCCGACAGACCGCACTCTTTTCCGTATTCGAGAAAGCGAGTTCGGAGGAGGCGATATGTCTCAAATATATCTACAGTTATCTGCCGCTGAGCGACGCGGCTTCGTACGACGGGGACTTGTTTCTGAAGCTGGTTTCCGATGCCCTCGCGGCCCGCGAGGCTTTCCCCTGGGGACGCTCGATTCCCGATGTGATCTTTCTGAACTACGTGCTGGCCGTTCGCATCAATAACGAAGATCTGACCGATCATCGCGAACTTCTGCGAGAGCAGATCGCCCCGCGTCTGACCGGTCTTGATCTGACGGAGGCCGCCCTCGAAGTTAACGTCTGGTGTTACGAGAAAGCGACTTACCAGGCAAGCGACAGCCGTACGGTCTCTCCCCTGACGATCATGCGCCGCGGCTTCGGCCGCTGCGGGGAAGAGTCGACGTTTACCGTGTCCGCTCTTCGCAGCGTGGCGATTCCGGCTCGTCAGTGCTATACGCCCAGGTGGGCCCACTCCGATGACAACCATGCCTGGGTCGAGGTTTGGATCGACGGAAACTGGCATTATCTGGGTGCTTGCGAACCGGAAGCCGTCCTCGATAAGGGATGGTTTTCGGCTCCCGCGCGCCGGGGCATGCTGATCGAAAGCCGCGTCTTTTCCGGCTTGCTGGCAGACGAGGAAGTCGTGAAACGAGGCATGGGCATGACCCTTATCAATGTCTCGGACAACTATTTCCCGACTGCCCGGCTAAGCGTTCGGGTGACTCAAGACGGCCGGCCTTTGGAAGCTGCGGTGGTGGAATTTTCTGTCGTAAACTACGCTCAGTTTACGCCTTTGCTCTATTTAAACACGGACGAAAACGGGTTTTGCAGTTTGAAGACCGGCCGGGGCGATCTTTTCTTACGAGTGAAAAAAGGCTCTTACTATCTTGAAAAGAAAATCAGTTTGCGAGAGGGAAACCTCGATGTGGAGCTTGATTTCGCGAATTCGGTCAAACGCGAAACCAGGGACTTTTATCTGACCATGCATGCGCCGGTCGCGGCCGTGACCGAAGAAAAGACGGCAAGCGAAGAAGCAGAAGCGGCCATGAAAAAGAAAATGGCTCAGGCGGAACGAAGCCGGGCGGCCTTTATCGGCAGCTTTCATCCTCAGCCGGATCCGGAACGCAGCGATAAGGGCAGCGAGCTCTGGCGAAGAGAGAAAATCCTGGCAGACAGTCTCGGCAACCATGCTGAAATCGAAGCCTTTTTAAACGAAACGGAGTCGGGCATCGACGAAGCACTTAAGCTCGACTTGCTCGAAGCTGTTAAATACAAGGATCTCTCGGATATCACGGCAGAGCTGCTCATGCATCACGCCAAAGCGGCACTCCCGTACAGAGAACTCTATCCCGCGGATGTTTTTAAGCATGCTCTGCTCAATCCGCGTATCGGCATGGAAGTAATTTCCGCCTGGCGGACGCTGCCGTCATATTACGGCGAGTCGGATATAAAGCGCTTTATCGCGAATCCGGCGGAAATTCGCTCGTACATCGAAGAACAAATCCGCGACGCGGGAGACTACGATTACGCCACGATCATGGCCGATCCCGTGAAGCTTGTGGAGCTGAGCATCGGTTCGAATCTGAGCAGACGCATCCTGACCGTCGCTTTGACGCGAAGCCTGGGCATTCCCGCCCGTATCAACCATCTGGACTACCAGCTTGAATACTTCGCCCGCGGTCACTGGCAGCGCTATTCGGAGCATAGCGGGACCGCAAGCGATGAACTGCGCAGTGCCGGTCTGATTCTGAAGAAAGAAGATATCGAACAGACGATCGAGTACGGCACGCATTTTACGATCGCCCGTCTTAGCGCCGACGCAAGCTACGACACCCTGGGTTTTTACGGTAGCTCTTTTGACGAAAACGGCAAGCTGGAGTTTTGGCTTGAACCCGGCCAATATCAATTATTACTCTGCAACCGTCTGGCCTCGGGCGATATTCTGGCGAAAGTCAGCCGCTTCGTATTAGAAGCGCACGATGAAAAGAGTCTGTCTCTTTTACTGCCGGAAGACGAGAGCGAAGAACGAAATCTGCCTGTTTTCCATGATCTGGAACTGGAAGACGGACCCTATCCGGTAAACGAGGAAATGCGCCTGCTCGCGATTCTGGCACCCGGCGGCGAACCGACGGAGCACTTCTTCAACGAGCTTCTGGACAATGAAACGAGTATTGCCGAACGGCAGGAAGCCTTTACCTTTGTCGTGAAGGAAGAAAGCGCTCTGGACAATGCCAAGTTGCGTCTGGTCCGGGAGCGTTTCCCGCAGATCCGCATAAAACTTCCCGGAGCGGATGTTGATCTCGACTCGTATGTCAGAGAATGCTACGACCTCTACAGTCTGCATAACCGGCAGCGGCCTTTGCTTGTGTTAACGAATGGCGAAGGAAAGGTCAGACTGGCCATAAGCGGTTATCAGGTCGGCAGCGTCGCTCAGATACTGGGGAGATTCAAATAAACGAAAATTCCTCTGACAGTAAAAGAGGAAACGAAGGAGATAAATCATTATGATGCAAGATTGGTTCAAAAAGGCAAAGCTGGGTATTTTCGTCCATTACGGTGTTTATGCCGTCAAGGGCGTCAGCGAATCCTGGTCTTTCCATAACGGCTATATATCGTACGAGGACTATATGGCCCAGAAAGAAGGCTTTACGGCTTCGAAATACGACCCGCAAGAGTGGGCCGAACTCTTCAAACAGGCCGGCGCCCGTTATGCCGTTCTGACAAGCAAGCACCATGACGGTGTCGCCCTCTGGGACACGGATACCACGACACATAACGTTGTCAAAGAAACACCTGCCGGACGGGATCTGGTCGCAGCTTACACGGAAGCGATGCGCGAGGCCGGTTTAAAAGTCGGTTTATACTATTCGCTCATCGACTGGTCGAGAGAAGATTACCGTTCGCAGTATCAAGCCGGCACGCCCCGCGAGAATTGGAGCAGTCAAAATATTTACTCGACCCCGGCAGGCGGCGAAGAGAATCCCGAACTCTGGGAGTAGTTCCTTCGGTTCAAAAACGAGCAGATGAAAGAACTGATGACCCGCTACGGCACGGTCGACTTGCTCTGGTTTGACGGCGACTGGGAACGCTCCGCCGGAAGGCCCCTGGGAGTTCTGCACGACGGTGAACTCGTCCTGGGGATTCCAGCATAAAGATCAGAACTGGAAGACCAGCCGTCAGGTGATCCGCATGTTCTGCGATTGTCTGACTTTAGGAGGAAACATGCTGCTGGATGTCGGACCTCGCGAAGACGGTACAATTCCGGAGGAGGCCGTCAAGGTCCTGAAGGATCTGGGCAGCTGGATTCGCACTCACGAGGAAGCTGTTTACGACCCGGGACGCGGTCTGGATTACTGGTTCTTTCTGGGCGGTTCGACCCTCAGACGAAGATCAATAAGATTTCGGTCCTGCATTCGGGCGAGGAGCTTGAGTGGAAGATTCAGGGCGGAGCGCCGTGGAACAACATTCCCGGAACCTGCTGGATCAATCTTGCGGTCGACAGCTGTTACGAGAACGGACCCACCGTTTTGAAGGTCGAGCTCGATGACGAACTCAAGCTCTACTACGGTCACGGCCAGGCGATCAGCTTCAACGAGTAAGCCGCTTACCGGATTTGTTAAAGGAGACATAGAAATGAAGAAACCATTATTGCTCGGCTACGTGAGCACGAAAGATCTGGGCATCGTGACGGAAGGCGACGCCAAAGCGCTTGATCTGATCAATATTGCATTCGCCCACGTCGTGGACGGAAAATGCGTCTGGAAAGCACTCGATGCGGAGGCGGCTATCGCCAGACTGCGTTCGATCAATCCGAAGCTCAAGTTTGTGCTCTCTGTAGGCGACTGGTCTGCCGGAGGTTTCTCCGAAGCCGCTTCGACCGCCGAAGGAAGAAGGCTCTTCGCCGAAACTGCTGCCGAAGTCGTCGGAACTTACCAATTGGACGGTATCGATATCGACTGGGAGTATCCGGGCATCAGCATGGCCGGCATCAAGGCTTCTGCGGATGACAAGGTCAACTTCACCTTTTTACGCCTCAAACGGATTTCTACGACGTCAGCGCGGACACGGCTGTGAAGGCTTTCGTTTCGGCAGGCGTACCCAAAGAGAAAATCATCATCGGCGCGGCTTTTTATTCGCGCTGCTGGAAGGGTGTACCCGATGCGGACAACGGTTACAACCAATACTCCGAAACCGTCGGCACGAGCGATCAGTCCTATGATCAGTTAGTCGACGACTATATCGGAAAAGACGGCTGAGTTCGTCACTGGGATAACACGGCCAAGGCGCCCTGGCTCTTTAACGGCAACACATTTATCTCCTACGACGATCCGGAGTCGCTTCGGGCCAAAGTCTCGTATCTGAAAGAAGAAGGTTTGCTCGGCATCATGTACTGGGAATACCATCTGGCGGCCAAACACTCGCTCACGCAGGTACTGCGCAACGCCATCGACGAGAACTGACAGTGCCATACAAACTTTTATCAAGAGCCCCCGTTCGTCCTACAGGTCAGCGGGGGTTTCGCATCCTTGTCAAATGTTACACCGGCTCGTTTGCGTGAATTTTACCTATGTTATAATTCTTGTTTGTTAATGTCTAACCGCCCGTCGGATTTTCGGGCTTTATATATAGGAGACCATCGAAATGAACAGCCATACAAGTCGTGTAGAGAAGATCGTACGAAATACCGAAGCTCAGGCCGTCGGCAAACGGGTGATGGTAGCGATGAGCGGCGGCGTCGACAGCTCGGTAGCCGCGGCTATCCTGCTGGAAGCCGGTTACGAAACCTCCGGCGCGACACTGAAACTGACGAATCAGACCTCGTGCGACATCAATACGCGCGGCAGAACCTGCTGCAGTCTGGAGGATATCGAGGATGCCCGTTCGGTCGCGCTGAATCTGGATATAGACTATCTGGTTTTGAACCATACTCAGGACTTCCAGACACAGGTGATCGACCGCTTCGTCAACGCCTATAAAAACGGTTATACACCCAATCCCTGCATCGACTGCAACCGTTACATCAAATTCGCAAGCTTCTTCGAGCAGGCGGATCTTCTGGGTTTCGATTACCTGGCCACGGGACACTACGCTCGCGTCGAATATGACGAAAAGTCCGGTCGCTATCTGCTTAAAAAGGGAAAAGACGGCCACAAGGACCAGAGCTATGTTCTCTACAGCCTCACACAAGACCAGCTGGCCCATACGCTATTCCCGCTGGGCGAGTACGACAAGCCCGAAATTCGCGAGATCGCCGATCGTCTGGAGTTCGTGAACTCGAAGAAGCCCGACAGTCAGGACATCTGTTTCGTACCGGACGGCAACTATCGCCACTTCCTTGAAGAAGAAGGCGTCATTGTGGCCGAAGGCGATTTTATTGACAAGAACGGGAACGTGCTCGGTCGCCATAAGGGCATCGAAGCATATACGATCGGTCAGCGCCGCGGTCTGGGTATCTCATCGGATCAGCCGCTCTTCGTTATTTCGAAGTCAGTGGAAAACAATACCGTGACCCTGGGTTACGAAGAAGATCTCTACGCTAAGGGTCTGATTGCTCATGATATCAACTGGATCAGCATCGAGAAACTCGAAGAAGAGATAAAGGTCAGTGTCAAGATCCGCTACAGCCACCGTGAAGTAGAAGCCAAGGTTCGTCCGCTGGATAACGGTTTCGCCGAAGTTATTTTCGACGAGCCGCAGAAAGCCGTTACACCCGGCCAGGCCGCGGTCTTCTATGACGGCGACGTTGTGGTCGGCGGAGGCACCATCATCGAGGCTCTGGCATGATATACCTGGATCATGCGGCCACCACGCCGCTTTCGCCCGAGGCATGGGCGGCGATGGAGCCGATTCTGCGAAACCTGTATGCGAATCCTTCGAGCATGCACCAGGCCGGACGTTTGGCTCGAAACGAACTGACCCGGGTCAGAGAGAGTCTGGCCCGGAATTTAGCTGCGTCAACCAGAGATTTGTATTTTACTTCCGGTGCCACGGAAGCGAACAACTGGGCGATCCGGGCAGCGGCTGCGCTGGCGGCCGGCCGGGGATTGCGTCATCTTCTCACGACCCGCATCGAGCATCCGTCGGTACTCGCTGTTTTCGAAGCGCTGGCGGCAGAGGGCTTCGACGTGGATTATCTCGAAGCGAATGCCTCCGGTCTTGTATCTCCGGACGAGCTTCGCCGGGCGATCAGGGAAGATACGGGCTTCGTATCCTGTCACTATGTCAATAACGAGACCGGCAGCGTGCAGGATATCGAGAAGATGGGTCTTTTATGTAGAGAAAGGGGTATCCTTTTTCATACGGACGCCGTACAGGCCATCGCCCGCAAGCGCATCGACTGGCGAAGTTTTCCGGCAGATTTTCTTGTCTTCAGCGCTCATAAATTCGGAGGTCCAAAAGGTACCGGTGCTCTTTTGACCCGCTCGGAACGAGGATCGGCCATCGAACTGGCCCCTCTCTTACTGGGCGGACGTCAGGAACGCGGCAGGAGAGCAGGAACTGAAAACCTGGCCGGTATTGTCGGTATGGCCGCTGCACTGGACGCGGTTTATGCCACCTGCGAAGAAGATGAAAAACGCTATAGGGATCTGTCCGCCCGCTTGCTTTCCGTTCTGGACGAAAGAGGGCTTTGTTATCGACGCCACGGTGCCGACGAAAAAAGCGGCCGCCAGCTGGCATCGATTCTGAATCTGTATTTTCCCGGCTGCGAGGGGCAGACCTTACTGCTGCTTTTGGATCGGAGTGGTCTGGCCGTCTCTCTGGGTTCGGCTTGCGAAGCCGGTTCCTCCGAAGCAAGTCATGTCCTTTTGGCTTTGGGCTGCGGGGAAGAGGAAGCTTCTTCTTCTATTCGTATTTCCATGGGCAAAGGCACAACAGCAGAAGAAATCGACGAAGCGGGCAGGATTATCGCCAAATCAGTGGAGCTCTTATTGAATCGATCCTAATACTTGTCGTATAAAAGATATGGATAATTTTTTCTCTTGAAAGCGGGGTTTAACCCCGCTTTTTCTTTTACATTTCCCGATTAGCGCCGGATAAAAAAGTTTTCTATGGACGGACAACTGTCTCTTCGTTCGCGGAAAAATCAACCCTGTCCGCATGCGGCGGACATTAGCATTTATCACGTACAATTCGAGTTGAATTCGGTAAGTTTTGTAAAAAAAGTTTGAAAATATATGTAATAAATTTGATTGGGCAGACTTAACATAATACGATAAAGATTGCAATTGTCGAATAAGAAAAAATGATAATATGTCGCCAATGAAGCTTAACGGCAAAGGACTTTTTGTTCAAAAAAATTCGTTGTTGCATTTGTTTTGGTTATTGTGTACAATTCATCATCATGGTACATGACAAGTTAACGATAATTC
>JBNRMJ010000029.1:0-42491 GCA_050309435.1 Fastidiosipilaceae bacterium
AATATTGAGTTGAGCCATGTCTTGTCTTCCTTCCGTATGATTTTGTTTTGCAAAACCCATTGTACCGAAAGGCGAGATGTGGCTCATCTCATTATTTTCAATTTACACCAACTATACGGACTTCATCGTCTTTGCATTAATGCTTTGCCTTTGCAGTTGAGAATATGCATAAAGATCTGCTTGACAAGTTAATCCAGAATGGCAAACTGCAGCCAGCGGTCGCCTTTTCTTCTGATCGTATAAAGAATAGCCCTAAGAGCGGTATCGAAGTAGGCAAGCAGCCAGACGGCCAGGATGTTCATGTCAAAGACCATGATCAGAAGATAAGTCAGAATAACTCTGATGATAATGCAGATGACGGAAATGACAGAGGGGTAATTCGAGTCTCCCGCCGCTCGAAGCCCGTTGGGTACCTGGTTGGCGGCTGCCCAGGTAATGGTCGTGCTCGTCAGGTAGCCGATAAAGAGGGGAATGGCGATGCGGATCGCTTCGCTGTCTTGCGAATACAGACTGATAAAGAAGCGCGCGCCGGGGATGAAAATTATCCATGACAAAGCCATAAAAATGATGATCAAGGTCTGTAAATTGCTCATTTCCTTCCTGGCTTTATCGGTATTGCCTTCACCGACGGAACGTCCGATTAAAGTGGAGGTGATGGTTGCGACAGCCAGAGCCGGCGCGTTCAAGAGGAAGGCGACGGAGTTGACGATACTGTGCGCTGCAATCTCGGCCGTGGGCAGGGTTATGATAATGGTTTGAATCATCAGGAAGCCGAAGTTTAATATCAGCTGCTCGATGCCGGAGGGCAGACCGATGCGAAAGATACCGGCGAAAATCTTTCTCTCGAAATAGAAATCGGTCGAGATATTCAGGCGAATCGCACGGCTTCCTCTCAAGAGGACCGTCATCACGATAACGGCTCCGGTCAGTTGTGAAATGATGAGGGCAATGGCCGAACCGCGCACACCAAAAGCGGGAATACCGAACTTATGGCCGAAAATACTTAAGTCTATACCGTATATAAAGACATAAGAGGCAGCCATATTTACAAGATTGATGATGATGGATATCTTCATCGGGGTTTGAACGTCGCCCGCGCCACGAAGAACGGCGAAAGCCATGATATTAATGGCGAAGGGAACGTAATAGAACAGCGCGATGGAAAAATACTCGACCGAGTAAGCCAGGACCTGCGGATCGCCGTCCCCGAAGAGACTATGGATGATCGCCTGGCGGAATACGAAAATTATTAACGAGACGATTGAAGCCAGCGTGACGCTGATCGTGATGCCCAGACCGGCAACCTGATTCAAGCGCTGGCGTTGTCCGCGTCCCAGATATTGAGCTGCCAGAATCGTTCCTCCGATCGATAACGAACCGAAGAAAGCAGCGATCATATTCAGAAAAGTGCCGACAGAACCGATCGCCGATATCTCTTCGGAACCCAAACGAGATACCATGATCGTATTGACACCGCTGATTACGCTGACGAAATACTGTTCGATCAGCACGGGAATCAAAAGCGGCAGAATATCGAAAAAGAACGTGCGAAATGCCGGCCATCTTTTCTTCATCCTGATTTCCTCCCGCATTTCCATATCTTCAGTTCATCTTATCATCTCAAGAAAGAAAATAGGAGTAGGGCACAAATACAAGATTAATGAGTCTAGCTCGCCGGTCTTACTATTAATATTACAAACTTATAAAATACGATCTATAAAGTAAGGGCACCGGACGGTTCGGGTATATCCAGCGGATCAAGGTCGTTTTGTTCGCAGTAATAGTCCAGGAACTCCGTAGCCAGAGTAGCTTCGGCACTACCCCGCTTCAGGCAAACGGCATCCCAGAGAATACTGAGTGCTTCATGATTGGGCAGATAGCGGTAGATCCCCGTGCCCCAGGCAGCCTTCTCGGCGGCATTGAGATTTTGATGATAATTCCAATAGAGCAACTGCTTCGCTTCCTTTTGAGAAAAAAAGAGACGATAACTCGGATGCGCCGAGAGCGTGGCGAAATTATCCTGCGTGTCGCTATTTTCGTCGATAAGAAAAACACCGAAGATCACACGTTCGCTTTCTTTCGTGTGTGGTGTTCTAGTGGTCAGGATGCCGAGTTTTCCGCCGACTTGCGTGCGGAATCTTGACTCGCTTACGACCGTATTCTCTTCGGCGTGAAAGCCCGTGTTGATGATCCAGTTTTGAAGCAAGGTGCTTTCGCAGCTCATCTGCCCGGATTCCCAGGCTTCCTGCAACTGACGATAGGAGATTCTCCCTTCATAAAAGGCCGGACAGTAATTTTCCTGCAGTCGGCATCGATTGAGTTTCTCTTTCTTTAGATTAAAGGAAATCAGTTCGGGACTGCATAAACCGCAAAATCCCATGCGTTCATTGTTTTGGCCTCCGTCGCAATAAGTGCATTTAAAGGCCAGATTACCGGCATCCGGATCCGCAGTTCGCCGGTTACGTCGCCGTAATTTACTGCGCAGCGAAGACGGCGAAGCATGTTCGCAATCGCTTTCGACCTTATTGGCGCACAACGATAGAAATCCCTTTTCATTTCCTTCTTCCGAAGCAGGAGGGGATGTGTGCTGCTCGAGTGCTTTTAGTATTTCTTCTTGTAAACGTGGATCAGAGAAAGCTAAATAACGTGAAAATGCTCCCGGATATAGAAAATCTTTATGGCCGCAGGTAAAGTGCACGGTGATATAGTCGCCATGTTGAGCATTGACAACGCCGACGCCAAAGGCCCGATGTGTAACGACTTGTCCGATGATTCTCATAGGCCACCTCACAATTCAGGGCTGTAAGGATGTTTAATATCACTCTTATTTTAACAATTTGGCTATATTCATGCAACTGTTTATTAACATTTACTTAGCATAAGGATCTTTTTCCTTATTAGGCAACCCAACAACAGATGTGCATAATGATGCATATAGAAACTTATAAAAATGAAGGTAAATGGTGTTTTGGCATCTAAAAGTTAAGATAAAAACGCACAAAACGAGTAAGACAAGTCTGATAATGCAAGTGTAATAGTCCAAACTTGCAAAAAATCGTCTCAGCTATCTTGACGCATGTGAATAAGAGGCGTTTAATATACCATCATCAAACCACTACCGTTGTAAACAGAAGGAGGAAACATGAAACAGATGAAAAGGGTTTTAGCCCGATTTATGGCCGTAGCATTGGCAGCAACCCTGGTAGCCTGTAATTCCCCGGGTACTTCAGGTACGACCGGAGGCAGTTCAGGTACTGCCGGCAGCAGCGAAACAAGCGGTGGTTCTGCTTCGGATCAGATCCTGGATGTCCAGATCGATGTCGAAGTAGCATCCATGGACGCTCAGGTTGCCACGGACGGAACTTCGTTTGAAGTGATAGCGGCCACCATTGAAGGATTGTATACATTGGATGCGGCCGGCAGCCCGATTCCTGCCATCGCCGAATCCCAGACCGTCAGCGAAGACGGCCTGACACGTACTTTTACCCTTCGCAAAGATGCGAAGTGGAGTAACGGTGATCCGGTGACGGCTCATGATTTTGTTTTCGCCTGGAAGCGTCTGGTTGATCCCGAACTGGCATCGCAGTATGCCTTTATCGTCGGCATCGCCGGTATCGCGAATGCGGATGCGATAGCAGCCGGTGAAAAGCCGCTCGATGATCTGGGCGTGGAAGCGACAGATGACTATAGCTTGAAGATCACACTGGACAATCCTGTTACTTATTTCGACAGCCTGATGACCTTCCCGTCCTTCCTGCCGATGAATCAGAAGTTCTTCGAAGAGAAAGGCGATACATTCGGCACGTCAGCCGATACCCTGATCGCCAACGGTCCTTTTAAGATTACCTCTTACGAGCCGGCGGCTACTACCATTACCCTGGTCAAGAACCCCGACTACTACAATGCCGACAAGGTATCCATCGAAGGTATCAGATATCAGGTTATTAAGGACAGCCAGCAGGCGATGCTCTCCTATCAGAGCGGCGACCTGGACGTTGTTTCACTGGCCGGCGAACAGATCGATCTCTTCAAAGACGATCCCGAGTTCACGACGGTCGCAGCCGGTTATCTCTGGTATATCTCGATCAACAGTCTGGTCGACGGTCTGGAGAATGTAGCGCTTCGAACCGCTTTGGCCCGTTCCTTTGACAAGAACACGGTTGTGAATACCGTCTTGAAAGACGGCTCCAAGGTTGCAGACTTCTTTGTGCCGATCGATCTGGCGACCGGACCCGACGGTAAAGACTTCCGCGACGGTGCCGACAGCTATCTGACCTATGATCCCGCAGCCGCCAAGGACGCCCTGGCCACAGCCAAGAGCGAACTGGGTAAAGATAGCTTTGAGTTCACTATGCTGGTTGAAGATACCGAGAGTGCCATCAACGTGGCACAGATGCTGAAGTCGCAGATCGAAAGCAATCTCGAAGGCGTCAAAATCAACATCTCGCAGCTGCCCAAGAAGAACCGTCTGGAAAAGATGCGTGCAGGCGAGTATGAGCTCGGCCTTACCCGCTGGGGCCCGGACTATGCGGATCCCATGACCTATCTTGATCTTTTCACAACCGACAGTGCCTACAACGACGGCAGCTGGTCGAATTCCGAGTACGACCAAATCATCGACGATGCGAAATTCGGCGAACTGGCTTTGGATCCCGAAGCCCGCTGGGAAGCTCTGTATGAGGCGGAAGCCATCTTACTCGGCGAAGCGGCCCTGGCTCCTGTCTATCAGAGTGGCCTGGCAGTGATGATCGATTCGTCGGTATCCGGTATCGAGTTCCACTCCGTTGGTATCAACCGTGTCTGGACAAACGTTGTTATCGATTAACTGACCGCGGCCCGAGAAGGCACGGTAATCTCTATAAAACCTGAATGAGGCCGGACGTTTGCCGGCCTCATTTACCATGATTAGGAGTCTGATGATGAAAAAGTACATCGCAAAACGAATCCTGTTATCATTCGTCACGCTGCTGGTCATCATATTCATACTGTTTGTTCTGATGCAGCTGCTCCCCGGATCACCTTTCAATGACGAGAAGTTGTCTGAAGAACAGAAAGCCCTCATTATGACGAAGTACGGTTTGGATGACCCGCTTCCGGTGCAGTTTCTGCGCTATGTGAAGAATATGTTGACTTTCGATTTTGGAAAATCATATTCGATATCCGTCAATACGGATGTCAGTATCCTCCTGGCTACCCGCTTGCCCGTATCGCTTACCGTAGGTGCTCTGGCGATTGCCCTGGGAGCCACGATCGGCTTATTTCTGGGTGTCTTCGCCGCCGTGAAACATAACTCTTTGTGGGATACGGGCGCTACGATGATCTCGGTTCTCGGCGTATCCATCCCGTCATATGTTTTTGCCCTGGGTCTTAGTTACCTCCTCGGTTATAAAGCCGGACTTTTTCCGATGTTGTTCAATGCAAGCCTGGGTTTGAAATCTTATGTTCTGCCTGCGTTGGCTTTAAGCATGACGGCGCTGGCGACCGTGGCGAGATTTACCCGTACGGAAATGATCGAAGTCATGGGTTCGGATTACATTCAGCTCGTCGAGAGCAAAGGCATCACCGGACCCCGTCTGATTCTGGGACACGGCCTTCGCAACGCATCGATCTCGGTCATTACCGTTTTGGGTCCGCTGGTCGTTAACCTGATGACAGGCAGTCTTGTCGTCGAGAAAATCTTCTCGATACCCGGTATCGGTCAGCTGATGGTACAAGCCATTCAGGCGAATGACTATAACGTGATTGTTTCGCTGGCGTTTATCTACAGCGCCATGTATATCATCATGATGCTGGCCGTCGATATTCTCTACGGTATCCTCGATCCCCGGATCCGACTGACCAAAGAAGGAAGTGCCTCAAAATCGGAAGAACTAAAGAAAAAGGAGGCAGCTCATGTCTGATCAAGAGAAATATATCTTGCAAAACGAAGAAATGATCAAAGATATCGAGTTTCTTCCCGGTGACTTTGATCCTGTACCGCTCGACGAGAGTCGTTACATCGATGATGTATATACCGGCGAATCGTTCTGGAAAAGTCTTTTTACCAGGCTCTTTCGAAACAAGGGCTCGGTCGTTGGTCTTATCTTCATTTTTATCATCGTTATCATGGCCATCATCGGACCGATGATGTCGCCTTATACTTATGAACAACAGATTAGCGGACACGAGAGCATGGCCCCTCGTATCCCGGTCGTTGAAAACCTTGGTATATTCGACGGCAGCGAAACACTTCAGACATCGACAGGCCCCAGAGAAATTAATAAGTACAAGGATCTGGCCGACGGCGAGAATGTGTATCACTGGTTCGGAACGGATGTTTTGGGCAGAGACATCTTCACGAGAGTCTGGACGGGTACCCGGATATCGCTATACATCGCACTGGTCGCGGTTATTGTCGACGTCTTTATCGGCATGAGTTACGGCATGATTTCAGGCTATTTCGGCGGAAGCGTCGATATCGTCATGCAGCGCATCATCGAGATTCTCAACGGTATTCCCAGCCTGGTCGTGGTTACATTGCTGATTATTATCCTCAAGCCCGGCTTGACAAGCATCACGATTGCGATTGCGATCACCGGCTGGATCGGGATGGCTCGCATGTCTCGTGCAGAGATCCTGAAACTGAAGAATCACGAGTACGTGCTTGCCGCCCGTACGCTTGGCGCCGGTTCGGGAGACCTGCTGTTCAAGGAAATGCTTCCGAATATCTTTTCGCAGCTGCTGATCATGTCGATGTTCTCGATCCCGTCTGCCATCTTTACCGAAGCGTTCCTGGCCTTTATCGGTATCGGCATCCCGGTTCCGATGGCCTCTCTCGGATCTCTGATATCCGATCACTTCAAATCACTGACCGCTCATCCTTATATGATCGTATTTCCGGTTCTTGTTCTGGCGCTCCTGATGCTCAGCTTCAATCTGCTGGCCGACGGTTTGCGCGATGCTCTGGATCCTACGATGAAGGAGGTTTAAGATGCCTATCGAAAAAGACGAACTGATTCTGGACATAAAAAATCTGGATATCTCCTTTAAGACTTCCGCCGGACTGGTCAAAGCCGTGCGCGGCGTGAATATCGATTTGTATAAAGGCGAGACCATCGCCATCGTGGGCGAATCCGGCAGCGGCAAGTCCGTCACGGTGAAAGCTATCATGGGCATCCTCGCAAGCAACGGGCGGATTAACAGCGGTGAAATCAATTACACCTATGAACGCAACGGCAAGCGCCAAACCGTGGATTTGATCAAACTCGGAAAAAAAGAAATCCGCCGTCAGATCAACGGTAAGCAAATCGCCATGATCTTTCAGGATCCGATGACTTCGCTTGATCCGACCATGTCGGTTGGCAATCAAATCATCGAGGGTATGCGCTATCACTATAAAACCAATAAAGAAGAAGCCCGGAAGAAAGCCCTGCATCTCCTGGAACTGGTTGGTATCGGCAATCCGGAACAGCGTATGAAAAACTATCCTCACGAACTGTCCGGCGGTATGCGTCAGCGTGTCGTCATCGCGATTGCGCTGGCCTGCGACCCGGATGTTTTGATCTGCGACGAGCCGACGACGGCCCTGGACGTGACCATCCAGGCCAAGATCCTGGAACTGATCAGCGATATTCAGAAAAAGACCGGTATCTCTGTTATTTACATTACCCATGATCTGGGCGTGGTCGCAAAAGTCGCCGATTATGTCTCGGTCATGTATGCGGGCAGAATCGTCGAACGCGGAACCGTCGATGAGATCTTCTATGACCCGCGTCATCCCTATACCTGGGGACTGCTTGCCGCGATGCCGGACCTTGATACGGAAGCCGGCGAACTCATGCCGATTCCAGGCAATCCGCCGAACATGGCCCGGGAGTTTAAAGGCGAACCCTTCATGCCGCGTAACCGCCATGCGATTCGTATCGACGAGCGCCGCGAAGCACCGCTCTTCCGCATTTCCCGCCACCACTATGTGGCAAGCTGGCTGATGCATGAAGCGGCACCCAAACTGGAGATGCCCGCCTCGCTGGCCAAACGAATAGCAAGAATGAAAATGGAAGGAGAGCGCTATGCAAAGCAATAATCAAGTCAGAGAAAATCTGCTGGAAGTCGAGAATCTGAAGCAGCATTTTCGGCTCAGTCGCCACTTCCTGGTGAAAGCGGTCGACGGCGTTTCCTTCAAGATCAAAAAGGGTGAAACCTACGGTCTGGTCGGTGAATCCGGCAGCGGCAAGTCTACGATCGGCCGTTCCTTGATTCGACTGTACGACCCCACGGACGGCGTGATCCGTTTCAAGGGTCATGATATTTCGGGTAAACTCGATCATGCAGCTAGAAGAGAACTTCGCACGTCGATGCAGATGATTTTCCAGGATCCGATGGCCAGTTTAAACCCTCGCATGATGGTTTTGGATATCGTGGCGAAGGGTTTGGATATTCATAAGCTCTACAGTTCAAAAGAAGAACGCGAAGAAAAAGCACTTGATATTCTGGAGCGAGTCGGTTTATCCAGGCAGTTTGCCACCCGCTATCCGCATCAGTTTTCCGGTGGCCAAAGGCAGCGCATCGGTATTGCCAGAGCCTTGGTCATGAATCCGGATCTCGTAATCGCAGACGAAGCTATCAGCGCGCTGGACGTGTCGATCCAGGCACAGATCGTGAATTTGATGAAAGCTATACAGGAAGAACGCCAACTCGCGTATCTCTTCATCGCTCACGACTTGTCCATGGTCAAATATATCAGTGATCGTATCGGAGTTTTACATCTGGGACATTTACTGGAAACAGGAACGACCGAAGAAATCTTCGAGCGTCCTTTGCACCCTTATACGAAATCCTTGATTTCTGCCATACCGCATCCGAATCCTCTGGTAGAAAAGAAAAGGACCGCTGTTTCGTATAACTACGAAACAAGCGGTCTGGATTATAACGCCGGCCAAATGCATCATGTAGGCGGCGAACATTATGTACTGGGTACTCCCCGGGATCTAGATAGCTGGCTCTCTTGACGACAGTTGCCTTCCGACAGCGGCGGCGTAGACGAGAAATTCGTCTTCTCCGTCGACTCCGAGGAAGGCATCTGCTTTTTCCTGGTCGTAAGCAGCCATCACGCAACAGCCGCAGCCAATGGACTCGGCAGCCAGGTAGAGATTCTGAGCAACATGTCCGGCATCGATCAAGATAACCCGCCAGCTGGCCTGGGCATAACGCCACTCGGTGCGATAAGGCAGCGAGGTCCACAAGAAGGTAACGGCCGATCGGCCGGGAAAACCCTGCTCCAGGGTGGCTTCTTCAAGCGCTTCAAGTGGATTTTCAGGCGAAGGCAGCGGCAGGAGACCGTGTTCCAATGGCAGATAACGATAGAGGCCGGGCGTGATGCCTTCGACATTCAAGATAGCCAGATAGGTCTCGAGGCTGTGACGATTCCCTGCGGAAGGTACGTTTCTCAGAACCCGTCCGTTGGGGCTGACATGACGCACGCCTGCCGTGGCCCAGAGCAGGTATGAGAGTTCATCGAAGCCCAGGCTTTCTTTGGCGAAGGAGCGTCTGCTCATGCGGCGCCCGATGGCATCCCGGACGGAAAGATTCCCGCCAAGCTCCGTTTCTTGGACAGCCCGTAAGGGAATCACAGAAGCCGGATCATCGATAGCTTTCTCGATCGGCGGCATGGGGACGCCCAGTGCCTGATCCGTGAACTCGAAATAGGTTTCCATGCGGATTTGATCTTTCGCATAATAGCGCAAAAACTTAATATCGTCCTTATCTCTGGGATCTCTCATTTTCAGCTCCGTTTATCGTTTGATGAGGGGTCTTTTTCTTGCTTTTTTCATTCTACCATTACGGGTCAATCCTGCCCGTGACTGGACGAAACGGGTGAAAAGAGGCACAATAAAACAAATATAATTTCGATTTGGAGACCTGTATGAATCGGCATGAATTGAGAATCGCACACACGGCGGATCTGCATCTGGACAGTCCCTTTGCCCGATTGCCGGCAGAGGTTGGAGAGGTCTTGCGAGAAGAACAGAGGCTTTATCTGCCGCGTCTGGTCGAACGGTGTAAAGAAGCAGGCGTGGATCTGCTCCTGATGGCCGGCGACATTTTCGATCGTCCGGATGCGTCGCAGATTTGGATTAACCGCCTGACGTCCGCGTTGGCAGCCTTGGCACCTGTTCCGGTTTTCATCGTTCCCGGTAACCATGATCCGTACTATCCGGGATCGCTTTGGGATCGAACGGTCTGGCCGGATAACGTGCATGTCTTTAAAGAAACCCGAACGATCGTTGATCATGAGTTGAAACTTCTTATCAGCGGCAGTCCGTTTACCGCTTTACGAGAGAGAGCGCAGCTTGCTTCGGATCGTGTGTCCGCAGAAGACGATTGCATATCCGATGAGTACATAAAGATTCGTTTATTGCATGGAGAGCTGGTCTCCGGCAGCGGCAGTGCTTCCAATTACAATCCGATCAGCGAGCGGGATCCAGCTTTCGATCATTTCGATTATGTCGCTTTGGGTCATGTTCACCTGCACAATCAACTGAGGCGGGATAACGCCAGAGGAACCGTCATTCGTTATTCCGGATGTCCTCAGGGCCGCGGCTTCGACGAAACAGGGGACAAGGGATTCTGGATCGAGACGATCAGTAGAGTCAATGACTATACCGGTAAATGGCGCAGTGAACACGAGAGCCGTTTTATTTCCCTGGAAACCAGACGTTTCCTGATCGAAAAGATCGAAGTCGGCGGAATCGAGAGTAACAGGGAACTGGAAGCGTATCTGCTCGGTGAACTGGAGAGCCTGAGTGATCGCTACGGCGGGCAGACACTGCGGAAAGCCTGCCTGCGACTGATATTGAGCGGTCGTTACGGCAGAGATGTTTTAATTGATCCGGATTCGCTGAGAGATATAGCCACGGGATATGGTATGGCTTATGTCGAAATTCGCGACGAGACCGTTCCCGACTGGCCGCTGGACCGCCTTCGCGAAGAAAACGGCTTTTACGGCATTTTGATCCGGGCTTACGACGACGAGCGCTCCGAAATCGAGCGGTCACGCTTAAGCCAGGATGAAAAGGAGAGGAAGCTATTGCTCCTGGATACGGCTTTGAATCATATTTTGGAAGCGGGGGATAAGACGAGATGAAGATCGAATCGATTCATATCGACGGTTTTGGTAAACTGGTGAATTATGACTGGTCGCCCCGGGCAGGCGTCAATGTGGTTTATGGTTCCAACGAAGCAGGAAAAAGCACCCTCTTGAATTTCATTCGTGCCATGTTTTATGGTTTGAACGAACGCAAACAAGCGGATCTGAAGGCGGATACCAGACGCCGTTACCTGCCCTGGGGAAATCACGACAATTACGGCGGCAGTATTGTCTTTATTCACGATGGGATTCGCTACCGTATCAACCGTAGTTTCGGTGAACAAAAACGCTT
Organism: Fastidiosipilaceae bacterium; assembly: GCA_050309435.1. Classification (GTDB taxonomy): domain Bacteria; phylum Bacillota; class Clostridia; order Saccharofermentanales; family Fastidiosipilaceae; genus CAYXVJ01. The sequence continues at coordinate 11,418 of JBNRMJ010000029.1, forward strand.
CGACAAGCTGCAGTTGCTTCGCGAAGATGGCGGCAGCGAGATAGCACTGCCGAAAAATGCGGAACCCGGCGCTTATTTACTCTCAGTTAGCGAAGACGAATTCATCAATACGGTTTTTATTGCTCAGATGCAGAGCGTTATGAAAGAAAGCCGCGATATTCAGAGCAAGCTTATGTCGCTGACGAGCGGAACCGGCCCGGATATTTCTCCTGCCGAGATGATTCAAACTCTAAAAGAGCAAGCCAAAGAACTGCAGAAAAACAGTGCCAACAGCCGGGATCGAATCCTTCTGGCCCGTATCGGCGAGCGAGAGGAAGCCTTGAACCGGGCCTTCGGTGCCGAAGACCAACGCATTCGCCTGAGAGAGGAAATCGCAGCCATTGACGCTACATTGAACCGTTATAAGGAAGACTTGGCTGCGGTGCGTACGGCTTTGCGCTGCGAGGAGGTATTCAGGCGAGAAGAAAAGCTGGCGAAGATATTCGAACTGCGAGAAAAGCTTGGCGAGGCAGATGCGAAACGAAACGAAGCACGTGCATTAGTGGGAAGAGAAAATCTTCCGGATTCGGCCGTGATGGCGGAAGCCGAGCGAATCTTACGCGAATGGACGGAGATAGAGACTCAAATGTCTTTATTGAAGCGTCAGACAGAGCAAGCCGGAAGCGAACTCGCAAGCTACGAGGAAGAAGCAGAACTGATCGCCGAACAAAGTGCTCTGGAAACACTTGCAGTCAGAATTCAAGCAGCAGAGAAACTGCAGCGAGAGATTAATGAAGAACAAGAGCGTTCCAAGCGGGCCTTCGACGAGAACCTGCGCGCTCATATCAAGAATCTCGATGATATCCGACATGAGATCGAGAAGCTTCAGAAGAGTCTGGAGCTTGAAAGAACGAAACAAGATGCCGAGCTGGCCAGGCTGGAAAATCGTCTGGCCGAGATTCGTCGCATCAAAGATGCTGCTTTAACTGCGTATCTTGATGACTTCAAGGCTTCCGGCGACAAACTGAGCGGTCTCGAGCGCCGCATGACGGAACTTCAGGATCGCCTGGCTGAAATTGACTCGGAGATAAATAAGCAAAAGGCACTGGCCGAAAAAGCACAGCAGGAGGCGGATGCTTCTACCGGACGTGCCGGCGAGGCAGAGAAAAAAGCAGAAGCCGCCCGATCGAAATTACTCGAGTTGCCGAGCGAAGTAACAGCTAAGCGTAAATCTTCGAAAACAACTCTTATTTTGGCTTTGGCATTGTTTGTGGCATCCCTTATCTTACTCGTTATGGGAAAAGGCATCGTCCAGACAGCAGGTATCGTTCTACTCTTACTTTCGATCATCGTTGGAGTTATGGGGTTCCTCGGACCGAAACGCATCCAAAAAGAAATCGACGAAGCAAATCAGAGCAGAAGCGAATTCGAAGCTATCCTCGCTATGCAGGAAGATCTTCTGATAAATGCCCGTGAGCAGCGAAACGAGGCTTTAGGCAGGAGAGACGGCTGCCTTGATCAGATCAAATATTACGAAGAAAGAAAATTGCCTGTCTTAAACACGCTTAATGGAGTGAGTGACGCTATTACGGATATGCGTAGCCGCATTACTGAGTTGAAGGCGGTGAATCAAGAAGACCTGGTCGCAGCCTATATCGAGGACGAAAAGGTTGTCGAAGAGAATATTTTAACACTGCGCCGGAACAGGGAAGAGCAGGAAGATCTATACCGCGAGCAGATAAGAGAACAAGAAGCGAAAGCCCGAGAGCTTCAAAGCTTGATCGAGTCTCTGGAATACCGCGCGGATGATCTTTTAATGGAGAAAACAGCATGCCTGGACAGGGAAAAAACAGAACTCGACAACTTGCTTACCGAGCGTGAAATCTCGGATCCGGATCGTCTGGCTGCTCTTCGTGACGAGATCGCAGAGCGTCTGACGAGCCGAAACGGACTGGTAAATCGCATCGACCGGCTTAAGCAGGAATATCTGCTTCTGGACGAAAGACGCCTGAAAATACAAGAGGCATTTACCTCTCATATCGGTGATTTACTGAAGGCGGATACTACTGCAACGGCGCGGGAAGGTCTGGACTGTTTAACAGAAAAACTTCAAATCTATTCCGAAGCCCGGCGCGATTACAGCCGCTTAGCGGAGCAGGAAGCGGATATCAGAAGACCGTATTCGATAGAGGAATTGCCGAAAATACAAGAAGAAATCAGAAACTGGCTTGCGGAGCATCAGGAAGAAGCTAATGTTTTCAGGGAGTATGGAGCCGAAGCATTAAAGGATCAGGAAGCAGAATTGCTCGAGCGGGAACGCATGGCCGTCCGTGAGCGAGGCGCGAAAGAAAATGACTTGAGGCGTCTGGAAGAAAATATCGTATTGCCGCCGGACATCGAACGAGAAATCGCCGATCTGCGTGCCGAATACGACGATCTGCTCTTTCAGGTCGAGGCATACAATAAAGCCATTAAAATGATCGAAACCAGTGACGAAGAAGTACGAAAATCTTTCGGTCCGCTGATCGATGCGAAAACCAGAGACTACCTCGAGCGCCTGACCGGAGAGCGAAGTTCGCAGTTGAAAGTCAGCAGTAACTTCGACGTGAATCTGGCTTCCAACGGCAGTATCTTGTATGAAGGAAACTACTACAGCGAAGGTAAGATCGACCAGATCTATCTGGCCCTTCGCCTGGCGGTCGGCGAATCGATATACGATCCGAACGGGAATTTACCTTTCTTCTATGACGATATACTGGTTCAGTATGACAAGAAGAGAAGCGAACGTACCTTTGATTTTCTTATCCAACATAGTAATGAGCAAGATCGGCAGATCTTCTTTATTACCTGTCACGAGCACCTCTGCGATTTAGCGAAAAGAAAATACGAGCTGGAGATTCATTCGTTGAACCCGGAACTGGTCTCGTGATTAAAATCGGCTATACTAGTACAGAGGGCAGAATGACTGCCCGCGATTATATCCATCTATTAGGAGGTCATCATGATCCGAATCGGAATGCTAAGTAAGTGGCATGTTCACGCCGGTGACTATGCGAAGCAAGTAAAAGAAAGTAATAATGCCGTCATTACGGCGGTTTGGGACGACAACGGAGAACGCGGAAAAGCCTGGGCAGAAGAACTGGGCGTAGATTTCGAAGCGGATCTGGATCGTTTTTTAGCCCGCGAAGATATCGATGCGGTTATCTGCGACACAGCCACGGTGGCTCATAAAGAAGTGTTGGTTAAGGCGGCTAAAGCAGGCAAGCATATCTTTACCGAGAAGGTTCTGGCCACGACGGTCGAGGACTGCGAAACGATTTCCGCGGCCATTCGCGAAAACAAGGTGAAGTTCGCGATTTCCTTCCCGCAGTTAAGCTTCTCCGATGTGCAGGCGGCTCACGAGCTGGTTAACAGCGGTGCTTTGGGCCGGGTTTCCTCGCTTCGTATGCGTAATGCCCATGCCGGACTGGTGCAGGGCTGGCTGCCCGAATACTGGATGAGAGAAGACGAGGCCGGCGGCGGTGCACTCATGGACCTGGGTGCGCATCCCGTTTACCTGGCCAACAGTCTGCTTGGCGAGCCCAAGCGTGTTTCGGCCGTGATGGGAACTCCCCTAGGCAGCGAAACGGACGAAGTTGCCACCGTTCTAGTCGAGTATGAAAATGGTAAAGCGGCTGTTCTCGAAACCAGCCTGATTTCCTGGAATTCGCCTCGTCTGCTGGAACTCTATGGTACGGAAGGCAGTTTCGTGTCCTTCAATGACAAGGTCACGGTGAATCTGAAATCCGATGACCAAAGCGAGTACAAGACAATCGATCTGCCCGAGCGAAGTGAAATGCCTTTGACCGTTTTTCTGGCAGCCATCGCCGGTGACAGCGAAGTGCCCGAAGCCTATGGCCTCGATGCCGCTACCAAACTGACGAAAGTCGTTGTCGCCGCCTACGAGTCCGTGAAGAACGGCAGCTTCGTCGAACTCTAAGAAAATTTAGTATCCAAAACAGCTAAAGCCTTCATGAATTCGTTTAGTACGATCATGAAGGCTTTAGCTTTGATGAGTAATGAGATATGGCTTTTATACGATTGTCTCCGCTTCGGAGATATGAGGATCGCCTTCGTACTCGCCCGCCAGATTTTTAAGCCAGGTGCGTTTTTTCAGTAAGGTCAGCGAACAAACGATCTTGATGATGTCGGTGAGCTGCCCCGCGATATAAACGTAAGGTGCCGGAAGATCCGTCAGGTAAGCGATAGCAGCGACTGTCGGGATGTTAACCAGCATCATAAAGCCGGTATCCAGGATGAGTGTTCGCTTCATGTCTCCGCCGGCACGCAAGATGAAATAGGTTTCGGTATTGATCATGTAGACCCATAGGAAGAGGGCTTGAACGCGAATGAAGGTCGCGGCCATCTGCTTTATATGGAGATCCACTTCATATAAATGAGGCGTCAACCATGAAAGGATAAACATGATGCTGCCAAAGACAAAGGCTAAAGCGATGCTGAAACGCAAGATACGATAGGCATTGGTCTCTGCTTCTTTGAGATTGTTACTGCCCAGCGGCTGCGAAACAAAAACAGAGGTGGCTGCGGCCATGCCGCCAAACAAGACAAAGAAGAGGTCGGCTGTTGTTCCGGCCATGGAGATTGCGGTCTGAACTTCCGCGCCTCTCGTTCCGTAAAATTTGTAGAGTAAAGCCAGACCGAGCGCGAAACCGATCTCGTTTAGCATAAGCGGCAGACTCTTCTTGGTGATCGAAGAGACAAGACGCTTCGGAATCTTAAAGATATCGTTAACCTTCGTACGAAACGGGAAGCTCGTGCGATATAACGCGATCATCAGTAAAATCAGCTCCAGAAAACGGGCAATCAAGGTGCCTAGCGCAGCTCCCAGAACGCCAAGTCGGGGAAAGCCCAGGAGTCCGAAAATCAAAAGATAGTTGAAAATGCCGTTGATTATAACGGTTACGATACTGATCTTCAAGGGTAGTTTCGTTTCGCCTACCGCCCGAATTGCTCCGGTTGTTGCCATGCTGATGGCTTGTGGAATGAAAGTCAAAGCGGCAACATAAATGTACTTCATAGCCGCATCGACGAGTTCGGGATCATCGTTAAAGAAACGGATGATGGTTCTCGGCATGATAAACGCAGCCAGCAGGAACGGCATAAAAGAGAGTAAAGAAGCGATAATCGCATAGCGGTAGGACTGCTGCATGGCAGACTTATTTTTTGATCCGTAGAATTGTGCGACAAAAATGGACGCCGCGGTAGATGTACCGAGCATCGCGAAGAATCCGATCATAAAGAAACGGTTGACCGTGGCCACGCCGCTGATGGCATAGTTACCCAGCTGGCCGACCATCAGGTTATCCAGTAAGTTAACGAAGCTTGTGATCAATTGCTGCAGCATCATGGGCACGGCAATAGCAAGCAGGGAGCGGACAAACTTAGGCCCTCCGAAAAGTGATGTTTTCTGCATCTGTAACCTCATGTCATAATGGAATAGCTAAGACTTAATCCTACAGAAGATAGATAAAATTGCAATATGACAGCTTGGCGAACTTAAGTTTCGCACCGTACGATAAGAAGGAAGACGAATAATGGCTGACAGGAAACAATGCGGGATTGCGAAGAAAAAGAAGATCAGGATTTTTACGGCAAGCTCGGGAGGAGTGATAGTCTCCATCATAATCATTATACTCGCAATTATGTTCCTGCCGGTTCTGGCCCGCTATCGTGCGCTTCTTGTCATGAGTGCTTATGATCGTTATTGCGAACAGACAAGCGTTCCCCGCGCGCTGTCGCTTTCCGTCGAGCTGCCGTATAAAGTATCAGAAGAAGATCTGCAATCCGCCGGGTCGGATATACCCGCGAAGGATATGAAGTACCTGCCCCTCTTGATCAGTTTTAATGACGATGCGGGCATGTCTTATTTCCTGGAACGCGATGTTCGCTTTACCGTGGACTATGCGGTCGCCGATTTCCCGCTATTCGGGAAGCACAGTCATTTTTACGAACCGCAGCATCCTTTATATAATTCTTATATAGGTGCGTATTATCTTACCGGTTATGGCAAAGAAGCCAATGACGAGGACACTGCTTTGCATTTGGCTAAATCAATTGCCGAATTCGATCAGACGGCTCTCGCTCTGCCGGCACTGGGACTGGCAAGCCCGGACGCCGTATTTAATGTAATCGAGACAATAAAAGAGGAGAGTTTCCTGCATGAAGGTCTGATCTGGTCAAGTTATACAGCCACGATCGAAACCAACGGCGGTGAGCACGAACCCGCGGCATTTCTGCAGTCGTATCTGCAGTTTGGAAAGTCGCCCGGGGGAGTGAATTATCCTTTGCGCTTGATGAAGGGACAATTCTATTTTACCTATATCGAAGAAAAAGACCTCTTTTTGGGTCTATACGCTCTGCTTTCCGACGAAGAGGTACTGGAGCTGGTAGACCGCTATATCTTGAGACAGGCAACGATTAAGTTTAACGAAGAATATTAGTTTATTATAGCTGTGAATTTGGGCTATTCGTTTATTTCGTAGCAAACTCGCTTGCCAAATATTGAATAATAGATTACAATACAAATATATTAATAATAAATGTTATCAATAAGAAAATTGCCTGCTCTGTAAAGCTGCGGGCAGTAAAAGAACCAATCGGTAAAGGAGAATTATAATGAGTAAGCTTGATGTCTATCTGTCCAACATTTTCGTATTCAACCAGAAGCTGCATAACCTGCACTGGAACGTCGAGGGTCTGCAGTTCAAACCGGTTCACGAATATCTGGAAGAAATTTATGATGGTCAATTCGAGAAACTGGATGAAGTTGCCGAATACTATCGCATGAACGGCAAGCGTCCCCCGGCCTTAATCAATGACTATTTGAAGAATGCCACCATCAAGGAAGTGGATGCGGATCGCGGATACAGTGTTAAGGAGACCCTGGAAATCGTATTGGACGATCTTACGTTGATGCATGATCTGGCCGTTGTGATTCGCGGCGATGCCGATGAGGATGACAACTTCAAACTCGTCAATATCATGGAAGCTCATGCCGAAGAGTATACGAAGCAGATCTGGTTTATCAAGTCGATGCTGGTATAATATCCTATCGTACGATGGAATCAAGGACCGCTTGCCCCGGGCGAGCGGTCCATTTATATGCATCAAAAGGCATTTGACGAAACCGTGTTGAAGCATGTAGAATAAGCGTTGCGTCAATTGTATGGAGAGATGGCAGAGCGGCTGAATGCACCGGTCTTGAAAACCGGCAAGGATTTGCGTCCTTCGAGGGTTCAAATCCCTCTCTCTCCGCCATGACAGAAAACATCCACACCCCTAAGGGTGTGGATGTTTTACTTTCGGAAGGCGGAGAGTTTATCCGCCATGACAGGAAACATCCACACTCTAAGGGTGTGGATGTTTTATATTCGGAAGGCGGAGAGTTTATCCGCCATGACAGGAAACATCCACACCCTTAGGGGTGTGGATGTTTTATTTTCGGATGATAATAAAATTGCCGGAACCATTGGCAGAGCCCAGGCAGTAATGATTTCTCGTAAACTGTATATTCTTAATTAATAAATATGTCTAATACACGCTCTTTGAGATAGAATATATACAAACCGGGGACTTCATCTGTAGCGAGGATATCATTTACAACATATCCGCTACTACAGAAACAGAATCCTTTTTATGGTAGGCGGAATCAAACCCGGATTCTACTTATGAACACAGTCCTGCTTCGACTTAACTTTAAACCACAGGAGGAGATATGGAAGAGAAAATGCTGCCCGTTTTAAGAGGCAGACGCGAAGAGAAAGACGAGATTATCGATTTCGCGAACTTTGTCTTTAGTATGGCGCACCGTCCGCACGATTTCGCATCGTTGATACCGAAGCTTTATGGAGACGAAACAGATTCAAGCGAGGATCATTATATTATTCGCGAGAACGGCAATATTCAGGCCATGCTTTTGTCCATGCCGCAGACCGTTCGTATGGATCACATCTATCCCGGCCTCAGCTTCAAGCGATACGGCATCGGTACGGTGTCCGTTCACCATCGAGCTCGTTCGAAGGGGCATATGCGCAGATTGATGCACCGGGCAATCAATGACATGGCAAAGGACGGAGCGGCATACAGTTTTCTGGGCGGTCAGCGCCAGCGCTACCGCTATTACGGATATGAACAAGCCGGCCTTGTCTTGCGTTTTAGTCTCGGCTTGCGAAATCTCACCATGACATGGCCCGAACTGAAGGGCAGAGAAGTACCGGAGAATTTTACGCTTGTCGACTTGCCGTCCGACGGCCCGATCACCGATCAGGCATACCAGCTCTACCTGGAACAGACAGCGCTCAATGCCATATCAAAAGAGGAACTTGCGGTGAGCGGTCGAAGTTTCTACCATAAATACCTTGTGATGCTAAAAGACGACGAGAAGGTAGCGGCTCTGATAAACATATCTTCTGACCATGCTTCTGTCGGTGAAATCTATCTTGATACGAATGAACTCGAGCCGAACGTGTTCTTTTATGACCTGCTGAAACTTTGCGGTCGGGATCAAATGAATTTCTCCTTGAAAGCAGCGGATGGAAAAGCTTTACTCGAAGTCGAGGATGTTTTATGGAAAGCCGCCGAAAGCACTTCACCGGGCAGCGGTGGTATGATGCTGGTATTGGACTTCGTAAAAACGATTGCCATGCACCTGGCCGACAAAGCGACTAGAAGTCGACTGGCTCCCGGTAAGCTGGACTTGAAGATCAGCGGATGCCCGGTACCGGAAAGCGGCGAGCAATATGTCCGAATACATATCAGCGAGGACCGTTTACAGGTAGGCGATAAGAAGGAAATGCGATACGACTTGGCTTTACCGCTTGTGGCCGGCAATAAGCTTGTGCCGGATGATGCGGATAGTACTCCGATACTCGAGATCAGTTATCTGGATTGTCTCCAAACCCTTTTCTCGTATCGCGGACTTGTGCAGGGAACGATAGTCGGAACACTACCGGCGGCCCAGGCATCCTGGTTTCCGCTCAATTGTCATATCTCGACTGCGGAAAGTTGCTGAAGATTTTAACAGACAAACTAAATTGGCCTGTTTTATCAAAATAAAGGAGAAGTAAGAATGGACAGAAAAGATGGAATGAATTACGCCCCGACCGGCATCGCCAAAGCAGTGGTCTCGCCCGGTGACTTCGTGTTTGCGGCCATGCATCTGGATCACGGACATATCATGGGTATGGTTAACGGTTTAAAAGAAGCCGGTGCAACACTCAAGTGGGTTTTTGATCCTCAGCCGGAACGGATCGCTTTGTTTGTGAAAGCTCACCCGGAAGTGAAAGTTGCCTCCTCCGAGGAAGAAGTCTTCAACGATCCCGAGGTGAAACTGGTCGCCGCTGCAGCCGTGACGAGCGAGCGCGCACCGCTCGGCATTCGCGTGCTGGATGCCGGGAAAGACTATTTTACCGATAAAGCGCCGTTAACCAGCCTGGAACAGCTCGAACTTGCCAAAGCAGCCGTTCGTCGCAGCGGACATCGTTACTGGTGCTATTTCAGCGAACGCCTCCATGTCGAAGCAGCTGTTTATGCGGGTCAACTTGTTCAAAACGGTGTCATCGGCGATGTTATTTCGGTAACTGGTTTCGGTCCGCATCGCTTGAATGCAGCGAGCAGACCGGCCTGGTTCTTCGAACGCGAGAAGTATGGCGGTATTCTCTGCGATATCGGCAGTCACCAGATCGAGCAGTTCCTGTTCTACGCCGACTGCGACGAGGCTGATGTCGTACGCAGCCATGTGGCCAACTTTAACCATCCTCAATATCCCGAGCTGGAAGATTATGGCGAAGCCTTACTCGTGAACAAGAACGGAGCCAGCAACTATTTCCGTGTCGACTGGTTTACGCCCGAAGGTCTTGGAACATGGGGTGACGGACGTCTCTTTATCACAGGTACGGACGGCTATATAGAGCTTCGTAAGTACACGGACATCGCACGAGACAAAATCGGCGATCACGTTTACTTCGTGGATCAAAAAGGCGAGCATCATGTCAATGTAAACGGAAAAGTCGGCTATCCTTTCTTCGGCGAAATGATCCTGGATATTTTGAACGGCACGAGTCGTGCAATGACCCAGGAGCATGTTTTCAAGGCGGCGGAGCTTGCTTGCATGGCTCAACATCTGGCCAAACGCACCGGTCCGGAATGGAAGTTGAGATAAGCAGTTTTCATCTGCGAACGTCAAATGAAAAAAATAAAGAGAAGAAGAGGTAAAATCTATGTTGCTTCGTCCCCGGGATAAAATGATTTTCATCGGTGATTCCGTAACCGATGTCGGCCGCGCTCATCCGGCCGGAGAGGGCTATGACTTCGGACTCGGTTATGGTTACCCTTTGCTCGTGAATGCGAGATTGTCGCTGGCTTGCCCCGATCAGGATTTTGACATTCTGAATGTCGGCACTTCCGGCCATACGACAAAAGACTTGCTCGCACGCTGGGAATCGGATGTCACATCGAGAAAGCCGCAAGTGGTTTCGATTCTAATCGGTATCAATGATGTCTGGCGCCAATTCGACCGGCCCGGCCGTGATTCGTCGGAGCAGATCTCCGTTGAAGCATATGAAGCCAATCTTCTGAGTATGCTGGAAGCTACTTTGCCAAGGGTCAGAGCTGTCTTGTTATTAACGCCTTTCTTCATGGAGCTTCATAAAGATGATCCGATGCGCGAGATGTGCGACCGTTACGCCGATGTCTGCCGCAAGCTGGCGAAGAGTAACGAGCACATTTTCCTGGTAGATACACAGAAGGCTTTTGACAAACTGCTCGAAAAACGGCATTACATGACGATTGCATCCGATCGTGTGCATCCGAATACGACCGGTCACATGCTGATTGCGGATCTGGTAGTAGAGACACTGCTGAATCAAAGCGTTTAAGGGGCCTTTCACCGGACTTTATAGAAAGTTTCTACTGAGGTAGACTGTATTGGCCAGCCTTTATTAACTATACTTTTTTGTTAGCAGATAAAGCTGTCTTTTTGATATGCCTATTTGCGAAACCAGACAGGATGGTATGAAATGATCAAATTAACCGATATTGCCCGCTTGGCCCGTACATCTACCTCAACAGTTTCGAAAGTACTCAACGGATACGACGGCGTTAGCGAAAAAACCAAAGAGCGTGTTTTGGATGCCGTAAAGACGCTGGGCTATGTTCCCAATGCCTCGGCACGGCAGCTGATCACGAAACGCAGCTACCTTGTCGGGCTTCTGTTTACGGAAAGCCTTGATGTGGGCCTGGAGCATCCCTTCTATGCAGGCGTTATCGAAGCCTTCCGGAAGGTAATGAACGAACAAGGTTATGACGTGATTTTCATTTCCTCGCAGATTAAAGAAGCCAAAATGACTTATCTTGAGTACTGCCGTTACCGGAACCTGGACGGTGTTTACGTGTGCACCTTTGCCGGTGATGATCAGGAGCTGAAACTTCTTTTTGACAGCAAGATTCCCTGCGTGACGACAGATGTGGATTATAAAGGCATCCCTCTGGTCATCTCGGACAACGTCAATGCGGTGAAGGATGCATACGATTATTTATACCGCGGCGGTCACCGAAACATCATCCATGTTCATGGACCGCTTTATACTCTTTCGGCCCGCGAACGTCTTCAAGGTTTCAGGGAAGCCTTGTACGAGCATGATGTGATCGCACATCCGGAGATGGTGATAGAAGCCGATAACTACGATTACGAGTCCGGCATGGAAGTGGCAAGAAAACTTCTGAAACGATCGCGCCGGGATCTGCCGGATGCGATCATCGCCGCATCGGATACGATTGCACTGGGTATGATCACCGAGTTGTTTCGAGCAGGTATTCGCGTGCCCGGCGATATCTCCGTCATCGGCATTGATAACATTGCCGTCAGCGAATACGCCTATCCGGCACTCACCACGATGGCTCAGGATAAAAAGGCGCTGGGCAGGCTAACCGCCCAGGCTCTGATTGCGACGATCGAGGGAAAACGAATCCATTCGAGGACGGTGATCCCCATGGAACTTATCGAACGCAATTCATGCCGTAACAAGCTCTGACTTGCTCGTTTCGGGAAATTTCGATTAGAATGACCGGTATATGATAAAAGCGATTTTTTTAGATTTAGACGGAACCATTTTACCCTTCGGAGGTACGACGGCAAGCCCTGCTACCGTGACTGCTCTTTCGGCAGCCAAGAAAGCGGGGCTTCAGTTGTTTATTTCCACGGGCCGTCATCTCCCTAATATTCAGGGGATATCAAACGACTTGTTTGACGGTATCATCAGTTTAAACGGTCAATATTGCGTGAGTAAGGGTAAGGTAATACGTCGTCATACGATTGCCCGCGAAGATATCTTACAGATTCTGAGCTATCTGAAGGAGCATCCTTTTTCCTGTGCTTTTATCGAAGAGGATCTGGCCTATGTCAATCAAGGCGGAGAACGCTATGACAGGGTGTCGTCCTTTATTCATCTGAACATGCCTGTTCGAGAAGATTACGAACGGGCGGCTTGTCATCCCGTACTGCAATGTCTTTTCTTTTTACCGCGTGAGGAGCAGGCAGCACCGCTCAAGAACCTGAAACAAGTGAAATTCACCCGCTGGCATCCGGATTTTATTGATGTGGTACCTGCCGGCGGTGGAAAGGGCGCAGGGGTGCAGGCGATGCTCGACCACTTCGGCCTCGATGCAGATGAAATCATGTGTATCGGTGACGGCGAAAACGATATTTCCATGCTGTCGCTCGCCGGTACGGCGGTCGTCATGGGACAGGCCAGCGATACGGTGAAATCCTATGCCGATTATGTCACGAGTGATGTCGAAGGCGAAGGAGTCTATCAGGCCCTGCGCCATTACGGCATCGGGGATCTTTCTTAGCTATCAAGTGCTTTTTCAATTAATTCGTGTCGTTTTCCCAGATCACGGTCTGTTTTTCGATTCCATAACTCTTTTTGTCGTTTTTTTGCCACTGTGGCGATCGCTTTAGGTGTGCATATACGGTAATCGTTACTCTGCCCGCCAATGCTCTTAATCATATCCTTGATCGCCTTTTTGGGATTGAGCTGTTTATAGGGAAATGACATCCTTTCGTAATCAAAAAGCCAATCCGAAGCTTCGTCGTTCCGACGTTTATATGCTTCGTATTCTACGTCATTGAAGCCGGTTTGAAACGGTCCGGGATTGATGACCTGGACTTGAATATTGAATTCCTGCACTTCCTTTGCCATGGATTCGGCGAAGGCCTCCAACGCAAATTTGCTTGCGCAGTAAGGTCCGGACAATGGATCAGCCATTAATCCGTGTACAGATGATATGAAGATGATCCTTCCGCTTCTTCGCTTTAACATTAGTCTGCCGATCACTTGTGTCAGCAGTATCGTTGCGAAAACATTGACTTCGAATTGCTCGCGCAGCATATGTTCGGGGATATCAAGCATCGCGGCGGCGAAAGCAATACCGGCGTTGTTGACCAGAACATCGATATCCCGTTCGGAAAAACGCTGGCGATCCGCGGCGTCGGTAATGTCCAGCTTTTCAACTTGCAGCGATAGATTTTCATTTTCGGCTTCAAGTATGAGCGAAGAGACTTCCGACAGTGTTTCGACAGTTGCGATGACATGTTTACCTTCATGGGCCAAGCCGAAAGCAAGGCCTTTTCCGAGGCCCGAGCCGGCACCTGTGATCAGATAAGTTTGCTGCATATGTCAGTCCTCCATATTTGATCGATGTCTGATAGAGTCCTCTTTATTCTACGTTGATCGGCTTCGTTTGGCGGAAACATAAAACAAAAAACCATCCCGTTTCCGGAATGGCTTTCTTTATATCTCTCATATATAAATGGATGGGTAAATCTTACTTCAAAGGGATCAAAGGAAGCTCCTGCAAGAAGAGGATGTCCTCGCGCTCGACTGCTTCGCCTTCGGCCAGGATGCACATACGTGCGGCAATTTCACCGCCGGCCAGCTCAACCAGCTTCTCCAAAGCAAGCAAAGACTCGCCCGTCGAAATAACGTCATCGACGATGGCGACACGCTTACCGCGGATACGCTCGATATCCTTTTCGTCGAGGAAAAGTTTCTGGGGGTTCGCCGTTGTGATGGACTTCACATCAACGATCAAAGGATCTTCCATATAAAGCTTCATGCTCTTGCGGGCAACAACATAACGCTTGTGACCCAGCAGACGTGCCATTTCAGAGACCAGAGGGATGCCCTTGGTTTCGGCTGTAATTAAGATATCACAGGGAGGTAGCATCTTGACCATCTCGGCTGCCACTGCTGTCACGAGTTCCGTATCACCTAAAATAACGAATCCGGCAATCGCCATATCATCGCTAATCGGCATAATCGGCAGATATCTCGTTAAACCTGCCAGCTTCAATTCATAGTATTTTTCAGCCATTGTTATCCTCCAGTATAGCTCTGGTGAGAGCGTTAAAACATTATTATTCCCGTCCATTCTATTCTAACGGAACTCAAGGGGAATTGTCTCACAAAAACTTATTTTATACCTGATACACGCTGAACTCAAGCTGTTTAGTAATAAATTGACCAACATCAGCGAAGAAGCGATAATACAAGAGAAGCCTTGGTCAAGCGTATCGTAAGTATGGCAAAGGAGATTATCACAATGCGTAACATCATCGATTATGTTCGTTCTTCGACGGATTCCTTTCTTGAACGGCCTTTTGGCCTGGTAGACAGCCTGGTTCTCGCCCAACTTGTCATGCTGCGTTTCGAACATTTTATACCCGGGATTTTCGAGGAGAAAAACGAAGCTTTGACCCTGGCCGATCTGGCAAGAAGAGAGGATGTCGAAAAAATTTTTCTCGATGTCTGGCATAACAAGAACGCCCGCATGCTTTTCAACGAGGCAGTCTCGAGTCCCCGATTTTCATCGATCGCCATTCGCCGTTTTGTGAAACGTTATGACGAAGAAGCACAGACTCAGTTCGCAGCCATTATCTATTCTCTTTCAGACGGTACCGACTACATCGCATACCGCGGGACCGACGAGACGTTTGTCGCCTGGAAAGAAGATTTCAACATGGCTTTCATGAGTCCGGTCCCTGCCTAGATTGACGGCTTGAATTATTTACTGGAATGGTCGGAATTCAGCACATCGGAACTTCGTCTTGGCGGCCATTCAAAAGGCGGCAACATCGCCGTTTATGCCGGTGCGATGGCTCCGATCGAGCTGCAGGATCGTATCTTAAGCATCTATAACCATGACGGTCCGGGTTTTCGGCCGGAACTATATGATTCCGAGGGATACAAGCGAATACGTCATAAACTCGTTAAAATGATACCTCAGTCTTCTGTCGTGGGCCTGCTTCTGGAAAATCGGGACGCCTATCTGACCATCAAGAACATCTACCCCTGGTTTGTTCAACATGATCCTTTTACCTGGGAGTTATCCGGCAATGACTTTATCTATCGTCCTTCGCCTGATCAAGCAGCCCTCAAGCGATCCAACGTTATCAGCAGCTGGTTGAATACGATGGATGACGAGGCCAGACAAGTATACATCGATTCGCTCTATGCGATCATCCGGGCCACGGAAGCCACAAGCTTTTTCGATCTGACCGACGACTGGCAAAACCGCGCCAAAGCCTTGTTACAAGCGATGAAAGAGCTAGATGACGAAACCAAGACCTTCCTGAAAGAATCGATACGCAGTTTCTTCTACATGGCAGCCATATCCAGGCTGGAAATTTCAGAAATAAAGGAATAATTCTGAGTAAGAAGCCTGCCCGAGAAATAAACAAAGCGTAAGAAACCTGACTTTAAATTGCTTAGCTTACGCTTTCAGTATTCGCTCAAACAAGATACGGCGTAAGAAGCCTGCCCGAGAAACAAAACAAAGCGTAAGAAACCTGACTTTAATTTGCTTAGCTTACGCTTTCAGTATTCGCTCAAACAAGATACGGCGTAAGAAGCCTGCCTGAGAAGCAAAACAAAGCGTAAGAAACCTGACTTTAATTTGCTTAGCTTATGCTTTCAGTATTCGCTCAAACAAGATACGGCGTAAGAAGCCTGCCTGAGAAATAAACAAAGCGTAAGAAACCTGACTTTAATTTGCTTAGCTTACGCTTTCAGTATTCGCTCAAACAAGATACGGCGTAAGAAGCCTGTCTGATTTACAGGCTTCTTACTAAGTTCGCATAAGGACAGCTTATTAGTGCGAACTTATAGTTACATTAATGGCGCGAATACTCTCAGTAATAATCGAATCATCTTCGCTGGCCAGGCAACATTCTGCATATCTTCGAGGGTGATCCGCTGACACATGGCCAGCGTGTCCTCGAAATCGTCGGTCATGGCCTGAATGCTCTCGGTTCCATAAAGCCAGACGGCATTTTCCATATGAAGATAAAGGCTTCTGTAGTCGAAGTTGACGGTACCGATGATCGCCGTGGAGTTATCCGCGACGATGGACTTGGCATGGATGAAGCCCGGCGTGTATTCGTAGATCTCGACACCCTTTTGAAGCAACTGAAGATAATACGAACGAGTAGTGGAATGAACATAAGGTTTGTCTGGTATATGCGGCGTGATGATACGCACTCGAACGCCGCTTTGAGCCGCACCGGTGATGGCATTTAGCATCTCGTCGTCGAGCACCAGATATGGCGTGCAGATATCGATCGTTTCGGTCGAACGGTTGATGATATTGCGATAGGCGGCAGCTGCCTGATGTTCACCGTCGTAGGGAGAGTCGTCGAAAGGGAGGATGTGCCCCTTCGTATTACTGTTCAATAAGTTTAATAAGATGTGGCCGCCGTTTGTGTCGGAAAGACGCGCGGGATTGACTGCCCAGCGATGCGGCGTATAAGCATAAAGATTGACCGGATTCGGCGAGAGCATGTTCCATACAGTCAGGAACATGACCGTGAAGTTCCATACGGCAGGACCCGCCAGAACAATACCCGTATCCTTCCAATGACCGAAGCGAAGCTTCCGGTTGATATACTCGTCGGCGATATTGATACCGCCGGTCATGGCAATATATCCGTCCACGATAATCATTTTCCGGTGATCACGATTGTTGAAACGAAGCGAAAACACAGGTCGCAAAGGATTATAAGCAATGACTTCTATGCCTGCATCTTCGAGTTCGTCTTCAAATTGATAAGGTAAAAAGCGCATAGCCCCCAGATCGTCATAAAGAAGCTTGACCTCGACGCCTTCCTGGACCTTGACTTTCAATAGCTCGAAAAGCG
Source organism: Fastidiosipilaceae bacterium (assembly GCA_050309435.1). GTDB lineage: Bacteria > Bacillota > Clostridia > Saccharofermentanales > Fastidiosipilaceae > CAYXVJ01. The sequence goes on from JBNRMJ010000029.1 coordinate 28,651, forward strand.
ATCTCCACATTTCGCCGTCTGAAATAATAAAGTATTCCAGAAAAATAAAGCGCTGGGACTGACGGATTGCCTCGAGCATGACATCGAACTGATCTTCGCCGGTGGCCAGATAACGGGAAGCGGTATTAAGATAGGCCGGGTAACCGGTGGTCTCCTGCAGGAAGGTCGCTTGCAGTGCGGCATGTGCCTGAGCCGGGATGGCCCGGTCACTGTCCCTGGCGCTCTTAAAAGCCCGCTCCGAGGTCTGATGCACTTCTCGAAGCCATTTTGTCATTCCCCGTGATTTCGGATGCAAACCGAAAAACAAGAAGAAGATACCGCCGAAAATCGGCATGATCGATATAGCCAGTATCCAGGTAAATTTATAGTTGATCTGAGTATTGCTGTTAACGAGATACACGCCGGTCAGGATGCTAATCGATATATTGATTGCATAGACAATCGGAGACCACTCGCTAAATGAGATGACGACCGTTATAAAGATAGCCACCTGCACAAGCAGGATGGCTACTATTAGTAAAACCCTCAGCATGTTCTGAGTAGGCTTATATGACATAAATTCACCTCATGATAAAGACGTGATCTACTTATTCTTCGGTGCTTTCCGGTTCCTTCCTGGTCTTCGGACGGCCTCTGCGTTTCTTCTCGCGTTTACTTTCGCTGAGTTCGGTCGCCAGACGAGCGGCTTCCAGGCGGCTCAAACGTTTATCGTTGAGCAGTTCGTTTTTCTGATGATTTTCCGTGGCAGCCATAATGCTTCCGATATAATCGCGGAAAATGGTCATGCCCTTATGGATCTGATCCTGGTCGTCAGCCGATAAAGGACTGACTTCGTTCATGGTCTGCTCGCGGATCTGACGATTGATTTCAATCAGTAATTCCTTGGCATGATCCGTAATCGTGACGAAGACAACACGCTGATCGTAATGGTCGCGTTTCCGGGTAACCAGATTCATGGCTTCCAGACGCTTGCACAAAGGCGTGATATTGCTCGAACCGATTTCCAGACTGCGGCCCAGTTGAGATACGGTCATGGAACCTTCCTTCAGCAAGGTCATCAGAATCGGTATTTGAACATGCGTCAAGCCATGAGGCGTAAAGTAGTGATGAACGATTTTCTCGAAAATCAAATTGATCTCGCCAAGAAGATAGATGGCGGCATCTTCGAAGTACTCCTCGGGTTCGCTGGTTTTGACTTCTTCACCGAGTTCGTCAATGGCATATGCGTCTGTCATCTTCGACCGATAGACTTTTCGATTCGAAGTGCTCGCATTTCCACCGGGCTCTTGAGTGTTCTTATTTCCGGACTGTGGGGAGTATGACATCACTTTTCCTCCATCTAATAATCTCACGAGCTTCTTCACCCTATCGAAATGGCTATAAGGTTAGAAACTTGTCAACTGCAGACGATTATAACGTTTTTATCATAAACATTAATCGGCATAGTTGCAAGCTTTTATATAACTTTGATGAGTTTTTGATGTGGAAGAGTCCAAAAATCTAACGGATATAATGTATCTCTACTCTTGTAATACTATTGAAAGATGAAATATCGCATCTCATATATCGATTCTGCCGCTTAACGCCCGTGATAATGTCACTTCGTCGGTAAATTCCAGGTTCGAACCCATCGGTATACCGTGAGCGATGCGGGTAGTCCGGATACCGGCCGGCTTCAGGAGTTTGGCGATATAAAGTGCCGTGGCTTCGCCTTCGACCGTGGCGTTATTGGCTAAAATAACCTCCGTTACATCCGTTTCCAGCCGTAGTCTGGCGAGCAGTTCCTTCAGACGAATTTCCTCAGGTCCGATGTTGTTCATCGGAGAGATGGCGCCGTGCAGCACATGATATCGTCCGCGATATTCACGTGTACGTTCCATCGCGGCTACATCGCTGGGATTTTCCACGACACAGATGATATGTTTGTCACGCTTTTCGTCCGAACAAATTTCGCAGGGGTCCTGGTCCGTCAGATTGCAACACTTACTGCAAAAGCCCGTCAGACGTTTAGCTTCGATGATCGATTGAGCCAGAGCATCTGCTTTTTCGGCCGGGATACTCAGGATGTGAAAGGCCAGTCTCTGTGCGCTTTTTTGACCGATGCCGGGTAAAGACGCAAGTTGCGTGATAAGGTTATTGATTGCCGGTGAATATTTGGCCATGAAATTACTCCATTAAACTTAATGATTTTTTTCGAACAGGAGAGGGCAAGCATCGACTGCCTGCCCTCCGCCGGATTACTTCTATGATGCCCTTCGGATCAGAAGCCCAGTCCTCCGGTCATGCCCGCGAATCTGCCCATTTTCTCTTCGGTGGCTTCATCGATCTGGCGCTGTGCATCGCGAATGGCCGCCATAATCAGATCCTGCAGCATCTCGACATCGTCCGGATCGACAGCCTCGGGCTTGATCTGTAAATCGAGGAGCTTATGTTCGCCGCTCATCTTGACCAGGACTATGCCGCCTCCGCTGCTGGCTTCAACCTCCAGAGCTGCGACCGCGGCCTGTGCCTCGGCGAGTTCGCGCTGCATTTTCTGTGCCTGTTGCATCAAGTTGCCCATGTTCATGCCGCCGGGCAAGCCTCCAAAACCTTTACGTGCCATTTTATGAATCCTTTCTCTCTATCGGGATACCCAGACTCTGTGCAGCGCGTGAAATATGCTCCTGCCAGCCGGCTTTCCCGTTCTCTTGATCTGTCGGTGGTTTACCGTCTGCGGTTCCCCGGACGACGACGCGATAGGGGATCATATGTCCCAGACATTCGCGCATAGCATCTCTCAGTGGCTTGTTGCCGCGATCCGTGCTAAATACATTATAGTTTGCTTTTTCCTCACTCGCAAAGCTGATCAACAGTTCGCCGCCTGCGCTGTCCACCTCTGCCGTCTTGGCAAAAAGGAAGCAAAACATATCCTGCTTCTGTAAACGATCCAGAATCTTGTTCCAGACAACCCGGGCTTCTTCTTTGTCTTTGACAGCTGGGAGCGAGGTATCCCGGCTGTCCTGACGGACGGGCGCCGCAGCCCGGGGTTCTGCGGGCGGCAGGACTTGCGATACTTTCTCTTCTGCGATCTCTTCTTCATACGGAGGCTCAACCCAGGCTTCTTCCGGGAATGCATCGTCGTATACACTGTCTTCCACGGGTATATCTTCCATGGGTATCTCTTCGACGGGTACAGAATCCTCGGGAGCATTGTTGAAAGCCTGATTGTCTGCTTTGTTCGGCTGTGCTTTTTCCTCTCCTTTAGGTAAAGAAGGCCGGGCGGCTGCTTCTTGTCTGACCGGAGCCGGGACTGCCGGAGCCTTAACTTCGGGAACAGGAGCGGGAAGGTCGGGTGCCGCGACTTGTTTGGCCGCGACTTGGGCGGCTCTTGTACCCATTAATCTCAAGACGCCGATTTCCAGCAGAATTCGGGGATTGGGCGACCAGCGCATGTCCGAAATCAGGGCTGACAATTGCGTGATTCGTTCGACAACTTCAGGCTGCTGATAGTAAGCGGCCAGATTTTTAAGCTCCTGAATCTCGGCGTCGCTTGCCGTGATCAAACCGGCAAGTTTACCTGATTGCAGTGCGGTCGTATCTCCTGCCGCATGAATGATCAGAAGATCCCGGTAGAAAGCGGCCAGTTCATGCGCGAAACGAACCATGTCCTGTCCGTCTCGGATCATCTGATCCAGCAGAAAAAGCACAGTGGCTGCATCCGAACGAACCAGAGCGGTCACCATGCGCCCCAGAAACTGCCGGTCGACTTGTCCGGTCATGGACTGAATATCGGCTTGCGTGGCACCTTCCGGGAAACTGATCTTGGCCTGGTCTAGTAAGCTGATCGCATCACGTAAAGCTCCGTCTGCCAGTAAAGCGATGCTGCGAATAGCTGCGGCATCAATGCGAATACCTTCGTTGTTTGCGATTAAAGATAGCCTTTTAACGATACTTGCTTCGCTGATCCGTTTGAAATCATAACGTTGGCAACGAGACAAAATCGTGGCCGGGAGTCGATGAGGCTCTGTGGTGGCCAGGATGAAAATCGCATGCGCCGGGGGCTCTTCGAGTGTCTTCAACAAGGCGTTAAAGGCACCGGTCGAGAGCATATGAACCTCGTCGATTATATATACCTTATATTTGGCACGGGCAGGGAGAAACACGATCTCTTCGGTAATCTGACGGATGTTGTCGACCGAGTTGTTCGAGGCCGCGTCGATCTCTGCCACGTCGGTGAGGGTGTTGTTGAGAATAGCCCGGCATAGTTCGCATGTATTGTCGGGATTGCCGTCGTGCGGATTCAGGCAGTTGACTGCCCGGGACAGAATTTTGGCCATACTGGTTTTTCCCGTGCCTCGGGTACCTGTGAAGAGATAGGCATGACCGAGCTCGCCGCTGATGACGGCTTGTCTCAGGGCCGATACAACATGCTCTTGTTCGACAATTTCATCGAAATTACGGGATCGCCATTCTCTATACAATGCCTGTGCCATGAAAACTCCTCAAATATAGTCTATCGTCGCAAAATATCTATCTATAATAGAATCATTATAGACTACTATCACGGAATTTCGTGTATGAAAACTTCGTTCGAATCAACAAAGTTCCTGTAACAAAGAAGATTATAGTCGAATAATGTCAGCATGCATTCAATTCTCGATTTGCTTTTAATCTCCTGTTTCCTTATGATTTAATATAAGCCTCGGATTATGGATTATAAAGGCTGTTTTATACTATAATGTAACCATGTGCTGTTTATATGATAACCCTCGCTAAGCTAAGCACATCAGATATATATAGAACCTGGGAGGGAAATATGAAAAAACTGTGCGATGCCCTGACGATGAGCCCGCTTTTTGAGGGGTTGACCCATGATGAAATCAATCGCTTTTGTTCACGCTTGAACATCCGTTTGGCATGGAAAGGCGAAGTGGTTGCCAATGAAGGCGATGATTGCAATGCCCTCGGAATCGTAATTTCGGGACAGTTGGCACTTCAAAAGTACTCCCGATCGGGAGATTTTGTAACTTTGGATCTCTTGTCGCCCGGCGATGTCTTCGGTGAAGACCTGATTATGGGCAGTCATACGAAATATCCCCTGACGATCGAAGCCGTGAGTAACGCGAAAATCGTTACGCTTACGAGAGATATTCTGATTCCTTTGATTGACAGCAATCCGCGTATCATGACAAATTTTGTCCGCTTCCTGTCGGATAAGGTTCAGAATCAGAACCGTCGGATCACGATCTTGTCGCAGCGCAATTTGCGTCAGAAAATTTCCACATACCTGCTGGATCTGCATGAGCAGCAGAGACTGGAGGAAGAAGCGCAACAGACAACTGTGCCAAAAAAAGTGTATATCTCCACACCTTCGGTCGAGCTTCCGGTTTCCAAGGAAGTGGCTGCCCGTTTGCTGGCCATGCCTCGCCCTTCGTTTTCCCGCGAACTGGTACGCATGGAGAAGGACGGTCTAATTCGCGTAAGCGGCCGTGTCATTTGGCTGACGAATGTAGCCGGACTCGAAGGCGATGACGACGATGATCTGGATGAATTTGACGATTAAGCTGAATTAACGATTAAACGGTAGACTTCGGTTCACGGATAGTGGAAGGATTAGTGTTTGACTCTGAATACGCTCTTAGCGTCCCAGGCATGGGATCAGATATCTAGATACTTACGGAACTTGTTTTCGGATTTAAGTTCGGGATGGCTCTTATTTGGTACACCGGCAGATTTGATCTTGATGGTCATTGACGTGCTGGTGACCAATTTGGCCGTCTATTTTATTTTGAAACTGATGGCGGATACGAGAGCCTGGCAGCTTTTTAAGGGCATCTTGTTTATCGTTATCTTTACTTTTGTCTGTGACTTGATCGGTCTTCAAACCATCAACTATGTTCTGGCGAACAGCTTGTCTGTTCTGGCCATCGGTTTTGTCGTCATTTTCCAGCCCGAGTTGAGACGGGCTCTGGAAACCGTGGGCCGGCGCTCGCTTCGCATCTTCAATACGTCGGTGGCACCGGACCAGAACGAGGAGACCCGTTTTGCCCATAATATTATCGAAGCGATCGTCATCGCCTGCGAACACATGGCCGCGACTTATACCGGTGCTTTGATCGTACTGGAAAGACAGACGAAACTCGGTGAATTGATTTCGGGTACGGCGGTTATTCTGGATTCATCCCTGACCTCGACCATGCTCGAACAGATTTTCTATAAGGGCTCGCCTTTGCATGACGGAGCGGTGATCATCCGCGACGATCGTGTCTATGCGGCCCGGGTCCATATCCCTTTGTCAGACAACTATCATATGAGAACGAACTACGGTACCCGCCACCGAGCGGCCGTAGGCGTCAGCGAAATCGGCGATGCCATCGGTATTGTTGTCTCCGAAGAGCGCGGTCAGATTTCCGTCACCATGGGCGGCAGACTCTATCCGATCGAAAACGGAGATGCTCTCAGAGCCTTACTGCACAAATTGCTTACTCCTGTTCAGAGCGAAAAAAGCGCGAAATCCACGCTTCGCAATGTCATTTTAAACGTGATTCACGAACCGGAAGATTCTGTGGCCGGTGTGGATGCGGCCGTGACAAAAACCTCGATGCCCGGAAAAACCAAGTTGTTTTTACGAATTACTTCATTGTCCATCGCCGTCGTGTTGTGGTTTTATGTTCAGATCAGTCAGAACCCGATCCGTACGGTTACCATCGGCAGCGTGCCTATACAAGTTACGAATGCCGAGAGTCTGATGGGCGAACACGATGTCATATACAGCCGGGCGGACAGTACCGTCACTATTCGCTTTCAGGTGCGTCAGAAATACTATGATGCGGTTAGTCGCGAAAACGTCATTGCACAGATAGACTTTAGCGATCTGGATACAGAACAAATGGAAAAAGATATCGAAACATTGGGACAGAGTATACAGAAACTTCAGGTTGAAATTACCATCGATGGTTTATCGGCTAATGCTTATGCCGTCGTTTCCCGCGAGCCGGCGGAACAGAGTGTGGTCCTCGCTCCGGCACCCGTAGTTTCAGATTAGCATAATCATTTGAGGTGAACGATGCAAAGATTATTTGGCACGGACGGTGTTCGCGGCGTGGCGAACGCCGATATCGATGTTGAGATGGCAATGGAACTGGGTCTGGCCGGTGCGCATGTTTTGGCGGGTCATTTTTCGCATCGTCCGCGAATTCTGATCGGGAAAGATACCCGAATATCCGGTGATATGCTCGAAGCCGCTTTGACGGCCGGTATGAATGCCGCCGGAGCCGATGTTTACTGCGCAGGGGTCTTAACGACGCCTGCCGTTGCCTATTTAGTCGCTAATCAAGGCTATGATGCGGGGGTCATGATCTCGGCATCGCACAATCCCTACGAATACAACGGAATCAAATTCTTCAACGAATATGGTAATAAACTGGCCGACAGCGTCGAAGATGAAATCGAGGCTGCGATGAGAAGAGGCGACACGCCTCGTCCGATCGGTGTGGATCTGGGTCGTCGTTATGTCGCCGAAGAAGCCCGTTTACTGTACAGCATCTACTTAAAAACCAAACTGGAAATCGATCTTTCGGGTCTGCACATCGCACTGGACTGTGCCAACGGATCGGCCGCCTCGGTGGCTCCCGGCTTGTTTCGCGACCTGGGCGCCAAGCTCGAACTCATCGGCGTGGATCCCGACGGGCTGAATATCAATGCCAACTGCGGTTCCACTCATATGGATAACCTGCGCGACCTCGTATTGGCCAAGGGCTGCGATATCGGCTTTGCCTTCGATGGAGACGCGGATCGAATGCTCGCTGTCGATGCGACGGGAAAGATCGTCGACGGTGATCAAATCATGGCCTTTATCGCCCGCTATCTGAAAGACAGGGGAGAGCTTTTCGGAAACACCATCGTGGCCACCGTGATGAGTAATCTTGGTTTTGACAGATATTGCGAAAAATACGGCTTTACCTTAAAGCGTGCGCCGGTGGGTGATCGCTATGTGCTCGAAGAGATGGAGGCACATGGCTTCAGCCTGGGCGGCGAACAGTCCGGCCATGTCATTTTAAGAAAATATGCGAAAACAGGCGACGGTATTCTGACCGCGCTTTGCTTATTGAGAGCCTTGAAGCATTTCTCCCTGAATTTGGACGAGGCTGTGGCCGATTACGTGCTTTATCCTCAGGTTCTGCGGAAGGTCACGGTGGAAAACGGAGCCAAGAAGCGTCTAATGGAAGATCCCGAGGTCTGCAGGCTGGCCGATGCTATTACGGCCCGTATGGCCGGCAGCGGGCGTTTGCTGCTTCGTCCTTCCGGCACCGAACCCGTCATTCGTGTCATGATCGAAGGCGAAGACCAGGAAAGCATCGAGCGTTACTGCGATGAACTGGTGTCTCTCCTGACCCAAAAAGCGAAGCAGATGAACGAGTAAACACGGGTTAGGCAGGAGCACAGATGAACTACAGATCTTCTCGCAAGCAGCCTCGGATCGGCGCTTTGCTTTTCTTAATTATTCTCGTTATATTACTTGCCGTGATTGCCGTGCAATTGCTTGCCTTATCGAAACGAGACTCGAAACCGGCCGGCGAAAGCAGTGAAACGACGTCCGGGAGTTCTCTTCCCGAGAACAGCTCGGAAAGCGAGCCCGAAGAGAGCCAAAGCGATTTGGATCCCAATCGCATCATTATGGATTTCTCGACCATTATCGCAGCCTCGGGCGACGATTATCTGCAGCGCTGGCCGTCCGACAGCAGTGTCGAACAACTGCGGGATTCTTCCGCCTTAATCGCAAGTCTGAAGGGAAGACCCTTCGGCCCCGATGCATTAAAAGGCGTGACGGTTATTCTGGATCCCGGACACGGCGGTATCGACGGCGGTACGGCTTTTCCGATCAATCCTCCGCATCAGATTGTCGAAAAGGATATCGTTTTGCCTTTGGCGATGAAAACCAAGGCGAATCTGGAAGCACTTGGCGCAGAAGTCATCATGACGCGAACGACTGACGAGTTTATTTCGGTATATGCCAGAGCGGCCAAAGCAGGGGAAGTCATCATCGATAAACTTATCGATGAATTATCCGCAACAGAAAAAACGCTGGATCCTCTGTACGAATTCAAACCCCTCTTCGAACGGATTTACGAGCTGAATAAAGATGTGGGCGGAGGCGAATTTCTGGGCGGTGCAGGAACCGGCGAAAAAGCCAGACTGCTCTATGATCTGGGCCGTCAGTTCCCCGAAGTGATATTCGTATCGCTGCATAACAACAGTTTCGCCGATGATCCGAATATCGGCGGTCTTCAGGTTTTTTATGTGGATAATGCGTTCCAGTATGCCTTCACCAAAACACAAGCCGGGAGAGGCGATAATCCTCCTCCGGTCTATCAGGGATTTGACGATGAGAATCGGCTTCGTTTTGCCACCGGCTTTAGTAAAGCGATCCTGAAAGACATCCCCGAACTTGTGACCGTTGGCGGACCGGAGACCATGAAACAAGACGGTTTTGTGGTGTTGAACAGAACAGGCCTGGCCTCCGTTATGTTGGAGCTGGGTTACGTAACCAACGCAAACGACAGGGCCAACCTGCTGGATCCTGCTTTCCGGGATCGTCTGGCAGATTCAATCACGCGTGGTATATACGATTACTACAGTGCGCCATAAGGATATAAATTAGCAAGGAGATTAAAGTGTTTGATTTTCAACAGTTGATAGCCAAAAGCGGTCGCGAAATTCTCGTCATGAGTCTGAATCCCTGCCTCGACGTGAGTTTAACCATCGAAGAGCTGGCCGTTGGAAAGACCAACTACTATAAGGAGTACCGTGAGGATCTAGGTGGCAAAGGCAGCAACGTGATCCGTGCCATCCATGCACTGGGCGGCAGCGGCAGTCTTTTCTCGCCGGACTATCCGGACGACGGCAGTAAAGTTTATCACCTGATGAATCAGGAAGGTATCAAAGCCTATCTGGTTAACCTGCCCGGACACCTTCGTATTAATTACAAGATTCTGGATAGCGGTGAACATAACGAAATGCGCATGACCGAGCTGAACAGTCCGGGTAACTATCTTTCGGATATTGCGGTGCGCCTGCTCGAAAGAGAATGGACCCGCCAGATCGAGCAGGATCAGCTGCTTGTTTTGAGCGGAAGTCTGGCGCCCGGTCTCTCGGACGATACCTATAAACAACTGACTCTGGCTCAGCATGCCCGCGGCGGTCGCGTGGTCCTCGATGCCAAAGGCGAGACCCTGAAGCTGGCTCTCGCAGCCAAACCCGACATCATTAAACCGAATCGGGACGAACTGGCTCAAGCCAGCGGCATGTCCTGCGAGACGCTGGACGAAGCGGTGGAGGCTGCATTCAAATTACGCGAAATGGGAGCAGATGTTGTTTTGGCTTCGCTGGCCGAAGACGGTGCGATCATTACCCGCGGATCCTCGGTCTTTTATGCCAAGGCGCCTCAAAACCCCGGTATCAAACGTCTGTCCGGTGCCGGAGATGCGATGACCGCGGTGCTGGCTTGCTTTGCCGCGAGGGACGACGATCTGACAGATGACGAACTCCCTGACGTTCTTGTTTGGGCTATGGCCGCCAGTCAGGCCGCTATTTCCCGCGAAGGCGTCGAGATGGCCGGCTTGAGCGAAGTTGCCGCCTGGGCCGACCAGATCAAAATCGAAAAGATTCGCTAAAGCATATCCGCTCTGAATTACATTCAGAAAGACTCAAAAAAGTAACGTAAAAAATCCCCGACGGTCGCATGTACCGGTCGGGGATTTCTATTGTGAAATTCTATCTGAGGCTATAAGTCAAGATCCGATTAGATGTTGAAGCAGCCGAAACCCAGATATCTGGCCTTGTCGCCGAGCTCTTCTTCGATACGAAGCAGCTGGTTGTACTTGGCCACGCGGTCTGTACGGGAAGGAGCACCGGTCTTGATCTGGCCGGCGTTCAAAGCGACAACGATATCGGCGATGGTGACGTCCTCGGTCTCGCCCGAACGGTGTGAAACGATGGAGGAGAAACCGGCCTTGGCAGCCATAGCCATGGCTTCGAAAGTCTCTGTCAGCGTACCGATCTGGTTGACCTTGATCAAGATGGCATTGGCGGCATCGGTCTCGATACCCTTGGCCAGACGCTTGCTGTTGGTAACGAAGAGGTCGTCGCCGACAAGCTGAATCTTGTTGCCAAGGCGCTTGGTGAGTTCCTGCCAGCCTTCCCAGTCTTCTTCGGCCAGACCGTCTTCGATCGAGATGATCGGGTACTTCTCGCACATTTCGGCCCAGAAGTCGATGACTTCGTCGCGGGTCATGAACTTATCGGACTTCCAGAAGTAGTAGTCGCCTTCGCGGCCATGAGCCTTGGCTTCTTCGTACAGTTCGGTCATGGCAGGGTCCATGGCGATGTGGAAGTCGACGCCGGGCTTGAAGCCGGCAGCTTCGATACCCTTAACGAGGTACTCGAGAGCCTGCTCGTCCGAGCTGAAGTTGGGAGCAAAACCACCCTCGTCACCGACGCTGGTAGCATAACCGTCCTTCTTCAGAACGCTCTTCAGGGTGTGGAAGACTTCGGCACACCAGCGCAGTGCTTCGCGGAAGGATTTGGCGCCGGTAGGCATGATCATGAATTCCTGCAGGTTAACGGAGTTATCGGCATGCTTGCCGCCGTTGATGACGTTCATCATCGGGGTAGGCAGCGTGGTGGCCTGGACACCGCCCAGATATTTGTAGAGGCTGATGCCCAAGGCATCGGCTGCGGCCTTGGCAACGGCCATGGAGACGCCGAGGATCGCATTGGCACCGAAGGTAGCCTTGTTATCGGTACCATCCAGCTCGATCATCTTCTTGTCAATGCCATACTGATCAAATGCATCCCAGCCTTCGAGAGCCGGAGCAATATCTTCATTAACGTGAGCGACTGCTTTCAGGACGCCCTTACCGAGATAGCGGGATTTGTCGCCATCACGAAGCTCGACGGCTTCGAAAGCACCTGTAGAAGCACCGGACGGAACGGCGGCGCGACCGAAAGCGCCGCACTCGAGGGTTACGTCGACTTCAACGGTCGGATTGCCACGAGAGTCCATAATTTCACGCGCACAAATAGACGCAATGCTGGTTGATACCATAAATAATTACCTCCTGGGTATTGAATAGTCAACGCCACATGCGCTGACCACGCTGTTAATTAAACGCGTGCCTATTATACCAAAAATATCAATACGATGTTGTAAGAAAGCAAAGAAGCGCTTAAGTTTTGTCAGTCTGACGAAAAGTGACTTGGTACGATACAGGATATGCAGATGAAAATATGAGACAATAAACTTTAATATTGCATAAAACAATTTTTTGCTTGGAAATATTCGCGACCTAATAGTACTCTTATTCGTTAATGTTTTGACTAACCAACCATTACAGTAATAGACGAAGGCCCGAAAGATCCTTGTCCCAGCAGGCCTTTATATGTTCCATATATCTTTATACTTTGTCCCTGCATGGGGTATAAAGGAATCGCACCAGTAATTGTAAAACTAATATATATAACTGGTCCTGCTGAAATGTATTCTCGTGATGTCCCGGTACGATAACCCATGGGCCCTGTTGACGTATAATATAAAGTCGCGTCTGTTAAGAAATCAATCGCCCTTAACTCAACAACATTATAAATAATATTTTTAGCACGGTCATAGCTATAGTGCCATGAGCCTTTAAAATTCACTGGAACAGAAACACTGTTGCTAATAATAAAATCGGTACTAGCGTATGTCAGCGATCTAGATATATCCTCAGTAGTTATTTCTGATAATCTAACTAGCCCTCTTCGTTGAAGTCAAAAGTTTCCATGAAAATCTCATCTATGTTTTGTTCTTGGTTTTCATTTCCATGAACTGTAATAGGTAAGAATGATGAAATAAAAATACAGAATGCTAGTATTGATATAAAACAGATCTTCTTAAGGCTCTTCCTCATTGTTATACTCCTCATCTTTATAAACATACGTTGACTCTATACTTATTTCATGCATCAGTATATTATCTTCAGCGTTAAAAAACATTGCAGATACCGTAGGCAAGTCCCACAATTCTAGATTTCTATCCTCAATGACTTTCTTTTTTGAAGCAGTCATTATTTCTTCTACTATTTTTATTGTATCTTTATTTTCCGAGATACCGTATATCTTGTTTAACTTAGCACGAAGACCTTTATCGTCAAGTAATTTATTTAATTTTTTCTTTTCTTCATTTGAAAAATACATAGGTAAACCTCCAATGGGCAAATCGAATAGCTACAATACCTATATTTTATCACAAGGGGGGCAGGGAAATATGTGTGGAAATTAGCGCGCTCTGCCGTATGGAAAAATATTATAAGATAATAAATTCTGCCTAAAAACAAGTCCTACAAGGCGAAGCCCAACAACCTGCTACAGCGGGATTTCCAAGCCGATCAACCGAACGAACAGTGGGTAACCGATCTGACGGCATTTCACATGCCGGCCGGGAACATGTACCTGTCGCCGATCATCGACTGCTTTGATGGCGCGTTTATGCCTATTTACAGTAGATTGTCATGAGCCGAGTGAGCCGTGGAATTTAGTCTTACGCAAGTTCCGTCCATGCAATCCCGAGACGTGCCAAGGCCTTCCACCAGGAGACTGCGGGCGGGCCTGCTGTTGCCTGGAAGATTTGGCCAAGGCGGCTTGTAACGTGCGGCTCCTGCGGCCTTCCGAGGTGATATTTGCCAGCCGGACCATCCAAATCCTGGCCCCGCCTGTCCTGTCTTTGGGTCCAGACGGCGCAGCGGGCAAGCGGTATCCGAAGCAACTGCTCGGAGCAAACGTGCATCGATTGACTTGTGGCCGTCCGAGAAACGCTCTATACTCAA
>JBNRMJ010000030.1:0-63593 GCA_050309435.1 Fastidiosipilaceae bacterium
AATATTGAGTTGAGCCATGTCTTGTCTTCCTTCCGTATGATTTTGTTTTGCAAAACCCATTGTACCGAAAGGCGAGATGTGGCTCATCTCATTATTTTCAATTTACACCAACTATACGGACTTCATCCAGAAAAAAGCTATTAAAAAATAAAAGCACAGAAAGACAGAGAAAGGAAAAGTAAACTTATACAGAAAGACAAGAGATAAAATCTGCGTTCGTTTATCAATATTTGCTATTTTATGCTTTTCATTCGCCTTTCAGAAAAAGAGGTGCCAGGAGCAAAGACAAGAACACTGCGGCAATACCCCCGGCGAATTTAGCCGCGACAAGTGCCGGAACCATCGACGGTTCGACAGCTGTCGTAAAGGCCAGATGCGCGCCAAGAGCCGCAGAGCCGGAAACCATGTAAGCCGTATTCATCAGCTTGCCCTTCCAATCCATATCTTTGATCATGGCATAGGCAGGTACCGAGCTGATCGTCGCTATCAAGAATGCGATCACGCTATGTTCGTTTAGCGAAGAACGGTCTGAAATCCACTGGACGGGGCGCCGCAGTAAACGAATCATCAACAGCGACATCGGTAATGCTCCGAGCAGGAAGACGGTAATCGAAACAATTACATCCATGCCTTCCTCCAGTTGCAGCAAGCCGGGAATCAGTTCATGTTCCATCGTGTAGTTTATTGCGGCCAGGATGAGACCGACAACGGCTATTATGCGAAGCGCTTGCGATAAGCGGGAAAATATTCTTAAAACCAGATCCAGACGCTTCTTCATTAAAATAAAAACCAGAACTATCAAGAGAAGAATCGGCGAACTGTATTTAAAGATATCAATCAGCCCCAGTCCGCTGACGAGGCCGCCTGTCAGAAGCGTAACCGGGATCGCCAGCAAGCCGATCAGTACGCCTTGAGAAAAGATTTCCCGATCTCTCTCTTCGATCATCCCCATGCCAACCGGGATCATGAAAACCAGGGTACATCCGAAGGCCGCGCCTACCACCGTACCCGCAAAACGCCCCACAGCGGCCGATTTGGCCAGTTCAACGGACACATGATAACCGCCCATGTCCAGCGGCAGCAAACCGCCGAGAATGCCCGGATCAAGCCCGATCCGATTGAAAAGCGGAGCGACTAAAACCGACAGGATCCAGGAGATAATCGGCGATAAGCAGATAATACCTACCATGGATAAGATCAAAGAACTCACCATCGTAAGTCCCTCTTCAAACTTGCGTCCGTAGGCACTGTTCCTGTCAACTATCCAGGCTGCGCCACCGATCACCAGACCGATTGCGATAGCGATTGTGATCACATTATTCATGGGACTCCTGTCAGCATGCGACATTGCGTAATCTCGTTAGCCATTTAAGCATAAAGAATCCTTTTTTACCAGAGTAGTCCTGCAACTTATCCTTCATAAACGCAGGTCATCGATTTTTCCTTGGCCACAGGCAGATCTCTTTTTAAAGTTAAAGCATCAAATCAACATGGAGGTACACTAAAATGACTACACTCACACTGATCATGCTCCTGACTCTGGAAGTCTTCTTCCTCGTCCGCGCTATCATCACGCGAAATAGCCTCAGCGAAGAAATTGCGCTGATTCGCCTGGCGCAGCCGTTATTGTTTCTACTCTTGGTGCTGGCCGGTTTATATAAGCGGAGTTTTTTGCTCGTTCCCTTCGCGGCCTTACTTTTGGTACAAGCGGTCGCCGCTGCGATTACCCTTATCCGAAAAAAGACACGTCCTTATAAGCTAAGACGAAACATCATCCGATTTCTACGAAACAGCATGATTCTATTCCTGGTCTTTACACCGCTTCTGCTCTTTCCCCCGTATCAAGCGCCAAGGGCCACCGGAGAACATGGCGTGTTAAGTGCCAAATACAGCTGGACGGATGAAAGCCGGCTTGAACCTTACGTTTCCGACGGGAAAAACAGAACACTGACCGTGGACTTCTGGTATCCCGCGGACACCGAAAAATCCTATCCGCTCGTAGTTTTCTCGCACGGCGCGTTCGGCTTTAGCGGCAGCAATCACTCGACCTTCATGGAACTGGCATCGAACGGTTACATCGTGGCCAGTATCTCGCATACCTATCAAGCTTTCTTTACCGCCGGCAGCGACGGACAAGTGACCTTGGTCGATCTGAATTTTCTGGCGGCAGCCGCCGACATCAACGCAAGCCATGATGCGAGTCGAGCCAAAGAGATATATAATACGACTAAAGAATGGATGGCTATTAGAACGGCCGACGAAAATTTCATCTTGGACTCCATCCTGGACAGGAGCCTGGAAAATGATGCGGTTTCGCCCTTTACGAATATTGATACGGAACATATCGGCCTGATCGGGCACTCCCTCGGCGGGGCTTCATCCGCACAGGTGGGCCGGGAGCGTCCGGATATCGATGCAGTAATCGTTCTTGACGGCACCATGCTTGGCGAAGAGCTTGACTTTAAAGACGGAGAAATCGTTTTAAACGAAACGGCTTATCCCGTCCCTCTGCTCAACATATACGCTGAGGATCACTATGAAAGCGCCATGGAATTCGAAGGCGAAAATTACAGCAATTTTTATGCCGGCAAACATGGCAGGGATTGTTACGAAACCGTCTTCAGGAATACCGGCCACTTAAACTTTACCGACTTGCCGCTCTTTTCTCCGACACTGGCCAAGCTGCTCGGCGTCGGAAGCGTCGATGCGCAGAACTGCATCGAAGAGATGAACCGCCTGGTCCTGGAGTTTTTCGATTGCTTCCTAAAGGACCAGGGACAAGTTACGATACGAGCCGAATACTAGCGAGGTATATTGACGATGAATGTTCGCATACGCCCCATCAAGCACATCGAAGACGAATGCCTGATCATCGAGTGTGTCGAGGTCACGGCCGATATCGAGAGCATACAGGCCTATGTCTTGTCGAAAGGAAAAACCTTGATCGGTTCGGACGGAGACCGCATCTATCGCTTTGACTTGCCGGATGTGCTTTATTTCGAGGCTGTAGGCGAACGGGTCTTTGCCTATACGGAACGTCGGCCATATGAGCTGAAACTGCGACTCTACGAAGTAGAAGAAGCTTATCGCCGCCAGTACTTCATACGCTGCTCGAAATCCTTCGTGATAAACCTCATGCAAGTCGAGAGCATCAGCCCGGCCTTGAACGGCCGCTTCCATGCTCATATGAAAAACAAGGAGATCATCATCATATCCAGGCAGTACGTGCCTGCAATCAAAAAAGCATTATCGGGAGGCAGATAAGATGGATTTCAAGACTTTTTTCAGAACAAACCTGCTTGTGACATTTTGTGTTTCCGCGACGGGCACTTGTCTGCTGATGGCCGTGGTAGGGATTAGTTTCGCAGCCGAAACGCGTATGGGTTACGAAGCATTTTTCTCGCCGCTGATTTTCGCCGCTTTGGCTACTCTACCCTCCCTCGTCCACTATTCTAAAGAAGAGCTAACGTTCAAGAAGAGCATCATCCGTCAGATCATCCATTTTATTTTACTGGAGCTCATTGTCCTATCACTACTCGCCTTGACCAAGCAGATAAAGAGTTTTCAGATGGGATTCGCCCTGGCTTTAGCTATCCTGCTTGTCGACGTGACTGTCAATCTCGTGCTGTGGATCAGTTCGAAAAGAACAGCCCGCGAATTCAATGCCGCCCTGAAGATTCTGCAGGGAAGATAGAACGATAGCCCGAATTGCTACAGATGAAAGCCTCTTTGACTGCTATGGTCAAAGAGGCTTTAGGAGTCGCTTGCTTTTAGATATCGATATTCAGACGTTTGGCGATTGATTTGATGTGTTTTGTTGCTTCGATGTAATCGATCTCTTCGGTCATATGCTCCAGCATAAGGCAGGCGCGATCGTCCAGAGTCGTCATGCATTTGAGATAAGTCTCGTAATCCAGCTCCCCGAGTCCGGGCCTGCATTCATCGAGATGCACCGTCAACTTACCGCTCAGACGTATGTCTTTGGCATGACAGCTGCGAATGGAACCACCAAGCTTGTCAAACCACTCCTGAATCACTTCGCCGCTGCGATAGTAAAGCTCGGGACTCGTGATGATATTGACCGGATCCAGATGGGCGGTAAAGCCTTTACGATCGATCGCCCGTATCAAATCCACATATGAGTCCGCGGTATGAGGATACATCCAGGGCATCGGTTCGAGAGAATAGGCTGTTGTCTTGGGATTCACCGCGTCAATAATGCGCTGCGTCGTCAAAACAATTTCTTCGAAAGCCTTGGGTGTCAGGTTATCCTTATGCGGTCCGTCCCATTGTTCGCTGTACGAACCCGCGATATTCACGCAGCAGTTGGCACCGACATAATCGGCGAGTTCCAGCTGACGGATCGCTTTTTCGATCGCTTCTTCGCGTTTGACGGGATTAGGATCCAGGGTATTGTTCCAGACACCGATTTCGCAGATAACCAGGTCCGCATCGATGGCCGCTTGTTTATAACCTTCGATTGTTTTGTCATCCGCGCGATAATCGACGGGAAAATATACCGCCGAATAGCCGGCATCGATATTGGCTTGAGCCCACTCTTCCGGGCTGGTCCACTTCTTAAAGATGAAGCCTCCGAAACGCATATTTACTCCTTTAAAATCATGCACGAACCAGGCTGACGTTATTAACCTTAACCCATTGTCCGCTTTCCGCAGATAATCTTGCCGCTTCGAGACAGGCCAGCGTGTTGCGGCCGTCTCTTACCTCTACAAGAAGTTCTCGATATCCGAGTACGGTATCAACGAAGGCATCGATGATACCCGAATTTAACTGTTCCTTATTCGTGCTGATACCTCCGGCATTCAAGCGGGTATCCGTACCGTCCTCTAACTGAATCACGATATCGTCTGTTTCAGACGAAAAGATCTTCATGCAGCCCTTACTTCCGTATATGATTGTGGCATTGTCTTCGGGACCGTAGTTTGTCCAGCTGACGGCGATCGTACCGGGGATGCCCTTTGCCGTTTTGAAAATACAGTAAGCATTGTCGTCCAGATCGATCAGACTACCGTCCGGTCTGTGCTTGTCCAGCGTCAGTAAAGACGCGAAAATCTCGGATATCTCGTCATCGAGCAGGTATCGAACCAGATCAACCTTATGAGAACCAAGATCACCCAGGACACCGAAGTTGGCATACTCCTTCGAAAAGAACCAGGTATTCTTCTCGCTGACGCTCCAGTTTTCGGGTCCGCCGTGTTTGAAATTGGCGGTAACGGAGATGATTCTGCCGATCACGCCGGCGTCCAGGAGTTCCTTGGCACGGATGTGAGCCGGTATAAAACGCTGGTTATGGCCCGGCATCAGGATACGTCCGGCTTTAATCTGTACCGCCAGCATTTCATCAGCTTCCTCGAGGCTCGAGGCCATCGGTTTCTCGCAGAAAACATGCTTGCCGGCTTCAAGCGCCAGAACACTGTATTCCTTATGAAGGAAATTCGGCGTACATACACTGACCGCATCGACACTCGTATCTGCCAAAAGCTCTTCGTAGCTGTCGTAAACACGTCCGCCATACTCCCGGGCCAGTTCTTCGGCCCGTTCGCTGCTCCGGTCATAAAAACCGCGTATGACTACATTTGGATTCTGATTGTATTCCGGCGCATGCCTCACACGTGCGATTTTCCCGCATCCTGCGATGGCCACGCCTATTCTTTCCGGGTCGGCCATTTGTTGACACTCTCATTCTATCGGGATAAACACCGTTACTAAAAATTTTATCTGACGGGCTTGATGTTTAGATTGACACCGAGCTGTTCGGTACTGTCGACGATCGTCCAGCTGCTGCCGGGATAATAGCCGACCGTACGATCGACATCATAACCGTCTGCTCTCATCTCTTCGATGATGGCGTCTCTGCGGTCGCCCACTTCGAAACCGATGTGATGGACGCCGTTTCCGTACTTATCCATGAACTCCTGAAAAGAAGACTCGCCGCCGACGGGCTGATGCAGCTCGATCACGAAATTGCCCATGTCGATGTTGCAGACTTTCAGATCGCACGAAACGGGTTCGCCGCGATATTTATAGTGGTCGCCGCCCTGCAGGCGAGAGTTGCGAATGACGGGCATGTCGATACCCAGTAAATCGGCCCAGTTCTTCGCCGCTGCTTCGATATCAGCAACTACGATACAGATTTGAATAAAACCATTCTTGTCGACTTTTGTTTGCATCGTTTAGATCTCCTTTAATATTAACGGCTGTTGCCGTCGACTTATCCTTTGACACTGCCCATTACGAGGCCCGTGGTGAAGTATTTTTGTAAGAAGGGATAGATACATAAAATAGGAATGATAGATAAGAACAACTGAGCCGCATTCGTGGTCCTGGCGTTCACCAGGTTCAGGTAGTTGGCCAGCTCGGCACTGATGTTCGTCGCATTTCTGAAGAAGGCTTCGGGGTTGATAACCACAGTCTGTAAATAAGTCTGCAAAGGATACTTATCGACCGTGTTCATGTATATCATTCCGTCGTACCAGCTGTTCCAGTGTCCGACGAACGAGAAGAGCGTAACCGTCGCCAGCGTCGGCTTGCAAACCGGTAAGATAACCTTTGTCAGAGTCTGGAAGTGACCCGCGCCGTCAATGTAAGCGGCTTCTTCCATCTCTTTCGGGATACCGCGCATGTAGTTCATGACAACCAGCATGTTAAAGACAGGCAGGGCGCCGGGGATGATCAGCGCCGAAAGCTTATTCATCAATCCGGTATATTTAACGACCATGTAAGACGGAATCAAACCACCGGAGAACAAGATCGTCAAAACGAAAAACCAGGAAAAAACACTACGGAAACGAAACTGATCCTTCGATTTGGACAGCGGATATGCCGTCAGGATGATAAGCAGGAGGTTTAAAGACACGCCGAGCACGGTACGCTGAATTGTGATGCCCAGTGCGCGCAGGAACTGTCTGCTGCTCATGATGAACTGATAAGCGGCTACATTAAAACCAACCGGCCAGAAGGTGACCTCGTTTGCGGCAACAGCGGTCTTGTTCGAAAATGAGATCGCCAGCAAGTTAACAAAGGGCAAAATACAGCTCAAGGCCACGATCGTTAATATGATGTAGTTAAAGATCAGAAATATGATTCTGGATGGAGAAAGTTTAGTAAATCCCATGATAAGCACCTTTCATGACCTTGTTAGAAAATACGATATCCCGTAAATCGATCCGCCAGCCAATAGGAAGTAACGATAAACAAGAAGGATACACCCGATTTAAACAAACTGGCTGCCGTTGACAAGGCGAACTGTGCGTTATCGATACCGAGACGATAGACGAAGGTATCCAGGATGTCGCCTGTCTTATATACAACCGGTGTGTACATGTTATAGATCTGATCGAAACCGCCATTCAAAATATTGGCCATACTCAAAACCGTCATCAATACGATGGTGCTCAGGATTCCGGGCAATGTGATATGAATGGTCTGTCTGATTCTGTTGGCGCCGTCGATCTGAGCGGCTTCATATAAATTCTGGTCGATACCGGTCAAGGCTGCCAGATAGATAACCGATCCGAAGCCCGCGCTTTTCCAAATATCCGTGAAAATCATAGTATAGGGGAATAATTTCTGATTATTTAGAAAACCGACTTTTCCGAGCCCGATAAAATCCAGAGCGGTGTTAATAACGCCGTTTTGCGAAAACAAGTCTTTAAATATACCGGCCAGAATAACCCAGGATAAAAAGTGCGGTAAATAGACAAAAGTTTGGTAGGTTCTTTTAATGCTGATGCGATTGACTTCATTAAAGAGAAGAGCCAGGGTAACCGGGACAATAACGCCGCCGATCATTTTTCCAAGTGAAATAAAGACCGTGTTATAAATGATCTGCCAGATTTCCGGCATGGTAAACAAGTTCTTAAAGTTATTGAATCCGACCCATTCCGAGCCAAAAAAACCTTTTGTGGGATTGAATCTTTGGAATGCTATGACCGTACCCACCATGGGGCCATAACTATAAATAGCGATCACGATAATCGCCGGAACTAACATAAGCATTAATGGTAGCTCACGTTTGAAACGCTCTTGAGGTTTTCGTTTACTCGTCATTTGGTCACCGCCTAAAGTGTTCCCGAGGCAGGGGCGAACCTGCCTCGGGATCTGCCTGTCGTTAATGTTTGTATGCTATCGGGCTTTAGTTGGCAGGATAAAGCTGCTCGAGATCGTCAAGAGTCTGTTGACCACCGGCGGCAAGCCAATCGGTGACAAAGGTATCGAACGCATCGAGAGGTTTGTTACCAACAATAATGTCAACAAAGGTTGTCTCGACCATGTCGGATAGAACCGAGGAGTTCTGTTTCCAGATTTCAGGCAATTCGTTGGCCATTTCATTGGTGTACAGCCAGCCCTTCTTCTGATAATCAAGAGCGATCTTCATGGATCCGCCATAACCTTCGTTAAACATTTGACCCCAGGTACCATAAGCGTTGGTATCTTCGGCCAGACTGCCGTCTTCGAAACCGATGACGTACTTGTAGTATTCGAGAGCGGTTCCGTTCAGGGAATCAGACGAACCTGCTTCGAGAGCGGCATGGATTTGAGGAGCAAAGAGCTCGGTCGGGATACCGATAAATACGGGGCAGAGTCTGTACTGCTCGTTGGCCCAGTAGGTCTGGAAGTCCTCGGGATCCGGCGAGCTGATCGCAACCTTCTCATAGAGGTTCAGAATCTTAATGATGGCTTCGGGGTTCTCGCAGTCGGCACTGACCATGAACACGTCGCCGGTCTTGTTCGAGCTGATACCCATCTTGGGTTCGATGCCGTCAACCGTAGGAATCGGATAAGGTCTGGTAATGACGCCTTCCTGCTGATAGGAATAGTTGAAAGGATGCCAGGTACCCCAGTTCATGTGGTACATCATACCCAGTCTACCGGTGGTGATGTCTTCTTCCATCGAAGCGACGTTCTCGGCTGTGAACTCGGGATCGATCAAGCCTTCTTCATACATGCTGCGGGCAACGGCGAGAGCATCCTTCATGCCGGGCTGAATGTAGGCAAAGGTCATTTTACCGTCGTCGCCGCGGAAGAAAATACCGTTGCTGCCGTAGCCGGGAACACCGTATGCGCCAACGAGACCTAACAAGGTACCATAGTTGCTCTGGACGACGTTACCGGCCAAACCAAAGCCGTAGGTATCATCCTGACCGTCCTTGTCGGGATCTTCGAAGGTGAATTTTCTGGCCAGCTCAACCATCTCGTCAACGGTCTTCGGAGGCTCGGAATTCGTGTTCTCCAGCCAGTCATCGCGGATCCAGAGGAAGGCGGCCTGGTGGAAGTTATCGTTCATGTAGGGGAAGCCATATAGTTCGCCGTCGATGGAGGCACCGACAAAGTTGTCGGGATACTTCGTGCGGTATTCCTTAACCGCATCCGAAGCATAATTATCAAAGACATCGGTAATCGGTTGAATATAACCGGCTTCCTGAGCCTGCTTGAAGAACGTTCTGTCCGAGTGACGAAGCACATCGGGGAAGTCACCCGAAGCAAGCAGGGTATTCATCTTGTTGTTATAAGCATCTGTTGAAATATCCGCCGAGAAAGCGACTTCAACATCAATGTTCAATTCTTCTTTGATTTTACGCGACCAGATGTTGTCCTCATATGTATCGCCGTCAATGAACTGCTGAACGGCAGAAGCCTGAACAGCCCATGTGATTTTGACCGGATCCTTGTAAGGAGTCAAAGGACCATCCTCTTCGTCCGGAGCATTCGTAGTCGTGTCCGCTCCTTTACTTGTCGTGCCATCCGGTGCCTTGGTGGTCGTCGTGCCACTGGTACCGCCGCCGCAAGCGACTACACCCATGAGCAAAGCGGGCATCAGAAGTGCAGCTAAAATGCGTTTAATCGTTCGAGTCTTCATTCAATTTCCTCCGCTTATTTAGTAGTTTGCAATAAATTGCGATAAACAAGAGCCAAATTCCTAGTTTCGATTTTCGCGTTTCCGATAGCTTACGAACGCGAACTGCTTACTGTCAGGCGACCAAGAATTGACATTGATCGTACCCTGACCCCCGAACAGCTTGACAATCGTCTTGACATCTCCCCCTTCTGCTTTCATTAGACGAAGCTCCACGTTCTTATTCGGTACGTGTTCGCCCGGTTTTACATCCGATTTATGATAAGCAAGCATAACGACCAGTTTTCCGTCCGGTGAAACATGCGGGAACCAGGTGTTCCACTCTTCATCAAACGTCATCTGTGTCTGCTCGCTGCCATCCGCCTTCATTCGCCATGCCTGCATCAATCCGCTGCGAACGGAGTTGAACCAGATATACTCGCCCGTCGGATCGTACTCGGGACCGTCGTTTAGACCCGGTGCATCGGTCAGACGTGTCTCGACGCCGCCTTCGACCGGAATCGTATAAATGTCAAACTCGCCGTTACGTTCCGCACAATAGGCCAGCGTACTGCCGTCGGGTGACCAGCCATGCAGATAGCTGGGAGCCAGTGGAGTGATCAGGCGGGGAATACCGCCCTCAAGAGATACGGTATAAATACGCGATTTTCCGTCTTCCGCGGTTCCATGGCTGACGGCTATCGCATCGCCTTTCGGTGAGAGAACGTGATCGTTGTTGCAGTTGGTGACATAATCGGTGTAAATTTCCGTAATGTCTCCTGTTGCCAGTTCGTACTTGTAAATACGTCCCTTACTGTTGTAGATCAGATACTTGCCATCGGGCGTCCAGTTCGGCGCCTCGATAACATAAGCAAATTCGCTGACTACGGTGATTTCGCCCGACTCGATGTCATAGATCCGGAGAATGGATTCATCCCCCTCGCGATTCCAGACGTTAAAGATTTCCATATCAATATCAACCGACATATTCTTTCCTCTCTCAAGCAAGTTTGCGCATTATGAACAGAACTCTACACTGCGAAAATAACACAGTAAACACGTGTTTTCAACGAATCCGCCGTTTTTTAACTTTAAGCATAAATTACTTCTCCATACTTTGTGCAATTAGTCATAAATCTATCACAAAAGAAATATTTCAGATCATTTATTGACTTGGCTTTTCGATTGATGTTAATATCTTTTATGAACACGTGTTCTTTTATCCCTTATGGTAAGATATTGTCCGCCCCGCGGGGGCAGGCGCTATCATTTGCAAGCAGGTATAGCTTCTGGCAACACGAAACATGTAGAAAGGTATACTGATTTGAAAAGACTCACCAGCATGGATATAGCAAGACTATCCGGTGTTTCGCGAAGTACGGTCAGTCGTGTGATTAACGGTTATCCGAATGTTCCGGAAGCCACTCGTAAAAAGGTAATGAAGGTTATTAAAGACAATAACTATTACCCTTTACTGTCGGGGCAGCTCTTAACCGGTAAGAAGACGAAAACCATCGGTTTGTTCTGGCTGGGACGCGCGATCTCCAGGGACACATTGACAAGCAGTTATTTCATGCACATCATTGATGCCGCGACAGAACGCGGCTATCTGGTCTTATCATGCGTTCTGGATAACCTCAGCGATAAAACCAACATTAATTTTGTCCGCAAGACATTCCTGGAAGGCCGAATCGATGCCGGTATTTTTATTGGTATCAGCAATACCGAGCCTCTGATCGATCACCTTGTCGGACTCGATAAGATCGTCGGCATCTTCGACTTTTATCGCGAAAACGAAGAGCTGCCGAATCGCTTGTCGGTCAATTTCGACCGGGATACCGGTGAAAAGGCGGTCGATTACCTTTATTCTCTGGGTCATAGAAAGATTGCCATCATCGACGGTGACTTAAGCCGCTTAAGTTGTATTCATCGTCATGAAAGTTATTTGCGCGGCTTGATCAAACACAGCCTGCCCATGCAGAGCAAATGGATGGCGTTTGGCGGAATTATCAAGGAAACCGGCTACGAAGCCGCGAAAAAAATGCTGTCGGGCTGTCTGGATGATCTGCCGACGGCGATTTGTGTCAATAACGACAGTGCCGCATTCGGTGTTTTGGAAGCCTGTCGCGAACTGGGTCTTCATGTCCCCAACGATATCTCCATCATCGGTATCGACGGCCATGAAAACGGCAAATATACGAGTCCGCCTTTGACAACTTTTTCCTTCGATTTTTCAAGAATGTTCGGATCGCTTGTGGATCGCGTGATCGACACGATCGAACAAGAGGAAAACGTAGCCTCAAGCGAATTCATTCCCTCAACACTGGTGGAACGATCTTCATGTAAAGCACTCTGATGCATCGGAGCATAAACGGATGCGAAACAAGTTTGGAATTTAGCGCAGACGGCGCTAGATATATATAATGAAAGAAGGTAACACTATGGCAGGTTTGATTGATACCAACGTATTGACTCAGGTAGGTTTTATTGTCCGCGACATCGAAGCATCGAAGAAAGTCTTCGCAGAATTTTTCGGTGTACCCGTTCCTCCCCATTTCGACGGAGGAAAATTCGAGGTGACAGGCACGACTGTTGACGGCGAGCCCGCTCCCGATGCCAACTGCCTGATGGCATTCTTCGATGCCGGTCCCGGTACCCAGATCGAGCTGATCCAGCCCAACGGCGTTAAGAGCACCTGGCAGGATCATCTGGACAAGTACGGCGAAGGCATCCATCACATCGCCTTTAATGTTAAAGGCATGGATGAGAAGATCGTCAAACTCGAAGGCGCCGGTATGAAACTCCTGCAGCGCGGGAAATACGGTAACGCCTCCGGTCAGTATGCTTACATGGATGCGACTTCGAGCATGAAGTGCATCATCGAGTTACTCGAGAACTTTTAATTAAAAAGCAGATTGGAGAGCGGTTCTATGAATTTCGTCGTTATGGGAGCATCGCGCGGACTTGGTTTGGCCCTGACTTCGGCACTCCTGGAAGCAGGACATAAAGTAGCTGCAGGCTCGCGTCGCCCGGCTGCCGGCTTAAATGAACTCAAAGAGCAATATCCGGAACAACTTTTGCTTGTTCAAGCCGACGTCACGGATGAAGGAATGATACAGAAAGCCGCATCCCTGGCCCATGAGTTTCTAGAAACTATCGATGCCGTATGCATCAACGCGGGGGTCCTCCTCGACTCGGATCGCGTGAAAATGCTCCATGAAGCAGATATCGAAGATGTCAGACTGACCTTTGACACGAATGTCGTCGGTCCGATTATCGTAACCAAGAGCTTCATGCCTTACTTGAAGGCCGGTGCCCGTGTCTTTATCGTGACCTCGGAAGGAGTCAGCGTAAAAAGCTGCGGAACCTGGGTTCCCGCCTACGGCTTGTCCAAGACGGCCGCCACGAAGACAGCCGGTATCCTGAACGCTTCCGTTAATGACATTGATTTCTTCGCCGTTCATCCGGGCAGGATGAACACGGATATGGGCAGAACCACGGCCCAGATCGAAGCCTCGGATGCCGCGAAAGGTTTTGTCGGCCTGATGGATAAATCCGTCCCAATCAGCCGCGACCGGTGGTACATCGATTATACGGGAAACGTGTTAAACGCCTGATCCATGATATATACTCGTACCAGCAGTCCTCTAAATCAACCGGTCCTGCCGTTTCGCTCAGGACCGGTCTTTTTTATGAATGAATAAAGAACATAGTTCGATACAGTTCCGTCTTGTCGCTTATTTTTCGCACACTATTTTAACTTCCGGTCTTATATAATGAGCTCAACTGTTTTATACAGAATCAAGTTTTGGCACCGGGCTATCTGGGCAATGAGGAGATCGGGTATGAAGTTTACGAAAGAAGAGATTTCATGGATTCTATATGACTGCGGCAACTCGGCCTATTCGATGGCTGTTACGACCGCTTTGCTGCCGATTGTCTTCGGCATGTTCGATAATGTCAGCAGCAGCATGGATCTGGGTTATTTTAACTCCCTGGCCAGCATACTGATCGCCGTGCTCAGCCCCATCCTGGGAACGCTGGCGGATTACAAAGACAAGAAAAAACGTTTCTTTATTTTCTTCGCCGTGCTGGGTTTGCTCAGTACTTTGTCTCTGGCCTTCGTCTCCCCTTCGAGCGGACAGTGGCAGCTGTTAATTCTCTTTTATCTTCTCTCGGCAATCGGCTTCTCCGGCTCCAACATCTTCTACGACTCCTTCCTGGTCGACATCAGTTCCAACGAACGCATGGATAAAGTATCGTCGGCCGGCTTCGCTTACGGCTATATCACCAGCGTCATTCCCTTTGGCATCAGTCTGGCATTGATCTTCTTCATGGGCATGGACAAGGCGATTGGCTATCAGGTCGGTTTCATTATTACATTTTTATGGTGGGGAACGTTGACCATTCCCATGATTCGCGACGTCAGGCAAAAACACTATATCGAACCGGAACCCAATCCCGTCTTTAACAGCTTCAAGCGTCTCTGGAATACCTTTAAGAATATCCGTGATCATCGTGCTGTTTTTGTTTTCCTTTTGGCTTATTTCCTTTATATCGACGGCGTCGACACCATCATTAAAATGGTGGTTCCTTATGCGACAGCCGTGCTGGGCACCGACTCGCTGGACACCTTCACGCTTCTGGGCATCCTCCTGATCATTCAGATCATCGCCTTTCCCTGCGCCATCCTTTACGGCAATCTGGCCAGACGCTTCGGCACCCGTCGCATGATCATTACGGGTATCTGGACTTATATCGTTTCTTGTATCGCCGCCTACTTCATCTCCGAAGTCTGGCACATCTTCATTCTTGGTGCCATGATCGGTTCGGCCCAGGGAGGCATTCAGGCACTCAGCCGTTCCTACTTCGGAAAAATCATCCCGAAAGAGCGTTCCAACGAATTCTTCGGTTTTTATAACATCTTTGGTAAATTCGCGGCGATCATCGGACCTGCTGTCATGTCTTTGACCACCACCTTGAGCGGAGACGCCAAACTCAGCATTTTCTCGATCATCCCGCTCTTCATCGCCGGCTTGCTGGTTTTCCTGACCTTACCGAAAGATCAGGCACTTCAGACCGACTAGAAAAAGAGGCATAAAATGAAACCTGCCGGACACCTGATCGTTATTTCTTACGATGCTTTCTCGGAAGATCACTGGGAGCAGGCCAAACGCCTGCCCAATCTGGCAAAACTGATAGCCGGAGGCATGTCGACGCATAAGCTGCGAACGATCTACCCCAGCTTGACATACGTTGTTCATTCGACGATCTCGACCGGCGTTTACCCGGCGAGACACGGCATTTACCATAATAATCCTTTGCAGCCTTTTGTCGAGGAAAAAGAGCAGGCCTGGCACTGGTATCGCAGGGACATAAAAGTTCCGGCGATCTACGATGCGGCGCATGAAGCGGGCCTTAAAACCGCTGCTCTCTTATGGCCGGTCAGCGCGAAAGCCCGAATCGACTACCTCCTGCCCGAGGTGGTCGCCATCGGAAAAGAAAATCAGCTGCTGAAAGTTCTGCGAAACGGAAACCCCCTCTATTGTATTTCCATGCAGCTTCGCCACGGTCATATCCGAAACGGCATCGTCCAACCTGAACTCGATGACTTTACGACCGCCTGCGCCGTGGATACCTTCAAGCGAAAGAAACCGAATCTGCTCATGCTGCATTTAATCGATCTGGACGAGACCAAACATCACCACGGTACCTCGGGCCCCGAAGTGGATGCGGCGATCCTGCGCATGGACCGGCGTCTGGGAGACATCATCGAAGCCGTCGAGACCAGCGGCCTGGCCGATGATACGGTCATTATGGTGCTGGGCGACCACGGCCAAATCAACGTGCATACGAAAATTCATCTGAATAATCTGCTGCGTGATGCCGGTTTGATTTACCGGAACGGCGATCAAGCGATCTGGCGGGCCTACGTTCAGGAAGCAGGCGGCGCGTCGTATCTTCATATTCGCGACAACGATGCCCGGACCCGAGAGCAGGCGCTTCGAGTCATCCGGGATTACATGAAGGACGAAATGTCCGGTATCGAAGCCATCTACGACAAGGCTATGCTTAAGAAACTGCACGCGGCGGATCTCGCCCCTTATATGCTGGAGGCGAAAAACGGCTACTCCTTCGACGATAAGCTCACGGACGAGCTGCACGAATCGATCGGAGGTCCGGGTGCGACTTATGCGACTCACGGCTACTCTCCTTATAAGGAAAATTACCGTACGAATCTTGTCATCAATGGAAAAGGTATCGCCCGGGGAGCCGACCTAGGCGAGGCCGAGATGGTTGACATCGCGCCGACCATGGCGGCTATACTGGGATTAAAGCTCGACAACTGCGACGGTAAAAGCCTGATTTGATGAATCCGGCTGATCAGGGGCAGATACGAACAGGAGTCTTCGACCTATGTTCACAAACTTAAGCACAAGAGGCGTCTTACTTGTCATAGCCGCAGGCCTGGCCGGCATCGTTTTGATCTACGTTCTGATCATGCTTGCCTTGATCTGGTCCGCGCGCCACGAACACCCTCCCGCCGGTATCCGGCACATGATCATACTTGGCGCTCAAGTGTCGAAATTCAAACCGACTTTCCCCTCGCCACAGCTAAAGGAACGCCTGGATACGGCTTTGGCTTATCTTTTGAAAAACAAGCAGGTCTTCGTCATTGTTACCGGCGGTCAAGGTGCGAACGAGGCTGAGCCGGAAGCCGATGTCATGGCCCGCTATCTCATCGAAAGAGGCGTGGATCCCAAGCGTATCGTGATCGAGAATCAGTCGACCACCACCATCGAAAATTTCACTTTTTCGCGAAAGCTGATCGATATCGATACCGCGATCATCGTAACCAACGGCTACCATATGTACAGAGCCAAACGTACGGCCCGACTGCATGGTTTCAAGCATGTTTATGCCCTGGCCGCCCCGGCAGGCAGCGGCAAAACAATTAAGGCCTATCTTCGCGAAATACTGGCGCTGGGTTATCATCTGATTTTCACACGCTGACGAGGAAGGAGCACGGAATGATTTTTACCGTCAAAACGATTAGTCGCCTCCTTCTTTCGATCGTCTTGACGACGGCCTTATCACTCATATTTTTATCATCTTGCGATTATGCGGAAAGCCTTGGCGACCGGTTCTATCAGTTGATGCCGACAGCCGATGCCTCCGTGTCCCGAAGCTCTTCTGCTTGGGTCGAACAATCAAGTACTCGCGACAATCTAAACTATTACGTGCGCCGTTCCTGGGATGAACCCGATACACAGAGCGGTGCTTTCGAGATATGGGACAATGCGGTCAGAGAAGCCGATCGCAAGGGTCTTCGCGTGTTTTCCGGAGACGGCGTTCTTTTATACGATGGAAATGTCCCGAGCGAAACAAGCGCTTC
This sequence comes from Fastidiosipilaceae bacterium, assembly GCA_050309435.1. Classification (GTDB taxonomy): domain Bacteria; phylum Bacillota; class Clostridia; order Saccharofermentanales; family Fastidiosipilaceae; genus CAYXVJ01. The sequence goes on from JBNRMJ010000030.1 coordinate 17,253, forward strand.
GTCAACAACTGTCTTACCTGAACCAACTGCCATCGCGGTACCTGTCGCATGGGATTTATCTACTATCGTCAATACACGTCACGGCTGGTCTTATCCTCCCGACACCCATGTCCTGAAGACACTGGCAAAATACAACGCTTATGCCTACGGCCCCGGCGAGGACAAGACCATTTATTTAACATTCAATGCAGGTTACGAACATAACAATAACAGTAAGAAGATCCTGGATATTTTGGCCCGCCATAACGTTCCTGCCGTCTTCTTCGTCGACGGCTATTACTTGAACGCGAATACGGCGATTGCCCGGCGTATGCTTGCCGAAGGCCATGTCATCGGTAACCATACGCAGAGTCACGGCGACATCATCGGCTTGTTAAATACCGGAAACATCAGCGCGGCCGAACGCGAAGTCCGGGCTTTCGAAGACTTGCATCTGAAGATTACCGGTCAAAAAGCCGCAGGTATCTTTCGCCCTCCTTCATCCGAATGGAGCGAACGCATGCTGGCCCTGGCCCAAAATCTCGGTTATACCTCCTATCTCTTCAGCTGGACTCACAAGGACTGGCTGACCGCAGACCAGCCCGACCCGGCACAGACTCTCGCAGCCCTGAAAGCACAGCTCTTTCCCGGCAGCCTGATCATGCTTCACAACGTCAGCGACACGAACGTCTCGGTCCTCGAAGCTTTCATCGAATACGCCATAGCTTCGGCTTATCACTTTTCCTTATTGCCTTACTGAAGAGTCCTTTGCACGCTTTTTTGTCTATCCGAGATTATTTCGGTTTCGTAACATCTGTACCCGACATCATTTCGAATTCGTAATACAATTAAGGTATCAAGAACGAAGAAGCATACGCATTAATCAGGCGGAGGCAAAAATGATTAAGACAAAAGGCATCCACCACGTATCCTCGATCGTGGGACATGCGCAGAGCAATATAGATTTCAATGCAGGCGTGCTGGGACAGCGTCTGGTCAAACAAACACTGAATTTCGATGACAAAAACGGCTTTCATCTGTACTTCGGCAACTATGACGCGAGCACGGGACTGACCACCACCTTCCCCATGATCGATTCCTATCCGGGAAAACCGGGCGGGGGCCAAGTGGAAGCCATGCAATACGCCGTTAAACCCGGCCGCTTGCGCTTCTGGAAGGAAAGACTCGAAAAATTCAAGATACCTTATGTAGAAATCGATCGTTTCTCCCAAGAACTGATTCGTTTTTCAGATCCATCGGGTTTGACGCTCGAAATCAGCGAAAGCGAAAAGGGAAAAGATAATTCGTGGAGTTTCGGCGGGGTTGGAAAAGATCAGCAGATCACAGGCATCGAAGCCGTTACCCTGCTCTCCCGTCATCCCGATCAAACCTTATACCTGCTGACGGATATACTCGGATATTCCCTGGTAGAAGAAAACGATGAAATGTATCGTTTAAGGATCTCGGAGGATCTCGGCGGACAGATCTACCTGTCGAAAGCAGCACCCAAGGCCGGCACGGTCGCCGTCGGCTCCGTTCATCACCTGGCGCTTCGGATTGAAAACGACGAAATAGAAGCCTGGAAAGATCTGCTTGAGGAAAAAGCTTACCGACCGACGGAGATTAAGGACAGGAAATATTTCCGTTCGATTTATTTCCGCGAGAAAGGCGGCATCCTGATCGAACTGGCCACAGAAGCTCCGGGCATGCTCGTGGACGAAACAGTCGAGAATCTGGGAATGAGCTTCCTCGTTCCGCCTTCCTTTGCCGATATGGAAGCAGAAATCAAAGAAGAAATCATGCCGCTTTTCGTCCGCGAGGTCGAAGCGGTTGGAAGCTACAGCTATCGCAACCGTTATGAATACGAGCTCGTGGAAAAAAGACGGGCTATCCAAGAAGAAATTAAACAACTCGGCGATCAGCCCCGCATCAGCGAAGACGATCAAAAGGAAATCAGCAGACTGAAGCGCGAATTCGTCGCAATGAAATAAGGAGATAAAATCCATGAAGCAAATTAATGTACTCGGTGGTATCCACCACGTCACAGCCATCACCAGCAGCGCGCCGAAGATTTACGACTTCTTCACCGACATCCTGGGGATGCGCCTTGTTAAGAAAACTGTGAACCAGGACGACATCAACACCTATCACCTCTTCTTCGCCGATGACAAAGGGAATGCCGGAACCGACATGACCTTCTTCGATTTCCGGGGTTCTCCCGCTCATCGTCGCGGAACGGACGATATTTCCCGCACAAGTTTCCGCGTTCCGTCGGACAAGGCCATCGAATACTGGCTGAAGCGTCTCGAGCATTACAAGGTCAAGCACGAGTCGATTCAAATTCAGTTCGGCCGCAAGGTCCTGTACTTCGAAGATTTCGACGGTCAGCGTTATGCTCTCTTCTCCGACGAGAAGGATAAGGGCGTGGCTCCCGGCGAACCCTGGCACAAGGGACCTGTCCCGGACGAGTATGCTATCTACGGATTAGGTCCGGTCTTCCTTCGGGTTCGCGACCTCGACATGATGGATCTGATTTTAACCCGGGTCATGCAGATGAGAAAAACAGCGACGGAAGATCGCTTCACCCTCTTCGAGACGGCCGAAGGCGGTAACGGCGCTTCGGTCATCGTCGAACTCGATACAGATGCTCCGATCGCCCGTCAAGGCTACGGCGGCGTCCACCACGTGGCCTTCAGAGTGAAGGATCGCGCCGAGCTCGATGCCTGGGAGCGTCATTTCAACAGTCTTTCGCTGCCCAACTCCGGTTTCGTGGAGCGTCACTTCTTCCAGTCTGTGTACATTCGCCTATACCCCAATATTCTCTTCGAGCTGGCAACAGACGGTCCGGGCTTCATCGACGAAGACGAAGGATACGAGACGCTCGGCGAAACACTGACCTTACCCCCCGCTTACAAGAAGCATCGGGAGCATGTCGACTCGGTCGTCAAGCATTTCGACACGGTTCGCAGCACGCGAGAGTTCCCCAAGGAATACCTGGATTAAATCGGAAAGGAAGGGTTTATGGAAAAGGATCTGAAAAGTTTGATTATTATTTTCAAAGTGCATGGCCATCTCGTGAAACACGTGAAGCAATCACTTGAAGAGACCGAGCTTAGCGTAAACGAATTCAGTGCCATGGAAGCGCTTTATACGAAGGGCAGCCTGAGCACCCAGGCTCTGATCGATCTGGTCCTGATCCCCAACAGCAGCATGACCTATGTGCTGGATACCCTGGCGAAAAAGGACTATCTGAGCAGGTGCAAGGATCCGGACGACAGACGTATCCAGCGTCTGTCCCTCACTCCCAAAGGTAAAGAAGTTTTCGAATCCATCTATAAGCGCCATTTTGATCATATGCGCGAAGTCTTCGACGTGCTGACACCCGAAGAAGAGGCTGCCATGCAGACCATTTTGAAAAAGCTTGGTAAACACGCGGAAAGGACACTGTAATAATGAATCATATACATCAGGCAGGACGAAACAAGAATGTTTTTATCTTGCTTCACGGCACCGGCGGGAACGCCGAAAGTCTTCTGGATATCGCGAGCTTCCTGGACCCCGATGCGACTTTAATCGGTATTGAAGGCGATGTTCTGGAACAAGGCATGAGACGGTACTTCGCCCGATACCGGGACGGCAGCTTCGATCTCGAGAGCCTGGCCGAAGCCACCGCCGGACTGCAGGATACGATTACAGATCTTCTTGATCGCTATGCGCCGGAAGACAAACGAGTGATCCTGATGGGCTACTCCAACGGAGCGAACATCGCCGTCAACTTGTTTAAGGAATACGAAACCGATTACGATCTGGCTGTTTTACTTCATCCATCGGCCGGCCGCAGCAACTTTCCCTTCAAGACACAAGCCAGGCTTCGCGCACTCATAACGAGCGGAGCCAATGACCCCTATATCTGCGAAGAAGAGTTTTCAACTTTAGAAAGAATGATGAAAGAAGCCGGGATAGCGGTCGAATCGCTGACTCACGGCCAGGGACATTCCCTGACCCAAAGCGAGCTGCTTCTGGCCAAACGCATGATCACGGAACTAAGCTGAAGCATCGGGACGGACGAATCGAGGAAGATGAATGGAATACAAGACAATCGATTTCAAAGATATGAACGACAAGGAAAGATCCAAACTGATCAAGGGGAGTATCATCCCCCGCCCGATCGCCTGGATCAGCAGCCAAAACGAAAAGGCAGCGTCAATCTGGCACCGTTCAGTTACTTTTCGATGCTTGGCTCGAGTCTGATGTCTGTCTCCTTCATTCGTCAAAACAATGTCCAAAAAGATACGGCGAGAAACATCCTTCGAACCGGCGAAGCGGTGGTTCATATCGCGGACCGTTCCCTGATCGCGCCGCTTGACCTCTCCTCCAAGCCGCTCTTAGCGGAAGAAAGCGAAGTCGAACTGACGGGTATGACTCTGATCGACAGTACGGTCGTTCAAACTCCGGGAATCAAAGAAGCCAAAATACGTATGGAAGCAAGGCTCGAAAAACATCTCGAACTGGATAACTTTTCCGGCGGCCAAATCGAATCGGATCTGCTCATCCTTCGCGTCCTGGCGATCCATCTGCGCGAAGACATTTACAATGAGGAAAAGAACTACATCGATCACAAGGGTCTGGATCCGCTTGCCCGTTTAGGCGGCCCGTATTTCGCCGGCATCGACCCTGTAACGGATTTCGAACGTCAGTTTTAAGCTTCGAAGTTTTCAATCTCAGGCAAAGGATCATCCCGCATGAGAATATAGCGCTTCTCTGCCATAGACTGTTTCAGTTGCTTCGAGTAAAAGATACCGTCGCTGACGAAGCGAAAACCCGCCTTCTCGATAACGCGCCGGGACTGTTTGTTGCTCACGAAATGAGCACAAGTCAGGGCATCGAGCTTTAACTCGGCGAAACAATAACGGATCAGCCGGCTCACGGCTTCCGGCATCAGCCCCTGACCCCAGTACTGTTTACTCAGGACATAGCCGATTTCCCGGCAATTGAGCGAACGGTAGACGGGGTCTTCGTTGACCCAGGAATGATGCAGACCGATCGAGCCGATGACGCGCAGATCTTCTTTATGCCAGATAGCGAGCACTTCCTCGTCTCTGATAAAGCCCTCCAGGATCCGAAAGCTTTCGTCCAGAGAACGATGATGAGGCCAGCCGGCCATCTCTCCGACACCCGGTTCGGAGGCATAGGCATAGAAATCCCTCAGATCTGTTTCCAAAAAAGGTCTGAGTTTAAGTCGCCTTGTCTCCAGTTTGGGTTGACCCAGCTTAACCCGCGTATCCATCATGATCGCCTCCTTGGCATCCTTTGCCCTTATAATAGCAGGATAAAGAGCAGTTTCACAGACAAGAGCCCGAGAAGCACGATTCACAGTATGAAACGGAGGAAAAGATGGTGAAGATTATCCGGAGAGCCGAAGCGATAGAAAACAAGATCATCGAAATGCGCCGCCTGTTGCATCGCCACCCCGAACTTAGCGGCCGGGAATACGAGACTCAAAAGAGAATCGCAGCAGTCCTGGACGAGCTGAAAATCCCCTATCGAAAAGTCGGAAACACCTCCCTGATCGCGACTTTAAAAGGCGAAAATCCCGGCAAGACGATTGCGTTGCGAGCCGATTTCGATGCGTTACCGATCCGGGAAGAAGCAGATGTCGACTTTCGCTCGGAAAATCCCGGCGTCATGCATGCCTGCGGACACGATGCACATACGGCCATGCTCCTGGGTGCTGCCCGGATCCTTAGCGAGATGAAAGACGAGATCTCCGGGGAGATCCGTTTCTTCTTCCAGGAAGGTGAAGAGAATTTCAGCGGAGCCAAAAAAATCGTGGAAGCCGGCGGCATGGAAGGCGTCGACGCCTGTTTCGCCATGCACGGCATGAGCAGTCTAAAAACCGGCCAGGTCGGCATCAGCCCCGGTCATCGTCTCTCGGGTTCCGACTTTATCTACGTGACATTCGAAGGCGTCTCCGGACACGGCGCCACCCCTCATCTGGCTAAAGATACTATCCACCCTGCCGCCCTCTTCGTGACAAATCTGCAGGGAATCGTGACAAAAAGCATCAGCGCACTCGATCCGGTCGTTTTGTCAGTCGGCCGCTTTCATGGAGGGACACAAGCCAATATTGTCTCCAAGTTTACAGAAGTCGATATATCCATGCGCTACTTCTCCGACGAGTCCAGAGAAAAGACGCACGAAGCCGTCAAACGACATGCCCGCGCGATCGCAGAGGCTTATGAAATCAAGGTAAACGTCGAAATCGAAACAGGCACCTATAGCGTGCGAAACGACGAAGCCTTAAGTGCTTTGGCCATCAAAAGTGCCGAGAAAGTCATGGGTCCGGGTTCGAACCTCGATATACCGAAGGCGATGAATTCCGAGGACATGTCTTATTATCTGCGTGAAGCACCCGGCGTTTATGCTTTTATCGGCTATTACAACGAGGAGGCGGGCAGTATTTACAGTCCGCACCATGAACGCTTCAAACTCGATGAATCCTACTTCAAGTACGGCACGGCCCTGCATGTACAGTTTGCTTTGGATTTTCTAAATAGCTAGGGCGACGACCGAAGACCGAAACGAGTAAGCGGCTGCCGGATCTTATAATTGGGAAACATATGGTACAGTCGGGATTTTGCTTTGCCTTTATACTTACATTTAGTAAGCAACTAAATTCTAATGACTTTTTATTAAGAGGGGCACATATGGAGTACATAAAATTAAACAACGGCCCGGACATGCCTGTTCTCGGTTCAGGCACCAACACGTTTGGTAAAGCAGATCGCAATTATAACGGCGATATCAATTTCGATACAAGCGAAATCGAATCTGCCATTAAACTCGGCTACCGCCATTTCGATACAGCCATCTCCTATCGCAACGAAGCCGTCGTGGCCCTGGGACTCGAGCGAAGCGGTCTCGCACGCGAAGCGTTCTTTCTGACATCGAAGATCCCCGGCAGACAGCCGTACAATACCGATATAGAGACAATGAAGCAAGCTATCGAGTCAAGTTTAGAAAATCTCAACACTTCCTATATCGATCTATACCTTATCCACCACCCCTGGGACGATCCGGACGGCATTCTGACTATGTGGGGCGTGCTCGAAAGCTACGTCGATTCGGGGAAAATAAGATCAATCGGTGTTTCGAATTTCGACGAAAAACAACTGTCGCATCTACTCGAAAACGGACGAATCAAGCCTGCAGTCAATCAGATAGAATCACATCCGGGTCATTGGAATCATGAAATCATTACCTTTTGTCAGTCTCATGGGATCGTTCCGGTCGCCTGGGGTCCGCTCGGCCGCACATCGGCAGAGGCGAAGCTGGTGCTTGACGAAATCGGTCGACCTTACGATAAAACGGGGGCACAAGTCAGCCTGCGCTATCAGCTTGATCGCGGCGTCGCTGTCATTCCCAAATCACATAACAGCGAACGTCAGGCCCAGAATATGGACGTGTTTGACTTTCGACTCACACCCGGCGATCGTGCACGCATCGCCGGCTTATAGTCAGAAAACTTAAGAGAAAAATCAGGAGTATATATATATATGAGCATCAATCCGTTAACCCGATCACAAACAGCCATAACGACGAAATCACTTCAGCTAAACGCCCTGGACGCGAAAGCTCTGGTCCTTTTCTATCAAGATAAAATCGGTTTATCTCTTCTCGGTCAAGACGACGGTGAAGGCAGCTTCAAGCTCGGTACCTCCGACGGCGATGTTTTACTGGAAATCTTTCAAACGGACAAACCCCGGGAAAACAGATCAACCGGCCTCTACCATATGGCCTTCCTTATGCCCACCCGTAAGGCTCTGGCTGACATCTTGATGCATCTGGTGAACAATCAAGTAGGCATGACCGGTGCCTCCGACCATGGTTACAGCGAAGCGCTTTACCTCGATGATCCTGAAGGAAACGGTATCGAAATCTATTGGGATAAGCCGGAAGATAAATGGGATATCAAGGAAGACGGAACCATCGCCGGCATCGTTATCCGCCTCGACCTAAACGATCTGACCTCTCTGGCCGGTGGCAGTTTCAACGGTATGCCTTCCGGTACCACGCTCGGTCACATGCATATTCACGTCGGTGACATCGGCGAAACATGGGCCTTCTATCGTGACAAGCTAGGTTTGGGTTTTAAGTACCCGATGGGCAAGCAGGCAATTTTCATGGCCACCGGCGACTATCACCATCACCTCGGCGCGAACATCTGGCAGGGCACGAATCTGCCCGGACCGGCAGAAGGCGTTCAAGGTTTGAAAAGCTATACCTGGCAAGCCTCCGCGAAAGACTACGATTGGATCAAATCCCGTCTCCGTGATACGGCTGTCGCTTATTCGGAAGATGACGAACATCTCTGGTTCAAAGACAACTCGGGGCTAACGGTCGGCATCGCCAAGACAGCCTAAAGAGCACAGTTAAAATTTTCCGCATCTAATTCAAAAAGCGAGTCCGTGACAGAATAAAATCTGTGGCGGGCTCGCTTTTATCTGCTTAACTCGAACTATCTCAAATCGAAGACTAGAAACCTTTCTTTCGCAGGACTTCCATACACAGTTGATGATTCTGCCGCGATCCGGCCACGATGCCACAGGGCTCCAGATAGGACAAGCCGGCACCATTCAGGTCGGTAATCACTCCACCTGCTTCCGTCACAATGCAAGCGGCCGCCGCATAATCCCAAGGCGATAAACTGATTTCAAAGAACAGCGCCGCTCGTCCGCAAGCCACATAGGAAATGTCCAGGACGGCCGCTCCGCCGCGGCGGATGTCCCGACTCATCAAGAAGAGCTCCTCAACCACGGCGAAGGTCCGGGACGAAAATTCCCGCTGATAAGGGGACGTTCCGAATAACACGAGACTGTCCGCCACATCGTTCGTGCTGACCCGAATCGCCTGATGATTCAGATAGGCTCCGCCGCCCCTGGCTGCCGTAAACATTTCATCCAGGTAAGGGTTGTATATCACACCCAGCAAAGGTACGACTCGATCGTCGTCTTGTCGTTCCAGGAGCGCCACCGAAATACCGCTGTGGCGATAGTCGGCGACGAAGTTCGAGGTGCCGTCGATGGGGTCCACCACGAAAAATACCGCTTTCCCGGCGATGTCGCGCACCCCTTCTTCTTCGCCCAAAAAGCCGGCTTCCGGCAGCAAGCGGCAGAGATGCTCCTCGAGGTACTGTTGCACGCGAACGTCGTATTCCGTGACCAGGTCTTTCAAACTGCTCTTGTAACTGCTGCGTGCGGCCTGATCGTCTGCCGCCAGAATGATCTCGGCGGAAGCACGTACGATCGCTTCGATTTCGCGAACCAGGCGCTCAAGCTCTTCTGATGTCCACTTCTGTACTAAAGGCATCCTCTTTCCCTCGTTTCATCTCATTGTCGTATCCCATTTTAGCATTCGCCAGGCACAAACATACACCGTTCTACCCTGCACGGTGTCGTTTCGTTATTTCGGCTATACTGGATAAGCGAATCAACACAGAGCAGGGCTTGAAAACGGCTTAGCCGGATGGCAGAAAACGGACATCGAGTTGGAAAACAAAAAATTCAGTACGAAGAAAAAAGTATTACTTATTTCATTCATGGCTTTGCTGATTGCAGGGGGCTCGTTTTCTTACGTCGCCACGCGAATCGAGGGACGAAGCACCCTTAGTAAATTGGCCGAAGTCGTTCTCTGGCTTGTCAGGAATACGAAAGACGACGAAGAGACCTTGTCCGCCTTTCTGGAAGACGCCCGGATCAAAAACAGTAAATTATATAAGCTCCCGCCGGAACTGCTCGTCAACACTAAATTTCAAATTCAAATGCGAGGCGACATGGAGATTGTCACGGCCGAAGGCAGCGAACTCATGGCTCACAAGCAGGTTTTATACTTGCACGGCGGCGCTTATGTGAGCGCGCCATCCATCCTGCACTGGTCTTTTCTTGACATCATCGCGCAGAAGACCGGCTTCTCAATCACGGCACCTTTATATCCTCGTGCACCGAATTATCAATTTACAGCAGCCTATGATCGCTTGCTTGCGTTGTACAGCGAGATGCTTGAAACTCATGAAGCAAAAGACATCGTTTTTATGGGCGACTCGGCCGGTGGCGGTCTGGCCCTGGGCTTAGCCGAAATGCTGCAGGAAGCGAATCTGCCTCAGCCGGGCGAAATCATCCTCATGTCTCCGTGGCTTGATCTGAGTATGGATAACCCGGCGATCGTGGAGTATGAAGACGTCGATCCCATGCTCACCGTTTTCGCTCTTCGGGGAATGGGTCAAACGTGGGCGGGAACAACCGACATAAAAGATTATCGCCTCAGTCCCATCTACGGTAATTTGACCGGTCTGACGCCTGTCACGCTCTTTGTCGGGACACATGAACTCTTCTTACCGGATGCCAGACGCTTCAGAGACTTGGCCAAGAAGTCCGGCCTGGTCGTGAACTACTTCGAATTCGATCGCATGAACCACATCTTCCCGCTCTACCCGATACCCGAAGCCACAGAGGCTCAGTCGGAAATAATTAGAATTATGCAAGGCGAGGGTGATGAAACATAAGAATGAAGGGTGAATTATACAATGGAAGTGTCGCGATCGACACTTCCATTGAGGGAAAACATGAAATTATCACGATACAACATTCTCTTGCCCTTTAACTCTCAGACGATTGAAAGGACAGACATATGAAATACTTAATTGAACCTAATCAAAGTCAGGACACTCTCCAAGCTTCGTGCCATTGCACAGTGCATGAACCTGGTCCTTGCACAGGTTATTGTACTGTTCAATGTTCGCAGTTACACGTCCGCTGTGTTTTTCCACACACAGCAGGACAAGGACCAACTGAGTTTCCACTTGAACACAGTAAAATAAAACTACAATGAGCCATCAGATGATATTTCATTTCAGATTACATAAAAAAAATTCATCATGCTCATAACAAAGCTGGTAATTAAGCTTCTTTTGCGTTCACCGTTAAGAACTTTGTTTTCGATACTCTTAACGGCTCTCATTACTGCGCTTTTCATGCTGGAGTTGGGCTTGCTTTACTCGGCAGAACAGTTTGTTCGGGAAGCGAATCAAAGTTATACCACCATTGCTCATTTGGAATACAGAGGCAGCCAACAAGATGCGAACTTCGCTTGGGACCCCATGGCCACGGCCGTACGAGACAAACTGCCGGACAATCCATTGATGAGAGAATCAGCTGTTCTGACCTGGAACCCCGAGCGCTTGGCCCTGGCACGCATCCGAACCGATAAGTCAGTCAACGAAACGTCTACTGCCCGTTATCGCCAGGAACCTCTGCTGCCGGATGCGGCTGTCCTCCTGGTCAAGATCAGCCATCGCAGCACGAGCGACGGTTACGTGACGGCTCGTGTGATAGACAGCTTCTATTCACTCAAAACCGTGACAGAGACGATTATCAACATCAAACCTCGTGGTTTAACGCTCCTGCCGGATCACTACTACCTCATCCATGGCGAGTTCTTCCGCGGTCAGACACTGGGCACCCATTTCGCTCCAACCTCCTTCTACTTGGGTCAAGAGAATGATGAGTCAGCCGATCTGGATTCTCTTCTGGACATCGACTTGACCGGTACGTATATGGACGTAACAAGTGCCGAGGGGTATGAAATACCGGCGCATACCATCCTTCATGATTACGCGGCTACGTATGCCATGTTAAACAATAGTGTATTGTTGCGCCAGACGGCGTCATTCGAGGCGGAGACGAAGGTTGTCCAACAGCAAACCTATCTCGTCGAAGGTCGTAGTTTTCTTCCTGATGAGTACGGCAGCGGCATAAGCTCTCCTATCATTATCTCTCGTTCCCTGGCTGCACTCATGGATGTCACGGTCGGAGATAGCGTACTGCTCGACACCGCGCTCCATCCGGATCGTCCTTTGATCCAGAGCTACCTGGCCATGGAAGGTTTCACGGATACTCAATCGTTTGTTATCGTTGGCTTAACGAACGAGAGCATCGACGATCGCCATGTGGTTTATATCCCGGCCGGCAGCGGCCTTGATCTAAGCGGGCAACATTACGGTTACAGCCTGGGTACGGTAGAGCTGAAGAATGAAGAAGCCGCCCGTTGGTTTCAAGACAGTCGTAAGGACATCGATCCCAACATTCGCATCACGTACTATGACCAGGGTTATGAGGAAGTCCTTGCTCCTATACGGCTCATTCGGAGGCAAGCCATTTTATTATTCATTTTAACCTGTGTTTTGAGCCTCATCGTGGTTGGCTTCGTCAGCTACTTCCTGATCTACAGAAACAGGGACAACGCACGGATTCAACTGCGCCTCGGTGTAAGTCGGCCAAGGACGTTTGTTTTCATGCTTGGGGCACCGGGCATCGTTGGTGCCATCGGCATAACGATCGGCTTGATCCTGGGCAGTCTCTCGTCGGATGCGGTGGCCGGACTTGTCTCGCGGAGCATGGATGCCTACGGCGACTTCGATTTTTCGTATAGCCAAAGCGATATCGGTGCTCTCCAAGCGAAGGCATTTACACTTGACATTTCTATCGCCGCCTACGTATCGGCCGCTGCGGCTATCGCCTTGGCTGTGCTGAGCTCAGGTGCCCTCATGACGCATTACATCATGAGGGCACCTGGACAGACACCGAAATGCCGCCAGACGCGGGTGCGCCAAAAGCGCATCCGTTCGATTCCAACTGAACGGGTGGTCCCGGTGGCGGGCTCGTATCACTATGCTTTCTTATCTTCGCGCCGCAGCTTATCGCGTGCGCTCTTATCTGCCGCTTTGCCTGGACTTGGTATCTTTTTTATTCTACTGTTAAGTCACAGCGAATATAGCGATCGCCTTCGGCGAGATGAAATCAATACGCAATCAAAGATTGAAGGTCACTTTACCAGCTCGGATGGTTCCGTACAAAAAGATCTCTTGATCAACACTCAAACGATTCGCGAATTGGAAGCAGGCAATCTCCTTCGAGAGATAACTTACTCCAGCTCGCAACCTTACATGATCATCGGGTACTTGAAAGCAGGCGAAACGGTGGAGCAGATCGTTTATACCGAATCGCTCGCACAGCTCAACGATCGCTATGTCCAAAGCATGCTCTTCCGTCAAGCCGCCCAGATGCCGCGCATCTATGCCACAAACCAATTACAGGGGAATGTGGACTTCGCCTACGATGAAGCGGTCGACGTGCATTTTCTCGAAGGTTTTGATGCCGGCGTATTGGCCGAAGAAGCTAAACATGCTGATTTCGCCTATGCGATCGTCCCGGATACGCTCCTGACAGCCTACGATCTTGAACCGGGTGACAGCTTGGTCTATCTCTCGCCCAATCCACAGGATTATTCGATCTGGTCGCAAGTGATCACCATTATGGGCAGCTACAGTAAGGAAAATAATCAAGGGAATATCTACGCCCAACTGGCTCTCGTGAGCGATAACTGGATGGAAGTCGACCAAGGACATCTACCGCCACAACGTCATCAGATACCCTACGAGTACAATCAACTGTCCTTCCAAGTGGAATCCGGCCCGAACCTCATGGCCCTGAAGACTTATCTGAAGGATCGGGGCTACTCGAGCGTCGGCTCGATCAATCGTATTCGTGAAACCGTCCTCATTTCTGATGTGAACTTCTATTTGTCTCTCTTGGCTATCGATCAGCACTTGCACTTTACCGGTCTGCTTTATCCTCTGCTCTATGCCGTAACCCTTTTCGTATCGCTGCTCGTGCCATTGCTGCTTCTCTACTTCAGACAGGCAGAGCTTAGGATTATGAAGCGTTTGGGTACGTCTTCTCACCGTCGCTTCTTTAGTATGTACCATGAAATCGCCGGTTTGGCTTGTATCGGCGCTTTCGTCTCGCTGATCGTTTTACCCCGCTTGTTTGGCATCACGAATAACAAGGGATTCGTCATCAGCCTTCTTTTCATCACCGTCTGGTGTTTGACGGCTGCACTGTCGCTCCTGCGCAGCATCCGCTCTTTGAGCTAGTGTGTTCTAAATCGATTCCATACCAGCCTTTTCTTTAAATAAGCGCACTGGAATCAAAACTGCAAATTGTTAAAACTTGATCTTATCCCCACACGATTTTGAACTATCTGACCCCGGCTGAGGCTTGGGTACGAAGCTCTTAACGGCGCGTCACTTCATGTTGCAATTAATAAACATAAGAATCAGGTACAAATATCCTTGACGAACAGGCTCCGGTAACCGAAGATAAAAACAGAGAATCAGTCTCTTCTGGTATCAGTCAATCGATGAGGAGGAGAGCCAATGGAACGTTTCACACCGACACTTAGTCATGGTTTGTATGTCGTTACGGGAATCATGGCATCCGGTAAATCCACCATCGCACAGATGTTGGCCGAACAAGCGGAAAAGAGCGTACATGTAAGAGGCGACAGCTTCCGGCGTATGATCGTCCAGGGTCGCGAGGATATGCAGGTGAATCCCGGCGAAGAAGCCCTCAGCCAACTTCGTCTGCGTTATCGTCTGGCAGCCCGGGTAGCGGATGACTATTACGATGCCGGCTTCACGGTCGTCCTTCAGGACAACTATATCGGACACGAAATTAACACCCTCCTGGATGAAATCAGATCCACACCGCTCTACTTAATCACCCTAAACCCCAGTCGCGAGGCTGTCATGGAACGAGAATGGCAGCGAGCCAAGAAGGGCTATACGTCTTACAATGTGGCCGGGCTCTATGAAACCCTGCAGATCGAGAATCCAAAGATCGGTCTATGGGTCGATTCCAGCCGCCAAAGTCCGGAGGAAACGACTGCTGAAATTCTGCGCCGGGTGACCAACGAAGGCCGCATCCGTTAAGCTTGTATCCAAAACCCCCTTATAAGTGAAAAGGAGAACCTATGGATCCGATTCAAAAACCGGCCGAAACCTTCATTTACCGACACGCCAGACCGCTGGATCTGACGCGCTGGCGCTACCATTTCGAAGGCGGCAGCCGGGAAGATGTCTTGCGTGCTCTGGCTTATTATCAAAACGAAGACGGCGGTTTCGCCCATGGTCTGGAAGCCGACAGCTGGAATCCAAATTCCACGCCGATCCAAACCTGGTGCGCTACCGAGATCCTGCGCGAAATCAATTGGACGGACAGCTCGCATCCGATCGTCTCCGGCATCTTAACCTATCTATCCGGCATGAGCGACTTCGAAAACGGGCACTGGCTCAACACACCGCTCTCAAACAACGACTACCCCGGAGCGATCTGGTGGCGGCGCGATCCCGAAGAGGAAGAAGCCTTGACATATAATCCGACCGCCGCTCTCGTCGGCTTTATTCTGTGCCACACAAAACCCGCTGACAAGATCTACTCCACGGCACTCGAGCTTGTCGGGGCCGCGATCGATCACTTCATCGGCGAGAATGTTAATCCCGAGATGCATATCTGCAGTTGTTACATCCGTTTATATGAAGACCTCGAGACTCTAGAAGATCCACCTGCTTTCCCCATGGACGCTTTTTCCCGAAAGCTAAGACAAACGATCGCGTCTTGTCTGATATCGGATCCGGCAAACTGGGCCTCGACCTACGCTTGCAAACCGTCTCAGTTTTTCCGTACGCCGGATGACTTCGGAGCGAAGGATTATCAAGAGCTGATTCAAGCCGAAATTGATTTTCTCGTAAAAACGCAGGCAAAGGACGGTTCCTGGCCGGTCAACTGGATCTGGCACAGCGATTATCCGCGAGAAGAATGCTTGAGCCTGAACTGGTGGAAAGCAGATATCATTATTAAAGAAATGTGTTTCGTCAGGAATTTCTCCTGATAATAGCCGGGGAGGGTATCATATGTCAGACGAACAGCAGGCCATCACGGACATCGATTCGTATATCGCGTCTTGTCCGCCCGAACATCGGGCCCGTTTAGAAGATATCCGGGCAGTTATCCGTCGCTATGCTCCCGCGGCGACCGAACGAATCAGCTGGGGCATGCCGACATTTTATAGAAACGGCAATTTGATTCACTTTGCCATTGCGAAGAAACATATCGGCATTTATCCGGGAGCCGAGGCCATCGAGGCTTTTCGCGAACGCTTTGACAGGGAGGATATCAAGTACTCCAAAGGTGCGCTGCAATTGCCGCACGATCGAGATTTACCCGTCGACTTGATCCGTGACATCGTTCTTTATAACATAAACAGATAAAACAGGAGATCCTTATGGCGAAGTTGGTACGTACTTTAGAAGGTGATTTATCGAGCGTCTTGCTGTACTGTGACAGCGCAATCAGTAAGAGCATATCCGCCAGTCTCGAAGACAGCGACGATTACAGCGTAAATGGCGTTCGCATCGCCACCAGAGTGTACGAGCGCTACAGCTATCTCGGCGGTAACCGGGTCAGTTTATCGATTACAGCCGTGGCGCATGATAATAAGGTAAGGTTAACTGCGATCACATCCGGCGGCAGTCAGGCTCTCTTCTTCAAAATCAACACCTTCGGAGAGAGCTCTTTTCTGGATTCTCTGGCCAGAGAGTTGGACCGCTACATGCCGCAGCGGCCATAAAGCTTCTCAAAGCGAAAAAAAGCAATAAAAACCGCTGTCTGTCACTTTCGACAGGCAGCGGTTCTCTCTATTCAGGATTCTTCTCTTGTTTGCGACTGAATGCTTCTGTTTACCAGATGGCTTCGTAGATCGCTTTTAATTCGCTGACCAGCGGGTAACGCGGGTTAGCGTTCGTGCACTGATCTTCGAAGGCATGTCGGGCCAGTTCGTCCAGAGGTGCCAGGTACTCTTCGTGAGTGAGGCCCAGACCGCAGTCGCGCATGCGGCGGGGCACATTCAGTTTGACCATCATCTCTTCGATCGCCTTAGCCAGAGCTTCGACTTGTTCAGCTACCGTCGATCCGCCCAGACCCAGGTAACGGGCGATTTGAGCATAGCGCTCGTCGGCGACGAAATGCGTGTACTTCGGCCAGATGGCGAACTTGACGGGCATCGTGGCATTATAACGAATGACATGCGGCATTAAGATGGCATTGGCACGACCGTGTGCGATATGGTACTGCGAACCCAGCTTATGAGCCAGCGAATGGTTGATACCGAGGAAGGCGTTGGTAAATGCCATGCCGGCGATTGCAGAAGCATTGTGCATTTTTTCTCTGGCGAGCTTGTCTCCGGGGTTCGAGTAGCTTCGGGGCAGGTATTCGAAGACCTGGCTGATCGCCTGCAGAGCCAAACCGTCCGTGTAATCCGAGGCCATCACCGAGACATATGCTTCGATTGCGTGAGTCAGAACATCAAGACCGGTGTCGGCCACGATCGTCCTGGGCATCGTATCGGTAAACTGCGGGTCGATGATCGCGACATCCGGTGTCAGTTCGTAGTCGGCCAGCGGGTACTTGATGTTGCCGTTTTCCTTATCCGTGATGACCGAGAAGGATGTGACTTCGGAGCCGGTCCCGCTTGTGGTCGGGATACAGACCATCTGAGCCTTCGAGCCGAGGTTCGGATAGTGGTAAGTGCGTTTTCTGATATCCATGAACTTCAGACGCAGTTCGTCGAAATTGCTTTCCGGGTGCTCGTAGAAGAGCCACATGCACTTGGCCGCATCCATGGCCGAACCTCCGCCCAGAGCGATGATAACATCAGGCTTGAACTGGTTCATGGCAGCAACGCCGCGATGGATTGTCTCAACGGAAGGATCCGGTTCTACTTCGGAGTATATTTCGGAGTGAACGTAATCCGTGCGCTTGCGCAGGTAATAGAGAATTCGGTTCACGTAACCCAGATCCACCATGGTGGGGTCGGTCACGATAAAGGCGCGCGAGATATTGGGCATATCCTCCAGATAACGGATCGAACCGCGCTCGAAGTAGATTTTAGGAGGAAGTTTCATCCACTGCATATTGTTTCTCCTGAAGTAGGTGCGCTTCTTGTTGATCAGGTTGACAGACGAGACGTTGGCCGTGGTCGAGTTATGACCGTAAGATCCGCAGCCCAGCGTCAATGACGGGTTGTTGGCGTTATAGATATCACCGATGGCGCCCTGCGAAGATGGAGCATTGGCGATGATACGGCCGACCGGCAGTGCTTTTCCGTAGCGGGTGCAGAGTTCTTCGTCATCGGAGTGAATGACGGCCGAGTGACCCATACCACCGAGTTCAAGCATCTTGCGGGCAAATTCGATTCCCTGATCCGCATTCTCGGAACGGAAGTAAGCCAGGACGGGACTGAGTTTCTCCAGCGAAAGCGGATACTTTTCCGATGGCTCGGGCAGCGCGGCGATCAGGACTTTAGCTCCTTCCGGACATTTGATGCCGGCATTCTTCGCGATCCAGGTCGCGGGCTGACCGACAATCGCAGGATTGAGCGCACCTTTCTCCGGATTGATCACATATTTGGTCAGAGCGGGAATATCTTTATCGGGAACAAAGTAGCATCCCAGTCTCGTCATTTCTGCTTCGAAAGCTTCGGCGATGCTCTTGTCGACGATAACAGCCTGCTCGGAAGCACAGATCATGCCGTTATCAAAAGTCTTCGAAACAACCAGGTCGTTACAGGCGCGCTTCAGATCAACGTTCTCGTTGATATAGCAGGGCACGTTACCGGGACCCACGCCCAGAGCGGGTTTACCGGCGGAATAGGCGGATTTGACCATCCCGGCACCACCTGTCGCTAAAATCAAGGATACATCTTGATGGTTCATCAGTTCGTTGGTCTTGGCCAGCGAGGGCTTTTGAATCCACTGAATGCAGTTCTTCGGCGCACCGGCCTTCAGCGCGGCTTCATAGACCAGGCGTGCGGCCAGGGCGGAAGATTCCTGAGCAGAGGGATGGAAAGCGAAAATGATGGGATTTCTTGTCTTCATGCAGATAATCGCTTTAAACATCGTCGTGGAGGTGGGGTTGGTCACCGGCGTGATACCCGCGACGACACCAACGGGCTCGGCCACTTCCACATAACCTTCGAGATCGTTCTTCTCGATAACACCGACGGTTTGATGGCCTTTAATATCATGATAAATGTACTCGCTGGAGAACATGTTCTTGATAACCTTGTCTTCCAGTACGCCGCGTCCCGTTTCCCTGACGGCTGCTTCGGCCAGATCGTAGTAGTTATCCATGCCGGCCATTGCCATCGCATGAATAATATTGTCGACGGTCTCCTGATCCAGTTCCAGGAATTCGCGCAGAGCCTTGAGGGCCTTTTTCGCCATAACATCAACTTCGTTTATCATTTCGTCTTCCGTGTTCAGGTCGACGCGGATCGATTCATCCACCGTAATACTCTTATCTTTTTTCATAAGTGATCCTCCCATGATCTTTGCTTTTATCTGATCTAATTTTATCAATTGACCCCGGCAAGAACAAGGCGGTAATCGTACAATATTTATCAGTTTATGCGAGACGGCTTTGTGTTATTTATCACCGATGTAAGATATGGAAAGGTTCGGATGTACTCTTCGTCTCTGCGAATCCCTCATATAATATATATTGATATTCAGGCTAATCGAATTACTTACGCTAAAAAGGAGACCGGTCATGCTTCATAACGGAGAAACGTTCTGGGATAAAATCAATCCAAAAAGCAAAGGATATCCCCCCGCCGAAGGCCTCCTCTCCTGCGATGTCCTCGTGGCAGGCGGCGGTATGAGCGGTATGCTGACGGCCCGTACTCTGGCGAAAAACGGATCCGACTGCATCGTCATCGAGGCCGAGAAAACAGGCGGCGGCAGCTCTCTGGCCAACACCGGTCTCTTCCAATGGGCCAACGACTTGAGGCTGATCGAAGCTATCGACCGGCTGGGTCCGCAGCGAGGCGAACTGTTTTATCAAGCCTCCTATGAAGGAATCGAGCGTTTGAAATCCATCGCAAGAGAACTATCCGGTCTGAAGCACTTCAGACCAACACTATCGATACTCCGCGCCCGAAACAAGAGAGAAGCCGAGCTCCTCGCCGAAGAGTATCAGGCGCTTCGAAGCCGCTCTTATCCCGTCGATTATCTGGACGCCGACGAGCTCGAAGCACGTTATGGTATTAAAGGAGCCGCGGCTCTGATCACGAAAGGCGATGTCGCGGCAGATCCCTGCGAGCTGATTTCGGCCTTGGTCAGGGATGCCAAAGAAAATTACGGTTTACGAATTTTCGAGCAAACCAGTATCAGTCGCGTGATTGAAAGCGATCGCCTGCTGGCCGTCATCGACGAACAAACGGCCATCGAATGCGATCACATCGTTTATACGACCGGTTATACAGAGAACCGATTTACCGATAATCTGGGTTCCTATGCGGATTTGGTGCGCTCCTTTGCTCTGGTGACGAAACCCGTCTCGCCGGATAAGGAGATGCCGACAGACGCCATGATCTGGGATGCCAAAAGACCCTATCTGTATGTCAGGACTTGTCCCGGCAGGCGGATGCTTATCGGCGGACTCGACGAAGATCAAAAGGAAATTCCTTCCGAAGCACGAATGAAAAAGCGGGCGGAAGAGCTGATCGACGAACTAAATAAACTATTTCCCGGATATGACTTCGAAACAGAATTCATCTGGGGTGCCAGATTCGGTGAATCCGGCGACGGTCTGCCCTTTATCGGAAAAATACCGGGCGAAAAAAACCGGTATTTATTATTGGGTTACGGCGGAAACGGAACCGTTTACTCAAGTATCGGCTCATCCGTTATAATGAACTGTATAGAAGGACGAGAAGATATTTATGCGTCTCTTTTCGATCCCGGCCGTGTCGTTCAAGAAAAGATCATCTGAGGTGTTTTATGAGTTTATATGAAATCGAAGTTCTCAAACAGGACAACAGCGTCACCACACTCGAACCCTATAAGGGAAAAGTTCTTCTAATCGTCAACACGGCTACCGCCTGCGGCCTGACGCCGCAGTATAGCGGACTTCAAAAGCTCTATGATACATATAAGGATCGCGGTTTCGAAATTCTGGACTTCCCCTGCAATCAGTTTGGCAACCAGGCTCCCGGAACCGATGAGGAAATCAATGAGTTTTGTGATTTAAACTTTCAGACCACCTTTCCCCGTTTCGCGAAGATCGATGTCAACGGCGAAAACAGTTCGGAACTTTACCGCTATCTGAAGAAAGAAAAGGGCGGTTTTCTGATCGATGCCATCAAGTGGAATTTTACGAAATTTCTGGTCGATCGTAACGGTGAGGTCGTCAAACGCTTCGCGCCAACCGATGAGCCCGAAACGCTGGCCGCCGAGATCGAGGCTTTACTTTAAACATCAAGAAAGATCCTGTGCTTATGAACGATAAGATTACGAGAGATGACATCATCTCTCATTTGACACGCGAACTGGCCGATATCCCTTTTATTCATGCGCTTTGGCTGGAAGGGGCGGACGCTAACGATATGGTCGATGATTTCTCCGACCTGGATATCTGGGTCGATGTGGACGATGAAGAACTCGAAGCTTCCTTCGAGATCGTCGAAGCATCACTGTCCCGTCTCGCCGGGCTGGATTTTCGCTTCGTCATCGAACACGAGCATCCCAAGATTCGTCAGCGTTTTTATCACCTGGACGGCAGCTCGCCTTTCTTGATGATAGATTTCTGCTGGCAGCTTCATAGCCGCAAACCGGTCTACTATTACGAAGGCAGTCGTATCGAATGCGCCAAAGTTCTCTTCGACAAGAGCTCTGTTATCCGTTATCGTAAATTCTGTTTCGAGGAGCATCTTGATTCTTACAGGAGCCTGATCGATGAAGCCTCGTTTCGCTTCGACCAGCTGATACGCGTAACGAAGTATATCAGACGGGGTTTGTGGCCCGAAGCTCTGCACCACTATAATCATTATGTCATCGAAGGGCTGGTCACCTTGCTTCGCATTATCTACACACCTACACATCCGGATTACGGTCTGATCCATATCTCCGAACACCTGCCCGCAGAAGAATTGGAACGACTCGATCCGCTTCTTCGCGTGGCGTCATTTTCCGATATAGAGAGCGCATTGGAAGATGCACGGCTTTACTTCGAAGACTTACTGCCGAAAGTTCGTCAATTAACGAAGAGGAATCCATGAGCATAGAAACGATAATTAAAGGAGTCGCTTTATCTTTGGAAAGCGATCCGCGTCTCTTTTCACCTCAGGCCATCGACAAAGGCACGCTGGCCATGTTATCGAAGACAGAATTTCTGGAAACGGATAAGGTTTTGGATCTGGGCTGCGGTTGCGGCGTGGTTGGTATTCTGGCTGCCAAAATCCTCTCGCCCGATCAGGTATTGCTCTCGGATATCGATTCTCTGGCCGTCGCCGTCGCCACGCGGAACGCCGAGAGAAACGGCATCGACAAACTAAACGTTGTCCAAAGCGATGTTCTCTCGAATATCTCGCAGAAGGATTTCACCTTGATACTGAATAATCCGCCATACCACACGGATTTCTCGGTAGCCAGGCGCATCATTGAAGGAAGTTTTCGCCATCTCGTCCTTGGCGGCCGTCTCCTGATGGTGACCAAACGACTGGACTGGTATCGCAACAAGCTGCGGAGCATCTTCGGAAACGTACGAGTCGACGAAGTCGACGGTTATTACGTCTTCACTGCTGTCAAGCGCCGGGAAGATATTCCGAGAAAGGAAAAAGCCGCACCGGGCTTATCGAAGAAGCTGGCCAGAAAAGAAGCCTTAAAGAAAAGAAAGAAGAAATGAAGCGATCCGATCGTGACCTGTGTTCCAAGTTAAAGATACTTATATGCTAAACTGAATTTACAGTCTGCAAGAATGCAGCGTTAAGGAGGCTTTATCACCATGAGCATCATCACAGAGAAATTCAACTTGAACGACGGTAATGCTATTCCCAAGGTCGGTTTCGGCACCTGGCAGATTCCGAACGGGGATGCCGCCTACAATGCCACAGCAACAGCCTTGAAACTCGGTTACAGACACATCGATTCCGCACGCGGATATCAAAACGAACAGAGCGTTGGACAGGCCATTCTCGATTCCGGCATTCCGCGCGAAGAGATTTTCCTGACTACCAAACTTCCGGCTGAGATCAAGACCTATCAGGGAGCACTCGACAGCTTCGAGCTCAGCATGAGCCAGTTCGGCCCCGGTATCGACTATGTGGATCTCTATTTGATTCATGCACCCTGGCCCTGGGATCAGTACGGCCAGAGCAACGATCAGGGAAATCTGGATGTCTGGCGCGCGATGTCCGAACTCAAGGCCGCAGGTCGTATCCGTTCGATCGGAGTTTCCAACTTCAATGTTTCCGACCTCAAGAATATTCTGGAAAACAGCGATGTAAAACCGGCCGTCAACCAGATTCGCTGGTTCGTCGGCAATACGCAGAAGGAAGTGACGGAGTTCTGTCAGTCCAACGATATCCTGGTCGAGGCTTACTCTCCTCTGGCCACCGGTCGCATTCTCGAAGACAAGCAGATCCTCTCTATCGCAAAAAAATACGATCGCACCCTGCCTCAGATCTGCCTGCGTTATTGTCTGCAGAAGGATGTCTTGCCTCTGCCGAAATCCACACATGACGAGTACATCGAACAGAACGCCGATCTGGACTTTGTCATCAGCGACGAAGACATGACATTCCTGGATAGTCTGGACTACACAAACATCTAAATAGAGCTGCGAATCAAAGCCGCTCCATCAAAACGACTAGAGACGAATAACCGGTCTTGCCTGAAGAGGCAGGACCGGTCATTTTTTAGCTATGGTAGCTAACGAGGCGTTCTTCGCCGGCGGCCAGGCTTAAAGTGGTTCTTTCGCCCGCATAGTTAAGCGTCCATTCCCTCGCTTCTTTACCCCGGTTAGTAAATCTTGCTTCCGAGAGCCTGCCTTCGTCAAACGTAAGATCGATCTCAAGAAGATAAGGAGCGCGCAGTCCTCGAATCGATCCGCTTTTCCAGGAAGCCGGTAAAGCAGGCAAAAGCCAAAGATCTTTGTCGTCTTCCGCTTGTAGAAAGATTTCTGAGACAGCCGCTCCGTTGGCGAAGTTTCCGTCGATCTGGAAAGGCGGATGGGCATCGAGCAGATTCGGATAACTGCCTCCGCCGACCACCGAAGCCGCGCCGTGAATATCCACGGGACGAAGCTGTTGCCGGATCATTTTCAGAGCTTGTTCTCCGTCGCCGAGCCTCGCCCAGAGAGCGGTCTTCCAGCCCAGACTCCAGCCGGTTCCTTCGTCGCCGCGTCTAATCATGCTGCGCCGGACAGCCTCTCTTAACTCCGGCGTTTTTCTCGTGATCGTGCGTCCCGGATAAAGGCCGTAAAGATGCGAGACATGGCGGTGCCCGATATCTCCCTCGGGACAGTCGTCGCTCCACTCCCGGAGCGTGCCTTCCATGCCCGGTACGACAGAACTGATCTTGTAGCCTTCGAGACGATCCCTCTTCTCGCGAAGTTCTGTCAGGAAGTCTTCGTCGCCTCCGGCCTGCAAACCCGCTTCGAGAGTATCCGTAAAGAGATCGTACAAAATACCCTGAGTCATCGCGGCGCTGCGCGAGATTACGGTACGTATGCCGTCTTTCATGTACCAGTGTTCGGGTGAAGTGGAAGGTGCGAATACCAGCTTCTTCTCCTTGGTCTCGCATAATTGCGAAAGATAGAAAACAGCCGCTTTTTTCAAAATCCCATAGTCTTCGCCCAGACGTTCCGGCGCGGCGTAGATGCGGTTTCGACGCAGATGAGTCGCAAGCCAGCCCGAGCCCAGCGGCCAGCCGGCATACACCAGCGAACGATCGGAATCGCAACCGACCGGTCTGCTGTGACGCCAGAGATCCGTGTTGTGGTGCGCCACGAAACCGGGTGCTCCATAATAAGTCCGGGCCGTAGCCTCGCCAGCTTCGGAGAGGTCCGCGATTAAGCGCATCAAGGGTTCGGCACATTCTGCCAGAGCGAGTACTTCGACCGGCCAGTAGTTCATCTCGGTATTGATGTTGATCGTGTAATTCGATGACCAGGGAGCGCGAATTTCCTTGTTCCAGATACCCTGCAGGTTCAGAGCCTGAGTACCGGGACGGCTGCCTGCGATCATGAGGTAACGGCTGTAGTTAAAGAGCAGGACATAAAGATCCATATCCTCTTCTTTGCGATTATGCCGGTCAAGGCGTTCGGGCAGATCACGCAGCCCGGTTTCGCCTGTTTTTAGTTTAAATTCCACCCTGTCATATAAAGCCTTGTAGTCCGCCAGATGACGACTGCGTAAAGCTACGATATCCGTGTCAAAGTTCTGCCACCAGTTCTCGAGACAAGCGAGCTCGTCTTTTCCCTCTGTGTAGGGATGACGGTTGTAGCCATTGAAGGAGGTCTGGCTGCTCCAGAAGAGCCGAATATATTGGGCCCCTCTTACTTCTAAGGCTTCGAGCAGTATATTCCGCTCCCTGTAATTGCCTTCGCAGTCCTCCGGCACCAGGGTTTGGCCCGAAACTGACACGACTTCGACTCTGCCGTCGGTTTCGATATAAAGATCGCTTGCCAGACGCATGCCGCGAAGTTTGGGATCCCGACGGAAGAAAACGGCATCCGGAGCCGAACTGTGATAGTGCGGTACGGCTTCGGACGGCGCCTGACCTTTCACTCTGATCCTGGCAAACTTGTCTTCGATCAGCTCCGCTTTCGACTCCAGCACCCAGGGAGATTGCTGTTCGATCCGCACGCTCATACCCTCCGGCGCATCTGTTTCCATGGTCATGACAGCTGCCTGATCGGGACAGGAGACGAAAATCGAACGGCTGTAGTGATAGCCCTTTGCCTCGAAGGACATATCGGCGACGGCCCGGCTTAAGTCAAGTGCACGCCGATAGCTCGTAATGTCGGCTTCATCGAGATTCAAAAAGCTTAAGAGGATATCGCCCTGGGTCAGGTAGCCTTGTGTATAAGGACCGACCAGCTCCTTTTGATAAAGCGCCTCGGCCGCCTGATAATCGCCGGCCATTGTCAGGCGCTGTACCTCGCGCCAGGACGCCGAACGATCCCGGTCGTCGTTATAACCGTCATAAAAAGGATTATCGCGCCAGCATTCCGGGTAGCCCGACCAGAGCGTATCGTTGTTCAGGGCCAAACGATCCCGCAGCGGATGGGCGAAATACATGACGCCGTGACGACCGTTTCCCAGGGGAAGAGCTTCCAGCCAGTCCGTAGCGGGCTTGCGATAAAACAAAACGGATCCCGGAGACAAGTCCCGGTCTATCGTATTCATATTCATACGTCTGTTTCGTCCTTCAAGCGTGCCACGCACTCGATCTCTACTTTTCCTCCCCTTGGCAAAGCTGCAACCGCAACGCAGGATCGGGCCGGTTTGGCGGCAGTAAAGAATTCGCCGTAAATCTCGTTTACCAAGGCAAAGTCAGCCATATCGGTCAGAAAAACGGTTGTTTTGACCACATCCGATGTCCGGGCACCTGCCGCTTCCAGAATAACGGCCAGATTCGTCAGAGCATGTCTGGTTTGAAGCTCGACGGATGCCGGGATTTCTCCCGTGGCCGTGTCGATGCCCAGTTGACCCGAGGTAAAGAGAAAGCCGCCTGCCTCGACGGCCTGGGAATAAGGGCCGATAGCAGCAGGTGCTGCTTCTGTATGAATCATTTTCATCTTAGATAAACCTCCGAGTGCCGTACATTTGCCAAAATCGCAATCAAATCGAGCAATATGCGAAATTCAAGCCATATGCAACAGCGTTTTCTGATCTTTTTATATATAAAGAATATAAGAGTAGTATACCAGAGCAGATCTCTATCCAAGAATAAGATCCACGAATAAGCGAGGTCGACAGATGAAAAGCAGATCGATGAAACGAATCATTCAGTTGACGACGGCTTTCTCCTTTCTTCTCATGGTTGTCGTTAATGCTTTGGCCAATACCCTGCCGATTAACGGTGTTACGACCGGAGAGGTATCAGATCGATACGAGAACTTGTTTGCGCCTGCGGGCTTCACCTTTGCGATTTGGGGAGTTATCTATATAACCCTTCTTTTATACGTTCTCTTCCAGTTTGGCATCTTTCGCAGCACGAAGCGCGTCAGTAAGCGGATGATGCTCAAGCAAGTCGATCTGGCATTTATCGTTTCCTGCTGGGTGAACGTCTTTTGGCTTTTATCCTGGCACTATGATATGATATTTGTTAGCCTTTTACTGATGCTGCTCTTATTGCTGCTTTTGATTCGCATTACACGCGTGATTCAACGCGAGCGTCTGAGCAAGCGGGAGTACTTCCTGGTGAAACTTCCATTTAGCCTTTATTTCGGCTGGATCACGGTCGCCGCCATCGCCAATGCCACAACCTGGCTGGTATCTGAAAATTGGCAGCGTTGGGGCGTATCCGAAGAGATCTGGACCGTCATTGTATTGCTCGTCGGAGCCGTAATTTTACTTTTGACTTGCATCCGCGATATGAACTGGCTAATTAGCCTCGTGGCCGTTTGGGCCTATGCGGGTATTTTATACACGCACATCTCCCCTGGCGCTTACGACGGTGAACATATGGAAATCATTGTCGTTCTCATGCTTTGTCTCTTGCTCTTTACGGCGGCGGGAATCTGGACTTTTTCGCGCAGTTTACTAAATGCCTTTCCGGGAAAGTATCCTCGAAAAGTTTCGCCACAGCCTAAATAAGTTTCACCGGGCTTAACTCCGTTTTTCGAGCGGCATCGGTAATCCATCCCTTTTAGAAGATATGAACAGGAGAACATTATGAAAATAGCTTCGGTCCGAGAAATCAAAAACAATGAAAACCGTGTCGGTCTTACGCCGGATAATGTGCGCGAATATATTCGTCACGGACACAGCGTAACGATCGAAGCCGGCGCCGGTGCCGGATCGGGTTTCAGCGACGAAGCATATATAGAAGCAGGAGCCCGTATTACAAGCAATACCGCAGAGATCTGGAACGAAGCCGATCTCATGATCAAGGTCAAAGAACCTCTGGAAGAGGAATATGTCTATCTTCATCCCGATTTGATCCTCTTTACTTACTTGCACCTGGCAGCAAACGAATCACTGACGAGAGCCCTGGCGCAGAGCGGCTGTACGGCCATCGCCTATGAAACCATCCGCGACCGGGACAACTCTCTTCCTCTGCTTAAACCCATGAGCGAAATTGCGGGACGTCTGGCCGTTATCTCGGGCAGTTATTACCTTCAGAAAGCAAACGGCGGATCCGGTATCCTGCTGGGCAGTCTGCCCGGTCTTATTCGTCCCAAAGTCACCATTCTGGGTGCGGGCGTCGCCGGAGCCGCAGCCCTGAGACTTGCCGAAGGATTCGGAGCCGACTGTCAGATCCTCGATATCAACATCGCCCGTCTGGTCGAGCTGGATAAAGAATACAGCGGTAAAGTCACAACGATCTACTCCACGCCGGAAAGCGTTCAAATGGCCCTGGCCGTGTCGGATCTGGTGATCGGAACCGTCTTGATACCGGGTTCCCGCGCACCCAAGCTGATCAAAAAAGAATACCTGAAGCAGATGAAAGCCGGCAGCGTCATTGTTGACGTGGCCATCGATCAGGGCGGCTGCACGGAAGTCTCCCGGCCGACCACATACGATAACCCAACCTACATCGTGGACGACATTATCATGTACTGCGTCAGCAATATGCCCGGAAGCGTGCCTTATTCGTCGACACTGGCTCTGACAAACGCCACCCTGGCTTACGGCCTGGCCATCGCCGATCACGGTCTGGCCGCGGCAATAGAGCGCCTGCCCGGCCTTCGTCCGGGCATCAATGTCTGCAGCGGTCACATTACCTCGGAGAGTGTCGCTAAAAGCTTCGACATGGACTATAAAGAACTCGATTTCGTAAACATTCTGTGATCGTATGCTTTGGATTTGCGCTTAAAATTCTATAGCTTTATAATTGTAAAGTGCCTGCTGCGTAAAGCAAAGATATTTTCCGCTTGATAAAGGCGTTACATGTAAAGGAAGAAGAAAGATGAAATCTGGAAACAACTCGTTTTGGACCAAGTTGATGTTTGTCCTCTCGTTGTTTACGGCGGTTTCACCCATCGATGCCCTGCCGGATATCATTCCGATCCTGGGCCAGATCGATGATGCGATCGCCATTCCTCTGATGATTCTGCTGGGCGTTAAGATGCTGTATGGCAGAAGACAAAGAAGAAACAATGTACAAGAGGAATCGCATCATCAGGAACATCGCGGTTTTGAAAACGCGAAATATGCCGGCGAGGATTTAGGCGGCGAAAGTTTCAACAATCCGAATTAAGCCATCCATAAATCCCTGCCGGTGGAAACGGCGGGGATTTTTATGTAACACGCACAGAATTGACTATTTGTCAATTCTGGGTTAATGTTAATTTATTAGCGAATATTGTATGTATCACGAAGCCGCAGTTTTTAGCATATCGTATCTATAGGCCTCTTCACAGGCCGCGAGGCCCGGAAGAATCAGAAACTTTAGTTTTTCATGAATCCAGGAACGAAGGGAGAAGATCATGCAGAAGAAGTTACATGGTACGTATATTTCCATCGATACGGCCAAAGCCGCCGTTACCAGCCTGCTGGCGAATGGATATGACAAGTCGGATATCACGCTTCTGGCCAGTTCACTCATCGCCGATGAGCTGACCGATGCCACCCACATCCAGGTTATTTCCGATCCCGGACACGACAACGGCGCTTCTGGACTGAAAAAGATCAAGTCTCTATTCAAGAAAGGCGAGGAAGCGGAGGATAACGATCCCTACAACGCTTATAAAGAGGATGTCGCTCACGGCAAGATCGTCGTTCTGGTCGATGAGAAATAACGGATAAATCAAGATACCCGTGCTCGAATAACAGAGACGCGAAAACGAAATGGATCCCGCTTTCGGGATCCATTTTTCATATCAAACTCCCCCGGCCGCCGTACTGATCTTTTCATCAGATGCTGCTTGCCGGGGGAGTCTTCGATTAGTGTTTACATTAACTTTTTTAACTGCCTGATTAGTCTTCGTAACCCTTGTCTGTGCGTCCGATGCTAAGCAGCAGGTTCATGACGATTCCAACCAGCGAGGCTGTGGCGATGGCCGGCAGCTTGGCGTTGAAGAAAGGAATCATGCCGCCTTCGAAACCGAAGGATCCGCCGATACCGATGATCATGATGACCGCGATGATGGCCAGGTTTCTGGAGTCGAAGAGGTCAACCTTACGGCTGAGCATGATCGAGATACCCTGTGCGCCGATAACGCCGAAGAGGTAGATGGTCGCGCCGCCGATAACCGGTGCGGGGATGCTGCCGATCAGCTTCGAGATCGGGCTGAGGAAGGAGATCGCCATCGCGATGATTGCGGCTACACCCAGAACGGACGAGGAGAAGTTTCTGGTAATGGACTGTGTGCTGAGGTTTTCGCCGTAGTTTGTGCCGGCAGGACCGCCGATCGAAGCAGAGACGATATCGCCGATGCCGTCACCGACCAGGTTCAGCCAGAGCTTGTCCTTGATGCCGTAGGAGCCTTTACCTTTTTGAGAGGCGAGGTGATCAACATAGATGTCGAGCTGATAGAGGTGAGCCGTGGACTCGGGAATCGTCGCGATCGCGATGGGCATGATAGCCAGGACAGCGGCGAAGTTAGGTGTCGGGAATGTGAAGTGAGGAGTCTGCAGCAATTCGCCCTGGAAAGCGGCGGCGAAGTCAACCATGCCGAACGCCAGGCTGGCGAGGTAGCCGACCACGATTCCCAGAAGAATCGAGACCTGACCGAGTGTGCCTTTCAGATAAACCGAGAAGAATACCGTCGCGATCAAGGTGATCAGAGCAACTGTCCAGCTCGGACCGTTACCGAATGTCGTGTTAATACCCGAAGCATCGGACATCGCGCTTCCGGCCAGAGACAATCCGATGACCAGTGCGATCGAACCCGTGATCGTAGGGGGTAAAACGCGCTCGATCTTCTTGGCACCGAAGCCCTTGATGATCAGACCAACCGCAATCGAGACGAAACCCGACATCACAATACCGAACTGAGCCTGAGAGATCAGATGGTCCGGGGCCACACCGCTTTCCCACACCGCAGCCGAGCCTGTGATCGAGACGATGGCCGTGATATAAGAGAAGCTCGAGCCGTAGTAGAGCGGCAGCGCACCCTTGTTGATGAAGAGAATGATGAGAGTAGCCAAACCACTGGCAAATATCGTGGTCGAGATATGGAAGCCGGTTAAGATAGCTACCAGGATGGTTGCAGGGAACATGACCAGAAGTTGCTGTAACGCAAAAACGATCAGTTTGCCTGTTGTGGGTCGTTCATTCGGAAGATATCCGATGACTGCACCTCGTTTGGAATCAATTTTCATATTATGCCTCCTCCTAAGTTTGTGCATAAAAAAAGCACCAAGCCGATGATGCAGAGAGAAGGCACGCAAGCCGAAGCCGCGTAGCTAGAATATTTTTACCATTCATGCAAGCCTTACAAGTCTCTCTGTACCTGTTTAAAGTCTTCTACCCTATTGTCTTTATTTTCGGAGCCTTGTCAATAGCTTTCACCTCAATATTTCAAAAAAGGCAAAATAGTACTCAAAGAAGTAAGAAAATCCCCGTAAATCTGATGGATTCACGAGGAATTCTGTTTAGAAATAATCAGCCGATGAATAACTGCGTGATAAATGCGAGGCCCTCACTGACGGTATAGCCCACACCCATGCTCTTAAAAGCGCCGTTCAGAATGTTGGCCCGATGCCCGGGAGAGTCCATCCACCTCAATGACTCTTGTCTGAGCGGCCGCAGCCAGTCCTGCACCCGGTGCCGCCAATGGCGCCAGACCATGTTTCGCACGCTCTTCGTTGGTGTAGCGCAGGACATCCGCTTTATACTGTTCCGCACTGTTCCCCGGCGTCGGGGCGACAGTAACAGCTGGTATCGGAGTTGCCGTAGGATTTACTGTGGCAGATAAGATACCTGCATTCAAATACCATTGTACTGTAAAAACGCATTGAGGTTAACAAAGCATCATTCTCAAGTAAAGACAGTATCTTAGTAAAGTCCGGGCATCCGGCTCGGAGAAAACTGCCAGACGGTATAAATGTGCTTTTTATATCGGAAAAGAACCTTATAATCGAAGTATCGCAGACCAAAGGAGTTCTTGTTCA
This sequence comes from Fastidiosipilaceae bacterium, assembly GCA_050309435.1. Lineage (GTDB taxonomy): Bacteria > Bacillota > Clostridia > Saccharofermentanales > Fastidiosipilaceae > CAYXVJ01. The sequence continues at coordinate 49,251 of JBNRMJ010000030.1, forward strand.
TGATTGTAGAAGTAAAGAACCTGGTGAAGAGATACGATAAAATTCCGGCGATCGATGATCTGTCCCTGTCTGTCGAAAAAGGCGAGATCTTCGGCTTGCTGGGACCCAACGGCTCGGGTAAAACGACCCTGATCAACTGCATTTTGGCTTTACTGGAGATTCAGGCAGGCCAAATCTCTGTCTTCGGGAAACCCATGAAGCCGGATGCCTATGACATAAAGAGAGACATCGGCATCGTCATGCAGAATGTCGCCGTCTATCCGGAACTCAGCGTATACGAGAATGTCGATTATTTCTGCGGACTTTATATCAAGGACAAGAAAGTTCGTAAAGAATATGTCGAAGAGGCGATCCGCTTTGTCGATTTGGCAGACTACAAGAAGTTTGTTCCAAGGAAGCTTAGCGGCGGTCTGCTCAGACGTCTCAATATCGCCTGCGGAATTGCCCATAAGCCAAAACTCCTCATCCTGGACGAACCGACCGTCGCGGTTGATCCGCAGAGCCGCAATCACATCCTCGAAGGTATACGGGAGATGAATCGCCGTGGCGCTACTGTTATTTACACGTCTCACTATATGGAAGAGGTCGAACAGATTTGTTCTCGCATCGCCATCCTGGATAAGGGGAAAGTCATCGCCGAAGGAAGCTCCGATTCACTCAAGCGCCTGATCGACTACGATGAAAAAGTGGTGCTGCAGGGCGTAACGCCTACACCGGAGCAAGAACAAGCTCTCGGGGAGTTGACGGGTGTTACCTCCTTTGACAGAACGGATGAAGGGATCAGCATCAAATTCGAAGGACATCAGCGAAATCTGGAACAGCTCCTGGACTTCTGCCGTCGCGAACAGATTGATTATTCCGCCGTATATTCGGAACGTCCGAGCTTAAACGATGTTTTCCTGGCCATAACCGGAAAAGATCTCAGAGATTAAGGCAGGTGAAGCATTATGTTCAAACACATCTATCTTTATCGTCTGAAAACGCTGACACGGGATCGCGAGACCTTGTTCTGGACGCTCTTCTTCCCCGTCATCTTGGGAACCTTCTTCTATCTGGGCTTATCGTCCATCAGTCAGGCTAATCGGTTTGACCCGATCCCCGTGGCAGTCGTCACGGATGCCGCATGGGAAAAAGACGAGGCATTTAAGCAAACCCTGCGCGCACTGTCCGATGGTGATTCCGCCCTCTTCGAGTTATATGAAGTAAACGAAGCGGAAGCGATCGAGCGTTTGAATGCCGGCGGGATCAGCGGCTACCTCAAGACAGGCGAAACGCCCGAGCTGATCGTGAACTCATCGAACTTCGGCGCCAGCGTTATCCAAAACTTTCTGAACCGTTACATCCAGACGGCGGCTGCGGCGCAAGACCTGATTTCCGGCAAGCCCGAACAGGCTCAAGCGATCCTGGCCGACCTGGGCCGTCGGGAGACGTGGATCGAAGATTTACAGCTTTCGGCCAACGAGGTGGATCCTTTGCTCAATTACTTTTACACCTTGATTGCAATGAGCTGTTTTTACGGCAGTATGATCGGCATGCGGGAAATCAACGAAATCCAGGCCAATCAGTCTTCTATGGCCGCTCGTGTGAATGCGGCTCCGACCCGAAAGATCCGGCATTTTGTTTATTCGTCCCTGGCATCGCTAACCATCCATTTCCTGCAGATCATGCTCTTGCTCTTATATATTCGATTTATACTCGGTATCGAGTTCGGGCATCAAACGGCTTATATCGTTTTAACCGCCCTGGCCGGTGCGTTATGCGGCTATACTTACGGCAGCTTCGTGAGCTCCCTGGTCAAAGGCTCGCTCGGTCTGAAGGTGGCCATCCTCATTTCGACCACCATGCTGATGAGTTTTTTCTCGGGCATGATGTATGCCCCGATGAAACAGATCGTCAAGCACAATCTGCCCTTCCTGGCCTTGAATCCGCTTACTCTAATCACCGATGCCTTCTTCAGTCTCCATTACTATGAAGGCTACACGCGCTTCGGCAGGTATATGTTCCTTCTGACCGCTTATACCCTTCTTTTCACCCTGCTGACCTATCTGAAGATCAGGAGGCCGCGATATGCAAGCATTTAAACTCAATCTCCTTATTATCCGCAAACGTCTTCCGAGTCTGTCGATCTATCTCGTCATCTTCATGGCCATCTCGATACTGATCGCCGGCAGTGGTTCTGAAAATGTAAGCGTACCCGATCTATTCGAACCGGTTAAAGTCAAGGCCGTTCTCTTTTCAGAGGAAGATACGGCGCTTACCCGTGGGCTTAAAGCGGAACTCGAGAAAACGGTCAACTTCATCGAGGCCAAGGACGATCAGGCCGCTCTAACGGACATGCTTTACTGGGGTGAAGCATCTTATATCCTGAGAATTCCCGAAGGTTTCACAAACGATTTATTATCTGGAAAAGCAAGAAGTCTCAAGCGCACGTCCGTCAACGATTCGGCTGCCTCCGTATATGTCGACATGGCGATCGAAAAATACCTCGACACGACCTTACTCTATGTGAATCACACAGCCGGTATCAGCGAAGACGAACTGGCCGTGAAAGTAGCGGCGGCGCTGGACCGGCAGGTCCGGACTTCCTTTCAGGAAATAGAACAGAAGCAGGACACGGGCTATGCCAACTTTTTCTTCAATTACATGGCTTACTCGATTCAGGCAATCTTAATACTGGGTATGGGCATCATCGTACTGGCTTACAAGAATCCGGATTTAAAACGCAGAAATACGGCATCTCCCTTAAGCATGAAGGCACAGACCTTCGGTTTCGTGATGGCAAATGTATGTTTCGCGCTCGGGACCTGGCTGTTCTTTGTCATCGCGTGCTTCATTCTCGATGTTGAAAACGCCCGCCGGGAGAATATGATCTGGTTTATCTTGAATTCCCTGCTCTTTACGCTGGCGGCTTCGGCCCTGAGCTATATGATCGGAAATCTGATTCGCGGCGAAAACGCCATTGATGCCGTCAGTAACGTTGTTTCGCTGGGTTCGGCCTTTATCAGCGGTGTCTTCGTGCCCCAGGAATTTCTGGGACAGTCGGTTCTGCGCATAGCCCGCTTCACGCCGGTCTACTGGTACGTCCTGGGGAATAACCGGATCGCCGGGCTGCGTGATTTTACGCCGGAGACGCTTCGTGTCGTCTGGCAGCCCATGCTGGTTATGACAGGCTTCATCGCCTTGTTTATTACGGTTTCCGTCATCGCCATGAAACGACGCCGCTACCGATATTGATCGAGAAGCTTTAGTCCATCCTTATTTCAAGAAAGGGCAAAGCTAACCAGACTTAAGACGAGTGGAGCCGTGATCAGGCTGAGGACCGTCGAAACGGCCACAATCCGGGATGATAAAGACGAGCCTCGACCGGCCATTTCCGCGAACATGGTCGTGGAAGTCGCAGCCGGCATGGCAAGCGCGGTCAAGATAACCGTCGCCGGCAGCGTCGGCACACCGATGATTAGTACCAGCAACAAACCAATCAGCGGCATTACGATCAGTCGGATTGCCGAGGCGAAATAGACCTTGTAATCCGTGAAGACTTCGCGAAGTTTCGCCATACTGATCACGCCGCCGACGACGAGCATCGAAGCCGGCATGGTCATCGCACCGATCGCGCTGACAGATCTCTTCACGACACTTGGCACGGGGATCTGAAATAAAAAGATGATCACGCCGACATAGACCGCGACCATGGAGCTGTTGGTCAGCACTTTTTTGGCAATCGCTTTTTTATCTCCTTTGCCGCCGAAGAGCATGAAACCATAGCTAAACAGCAAAATAGTAAAGGTCACCGAATAAAATGATCCGTAGAAAACACCGAGGTCGCCGAAAAGCGCCGTCATTAGCGGAAAGCCCATATAGGTCGCATTCGAGAAAACAGTGGTAAACTTCATCACCGCCGCATCCTCGTCGGCAAAACGGCGAAAGATAAAGCGTGCGATGAAGATAGCAAGTGCAAAGGTAACGCAGCTAAAGCCGAGGGTCCAAAGCAGGCCGGACAGACGTTCGGACGTAAATTCGATAAAAAACGAGTTCACGATAGTCATGGGGGTCGTGATGTAAAGGATAATCGATGACAGTTTCCTGGTCGTTTCATGATCCAGGATACCGATCTTACCCGCGGCATACCCGACCAGCAGAATCAAGAGTAAAATCAGGACCTGATCCAATATGATAAAGAACTCGTTCATAGATGGCTCCTTGGAGGATTTCGATTGTTTGATTGTATCATTACTGGAAAAAAATGCTTAGTATAATGGTTATAAACCATTGGTTGAGTGATATTTCAACCTTTGGTTGTGTAAATCGGGCATTTTCAACCACTGATCGCTTCACGGCAGGGCTGATTAAAACGAAAATAAAGCCAGATGGGAGCCAACGAATCGGGCTTCACAGAAAGGATGTACTGCTATGGAAGAAACAATCGGAAAGAGAATCGCTGACCTGCGTCGGGCCAAAGGTCTGACCCAGGATGAAGTTGCAGAACGCCTCGGTGTTTCGCCGCAGGCCGTATCGAAATGGGAGAATGATATCTCCTATCCCGATATTTCCCTTTTAGTTCCTTTGGCCGGCTTGCTCGGCGTATCCGTGGATCATCTGCTGGACAGAAAGAAAAATGATTCGGTCCTGAGGATCCTCCCGCCCGAAGAACGGAAGAACACCGACGAAATGCTCTTAAAAATCATCGTCAACTCGGGAGAAGGCGATAAAATCAGAGTCAACCTGCCTGTTCCGCTGATCAAGGTCGGTCTTGAGATCGGCATGCAGATGCCCCAGCTGTCGGGTAATACCGCCCTGCAGAATATCGACATCGAAAAGATCCTGCTCATGATCGATAAAGGCGCGATCGGCAAGCTGGTCGAAATCGAAAGCGCGAACGGGGACATTGTTGAAATCGTGGTGGAGTAAGCCATGCATATTTATGTCAAGGACACCAACGGGCATGTGATCAATCTTCGCTTCCCGACCCGCCTGATTCTGAACAACGTAACGGCCAGCGTGGGATCGGCGGTGCTGAACAAGTATGTCACTTTACCCGAAGGCATGAACTTAAATGCCAGCCAGTTGCGCCGCCTTACCAGGGCCATACATGCCTGCAGGAAACGTTATCCGGGTTTATACTTCGTGGAAGTTAATTCGGCTGACGGCGAAGAGGTCCGGATCAAGCTCTGATCCTGCTTCGTGCCATATCAACCGCAAGCCTCCTTCGATCTCGTTTATTCTTAAATGGAGTAAAGCGAGCAGAAGGAGGTTTTGATATGAACGACTATCGACAGCTGCGTTCCATAGCGGATCGCTATACCTTATCCGACGGTAATCAGATGCCCTGCGTGGCACTGGGCACCGCCGGACTGAAAGAATCGGAACAAACGGTCAGCCTGGTCAAGGCGGCCCTCGAGATGGGCTACCGGCACATCGACACGGCTGCGGCATACGGTAACGAAGTGTCCGTGGGTAAGGCCATTCGAGAGAGCGGAGTGCCCCGCAGCGAGATCTTCCTGACCAGCAAGCTCGACGGACCGGATCACGGCTATCAACTTGCTCTGGACGCCTGTCAGGCCAGTCTGGACCGTCTCGGTCTGGATTATATCGACCTTTATCTGATTCACTGGCCGGTGCCAAGCGAATTTGCCTCAAACTGGCGGGAGGCCAACCGCGATACCTGGCGGGCCTTTGCCGAACTAAAAAAGCAGAGAAAGCTTAAATCCGTCGGCATCAGTAATTTTCATGCCGAACACATCGATGCCTTACTCGAAGGCTCGGATCTGAAAGCCACGGTAAACCAGATCAAGCTCTGTCCGGGCGTAACCCAAGACGAGGTCGTTGCTTACAGCCGGGAACACGGCATGATCCTGACGGCTTACAGCCCGCTCGATCGGGGCTTGATTCTGAAGGACGAAACGGTCGCTGCTCTGGCAGAGAAGTATAAGAAGACACCCGCTCAGGTCATCTTGAGATGGAGTCTGGAAATGGGATTTGTGCCTTTACCCAAATCCTCGAACGAGAAACGCATGGCGGAAAACATGGATCTCTTCGACTTCGAGCTTAGTTCCGGGGATCGTGATCTCTTAAGTAAACTGGAAAATTAAGCGGAATCACTGCATCGCAGCTTAAAAGCAGCTTATTAGAGGAGGGCTTCGGCATGGCGTTCGGAGGACCTCCTCTATATTCTTTTCATAGTCTTAACACGATCAGGCTGGTCATGCGGAGCCGCTTTGGCGTATGATGTTTAGATGCAAAAGCATTTCCCGTACCTGCACGATTCCGGCATCGGGAAAGAAGCTGAGTCGAATTTAGAAAGAAGTGACTTCATGATCATACAGAGCATTCAAGACCAGGCTAAATACCTGGCCCTGCGTCTCGAACTTCCGGAGCCAAGCGTTCTGGCAGCCATTACTCTCCTGGACGAAGGCAATACCGTGCCTTTTATCGCCCGTTACCGGAAAGATCAGACCGGCGGCATCGACGACCAGGCCCTGCGCAATCTGGAACACGAATTACAGGAACTAAGAGAACTAGAAGATAAAAGAACTGCGACGCTTCGCTTAATCGACGAACAAGGTCTCCTGACCGACGAGCTTCGAAAAGCGCTTGCCGAAGCGAAGACGAAAACCGCCATAGACGACATCTACCGCCCGTACCGGCCCAAGCGCCGAACCCGCGCCAGTATCGCACGCGAACAGGGACTCGAGCCCCTCGCAGAATTCCTCCGGGGCGAAAACTACAACGATGCCCGGATGGAGAAAATGGCCGAAGAGCTGGTCAATCCGGAAGCCGGTACAACCGATGCCCGGGCCTGCATAGAAGGTGCCATGGATATCATCGCAGAAGAGCTTTCGGATCACGCAGTACTTCGCGAAGCGCTCAGAAGGGCTCTTGTTTCCGAGGCTAACTTTAGATCGAGCATCAAAAAAGCGAAGAAAGCGGATCTCGAGGATCCGGATTACCAGAAAAAGCTGGCGCTTTACCGCAGTTACGAAGATTTTCAAATGCCGCTGTCTCGCCTGCGCGGTCATCAGATCCTGGCCATGAACCGAGGCGAAAAAGAAGGCATCCTGCAACTGTCGATCGAAGGCGATCAAGAACAGTTCGTTGGCCTTGTCCGAAGCAAGCTGCCCCGTCGGAACGAACCCAAAGGCAATGCCATCCTCGACGACATTGCCGCAGACAGCTGGAAACGCCTGATCGAGCCTTCGCTTCACACGGAACTTCGCAGCATGCTCACCGCGTCGGCCGAAGCCGAAGCCGTCGAAATTTTCGCGAAAAATCTGAAAGCAACTCTTTTGGCTCCTCCGCTTCGCGGTCGCACGGTACTGGCCCTGGATCCCGGTTTCAGAAACGGTTGTAAACTGGCCGTCACGGCCCCGGACGGTCAGGTGCTGGATACGGCGGTCATCTATCCTGTCAAGCCACGGGAGAATTACGAGGCGAGTGCACGAACTCTCGATTTCTTAATTAAGAAGCATCAGGTCGAAGTCCTCGCACTTGGTAACGGAACCGCCACCCGCGAGACCGAAGATTTCCTGCGCCGTTATCAGGAAGAGAAAAAGAGCAGTTTTCCTCTGGTCATCGTGAACGAAGCCGGCGCGTCGGTTTATTCGGCTTCTCCCGTCGCGGCCGAAGAGTTCCCGGATCTGGATGTCTCCGTTCGCGGTGCGATCTCGCTGGCCAGACGTCTCCAGGATCCTCTGGCCGAACTGGTAAAAATCGAACCCGCCGCCATCGGCGTGGGCCAGTATCAGCATGACATGGATCAAAAACGTCTCGGCAAACGCCTGGCCGAAGTCGTCGAAGATGCCGTTAACGAAGTCGGCGTCGACCTGAATACGGCGTCCGTTCCGCTCTTGTCTTATGTGTCGGGTATTAATGCCACCCTGGCTAAAAATATCCACGAAGCACGCTTGAAAAACGGTGCTTTCAAAAAGCGTACGGATCTTCTGAAAGTCCCCAGACTAGGTCCTCGTGCCTACGAGCAATGCGCCGGCTTCCTGCGCATCAGAGACGGAAAAGAAGCTCTCGACAACACTTCCGTCCATCCGGAGTCCTACGATGTTGCCGGAAAGCTGCTGGAACTGTTGGAGATCAGGAACTGGAGCGGAAACGAGGAGATCCTTCGCCGCACGAAAGAACTAGGTTTCGAAAAAGTTGCAACCCTGCTGGGTACCGGCCCTCAAACTCTCGCCGATATCGCCGAAGCACTCGATAAGCCGGGTCGCGACAGTCGCGCCGATCTGGAAATCGAAGAGCGCAGCAGTGAAATTCGCGAGATCTCGGATTTGAAGCCGGACATGATTCTGCCCGGCATCGTCCGTAATGTCGCCGCTTTCGGCGCTTTCGTCGATCTGGGCGTACACGAAGACGGTCTCGTGCACATCTCGCAACTGGCCGACCGCTTCGTATCGGATCCTTCCACGGTCGTTACGCCGGGACAACGCGTCAATGTCCGCGTCCTGGATGTCGACTTACAGCGCAAGCGGATTTCGCTTGGCATGAAAGGCATCAAGCAACCCTAGATCAGAACTCGAATGAAACAAGACCGGCTTAAGCTTCGGTCAGAGTTTCCAGACCGGCACGGTTCATAATATAGATGCGGCGCTGGCCGCGCATGTCGATGAGACCTTCTTCCTGAAAAGCGGAAAGCTTGCGGCTGAGGGTCTCTTGTGTCATGCCCAGAGAGGAAGCAAAATCGGCCTTCGTCGAAGACAAATTGATCACAGAGGTATCCCCTGCCAGCTCGAGCAGAGCATTAGCCAAACGGTACTCGACCGAATGCAGATTGATATCTTCGATCAGGCTCTCGGCCTTATCCAGACGTCTGCTGACAGTCTCCAGAATCTTCAGAGCGATGATCGGATACTTGGCCATGAGCTGCTTTAGGTCCGCTCCCCGGATCACGCACATCGTAAGGGCGGAGTTGGCCACGGCATATTCGGCCAGAGGCTGATCCGACAAGAGCGTCAGCTCGCCGAGGAAATCGCCGGGACCCGCGATGCGAATCACCTGTTCTTTTCCCGTGGGACTCAGGCGGTATACCTTCACCGACCCCTGATGAATGACATAAAGCGACTTGCTCATGTCACCGGCTTCGTAAATGGTATCGCCGCGCGAATATTTTTGTTCGCGCGTGATCATCACGATCTCGTGTTTTTCTTCCCAACTCAAACCCTGGAAGATAGGGACAATATCCAGACAGGATTCTGTATGTTCCATTCCATTTAAATCGTACATGCTGTCACCTCACATATCTTGATTTTAACCCATAATCCGCATCATAGGCGTACGATAACAAATTCAGAGAAAAAACATTGATTCAAGTCAAATTTCCCGAAATACGATTATATGGCAAAAGTATGCAAATATCAGCCGGAAAATCCTTTGCTTTTCTCCACTTGGCTAAGACCGTTAACGGCGGTAAGATTAGTCATAGGTAACTCTCTCGATTACGAGGTGAAAGTAATGAAAGAATTGGATTTGAACCGCAGCGTCCATGACCTGTGCCGGGACTATCCGGAGCTTCTCGGGATATTAACCGAACTGGGCTTCGCCGATATCGGCAAACCGGGCATGCTCAATACGGTCGGACGCGTGATGACGCTGCCGAAAGGCGCCAAAGCCAAGCGCATCGATCTTGAAGTTGTAAAAGAAAAATTGGCCGCGCACGGTTTTTCCGTGACAGACGACAAGAGCACGAAGGGAGATTAAAAATGAGTGCAGATATCAACAATACTGAATACAGGGAGAAAATCCTCTCGGGTCTGATCGCGCGTTTGCATGCCGGCGAGACCGTAGACGATGTCAAAGATGAGTTCGACCGTGTTTTCGGTAATATTTCGGCGACCGAGATTGCCGCGGCCGAGCAGCGCCTGATCGACGGTGGTCTTCCCGTGAGCGAAGTGCAGCGCCTCTGCGACGTACATGCCGCCGTTTTCAAAGGATCCATCGAGGACATTCACGCCTCCGCGGATGTCGATCGCATCATGGGACACCCCGTTTGGGCCATGAAAAAAGAGAACAGAGCTCTCGAGCGCCTGATCCAAAACGAACTCGAAAGAGATCTCCTGGCTCTGGAAGAAAACCCGGCCGGACCGACCGACTTGCTCGAAGGCGACCTCGAGCGCCTCGCCGCCATCGACATTCACTTCCAGAAGAAAGAAGAACTTATCTTCCCCTTCCTGGAAAAGTACGGTATCGACGCACCGGGTAAAGTCATGTGGGGAGTCGACGACGAAATTCGCGCCGCCATCAAGGACGTTCGCCGCATGGTCTCCGAATTCACGCCGGACAGCGATATCGCGGCGCTGCGAGAGGCAATCGACGAAGTCACCACATCCATTCACGAGATGATCTTCAAGGAAGAAAACATCTTGATCCCCATGCTCCTCGAGCATTTCCTTCCCAGCGAGTGGAAAGCGATCGCCGACGGCCAGGCCGAGTACGGTTACTGCCTGATCCGCAAGCCGCCGGTTGTATGGAGCCCCAGTGCGGCCGAACTCAAACTGGAAGAAGAGCATGAAGCGACAACAGATGACGAGCTTGTTGATTTCGAAGATGGCATGGAAGAAGGCGTCGTGAAGCTGCCAACCGGTTTCATGAGCGTCACGGAACTCACCGCGATGCTAAACACGCTTCCGATCGACATCACATACACGGACAAGAATAATACCGTCAAGTTCTTCTCGGAGAGCACGGAGCGCATCTTCCCGCGCACCCGCGCCATCATCGGTCGTAAGGTCGAGAACTGCCATCCGCCCAAGAGCGTGGCCAAAGTTGAGCAAGTCGTCGAGAACCTTCGTTCCGGCCGCTCGGATGTCGAATCGTTCTGGATCCAGATGAACGGCAAGTTCGTTTATATCAGATACTTTGCCATGAGGGATGAAAACGGGGAGTTCCTCGGCACCCTGGAAGTTTCGCAGGATATCCAGCCGCTTCGCGAACTCGAAGGCGAGCAGCGTCTCGTCAACTTCGGTAACAACTAAGATATAACCGTCATGCATGATTAGCTTTTATTAGCAGAAATTCTCCTTCGACAAGAAAGTCGATAGCAGGCAACCGATGCCTGTTATCGACTTTTTTATCACTAACGATGAAGTTATATCAAACCGGCGTGTCTGCCGTGTTTCCCGGGTTAGCGTCGCAATCGTCGCAGTAACCGTAGATTTCCACTTTATGACCCTGAACGGTAAAGCCGGGTACCTCGACTCGCTCCAGCGACTCTTCGATCGGGCAGATATCCAGAGCGATCACCTTATGGCACTCCAAACAAATGGCAAAGTGCGTATGCGTGTTACGGTTAAGCTGATAGACCACGAGTCCTGCATCCAGCATCGAATCCTTCAGCACAAGTTCATGAGAGACGAGCGTTTCGAGCGTGCGGTAAACGGTGGATTGGGCGATAGATATATCTTTTCCCAAAAGCGAGGTAAAAATATCGAGGGCGGACAGCGGCTTTTTCGCGTCGCGAAGTTCGCGGAGAACATATTCGCGAGTCTTGGTTTTCTTCAGGCCTTCCGGCCACTGTACTTCAAATGCGGGCATCTGCACGGACTCCTTTCAATGGAGGGTTTATCGCCGGGCGCGGCTTCGCTTCGGGCGAAGCAACGCTGCTTTTTTCAAGATAAGGATAATGATCAAGCTGACAACACCGATCAAAACAATGGTACCGCCGGGCTTGAGACTCTGATAAAAAGAGAGAATCAGTCCCGATATCGTAAAGAATATGGCGAAGCCGATGGACCAGAGCACGGTCTGCTTGTAGGACCTGGCCACTTGCATCGCACAGGCTGCGGGAACGACCATGAGAGATGACACTACGAGCGCTCCGACCGTTCTCGCCGCGACCGAAACGGTCACGGCCGTTAAAATGGTGAAAATAAAGTTAATGAAGTTCACCTGTATACCTGCCAGGCGCGCGGACCGTTCGTCCAGCGAGATATAAAACAATTCCCGGAATAAGAACACAAAGAGCAAAAGAACAACGACGCTGACAACGACAACCAGCTGCAATTCGAAATCGCTGATGGTCACGATGCTTCCGAAGAGAAAGCTGTTGAAGTTCGATGAATTGGGAACAAATCCCGAGAGCACACCGGTCAGACCCACGGCAGCGGACATCACGATGGCAGTCGCCATTTCGGCGTATTTAGGGATACGACGGCGAATCGCTTCGATGCTGAGCGCCGCCAGAATCGAGACCGCGATCGCACCGACGATCGGGTTAATACCCATCACGAGACCTGCCGATACACCGGCCAGCGAAGAATGCGACAAGGTATCTCCGATCATGGACAGGCGTTTGAGGACCACGATGATGCCGATACAAGGCACGATAATCGCCAGTAAAAGACCCACCAGAATGGCGCGGCGCATGAACGCATATTCCAGTATGCCCAGGGCAAGCAAATTCGTAATCATAATACGGCCTCCACATGCGGATGTGTGTGACGATGCTTAATCTCTTCTTCTACCTGACGAGCATCGAGTTCGACTAGCGAACCTTCCTCCAGACACAACACACGGCTGACATAATCAGCCGAACGCGGCAGATCATGAGTAACCATGATAACCGTGCGGCCGGTCTTTTGATTCAAATAGGCCAGTTTTTTATAGAGTAAATCCACATTATGAGCATCCACGCCTGTCGTGGGTTCGTCCAGGATCAGCAGTTCCGGATCGCTGACCAGGACTCTGGCGAGCATGACCCGCTGGAGCTGACCGCCGGATAACTCGCCGAGCATGCGTTTGGAGTAATCCTGCATCTCGACTTCGGCCAGGGCCTCGAGGGCAGCCTTTCGCTCGGCTTTACCCGTACGTCCGAAGCGTTTGCTTTTACTATAGAGATTGGCCGTGATGACTTCCATCACGGTGGCAGGGAAGTTATTGTACTGCTGAATACTGTTCTGAGGAACATAACCGATCAGCGGCCATTGTTTAAAGGACGAGGCATTTTTACCGAAGAGGCGAACCGATCCTTCCTGCAGATCCAGCTCGCCCAGAAGAACTCGCATAAGCGTGCTCTTGCCGCTGCCGTTGGCCCCGATAATGGCAACGAAATCACCTTTATTAATCCGGAAGTTGACGTCCCCGAAGACCATCTCGCTCTCGTAGCGATAAGAAAGGCCGGATACCTCGATAATGCTTGTCTGCTCGTCTTTCATTTAATTCAGCCCCTTTTTCAGTGCCTCGAGATTTTCGCGCATAACCGTAAAGTAGTTCTTCCCTGCCCGGATCTCATCCTCGCCGAGTCCTTCGAAAGGATTCAGGCGAAGAATCTCTCCGCCGAGATCGTCGGCCAGCATACGTGTGATATTGCCCGCTTCGACGCCTTCATAGTAGACAGTCGTGATACCGGCTGCTTTCGCCAGATCAATGACCTTGGCCAGTTGCCGGGGATCCGGTTCGCTGCCGTGCACGTTATTTATCGCAATTTGCTCGAGATTGTAGGCCTCGGCCAGATAATGAAAAGCTTCGTGCTCTACAATGAAGCTCTTATGTTTGCTCTGATCCAAAACGGCATGGTACTCGTCATCGAGTTTCTCAATTTCGGTTTTCGCATCGGAGAAGTTTTTCTCGAAAACAGCCTTCGATTCCGGTTTGAGTTCGATTAAACCGTCGCGAATCGTCTCCATCTGGGCGAGCGCCAAAAAGGGATCCAGCCAGACATGAGGATCGACACCGTCATGCGAGTGGCCGCCCTCATCGTCTTGATCCTCTTCATGTTCGTGCCCCTCGTCCGTGTCATGACCATGTTCGGCAGCTTCCAGATCCCGGGTTGTTTCAATCACCAGTAAACTGTCGTTTTCAATGCCCCGCAGCACATCGTCCACCCAGCTTTCCATCGCCATACCGTTATATATAAAGGCATCCGCTTCTTCAAGTTGGATAATATCCTGAGGCGAAGGTTCCCAATCGTGGGCTTCGACACCGAAAGGAACCAGATTTATTACTTCGACTTCATCACCGGCGATCAAGCGGGTAAAGTCGTACATGGTATAAAAACTGCTGTATACCCGAGGACGATCGTCACCCGGTTTACCCGAATCGCCGTTACTTGCCCGACATGACATCAAGGCTGTTGCAACTAGCAGAGTCGTTAGCAAGACTGTTACGCTCTTTTTTTTCATTATCATACTCATCCCATTCAATTGCGAATCATTCGCATTTGCAATTATAGGGTTGCAGGAAATGCTGTGTCAAGCACTTTTAACGTATTACATACAAGAAAACTCCTCCCCGTTCTCACGCAGTGTTCGTCTGCGGCATGGCGGGAAGGAGTCTTCCTGATGATGGTTTGTTACTTTAGATGATAGCTCTTAAATGGCACAGGTTACTTCGCAACGTGGATCG
>JBNRMJ010000031.1:0-145432 GCA_050309435.1 Fastidiosipilaceae bacterium
GGCTGCCTTGATGGGCATACCGTCAGCAATCGCTCGGACCACGGCTAATCGGATTTCATGACTGAATTTGGTCATAAAAATGCACCTCCAAACTTGGATGGTATCCAACGTTTGGGGTGCACTTCAAAAAGTCAGGACGATTTCGCTTATTGGCGATTCATCTCAGTCGCCGGAAACCGGCTTCTGAACCGAGTTGATGGAGTCTCTGCGGAAGGTTACCAGCGTATTGGCTACACTCGTTGCAATCGTGATGTCATCATCTTTGATATTAACAACCTTACCTGTCAAACCACCGATTGTTACGACGTTATCACCAACCGCAAGCTTGGAGCGCTGAGCTTTCTGGGTCTTCTCCTGTTTGCGCTGAGGACGGATCAAAATGAAATACATTAAGACCAGCATACCGATCGGCAAGAGCAAGGTAAGGAGCATGGAACCGCCGCCCGGAACCTGTTCGCCCGCGGCCGGGGCTGTAGTCATACTAAAGATATTGTACATCGTGTACCTCCTAGAATTAGCAGTGTAAAGCTCAATTAGAATAGCATTACAAAGAGACATTAGTCAATGAAGATCGCTTCCATTCCCTAGATGAGTGCAGCTTCCTTCACCTCGTAGCCGAAACCTTCGAAAAACTCGTCTCTGAAGTCCTTTAAACGGTCCCGGCTGATCGCTTCTCGTACGTCTTCCATCAGGCGCAATAAAAAGTGCAGATTATGCCAAGTCGTTAATCTTAAACCAAACATCTCTCCGGACTTGATTAAGTGGCGGATATAAGCACGACTGTAGTTCTTACAGACATAGCAGTCGCAATCGTCTTCGATCGGACCATAGTTAGTGGCATTTTTCAGATCACGTACGATCAAACGTCCCTTTTTCGTTAAGACGGTCCCGTTACGGCCGATACGAGTCGGTAAGACGCAGTCAAACATATCGATGCCGCGCATCGAGCTTTCTATCAGATAGTCCGGAGATCCGACACCCATGAGATAACGGGGCTTATCTGCCGGCATCAGCGGAACCGTTTCTTCGAGCATGGCAAGCATTAACTCGATGGGCTCGCCGACGGATAAGCCGCCGAGAGCATAGCCGGGAAGATCGAAAGCCGTAATCTCTCTGGCACTTCGCCTGCGAAGATCGGGATACATACCTCCCTGAATAATTCCAAACAGAGCCTGGTCATCTCTGGCATGTGACTTTATGCAACGCTCGAGCCAGCGGGCCGTCCGTGTCGACGACTTGTCGATATATTTGTGATCGGCCGGATAAGGGGAACATTCGTCGAAGGCCATAATAATATCGGCACCGAGTTTATTTTGGATGTCGATCGATTTTTCAGGCGTAAGCAGATGAGGCGAACCATCTATGTGAGAACGAAAATGCACACCTTCTTCGGTAATCTTTCTGCGGTCGCTGAAGCTAAAAACTTGAAATCCGCCGCTGTCCGTTAAAACCGCACGATCCCAGTTCATGAATTTATGCAGGCCGCCCGCGTCTCTGACGATGTCAGGACCGGGTCTCATCCATAGATGGTAGGTGTTCGACAACATGATGCCGGCTCCCATTGATTTGACCTCTTCGGGTGCCATGCCTTTAATAGATGCCTGCGTGCCGACCGGCATAAATGCAGGTGTCTCAAAAGAACCGTGAGGCGTATGGACAATACCGCGACGCGCACCTGTTTGTTTGCATTCATGAACCAGTTCATAATGGACCGGCCAATCCGTCAACGGTCTCTTATTCTTTTCGTTTTGAGTTAGATTTGAATCTGTCATATTCTCTCCTGCCCTTATGTTTCGGGCTTCTTCTCGATAAACATGGCGTCGCCGAAACTAAAGAAACGATACTCTTTTGCTACGGCATGTTCGTATGCCGCGAGAACTTCTTCTCGTCCGGCCAGGGCAGATACCAGCATGATCAAAGTTGACTCCGGCAGATGAAAATTCGTCAAAAGTGCATCAATCACTTTAAAGCGATATCCGGGATAGATAAAAATAGATGTCCATCCCGACCCCGGTTCGCAATGTCCGCTCTCGTCGGCCGCGCTCTCAAGCACCCGGGTGGATGTTGTACCTACCGAGATGATTCTCCTGCCTGCGCTCTTGGCGGCGTTGATTTGCTTAGCTGCCTTCTCCGATAATTCATAGTACTCCGCATGCATGGGGTGAGCCGTGATGTCGTCTTCTTTCACCGGTCTGAACGTACCGAGTCCGACGTGTAAAGTTACATACGCCAATTCTACACCACGTGTCTCAAGCTCGTCCAAAAGCTCGCGCGTGAAGTGTAAACCCGCCGTTGGAGCGGCTGCCGAACCGGGATCTTTGGCGTATACTGTTTGATATCTTTCTTTATTTTCCAACTGTTCATGAATATAAGGAGGCAAAGGCATCGTTCCGGCTTCGTCCAGGACTTCCTCCCAAATACCCGCGAAATCAAAGCGTACCCTGCGATTTCCGCCGGGCATGATTTCAAGAATTTCGGCAGAGAGTCGTCCGGGCAGAAAATCAACGACCGCTCCTTCCCTCAAACGCCGGCCGGGCCGAACAAGAACTTCCCATTCGTTGGCCGTTAAACGCTTTAAAAGCAGGAATTCCACCAGCAGACCGCTGTCTCTCTTACTCCCGATAAGACGGGCCGGCAGGACTTTCGTATCGTTTAGTACTAGCAAATCGCCGTCATGAAACAAATTCAGAACATCACGAAACTGACCGTCTGTGATTCGGCCCTGTCTGTCCAGGTGCAACAGCCTGCTCCCGTCACGCTTTTCGCTCGGATGCTGAGCGATTAATGCTTCGGGAAGCTCATAAAAAAAGTCGCTTTTTTTCATCATAATCAAATTCTCCAAATGTATATTATACCTTGAATTGACGTTTACGTACAAGCGGTGCTACTATCAAACCAAATAATCCAGGAAGGCGGAGTTGCTGCCGTGTGGACCGGCCGCAGCGACAGATGCGATGAAGAAAACAGTATTTACCGGAGCAGCCACTGCATTGGTAACACCATTTAGAGACGATAGGATTGATTATGCGATTCTGGCTCAATTAATCGAAATGCAGATTCAAGCCGGTATCGATGCCCTGGTTATTGCCGGTACCACCGGTGAAGCCTCGACGATGCCCGACGATGAACACATCGAACTGATCGCCGAATCGGTTAAAATAGTCGCGGGTCGTGTTCCTGTGATCGCCGGCACGGGCAGTAACGATACCATACATGGCGTACGCCTCTCAACAGCGGCAAGTCAGGCTGGAGCGGATGCTCTTTTGCATGTAACTCCTTACTATAATAAAACCAACCAAAAAGGTCTGGCCGAGCACTTTAAACGGATGGCCTCTGCAGTGGACATACCGATTATCCTGTACAATGTCCCGTCAAGAACCGCACTTAACATCGATCCTAAAACATATCTTGAGTTGGCCGATGTCGAAAACATCGTGGCAATCAAGGAATGCAATATTGCACAGGTGCCTGAAACGATTTCGCTGTGCGGCAATGCATTCACGCATTATTCCGGAGAAGATGCCCTCGTTGTACCTCTCTTATCACTTGGTGGAAAAGGCGTTATATCCGTCGTATCCAATCTGATTCCAGCCGAGATGAGCCGTATGGTAAAACTATGGATGTCCGGTGAAATCAAAGCGGCCGCAAGCGAACAGATTAGACTGATGCCTTTAATCAAAGCTTGCTTCTCGGATGTTAATCCTATTCCCGTCAAGGCCGCCATGGGACTGATGGGTTTCGAAACAGGTTCACCGCGCTTGCCGCTGCTGCCATTGACGACAGATGCCGGGGACGCTCTCCTGAAGATTTTACGCGACTTTGACCTTCTGAATCACGAGGTAAATTAAATGGAGAAAATTCGAATCCTTTTAGCCGGTGCCACCGGGCAGATGGGACGTGAATTGATCGCCGCCGTCGCCCAAAGAGATGATATGTTGATTGTAGCCGGACTTGCTTCCGAAACGAAAACAATCGATGGTATCGAAGTTTTCCAACGCGCGGAAGATATCAAGATCACCTATGATGTATGCGTCGACTTTTCCAATCCGGTTCTGTTAACGGAAATACTTAAATTATCTAGTAAAGAGCGAAAACCGCTGGTTCTTGCCACTACCGGATTCACAAGAGAACAACAAGATCAAATCGATCATTTATCGAAGGATTTTGCCGTTTTTCAATCTGCCAACATGTCGATCGGGGTCAGTCTCATGGCACATCTGGCCTCAATAGCCTCAAAAGTCCTCTACCCTGATTTCGATATCGAGATTGTCGAAGCACATCACCGTCGAAAAAAAGATGCTCCGTCGGGTACGGCTCTACTTCTGGCCAATGCGATAAAAGACAGCCTTGCGGATCTAACAAAGATGGATCTGATATATGATCGCAGCCAACGAGATAGCTCGCGGCCGGTCAACGAGATCGGTGTTTCTGTCGTCAGAGGCGGCAATATTATTGGCGAACATGACATATACTTCGCAGGTTCAGGTGAAGTATTGACATTGAAGCACAGCGCGATATCACGCCGCGTTTTTGCCGAGGGGGCTCTAACAGCTGCCCGTTTCATGCTTTCGAAGAAGGACGGTAAATACAGCATGTCAGACCTCTTCACCGTATAAGAAATTTTGTCTGATACACTCGATAAAAAAGATCCCGTTTTCCGGGATCTTTTCTTCTTTAGCTATTTATCGTTTATGCCGGAGAGCCTTTGGGATGAGGTAAAGATTTTCCGTTGTCGCTTGCTTCTTCTTCCTCCTGCTCATCTTCTTCGCTTTCCTCGACTTCTGTCTCTTCATCGTATTCGTAGTCGTAATCTTCCTCTTCATCCTCTTGTTCGGCGAGCAAGGGGTCGATCATGAAACGCTTCAATTGACGGTTGATGAAAAAGTTAACCATCAGCAGATTGATTCCGAAAGCCAGGAAGAGGTAATAAAAAATCATAATGATTAATCCCAGGCTGCCCAAAACCATTAACAAGACCAAAGGTATAATCAATACGATAAGCACCTGCAGGAGCAATATACCGATATTGAAAGGTAAACGCAAAATGAAAAAGAGCCAGGCATTTTTAACGATCTGATTCAGTTTTAAGTCAAAAGTGATCAGCATCTGATAAATGTACATGATCATGACTGACATCGTCACGAAGAGCAATGCCAGCAGCGTGGTCATCAATGTACTCAGAATACCATTCTGGATGGTCTGTGAATAAAAGCGTATCGCTACCGGAACAGCCATAAAGAGCAGCGTTGTGACAATACTGACGACAGTTGATTGCTTCCAGTTCTTACGGGCTTGTTCAAAAAAGTCGGACCAGACAAAGGCATGATCTTCGCGAGCATAATTTCTCATAATGTAGGTAACGCCGGCATGAGACGGTCCCGTGACGACAAATCCGAGCCCGATCGACGTAGCGGCTAATACTCCGGTCAGGATCAGCATGACAGTCGCAGACAATTGCTCGAGCGTTTGACCTTCGCCCAGCATCGCCGGATCCCAAAGTTTATTCAAAGACTCAAGTGTTATTCCCGGAAACAAAACACCGAAGACGACACTTGCGACGAAGAACGAAACAACCAATGCCGGAATATTTGTTAACACATAAAGCAGATTAACCGTAATAATCTTCCAGAATTTTCGTCCCAACACGCCAAAAAAAGTCGCGAACGGACCGCGCGGCGGAGCATCCGGGTCAATACCGGGGCCCTCCTTCGTATAGTCAAAGAATCCAAATATACCAGCCATAAATTAATTATCCTCTCTTGATACAGGTAATATCTACTTACCTGACTCATTATATGGTTAATCGTCACTAAAAACCAAGCCGATCTATGAATTTTTCTTAAATTTCAGCTGCCAGACGGTCGATTTCCTTCAAACTGCGTTCAACATAAGTCGAAATCTTCAGCTGTTTATTCCGCTTAAGCTTTTTCTCCTCGACTAGTTCGGACGGCAAAGGTCTGATGATGCCGAAGTTCGCGTTCATCGGCTGGAAATTTGTCACGTCCGGATCAGAAATATAGTGTGCCAGACTTCCGATAATGGTCTGATCGGATGGTAAAAAGTCGCAGTCTTTTCCCGATACGGCGAGGGCTGCATTGCGACCGGCGATCAAGCCCGACGAGGCCGACGGCACATAACCTTCGACTCCCGACAGCTGACCTGCGATGAAGACATGCGGCATGTCAATGAGCCGATAAGCAGCGCTCACACGCCCCGGAGACGAGATAAAGGTATTGCGATGCATGACACCGTAACGGAAAAATTCTGCATTTTCCAGGCCGGGAATCATCCGGAAAACCCTTTTCTGTTCGCCCCATTTCAGACGAGTCTGGAATCCGACTATATTAAACATGGTGGCAGCCCGATCATCCTGACGAAGCTGGACAACCGCGTACGGTCTTTGACCCGTTCTTGGATCCCTTAACCCCATTGGCTTCATGGGACCGAAGCGAATCGTGTCATGTCCTCTTCTAGCCATGGTTTCGATCGGCATACAGCCTTCGAAGACGGTCTCTTTATCGAAGTCCTCTACCTCGGCCAGCTCGGCTTCGACCAAGGCATGGTAGAAACGCATATACTCTTCTTCGTTCATCGGACAGTTGATATAGTCTGCTCCGCCCTTGTCGTAGCGCGATTGTCTGAATGCTATCGCCATATCGATCGAATCGGCTTCGATGATCGGTGCCGCTGCGTCAAAGAAATGCAGCGCATTCATCCCGAGTTTCGATTTTAAGTCCTCGAACAGACCTCCCTGGGTCAAGGGACCGGTGGCAATAATGACGATACCCTCTTCTGCCGAAGGCAGTTCTTTGACCAAAGATGACTTAAAGGTAAATCCGGGATGACTCATCAGTTTTTCGGTAATATATGCCGAAAATGCTTCACGATCCACCGCTAAGGCACCGCCGGCCGGTGTAGCCGTCGCTTCCGCCGCTTGAATGATCAGGGAGTCAAGACGCCTCATTTCTTCTTTTAGTAAACCGGAGGCATTTTCCAGACGGTTGGATCGAAGCGAATTCGAACAAACCAATTCGGCAAAGAGCTCGCTGTGATGTGCAGGCGTACGCTGCTCCGGTTTCATGTCGATTAAAGTAACCGGAATATTCTGTCTTAGCAGCTGCCAGGCGGCCTCTGTTCCCGCCAGTCCTGCTCCGATGATTGTTACATGCTTGGTCATCTATTTGTTGTTATCCTCTTTGCTAGTATCCGTTTTGTTGCTATTCTCTGCGACTTTTGATTTTTTACTCGCGCCTTTGGTGCTTGATGTTGCCTTCTTACTTGTTGAAGTCTTTTTACTCGCAGCTGATTTCTTTGTCACGGTCTTCTTAGCGGTCGTAGTCGAAGAGCTTGCTTGCTTCTCCGGTTCATCGGCTTCGCCTGCCTCTCCGCTCGTTTTATGACCGGTCTTGCCCGTTTTTTTACGCTGGTACTTCGCGTTGGTCTCGCAGTCCTGATTAGAACAGCGCTTGAATGTGCTGCCTCTGTATTTCTTTAAGACCATATAACTGCCGCAGACTTCGCATGCCGAATTATCGATTGGCAGATCCCAGCTGATGAACTTGCAATCGGGATCGTTGCCCTTTTTATCGCAGACATAAAATAGACTGCCGCGACGAGATTTTCTTCCGACGATATTCGAATGGCAAAGAGGGCAATGCGCATCGACTTTTTCTTCGATGGAAGCCGTGTAATCGCATTCGGGGAAATTCTGGCAGGCAATAAACTTACCGTAACGCCCTTCTTTGATCACAAGCTTGCCGCCGTCTTTCGGACATATCTCTCCTGTTTCTACGACGGGGAGTTTGACGCGTTCGACATTTTCCTCGGCCTTCATAACGGCTTCGTGGAAGTCCGGGTAGAAGCCCTTGAGAACATCCACCCAGTTCTTTTCACCGGCCTCGACCGTGTCCAGCTCATTTTCCATCGCCGCGGTAAACTTCAGGTCTACGACTTTTTCGATATTTTCCATGAGCAAATCGGTAATTACGATACCCAACGAAGTAGGTTTAAGCTGCCGCTGCTCTTTCTCGATATAGTTTCTTGTCAGTATCGTAGAGATGGTCGGTGCATAAGTCGATGGTCTTCCGATGCCTTCTTCTTCCATCGCTTTGATTAACGATGCTTCCGTATAGCGTGGCGGCGGTTTGGTAAATTTTTGCTCGGGTGTTGTCTTTTTGTTGAGCAGCTTCTCGCCTTCTTCGAGTTGGGGAATCTGCTCTTTTCCGTCCTCGCCGGCTGCGTCTTCGTCTTGCAATTCGTCTTTATCTACGGTGACATCCTCATAGGCTCGCAAAAATCCGGAGAAGGTTACGCGTTCGCCCTGCGAACGGAAAAGCTCTCCGGCTGCAACCGTGTCGACCGTCAAGGTATCAATTTCCGCGGGAGCCATCTGGCTGGCTATGAATCGTTCCCAGATCAATTTATAGAGACGATACTGATCGTTACTTAACTGATCTCTCAAACTTGCAGGCGAATATTCGAAATGCGCCGGACGAATCGCTTCGTGCGCATCTTGAGATGCATTTTTATTCTTGAATGTGCGAGCGCTTTTAGGTAAATAATCTTTACCGTATTCTGTCTCTATCATCTGACGTGCCGATGCGGTTGCTTCGGGATCAACTCTAACCGAGTCCGTTCTGATATAAGTAACCAGAGCAGTTTGGCCAATACCTTTCAGATCAAGACCTTCATAGAGCTGCTGGGCAACCGACATTGTTCGTCTGGAAGTAAAGCCCAATCGACGTCCGGCTTCTTGTTGCAGAGTTGATGTGGTAAAAGGAGCTCCGGGTTGACGTTTGCGCGACCCTTTCTTGATCGAATGAACCGTAAGTTCCTGACCTTTGATATTGGCCAGAACCTTGTCGGCCATTTCTTTATTCAGCAGCCTGACTTTTTCCAGTTTATTTGCGTTATTCAGAATACCTTGATAACGAGCCGTGAATTGCTCGTCATTTTTATTGGCCAGCAGCAGGGAGATCGTCCAGTATTCTTCCGGAACGAAGGCTTCGATCTCGCGCTCGCGATCAACGATCATGCGAACAGCAACAGACTGAACGCGACCGGCCGATAAACCGGTACGTACCTTCTTCCATAATAAGGGACTAAGCTCGTAACCAACCAGACGATCCAGAATTCGACGTGCTTGCTGAGCGTCAACAAGCTCCATGTCTATCGGACGAGGATTGGCGACAGCCTCCTTTACGGATTTTTCGGTAATCGCATTAAATGTTATGCGACAGGCAGAGGCAGGATCAATTTTTAAGATGTTCGCAAGATGCCATGCGATGGCTTCTCCCTCGCGGTCAGGGTCCGTTGCAATTAAAACGTTATCGGCATTTTTCGCTCGTTCTTTCAACTCGCGAATGACCTTATCTTTACCCTTCATATTGATATAGCGAGGTTTGAAGTCGTTTTCAATATCAACACCCATGGATGAAGACGGTAAATCACGAATATGACCGACAGATGCGGCAATTCGATAATCCGGACCCAGATAACGCCCGATGGTCTTTCCTTTGGCAGGTGACTCTACGATGACTAGTGTTAAACCCATTCAGTTGTTCCTTTATTTATATTAGTGCCGAGACTGGCAATGCTTACAGAAATACATTGTCAGGATATAAACGTAAATCTATAAAAACAGAAACTTTGTTTTCGTTTTACATTATATACTGCTTTACACCTGACTTGTCAAAGCGTATCGCCCCCGATCGAGCATTATACGTCCCGCTGCTTCAAGTTCGGCAAGCTCCCTTGCGACTAATCCGGGTTCAATCTTTAAAGCAAAAAAGATCTCCTCCAATGTCATTTGCTGGGCGGAAAGCATGCGAAGAATGCGATCCTGCAAATTGTTTTCACCTTGAGGGAGAAGAATATCTGTACTGGTTTTTTTCTTCTTGCCCAGATATTCATCAAGGTCTCGCATATCTATCAGCGGCATGGCCCCGGTTTGAATCAGCTTGTTGCAGCCTTTACTCTCCGGGGAATATATGTTGCCGGGAACTACCATGACATCACGATTGTATTTCAAAGCATAGTCCACTGTAATCAATGTACCGCTTTTCATGGATGACTCCGCGACGATCGTTACAGGACTCATAGCAGCGAGTATGCGGTTTCTGGCCGGAAATCGATTAGCAGTAGCGGGGGTACCCGGAGGATGTTCGGACAGTACGGCTCCTTGCTCCAGTATTTTATGGTATAAAGCGACATGAGCCGGCGGATAAACAACATCGACGCCGGAGGCCAGGACAGCTATCGTATAGCCGCCTGCCGAGATTGCCGATCGATGTGCGATACCGTCTATACCCAAAGCCATTCCGGATACAACAGCTGTATCCCGTAAAGCAGCATAGCGTGAAATATCTGCAGCTGCTCTTTTTCCGTAAGGTGACGCTCTTCTGGTCCCTACAATCGTTATCTTGCTAGATCGGAGAGCAGGTTCCGGGTTTTCTCCATATATCCACAGGATAGCCGGTGTCGAATCCAGATCTTCCAAAGCAGACGGATACAAATCATCATTCGCTATAAGGAGATCTACCCCTTTTCGCATGGCCAATTCCAGCCTTTTTAAGAGATCATCTTTAAACTTGATCTTTCCTATCAAGGTTTCCAGTTTTTCTCTCTTTTTATCGGTCAGCCCGAAAATTGAAGTTAGTTCCTTAACAGACATTCGATATAGATCATAGGAAGGATCGAGGTCAAGATAATGTGATATATCCTTGTGACTCAAAATATATCTTGTATTAAGTTCAGACAAAAACATGAATCGCCTGAAATCGTCATACGTACGCCTGACTGCTTTCCTTTCCATTAGTCAGCTCCTTTTGATGTGAAGTAGGTGCGCTTACGATATTGTGCAGCCAATGATATATGATCGCTTCGAAGCCATCCGGATCCCTCAAGATCGGCAATCGTACGACCGACCCGAAGCAGTTTATGAAACGATCTGATCGACAAGCAATTGGCAGAGGCGATTTTCTCTGCCAGGCGAAGAGCTTCTTTTTCAATACGGAAGTATTCTTTTATCAACGTTGGTGGTAGATTACTGTTTCTGATTCGTGCTTGATTCATCTCTTGGTAACGCTCGGTTTGCATATCGATGGCAGTCTTGACCTCTAATTTCATAGCATCTAGATCGCAGAGTTGACTTTCCTCGATGGTTCTTTGAATTTCGTCTCTCGGAATCCGATTCAATTCGACAAACAAGTCAATTCTATCGCAAAATGCTCCGCTCAGTCGCCCCAGCTTCTGCTCGATCCGGTATGGTTTACAGTTACAGCTGCCGTCTGCTTCCAGATAATTACCACAGGGGCAGGGATTGCATGCCGATATGAAAGTAACATCGGAAGGTAAACGCATTCGAGAACGATTTCTGGCCAGCTCGATGGATCCTTCGCTTAAAGCAGTTCGAAGACAGTCCAGATGACCGCCGGGAAACTCCGTTAGCTCATCCAGAAACAACACGCCTCTATGAGCCAGACTCAATTCACCGGGAAGCAAATACACGCCTCCTCCGATCAGTGCAGGTTTACTGATCTCGTAATGAGGCGAACGAAAAGGCGGACGACCACTTAATAATGTACGGTTCGGTGCTTGCGCAGCGGCACTGTATATCGCCATGACTTCATGTTGTTCTTCATCAGTTAACGGAGGCAGCAGATCAGGCAGAAGTTTGGCCAGACTGCTTTTTCCACAGCCGGCACCTCCGATCATCATAATATGATGCCTGCCGGCAGCCGCTATTTTCAAGGCTTCCCGAGCCAAATACTGCCCCGGAAGTTCTGCCAGACGTAATGTATCTGCAGGGATTATCAATTCTTGCTTGTAAAGGCTTAAATCCGTTTCTTCGATATCTTGCAAGCTGTGTGCATTATTCAGTAATGAACACAGCTCTCTTAAGCTTGAAACCAAACGAAAAGAAGCCGGAACCATAGCTGCCTCCGTACCGTTGGCATAAGATCCGATGATGCGCTTCACCCCTGCCCCTGTCAGAGACGAATAAAGATTGTAGACGTTGGAAACATACACACATTCGCCGAGCAAACTTAGTTCAGCTGCATAAGCCAGCCCTTCCATCGTTCGAATTTGACCGGACGCTTGCAGTAAAGCAATTGCCAAAGGCAGATCCAGACCCGATACTTGACTAGTCTGTCCGTCCGGTGTGACCGATGCAACGATTCTTTGATCAGGGAATTGATATCCGCTGTTTTTAATGGCTGCCGTGACTCGTGACTTGATTGCCTGGGCCTGACCGGATGGAACACCAACCAGTTCAAAATAAGGTAGACCTCTGTGCAGGCTGACTTCGATTTTAACGACTCTAGCCGCAAGCCCGCTGGGCAAAGCCGATAAGACGCCTCCATAGTGAAGGCCGGCGTGACGAGGAGCCGGGTGGCCGGAAATCACGTCTCGGGGTAAAGGGTCGCGAGACTTTTTCGTCACACTCCGAATTCGTATCTCTCCTGATCTTGTTTCAAATTCACTATTAATCTCGTAATCGGACATTTCGCCACCTTCCCGGTTCTAACTCATCCAAGCTATCTTCCTATACAAAAAGCTTAGTGAAGATCAGAAGATCTATCCCGAGCGTTTTTCTTTCTTTTTAGTCCTTTTTCCATAATGTTCCACGAACATCGCCCACAAAGCGTTAAACGTGTTAAAATACGATCTTGTCAACAAGTATGAAAGAGGATAAAGAGATTGAAATTAGGTATTGTCGGACTTCCGAATGTCGGTAAAAGTACGCTTTTTAATGCGATAACGCAGGCTGGTGCCGAATCAGCGAACTATCCATATACTACGATCGAGCCAAACATCGGCGTGGTTTCCGTGCCGGACGCTCGATTAAAGGTCCTTCATGATATGTATCTCTCGGAACGAACCCTGCCGGCTATTATTGAGTTTGTCGATATCGCCGGACTGATCGCAGGCGCCAGTAAAGGCGAAGGTCTGGGAAACAAGTTCCTGGCGAATATCCGTGAAGTAGACGCCATAGTTCATGTCGTGCGTTGTTTTGAAAACGAAAACGTAATTCATGTGGACGGCTTCATCGATGCCCAACGCGATATCGAGACAATCAATCTTGAACTTATCTTCTCTGACATGGAATATGTCGACCGTCGCATCGATAAAGTTCGTAAACAGTTGAAAGGCGACAAAAGCCTTCAATTTGCCATGGATACTCTGGAGCGTATTGCCGCTGTCTTAGCCGAAGGCAAATCTGCTCGTGTTCTTGAATTGAGTGATGAAGAATTAGCCGCCTTAAACGAAACCGGCGAATTCAATCTGCTCTCCGCCAAACCTGTGCTTTATGTCGCCAACGTGGCAGAAGACGCCATCAATCAGGATCCGCCCAACGCCCATGTGCAGGCTGTTCAGGCTCATGCCGCAAGCGAAAAGGCCGAAACCGTTATCATCAGCGCTCAGATCGAAGAAGAAATCGCAAGCCTGGATGACGAAGAAAAAGCAGTCTTCCTTGAAGATCTGGGCATAGAAGAATCCGGCCTGGACAAGATCATCCACGCCGGCTATAAATTGCTTGGTTTGATTTCTTATCTAACTGCAGGCCCCAAGGAAGTCAGAGCCTGGACTATCAAGGTCGGAACAAAAGCACCTCAGGCTGCAGGGGTGATTCATTCCGACTTCGAACGCGGCTTCATTCGTGCCGAAGTGGTAGCTTACGACGATCTGGTCAGCTGTGGCAGTATTGCCGCTGCCAAGGAGAAAGGTGTTTACCGTTCCGAAGGTAAAGAATACATCGTTAAAGACGGTGATGTCATCCTCTTCCGTTTCAACGTTTAAGTAAGTTGTCGAGATCTTCTTTATTGATTTCGTTAAGAGGAATACCTCGACTCCGAAGCTCTCGTTCGGCAATCTGTCGAACGACATCAAAAAGCTCTTCGATACTGCCGTCATTTCTGACCACTTCATCGGCCAGGCGGCAGTATTCTTCTTCATTCATCTGCATGGACATCCGGCGCTTGGCTTCGTTTTCTCCCATACCCCGATGAACAAGCCGTTCGATGCGCAGGGAATCGCGAGACCAGACAACCAGAACCAGATCCGAAAGATCAAGGAAGCCTTCCTTAACCGGAATCGGTACATCCAGTACACAGGCCTTGATCTTTTTCTTTTCCATTTTTTTGACTTCGTCCTGTATGGTGGATATGACTCGTCGATGCACGATAGCCGATAATCTATCCAGTAAGTTTTTGTCTTTAAAAACCAGCTGACCTAGTTTGGCCCGATCGATAACTCCATCGTCGTCCAGGATATTTTCCCCGAAGGTTTGAATAATTTCTTCAACTGCCGCACCGTTCTTTTCGGTCACTTCATGTGAAATCTTATCTGCATCGAGTACGGGTATTCCCATCAAGTTAAATATTCTGGCGACTGTACTCTTGCCTGTTCCAATTCCGCCTGTTATTCCGATAATATACATAGTTCATTTATTCCTCATTTAGATTATTCTTTGCTAACTTACTTGGCATCAAACCAGGTCTTACCGAAACTCACTTCCGCTTCCATCGGCACCGATAAACTGACTGCACCTTCCATGGCCTCCTGCAGTATTAAAGCTGCTTTATCCCGATCGGCTTCGGATGCTTCAATAATCAGTTCGTCATGGACCTGAGAGACGATCCAGGCATCGATTTTTTCTTCTTCCAGTCTACGAGCACAATTTACCATAGCCATGCGAATAATATCCGCCGCTGTTCCCTGTACCGGACTGTTCATCGCAACACGCTCTCCGAACTGACGAAGATTTCGATTCTTCGAAGCCAGTTCCGGAATAAACCTGCGACGCCCGAACAAAGTTTCCGAAAAACCTCTTACTTTGGCAAGTTCGATTTGCTTCTCCATGAATGGTTTTACTGCCGGATATCCCGCATAGTAGCTCTCGATATATCGATGTGCCTCGCTAACCGTGAGATCCAGGCGTTGTGACAGACCAAAATCGGATATGCCGTAAACAATGCTAAAGTTAATCGTTTTGGCTCTACTGCGAAGCTCGCTAGTCACTTCTTCCAACGGAATGCTAAAAATTCGGCTGGCGGTCAGACTATGTATGTCCACACCTTTCTGGTACGCCTCGATCATAGCCTTATCACCGGACAGTTCGGCGAGGAGTCTAAGTTCGATTTGTGAATAGTCGGCATCCAGAAGTACATAACCGTCGGCTGCCACGAATGCTTTTCGTATTTCCCGACCGGCTTCCTGCCTGACGGGTATGTTTTGCAGATTGGGATCTTTACTCGATAAACGTCCCGTATTCGTAAAGTTGGCATTAAAATGAGAGTGTATCCGCCCGTCTTTAGGGTCGACGAATTTCGTTAGACCTTCGATAAAGGTTGAGCGAAGTTTCGTCAACTGTCTGTAGTTCGTGATTTTATCAATGATCGGATGCATCGGACGCAAGCGATCCAGTTCGGCCTGGGCTGTCGAGTAGTTGCCTGTTTTCCCTTTTTTACCCGACGGGAGACCCAAATCGACGAAAAGAACGTCGCCTAGCTGCTTGGGCGAGTTTATACTGAATTCTTTCCCGGCCAGATCGAATATTTCATTTTCAAGCAAGGCAATTCGCTTCTTAAAATCTTCGTTTAATTCGTCCAGTACATCGACATTGACAAGAAAGCCTATATGCTCGATCTTCGCCAAAGCAAGAACCAGCGGCATATCGCAGTCTTTTGCCAGATTGCTCAAGTTGTTTTCAGCTAAAGATGCTTCCATAGCGGGCTTTAGCACCTGAGACCAGAAAACAGACTTCAGGGCTTCGTTCTCTGCTTCCTTCTGCAGAAGCTCTAAGCTGCCGGGGGTCAGGCTTGCTTCTGCTTCTTCGCCGGCTCCCTCTAAGATTTCTTCGAACTGCAGCGTCTCGGCATGACCTCCGCTCAGTGCGTTGTATAATGCCATTTCTTCCGCGAATTGATCCTGCAAAGAGAGTAGATATGACGCCGACATAATATCGAAAACAGTCATACTCATACTAACCCGAGTCAATCTGAGCCAGCGTTTTAGATCGTAACCGACCAATATAAGCTTATTTTCGCAGAGAACATCAACCAGCATTTGTAAATCAACGGGATCTACATAAGGTTCGATGAGGATCTCGTTTTGGCTCTTCATGTAAGCTAAAACGTTCACTTCTTCCCCGTTTTTGCCAGTCTTTTGACGAACAGCCAGTGCAACATGAGATCCGGCTTTCAGACTCTTAATCAATTGCAAAATAGTTTGGTAATCGCTTCGGCTAACGCTTACCTTCGCGGGCCAGGAGATATCTTGATTTAGTAAATCCGAATGGAAGAACGCAGTATTTTCATCAGCTGACTTTCTGACTTTAATGCTTTCGGCCGGTGTATACCGGGTCAATTCGAAGCGGTCGATCAGATTCGTAAAACCTAGACTCCGAAACAAGCTTAAAGCACTCGAACCATACGGATTCGGCAATTTGGCATCATCAAGATTCAAATCAACCGGTACATCGCATTTTATCGTAGCCAGTTGCTTCGACAAATAAGCCATCTCCCTGTTCTCGATTAGTTTCGTACGATGACCGGGTTTTAACTCCTCTAAATGCTCATAAACACCGTCCAGGCTCTTGTACTCGGAAATTAAGGCCAGTGCTCCCTTTTCGCCAATACCCTTAACACCCGGTATATTATCCGAACTGTCGCCCATAATGGCTTTGACATCAATAAATTCTTCAGGCCTGACACCGTAACGTTCCTCGAAAACTCCCCGGTCATAGAGTGTATCTCCGAGGCTGGCCTTTGCCCCGGGCATGATTACATGGATATTGTCCCGGATCAGTTGAAAACTATCTTTATCGCCGGTCAGAATTTGAACGTACATACCGGCCTTTTCACCTAATTTGGCAAAGGTACCGATCAGATCGTCAGCTTCATAACCGGCCAGTTCGATCTGACGAATACCAAGTGCTTCCAGGCAGCTTTTTAGGATAGGCATCTGCTCTGCCAGTTCGTCGGGCATGCCGGTTCGGCTTGCTTTATAACCGTCATAATCGGCATGACGAAAAGTCGGTTCCGGGCGATCGAACGCCGTGATGACATGAGTAGGTGCTTCCGCTTTAATATGCTTCAGCAGGATGTTGAAGAATGTTAATACCGCACCGGTCGGTCGTCCGTCCGGTGCCGTCAGTCGGGCATTGGGTCCCAAACCGAAGAATGCACGGTTTATGATACTGTTTCCATCGATTAACAATAATTTCTCTGTCATCACTTGTCCTTCTTTCTGATCTTAAATGCTTTCCAGGGATCATTATCGGGAATCTCTGTATGAACATTTATGATTTCGTCTTTGGTAGGATGTTTAAAACTAAGCGAATAAGCAAGCAAGGCTATCGACTCTTCTTCGCTTGAAGACG
Organism: Fastidiosipilaceae bacterium; assembly: GCA_050309435.1. GTDB lineage: Bacteria > Bacillota > Clostridia > Saccharofermentanales > Fastidiosipilaceae > CAYXVJ01. The sequence continues at coordinate 17,387 of JBNRMJ010000031.1, forward strand.
ATAGTTTGTTGTCGTAGCGCCGATCGCCGACCAGCGGCCAGCCCCTGCTGGCAAACTGAACGCGTATTTGATGCGAACGACCGCTGAGCAGATTGATTTCGACGAGGCTTAGCCGAGCGATTTGTTCTAGTACACGATAATTCAAAACGGCCGGACGCTCTTTACCATGATTCTTCAATTCTTTCGGTCTGTTCTGTTTTGTATAAACCAGGTTTTTCCCATGGTCCTTGGTCAGATCATCCTTTAATGTTCCGCTTACGGGCGACACCAATCCGCTGCAAACCGCAAGATAGCGCTTTTCGAAGCGATGTTCGCGAATCTCTTCTGATAATCGAGAGGCTGCCTTCGATGTCTTGGCCAAAACAATCACGCCTTCGACAGCAACATCGAGTCTGTGAACCAATCCCAGATAGACATTACCCGGTTTGTTGTATCGTTGTTTCAGATCCTCTTTCATAAGAGTCAGAATATCGGGTCTATGACTTGAATCTTCCTGAGATAATATCCCTTTCGGTTTATGTACAACGAGCAGATGATTATCTTCGTACAATATCTTAATTTCCTGCACAAGCGTGGCCTTTCATCTTTTATCTGCATGAATCGGTAATGCCATGATAATATTCCTGACTTACATTATAATGGATATACGCAGCGAAGCTGAATCTGTTTGTCTTATAACGATAGTATATATGCGACGCTTTGAGATTAGGGGATAAAAACATTATGGTCAAATCAACGCACATTTTAATTTGTGACGACGATCCCGTCGTTCACGAGTCTCTCGGTATTTATCTGGATGTCGAGCACTTCGAACACAGCTCGGCCATGAACGGCCGTGACGGATTGAAGATGGCTCAGGAGTTATCGCCGGATCTGATTATACTGGATCTGATGATGCCCGAGATGACCGGTACGGAAGTGTGTCGCGAGATCAGACGAAGCAGTAATGTTCCGATCATCATGCTCACTGCCAAGGGCGAGGAAATCGATCGCGTCCTGGGTCTTGAACTGGGTGCCGATGATTATATCGTAAAACCCTTTTCACCGCGCGAAGTGATCGCCAGAATAAAAGCGGTACTTAGACGAATGGGCGAAACAAGCAATAAAGACAGCAATCATCTGCGCTTTGACGGTCTCGAGATTAATCTGGACAATTACCAGGTTAAGATATTCGGCGAAGTCGTACCTTTTACACCGAAAGAAGTTGAAATTCTGCACTTGCTCGCTTCGCATCCGAGTCAGGTGATGGATCGAGAGCAGATTCTCTCGAAAGTATGGGGTTACGATTATTTCGGCGAGACCCGGACAATTGATACCCATGTCAAACGCATTCGTCAGAAAATCGCGGTGGAAAACGCCAAGTGGGGTTTGATTACCGTTTACGGAGTCGGTTATAAATTCGAGGATCTTTCCTGATGCATACGAGTGTCTTTCTCAGACGTATATTATCGCTTTTAATCGGAGCGATATTGCTTGCGGCTGTTTTGACACTGGCTTTCTTTTACTTTGTCACTTCGGATATTGTCTATACTAATCTGGCTGCCAATGATTTCCGCAAGAAAGCATCGATTCTTTCGGAACGCACGGAAGATTTCCTTCTGGGCGAGTATGATCGCGACGATTATATGTCAATGCTGGATATCACGCCGGAAATGATGAACGCGACCATGCACATATTCATTTTCGATGCTGAAAGCGATAGCTTCGTTCTATCGCCTCAAGGAAGTGATCTGGATGCTTCTGCCCTGGCGGAGGCAGAAGCCATGATGCAAGCTCAAATGCCCGAACTAAAAGCGGGACGATCTGTCGAACTTCGCAGTCGCCTGGGAGATGGCGCGATAGAAACGCTAATGATCGGTTATCCGGTAGAAGTCTTCGATCGCTCGACAGGCAGCCGCAACATCCGTGCTTCAATTTTCCTGAGTCGAAGCATCGATAATATCCGGATGGGATACGACAGCCTGAACTTCGCGCTTGTTCTCGCTTCCGGTATCAGTGTTTTGATCATGATTTTCCCGACTTACCTGGCTATCAATCGTCTGATACGTCCTTTGAAACAAGTTAAAGACGTTGCTACCGCGATGTCCAACGGTAATTTCACGCTTCGTGCCGACAGCAATCAACCGGGCGAGATCGGAGAGCTTGCGGCAGCGATTAATGATCTGGCTGCAGACCTGGATCGAACGATTACGGCACTCATGCAGGAGCGAAATCGATTGCGGCAGATTCTGGACGGCTTGCACGAAGGCATCATCGCCGTGGACAAATCGCTTCGAATCACACATAGCAATCAAGCTACCGTTGAACTCCTGGGGCGTACCGACAGTTTCCGTCAAAGCAGAGAAAAAAATAAAGGTCTCATACGCGAAGACAGCGAGCAGGAAACAGACGAAAGTGCCGAAATAGAGTACTACCTCAGCAGTGATCTCCAACTGGATCGTGATTATCAGCAGGCCATAGACAGCGGAAAAATCAAGACCCGCAGTTTTCCTCATCACGACCGGATCATCTTACTTGCTGTGAGTCCCTTAACCAACGAAAACGATGAAATCATCGGCGCGGTCGGTTTGTTGCGTGATGTTACCGCCAGCGAAAAACTGGAACAAACCAGGCGCGATTACATTGCCAATGTCTCTCATGAGTTGCGTACTCCCCTGACAGCGCTTCGCGGTTTAATCGAACCGTTGGCAGACGGTCTGGTTCGTGACGTTAAAGACCAGCAAAGATACTACAATATCATTCTGGATGAAACACTTCGCCTGTCACGTCTGATCGATGACATGCTGGAACTCAGTCGCCTGCAAGCCGGAAAAATCTCTTTAAAGAGGGAGGCTTTCGAGATATGGGATGTGTTTAATACCATTAAAGGCAAGTATGAGTTTGTAGCCAGCGAAAAGGGCATTTTTTTCGCCTTACCGGCTTATGACTCTGATTGTCCGCCGGCTTATGCCAATATGGACCGTGTCGAGCAAGTTTTGGTAATCCTTCTGGACAATGCCATTAAATTCACGGAAAAAGACGGTATCGTTGAGATCACCGCAAGCTGGGACAGCGATAAAATTGTCGTCGCAGTAAAAGATACCGGCATCGGTATATCTAAAGAAGATCAGGCGCATGTTTTTGAGCGTTTTTTCAAGTCGGATAAATCCCGCGGCCAGATGAACGGAACCGGTCTGGGTTTATCGATAGCACGTGAAATGGTTCAGCAAATGGGCGAACGTATGTGGGTCAGAAGTCAGATGGGCCAGGGTTCGACGTTCTTCTTCACGTTAAGCAAGTACAAAGAGAATTAAATCGACCTTAATTATTTCTAAAGTGTTACGTTTTTTTAGAGATGTCTTTTCAGCAATTTTAGTCAAAATTATGACACATTTCTTTGCTACTATGGTGATAGACAGGAGGCTTAGAAATAATGCTAATTGCTTGTGTCACAGATCAACAAAGCTGCGAGCGCCAGATTAAAGCCGGCGCTGATCTGGCTAAGAAATTCAACACTACATTGAAAGTCGTTTCGGTCATGCCGTCATCGGCGGGACGACTCGGAAAAGGACTCGGGAGTCCGGAATTGGAACACTTATATGAAGTATCGAGACAATATCATGCCGAAATGAACATTTACTTCAACGGAGATCCCGTAGCCGCTGTTTCTCAACTTATCGAAAATGCATCCGAACCGGTCGAGGCTCTGATCTGCGGAGCACCCGGACGACAGCAATCGAATGACTTCATCGACCGTCTTCATGCTCTCATGCCTGATCTGAACATATACATCATGTCTTCTTCGGGTATAATGTTACCACTCGCATTGGAGACACTCTCACTGGGCTGAAATAATTCGCTGACTAAGAAGAGTCGGTTCTCATGCGAGAATCGACTTTTATTATCTAAACTAATTTACTAAGGTAGGTCTTTTATGCCGCAGAACAATGAACTTACAGGGCCCGCAGGTAAGCAAGCCGGCGTGCGCATCAATAAATATCTCTCTTCTCTTGGTATCTGTTCGAGACGCGACGCCGATCAGTATGTGGCTGACGGCCGTGTCCGTATCAATGACAAGCCTGCCGAGAACGGCAGTCGTGTCTTAAAAGGTGATATTGTCACGCTTGACGGAAAGTCTGTGGGTGATAAAAAACCACGACATATTTATATTGCTTTAAATAAACCTGTGGGTGTAGTCTCGACGACCGATCGCCGCGATCGGGATAATATTGTTGACTTTATGGACTATCCGGAGCGCATTTTCCCTATCGGCAGATTGGATAAGGATTCCGACGGGTTAATACTCCTGACAAACGACGGCGATATCGTAAACTATCTGCTCCGTGCCCGCTACCGCCATGAAAAAGAGTATGAAGTTGTCGTCAACAAAAAGATTACAGACGATTTTATCAAGGGAATGTCGAATCCCGTACCTATTCTAGGTACCATGACGGCTCCGTCGAAGATTCGTAAAATCGATGATTATCGTTTCCGGATTATCTTGACTCAAGGACTGAACAGACAGATTCGTCGTATGTGCGAGTATTTCGACTACGAAGTCATTCGTTTGACCCGTTGGCGTATTATGAACGTTACACTGGGTAATCTTCGTCAGGGCGAGTGGCGCTATGTCACCGAGAAAGAAATGAAACAGCTCAGAAGTCTGCTTGCTGCACGGGTGCGCGAAGTTGATGGCGAACTCGGGCTTCAAGACTCGGATACATCTTCGTTGGAGGGCCTGGATGGTGAATGAGAAACTGAATCCTTTGATTCAGGATACGATTCCATTAACAGCCGATAATCATCTAAACTGGCTGAACGAAGATGATCTGGTTGTATTGATCATTAATTTTCATGCCGGCAGCTTATCTCAAGGTAACGGCGTAGCCGAAATCATCGACGAACTGACCAAACTCAATGTCCGCTTGGAAGTCTATCGAACTAAAAGCATTGGTGATGCCGCTGTTCTGGCTGCCAAACACGGCCTGCGCGCCGAGCTAATTGTTTGCGTAGGCGGAGACGGAACGTTAAACGAAGTCAGCAGCGGTCTGGTGACGCTGAAAACTCCACCTGTTCTCGCTTACATCGCAGCCGGAACCACCTGCGATTTTGCCAGAACATTTCACCTGCCGATTGATGAGTTCCGCGAAGCAAGCAAGATCATATCCACCGGTTTACCGGTCCCGATAGATGTGGGGGTCATGAACAACAAGCATTTCGTATATGTCGCTTCTTTCGGCGCCTTTACGGCTGTAGCCAGCAGTACTCCTCAAAAACTGAAAAAAACCTGGGGACATCTTGCTTATGTGATCGAAGGTCTCAAGAGTCTTCCCGGCATAAAGCCCATATCCGTTCGCGTCGAACTAGATGATGCCGTAATCGAAGATCAACTGATTTTCGGTGCTATTACCAACTCGACATCCATCGGCGGATTAATTCGTATATCCGAGAGAAACGTCTTAATGGATGACGGCAAGTTTGAAGTGCTCCTCGTTCGAAATCCTCAAAATGCTTTAGATGCTGCGAATTTATTGTCTGCTCTTATTAACCAGAATTACCGAAACAAGCACATTCACTTTTTCAGTACCAGCCACCTGCGTTTTAGTTTTCCGGATCCTGTACGATGGACAATCGATGGCGAGGATGCGGGACTTTTACATAATGTGGATATCAAGAATAAAAAGCAGGCGCTTAAAATTGTCATACCGATCGAAGAGCAATTTTGACAATTGCCAGATATCTTTGATCTGTTACAATTTCGGCGGATATCCAAATCGTTGCAAATCAGTGAAATACTTGATACAATTATAAATTGTCGGACATATGTTCGGTTCTTTGACAATTTTATATGGGGACGCACTGGTTTCGACAGGGTTGTTGAGATTAGATAAGCGGGTAGTGGATTCTCGTTGGCCACTTAAAAAAACGAGAGTCGCAATTTAATTGCCGACGATAATTTTGTAGCTGTTCCCAGCTACGCTTACGCAGCTTAATTTAAGCTGAGTCATCGGTCCGCCTGATCTGCAGGGCGGGGTTCCGGTGTCATTTTGCAGACCTTGACAGCTCGGAGGTTAAAGATGTGAATGGGATGGCGAAGGCTTCGCAGTCATCCGGCATTAGAAGCTACCGGAGTGAGAGTTTGTTGATCGACAGCTCACAAGGGGAATACTTGAAAGATTAACTGCACCCGGAGAAAGTCTTTTTGAGGCTGCCTTGGACAGGAGTTCGATTCTCCTCGTCTCCACCACTAACCGCTGTAACGCAATGTTATCAGCGGTTTTTTATTTTCTTGATATTAGATTGATATTAAAATATTATCCTTTTCCATGATGTCGATTATTTGCTGTTCATCTGATGGAAATAAATGACTGTATGTATCAAGTGTAATTGATGTTTTTTCATGGCCTAATCGCTTTGATACTAGTTTGATATTTGCACCTTTGCTGATTAGATAACTCGCATGGCTATGCCGTAAGTCATGAACTCTAATCCGCTTCATTCCAGAAGCCCGGCAACCTTCTTCCATTCCCTTCTCTATAAAACGCTTCTCCCATGAAAAGACCGGATCAGTTGCTGCAGTTGCAGGACATACGGCTTTCCAAGCTCTGAGAGCGTCCAGAGCCTGCTTAGGTAATAAGAGCTCTCTGACGCTTCCTGAAGTCTTTGGAGGAGTTACTACGCTCTCTCCGGACAAGCGTTGGTAAGACTTGCTGATACTTAATGTACGATCCTCAATATCAGACCACAGGAGAGCAAGCAGCTCTCCTTTTCTTATGCCTGACCAGTACAGCAGTTTGATGGCGGTATTCGCTTTAATATCACTCACATGAAGAATAAACTCGCTAAACTCATCATAAGTCCAGAATACCATTGGTTTAGCTACTTCCCTCTTTACCGGAGGTCTTACACGTTGGCAGGGATTAGGATGTAGTCCATATAATCGCATTGCATGATTAAATACAGCTCGCATCTGTTTATAGATATTCCTGGAATGCGTAAGGCTAAAACGCTCTGATAATCCATTCGTCCAATTCTGAATTTCATTTGGAGTAATCTCATTAACAGACTTTTTGAAAGCTTTACTGATGTGATTCTTCATGATATATGTACGAGTCTGTAAAGTATGTGCTGATATTGTATTTTGAGTATCTTCATTATATTTGTCTACAAAACGAGACCACGGTAATAATATTGCTTCGTCTTCGGGTTTTATGTTCATCAGAAAATCACGCTCCCAAGCCAAAGCTTCACGCTTCAGCTCAAAACCTCGCTTCATCTTCTGACAGCGATTCCCGTCTACATCTTCGTAGTAAAATCTGCAGTACCATTTTTGTGTTTTGGGATCCAAATATGCCGGCATTGTTATCAAGCCTGCTTTTGTGTTATTAGCTCAGCTATTTCTTGAGCTATGTTTGAAGGGGTAGCTTCCACATATAATTCATCATTAAGCTCTAACATCTTACTATCTAAATAATAGCCAAGCACTTCTTTTGAGAGTGATCCGGATTTAATTAAACTTTCTGTTTCTATAATTTCTCGGATCGCTTGTTGTAATGTTATTCCATTTATAACAATGATCGTAGCTTCCTCTTCGGACTTTGATCCATCTTCCAGGGGAAACCGCAGAGTAACAGGAGCAACCGAAGCCCTGGCGTTTTTTAGTGTAAGAGTTGCTTTTAGCAACTCTGCTTGGCTCTTTATAGTTTGCGATCCGTTAATACCAAGTAACCAGTCTGATGTTATCTCAAAAAACTCACATAGTTTCTTTAGGTTTTCCAAACTTGGATCACTAGTTCCTTTTTCATACCTAGCGTAACCGGCAGCTGTCATGTCAAGATATTCGCCCATGAACGTTTGAGAAAGCCCCCTCCTTTCCCTTACTTGTCTTAATTTTGCACCAATCATATTAATACCTCCTATAGGTAATTATATATTGTTTCCAATGTTCAAATGTTACGCAAATGTTACGAAAGTTTAGAATGACACATTTCATTTGACATGTTTGAATTGTGGTGATATTGTTGTATTACAAACATATTGTTTGATTTCAAACAGAAAGGACAGAGAAATGAAAATCAACTTAACACGATTGGAGCAACACATATCCAATGCAGGTATTACCGGTGCAGACCTGGCAAGGCAAAGCGGACTTAACCAGTCTACCATATCAAACACCCGTGCTAAGGGGAGTTGCGATTACACTACCCTCATTAAAATAGCTGATGCACTTGGCATTGAGCGTGAAATTCTACTACCCGACGAACTGCAGGAGGTTTAGCTATGGCACTCATTGATGTAGAGCAAGTACAGGAGACACTAGGCATCCCTCAGAGCACAGCGTACCGGATCATCAAAGAATTGAATTTAGAATTATCCAAAAAGGGCTTTTACACGATCCGGGGAAAAATCGAAGAAACATATCTGCTCAAACGCTTCGGCATGGTCAATGAAATGGAGTTACCTCATGGAACACAGACCGCTCACAATTAGTCGTGCTAGTACGGTAAGGACAAACATTTTTCAGCAAGTTGAGCAGACTTGGCCTGAGTTTGTTAGATCGTGCCATGAACTAAAAAAAGTGATTCCGGTCGATCATGCAGCGTATGCAGAACTTCCCAAAGATGAACAGCGGAAACTGAAAGATGGACATGTGCATTTATTGGGAGCCCTTCAAGACGGCATTCGAAAGAAAGAATCCATCATCAGCAGAGAGGGACTAACTTATGACCTTGATGGGATTAACCAGGAACAATGCCGAACGGTCTACCAAACGCTAGAAGCATCTGGCTATAACTATCTTTTATATAGCTCAGCTAGTTACGACGGCATCAACCCACGCATTCGGATCGAAATACCATTATCGCATGCGATCGCTCCGGCTGACTATGAAACCTTAGCTAGAAACGCAACAGAATTATTCAAAATTCCAGAAGATGACGAATGTTCTTATGAAGATACGCATCTCATGTACTATCCGGCTCAGCTCAAAGACGTTAAACCGATCTTTGAAGCTCGTACGGATGGCTTGTACCTAGATCCTGCCGATGTACCTGCCAAGGCTCTACGAAGCCCTCAGAACGCTCAGGAGCAGTCCATTGAACCATATGGCATCAAGCACGAGATCAGCGATTCAGAAGCGATTGAAGCGGTAAGGCAATACGCTGCAAGAGAGCAAACGAATTTAGCTGAGTACCCTCATTACATCTCCGCTCAGCTAGTTATCTGTCGTGCCGTACAGCTTGAAGAGATCAGCATGTTTGCAGGTACTGAGTGTACAAAACTCCTAGCCGGAAATAAAGTCGAGTGGATCGATAGCAATCTGAAAAAGTTTGAACGAGAATTGAAAAACCCTCGAATCAACACGACCTACGCATTCAGAACTAAGTTCATGAACAACTGGAGCAAGGCAACAGACCAGACCAGGAGCGAAACTAGTACCGGCATTAAAACAGTTCCAAGACGTTTCGATACAGCCTACGACCTGTACGATGAAGATTTACCGCCAATTGAGTTCTATGTAGATCAGATCGTGCCTGTTGGCATCGGATGGCTTGCAGGTGAATCTAAAGTAGGCAAATCGTTTCTGGCCATGCAGATGGCCATGAACATCTCTGCCGGAGAACCATTTTTACAGTCATCAAGTGGCATTTCATTTGACGGTTATAGAACACAGGAAGTTCCGGTACTGTATTACTCACTTGAGATGGCTCCTAACGTGCTCCAAGATCGTCTCCACAACATGCGACCGAGTGGCAGCGTATCTAACCGTCTATTCTTCGCTTACGATCTTCCAAGGTTTGACCAAGGCGGTTACGAAGTGTTGGAGAGCGATATTAAATCACTTGAAGCAAAGGTTATATTCATTGACGTACACGGTAAAGTATCTGCCAAAAAGTCTTCGCAGAATCCACTCTACGAACAAACCTATGACGAGATGGATCCATTGAGAAGAATTGCAGAAGAAAACAACTGTTCAATCATATTACTTACCCATCTGAACAAAAGCATTGATAGCAGTCTCTATAACAGAATGATGGGTAGTACGGCAAACCGAGGAGCATCTGACTTTAACATGGTTATGGCTAAAGACGGAAACGGACAAACCATGTTCATGGAAGAATCTAGAAAATCTGAAGGTGTTGAGCTGCTTATGAAATGGAACAAAGAACCTTTAGGCTTTGAATATGTGTCATCAGTCGGAGACATGCTTAGTACCAGGAAGCAGGAAGAATATTTAAGTAATCCTCTAGTAAATGCCATAAAAACAGCCTTAAAAGCTCAATCTAGAGTTACCCTGACTTCCACTGATCTACGAGAGTTAATGCCGGAATGGATTAGAGACAACTGGACTCCCCAAAGGATTGGCAAGCAGATGAAAAGCATTGAAGCAAATCTTAGGCTTTACGATCAGATCAGCATTGATAGTAGACGAGACAAAAATCAACGTTGCTTTACGATCAGCAAACCGAAAGAGTCTAAACCGCTTCCCGGCACAGGCGAGTTTCTAGTGGAAATGAAGAAACAAGACCGTTTCAACATGTCATCACAGCAGGTTCAGAAAGGAGTAGAAAACCATATACCTATAAATGATTAAACATGTCATCATGTCATTCTCACACAATGCAGATATACCAGTAGTTACAGCGATTTTTTCAGCAAAAAAAGATGACATGTTAGGTTCGAAATTACAATGATGACATGTGTGACAAGATGACATGTGTGACAAGTAGAAGCCATCAGTAAACGCTGATATTGAAACTAAATAATGGAAGGTAAATATTATGAAGTACTCACTGATTAAATTGATTGACGGCACCTGTATATACAATGCTGAGGATTACGACACAAGGATCCAAGTAAATGGTTACATAGTCATTAAGAGCGGAACGCTTATCACCTACATAAACAAAAGACACATTGTAATGCTTCAAGTCTCTGAGCAGAAAAAATACCTATACCAACTAATTAAATCACTTGAGAAAACCGCAGACACAAACGATGAAACTTGAAAGGATAAATATGTATACGAAGAAAAAAAAAGAAACTCCGAATTGCCAAGGCTGCAATACCGGATGTCCGGACTACTCCGGCTATCTGAGGATGCTGAACGATTCTATAAACCGTTTGACGAAAGTCATTCAAGAACAGAAAAAGGAGCAATCATGATTACAGTGAATAGTACCGGAGCAGACCGACAGGCACAGATTACAAACACAAAAAAGTAGTCTGCAATTGCTTTGGACGGCGCACTACAAACTACTAAGTTGAACGACTTTATAAAGTCTCACAGCTGCCCGGCCAGTTAAGCAGCGAAGCATAACAAGTAGGCACTTGCAATTAAGTATAGCAAGCGCCAGTGGATTAATCAAATATAGGAGCTTGAACAATGAAAGATACAAAAATCAATGAAACTAACAAAGCAGCAGACAAAGCGATTTGCGATGTCGCTTACAACATTGGTTATATTAATAACCGCAAGGAGCTAGAACGGCTATTGGCACAGATCTTCACAGTAGCTCGTGTAGCGATGGACGAAGTCCAGGAACCAGATAGCAGCGTTAAACTGCTTCTTGATACAATCATCGACTTGGTGGGATTAGCTGAACTAGATATAAGAAGTGACCGCCTTAGCCTGGAGCAAAATGCCGAACGCTTATACGCTGCTTCGAAACAGCTACTACAGGCCAACAGTTTCAATTTAGCTTTTCCCGATCGACCTATTTGATATTATTTGATCTTACTTGAAAGTCATGCATGAAATATGCTATAATAAATAGTTTGACTTTCTTTAACTTTTGTGATACAGTATAGATGCTAATGAGAGTGACTTGGTTCTCCTGAAGTCATCTGGTCAAGCCATTCTCATTTAGTCTAGCTGATCCACAGCGTAAAAAAGGAGTTTATCATGACAGAGAAAAATACTGCCAATCAGAACGAGCAGCCAATACCTGAAGCGATATTAGAAGCCGAACAGAGTTCACCGGAAGCTCAAACGACCGTTGAAGCTGAACCAGGCAAAGTCTTTTCTCAGGTAGACGTAAACCGCATAATTAGTGACAGACTAGGGAAGGAACGCGAAAGGCACGAGAAAGCCTTGACTGATGCACTGGAAGCACAGAAAGCGAACTTGCTTCAAGAAATTGATACCCTGAGCAGCGAACTTTCAAAAAAAGAAAATCGCCTGTTGTGTCGTGAATATCTAGTAAAAAAAGCGTACCCGTCAGAGCTGCTAAACATCATAAATACCGATGATGTTAATGAGTTTATTAAAAAAGCGGATCAAACCGGCTCACTAATAATGGCTTATGAAAAGAAGCATTTGCCACCGCTTAAGTCCACAGAACCAAATGACACCAATGCGTTGGCTAGAGCTTTTTCCGTTGTTAAACGTCAGCCAAAAAATTTCCGCTAAGCTTTGAAAGGAAACACTATGGCTATTGAATTAACTACCAAATTCGCACCCTTTACCGATGAAATATTTCAAAACGAATCGAAACGCTCACTTCTTACCAGTAATGATTTTGACTGGACCGGAGCACACAGCGTTAAGGTCTGGAAGATATCAACCGTTTCGCTAAACGACTATTCCCGAAACCGTACCGGAGGTGAAGGTGAATCCGCTTCCATCTCACGATACGGAGAACTTCATGACTTAAGTGCTGTTACTGAAGAAATGCTTCTCCGGAAAGATCGTAGCTTCATCTTTAACGTTGATAGAATGGACACGGATGAGACTTCCGGACAACTGGAAGCAGGCAGTGCTCTGGCTCGTGAACTGAGAGAAGTTGTTATCCCTGAGATCGACAATTACGTTTACGGCATGATCGTAAGCGGAGCAGGCACCACAGCCGACGCTCAGGCACTGACCGCTGATAACGTCTATGGAGCCATCCTAGCAGGCTCTGAAGCCCTGGACGATGCTGAAGCACCTGATACTGAGCGTGTTCTTATTGTTACTCCGGCTACCTACGCCCTGCTTAAACAAGCGACAGCGTTTGACAACACGGACGTTGGAGCGGAGATAAAGGTTAAAGGTGTTGTAGGTCTTCTTGATGGCATGGCAGTCATTAAAGTTCCGGCAAGCCGTCTCCCTGTAAACGTTGGGTTCATCATCGCTCATCCCAGTGCCACAGTCGCTCCGGTGAAGCTTGAGGACTACGGTATTCACGAAGATACTCCATTATCCAGTGGCACGATCGTAACCGGTAGAATCGTCTATGATGCGTTTGTACTGGACAACAAAGCTGATGCCATCTATGTTCATCCAATTGCTTAATCAGCAGCTAGTAACCATTGAGGAGCTTTCCATTTCGGAAGGCTCCTTTCTTTTTTATGAGAAATAAAGGAGACACGGCTCCATGCATAAGACCCCGGGTACCTCCCGGGCAGGGTGGCTTTTCCGAGGTTCACTGGGTACTGTACATTTTTTCTCATGAGGTTGATTGGACTGATATTATTTTGATATTAAAAAAGCTGAGAGAGCATTAAAAACAGGATAATTTCATCTGTTCAATATAAAAGACCTTGATATATCAGCGTTTCAGCCTATTGTGATATGTGGCAAAAGTGATATTCTAACCTCCTCGTCTCCACCATATAAAAACACCGGCAAGCTATTTTTGCCGGTGTTTTCTTTAATCACTATTTTTTTACAACTAACTTCTTATGACAGGTTTTGCTCGCAGCGGTACAGGAAATCAAATACTGTATCCCAGTACTCGTCCCCTGCTACCATTGCGGCCTGACCGTGCTTGGCACCGGGCACAGTGTACTTCTCCTTCACGCCCGCAGAAGCATCGTACACTTGATCCAACATGAAAAACGGGACAAAAGAATCATCTTCACCGTGAATGAATAGAATAGGCAGGCGAGTTTTCTTCAGTTGTTTTACCGAGCTTGCTTCTCCCAGAAAATAGCCGGCTTTCAATCTGGTAACGAGACTGGCGAAGTTCATAAAGGGGAATGACGGCAGGCCAAAAAGATTTTTGATTTGGAAGGAGAACTCGTCCCACACAGAGCTGTAGCCACAATCTTCCACCACGGCATAGACATTGGCAGGCAGCTCCTCTCCTGCTGTCATCATCGCGGTCGCTCCGCCCATCGATACGCCGAAAAGAGCGATCCTGGCCTCGGGTTCGACATCCAGAATCCGGTCGACCCATGCCTTTATATCCAAACGATCGTGCCATCCCATACCTATATAATTACCTTCGCTCTTCCCGTGACCACGCAGATCTGGCATCAGCACGTTGTAACCCTTCTCGTAATAACTCTTGGCAAAGGAGACCATCTGATCTGCATAACCCATATAGCCGTGAACACATATTACCCACTTGCTATCGGGCTTAGCCTGTCTCAGGGTATAGGCATGTAGCATCAGACTGTCGGAAGATTGAAGGTACTCATCCTTAAAACCCGACTCGTCCCACCATCGATCGATATCCGATTTATCTTCTCCGGTTGTTCCGCTAACCTCATCGCTATTTTGAATGGAGCCGAAAACAGACGACTTATCCGAGCGGGGATTGAGGGCGATATCGTAGAGTTTACTACCGGCAAACAGTCCTGCAAGCAGGACTAGTAAAATAATAATAGCCGGAATAAGCATGCTTGCCACCTCCTCTTTGAGCCTGATTGTGGCTTAATAAAGTAATAACATAGAAAGACTGCTTCTACAATCTTTTGTCAACCAGATTTCGCATCGGGTCATTATGCAGCATATTCGTCAAAAAGCAGAGTCTCGATTCACTAAGTGAACGTTTCCTATTATTTCGGCCCGATCATTTGACAGTTCAATTACCAAATGCTAAATAATTACATATGTAAAATCGATGATCGAGATGGAGATTGTGGTAACTATGGAACGTGTATATAATTTTTCCGCCGGACCTGCCATGCTTCCGGAAGAAGTTCTTCGAGAAGCACAAGAAGAAATCCTGAATTATCGTGACAGTGGTATGTCTGTCATGGAAATGAGTCATCGATCTTCCATTTACCAAAGCATTATTGAAGAAGCTGAAAAAGACCTGCGTGAGCTGGCAGATATCCCCGATCAATACGAGGTCTTGTTTTTACAAGGCGGTGCTTCCTTGCAATTTTCGATGGTTCCCATGAATCTAATGAGCCATCGGCGTGCCGACTATATTCTTACCGGAATGTGGGCCAAAAAAGCCGCGAAAGAAGCCGAACGTTACGGTGATATCAGGATTCTTGCCTCGGGTGAAGATAGCGGATTTAGCGTCATTCCCGACGTCAGCAAACTGGCTGTCAGGCCTGATAGCGATTATGTTTACATCTGCGAGAATAACACCATTTACGGAACCAGGTTCTCTTCTTTACCCGATGTAAAGGGTCGCCCTCTTGTAGCCGATCAATCTTCTTGTTTCCTATCCGAACCGCTTGATATTAGCAGATACGGAATCATCTTCGCCGGCGCACAGAAAAATATCGGTCCGGCAGGCGTAACGGTTGTCGTGATTAGAAAAGACCTGATATCAGACGATGTTTTACCCGGGACAGCGACCATGCTGACCTATAAAACTCATGCCGACGAACAGTCTCTCTTTAACACGCCGCCCGCTTATGCAATCTATATTTGCGGTAAAGTATTTCGATGGCTTCGCTCTTTGGGTGGTCTTGAAGCCGTGCGGGAAATCAATTCACGGAAAGCTTCTTTGCTCTATGATTATTTGGATCAAAGCGAATTATTTCATCCCACGGTTCCGGGAAAAGATCGTTCCTTGATGAACGTACCGTTCGTGACCGGTGATCCGCTTAGCGAAAAACGATTTATTTCATATGCCGAAAAAGAAGGTTTAGTACAACTGAAAGGACATCGCAGCGTCGGCGGCATGAGAGCAAGCTTATACAATGCCATGCCACTAAAAGGCGTCGAGAAGTTACTGTCATGCATGCATCGTTTCGAAAAGGAGGAGCAACTATGATACGGAGAGTTCTATGCCTGGATAATATTCACCGTAAGGGTCTGGCTCTATTGGCTTCGAATTACGAACTTTCGTCTGCGGGCGATCCGGCGGATGCCTGGCTACTTCGTTCAATGAATCTTCATGACATGGATTTTCCGCCGCAGCTGCGCGTCATAGCCAGAGCCGGCGCCGGTGTCAACAACATTCCCCTGGAGCGCTGTGCAGAAGAAGGAATTGTCGTCATGAATACACCCGGAGCCAATGCCAACGGCGTCAGCGAACTGGTGATCGCTTGTATGGTCCTGGCATCCCGTGATATTATCGGTGCCTCCTGCTGGCTCGACCGGCATAAGGAGGATGAGAATATCGCAACTACGGCCGAATCTGTAAAAAAGCAGTACAACGGCACAGAACTAAAAGGAAAGGTGCTCGGCATCATCGGTTTAGGTGCGATCGGTCACCTCGTCGCCAATGCCGCAATCGGTCTGGGTATGCATGTACTCGGTTATGATCCTTCGATTCCTGTTGAATATGCCTGGCGTCTATCGCGTCAGGTCGAACATATGACGAAGTTAAACGATCTCTTAAGTCGTTCCGACTATCTTACCATTCATGTTCCTCTGAACGACCAAACGAAACATCTGATCGATAGAAAAGAACTTCAACAGATGAAAAACGGGGCAATCCTGTTGAATTTCTCACGCGATGCCTTATGCAACGAGCAGGAAGTACTGAATGCCCTTAATGCCGGAAAACTTCGCCGTTATGTCTGTGACTTTCCCAATGAAGCTAACCTCTTCTTCCCGAACACCATCGTGACACCGCATCTGGGTGCTGCTACCGTGGAATCGGAGGAAAACTGCTCGCAAATGGCCGTCGAGCAGATTATGAACTACCTGGATCGAGGAGAGATTGCGAACTCGGTTAACTATCCCGATATTTCTCTGGGTCTGCTTCATGCTCCGACAAGGGTGATGGTTTTACATCGAAATGTACCTGCAGCCATACAGAAAATGAGCGCACTTTTCGGTTCGGCGGGATATAATATCGATCAAATGGTGTCCAACAGCAGAGGGGCTTATGCCGCCGCCCTCTTTGATTTATCAGAAGATGTGGATGACGAATTTGTCGGCACTCTGGAGGCATACAACGATATTTTACGACTTAGAGTGATACGAAAGGATGGCGGGCAAACGGATGCTTACCGAATATAAACTGAAGCAATACGGTTTACCGTTTTTACTGGAGACTAACACGCTGAAAGAAGCCTGCATTTTAGCCGCCAGGCTTGGTTTGTCGTTCGTGGAATTAAACAGCAATTTCCCGCAATGTCAGCCTGATGATATGAATCCGCGCTGCCTCTTGGAGCTGGCCCGAACCCATGATATTTTCTTTACGATGCACTTGGATGATGCACTTAATATCGCAGATTTCAACAGGCTCGTTCGCAAGGCTTATGTAGAAACTGTTCATAATGCGATTCGTTTGGCGATCGAAGCTGATATCCGCGTCATTAACATCCATCTGTCCAAAGGAAACATCGTCACCTTACCTGACGGCAAACACTATCTTTTTGAAGAGTATCCCGACTTCTATCATGACATGCTGCGTGCGTTTCGAGACAGCTGTACGTCATTAATCGGTGGTCATGAGCTGAAGATATGCATTGAAAATACCGACGCCTGGGCATCGTACGAACAAGAAGGTATCGATTTGATGCTGGAAAGTCCTGCCTTCGGCTTAACTCTAGATATCGGACACGATCACGCAGGCGGCAATATCGATTTGGCGTATATCGAGAAACACATCGACAAGCTTCATCATATGCATGCCCACGATGGAAAAGGAAGCATCAATCATCAGGCTCTCGGCAGTGGTGAAATACCTCTGGAAAATCGTCTCCGCATGGCCATGGAACGAAACGCCACAATCGTTTTGGAGACCAAGACGATCGAGGCTTTACACAGGTCCGTCGAGTGGCTTCGCGCAGGTAACGATCCATATAAGAAAATATAGACATTAACAATCAAGCCTGAGATATCAGGCTATTCTTATGTTATCATGCTCATAAAAAGATTGATACAAGGAAGCTTTTTATGATGTCATTGCTACTGGCCATTATCTATCTGGCATTTATCAGCCTCGGTTTACCCGATTCGCTGCTCGGAGCAGCATGGCCGAACATGTTTCGCGAGCTGAACGTTCCCCTGTCATATGCGGGAATCGTCAGCATGATCATCGCAGGCGGCACAATTGTTTCCAGCTTGTCTTCGGATCGCTTAAACAGACGGCTCGGTACGGGCCTTGTAACGGCTATCAGTGTACTGATGACAGCGCTTGCCCTTTTCGGCTTCGCCAGATCCGATGATTTTATATTAATCTGCTTATGGGCAGCTCCCTACGGACTGGGAGCGGGAGCCGTTGATGCGGCCTTAAACAACTATGTTGCGCTGAACTACAGCTCGCGACATATGAGCTGGTTGCATTGTTTCTGGGGCGTCGGTGTTTCCGTCAGCCCCTACATCATGAGCTATGCCCTCACCCATAACAGCTGGAATCTTGGTTATCGCATAGTATCTCTGATTCAGATTGTATTAAGTGCTTTCTTGTTCCTGAGCCTTCCGCTTTGGAAAAATCGCAGGATCCGATATAATGGTGCTGTCCAGGCGCCTCGTAAAACTAGGTATCACGCTCGGATGTTTTCTCAACGGCTTTATTTCGGAGCGTTTCGGAGACCATGCCTTGATTCGTTTCGGCATCCTGGTCATCATCGGCGGGATCGTCCTCCTGGGCCTGCCTCTTCCCTTCGTCGAACCTACTCTTCTGGGTTTAATCGTGATCGGACTGGGCTGTGCGCCGATATATCCTTCCATTATTCATGCAACCCCGTATAATTTCGGAGCCGAAAACTCTCAGGCTATTATCGGCATTCAGATGGCCAGCGCTTATACCGGCAGTACGCTGATGCCCCCTCTATTCGGTCTTATTGCTCAGCATATTCATGTCGGTTTGTATCCACTTTACTTGATTGCCTTTGCCATGTTGATGCTTTTTACGTCCGAACGGCTGTTTCGCGTCGTGCAGCGTGAGAAGATGCTTCCGAAAGCAACTCCGCTTATCATAGAAGACTAAAGTTTTCCTAATCGTTTTCCAATAAAGCGTCAATCCTCTTCCTATGCGGGCGGGATATGCTATAGACATCACATGTGGTGATGGAAAAAGGAGGACAAATGATGTTTGATTTAGATAAGGTTGAGAAATTAAGAGAAAAAGCAGGCGTTAGCTACGAAGAAGCCAAAGAAGTATTAAGCGAGACCAACGGAGATATCCTGGATGCCTTTATTCTCCTCGAGCAACGCGGCCGCATTCCCAAAGCTGAACAAAGCTCGAAAGCAGATACGGCTTCTTATGCAGAAACGAAAGAAACTCAGGATTCATATCACGATTATGCAAACACCGGTAAGAAGATTCATGACGATCAGATTTCATTTGGTGAACTGCTCGGACGTTTCTTCGGCTTCATCGGCCGGATTATCCGCCGCGGCAACAGCAACAGTCTTCATGTCACCAGGCATTCGGATGAAATCGTTTCCATCCCTTTGACAATTCTGGTACTGCTGCTCGTCTTTGCTTTCTGGGTGGTCTTTCCCCTTCTGATCATCGGTCTCTTCTGCGGGTTCCGTTATCAGTTCAGCGGTCCCGATCTGGGAACCGAGACGGTTAACAACACGATGAACAACGTGTCGGAAGCCACCAGAAAAGCCGTATATAATGTGAAGGAAGCAGCCGGCGATTTCGCCAAGGATGTAAAAAAAGGAACAGGAGATTACACTCATGACGAGACCGAAGGACGAGGTAAAGGACCAAGCGACGGCGTCGATTCTTCTAATTGAAGACGAAGAGAAAATCGCCCGTTTTATTGAACTGGAACTTAAGTTTGAAGGTTATGATATCGTCAAATCGTTTAACGGAAGAGACGGGTTGGACTTAGCGCTGACCCGCTCTTTTGATTTGATTTTACTGGATATCATGTTGCCGGGCTTAAACGGCCTCGAGGTCCTGCGCAGGATTCGCAGACAGTCGGATGTACCCGTAATCATGCTGACGGCCCGGGACGAAGTGATGGATAAGGTTACCGGCCTGGATGCCGGAGCAAACGACTATATCACCAAGCCCTTTGCCATTGAGGAACTGCTGGCTCGCATCCGTGCCCATTTAAGGCTGAAAAACGACGATGAACCTTCGAAGTCCCCTGCACGCTTTACGGCCGGTGATCTATGGCTGGATCCCGAAAGCAGAGAATGCGGTATCAAAGAAGATTTTATCGATCTGACCAGGCGGGAGTTTGATCTCTTGTTATGCCTTATCGAAAATAAAGGACGGGTCATGAGCCGTGACCAGCTTCTCGAGCAAGTCTGGGATTACAGCT
Source organism: Fastidiosipilaceae bacterium (assembly GCA_050309435.1). Classification (GTDB taxonomy): domain Bacteria; phylum Bacillota; class Clostridia; order Saccharofermentanales; family Fastidiosipilaceae; genus CAYXVJ01. Next base: position 37,721 of record JBNRMJ010000031.1, read on the forward strand.
TCGACGGCGGAACCAATACCGTGGATGTCTATATTCGCTACCTGAGAGCCAAAATAGAAGAACCGTACGATCTGAAGATGATCAGGACGGTTCGAGGCATCGGCTACATGCTGAAAGATCCGGAAGATTAAGCAACTGTCACTGCGAGAGATATTACATGAACGATGATATGAATCAGAACACGATAAACCAGGCGACGAAACCTAAAGCATTAGCCGAGAAAGTCCGCTCCTCTCTGGTTTTACAAATCAATCTGCGTGCCATTTCCATGCTCGTGGTTGGATTTCTTCTGTTTAACATCATCGTCATTCTGGCTTACATGTCATTGTCCGTCTGGCGAATCGACAGACAGGTCAATAAGCTTCTGTCAACCTACAGCGACGAGGAACTCATTGAGGACAGCCGTCCCGCAGAAATCATCGGTTTCACCGAGCGTAAGCCGGGTCGTAATCAGGGCGAGATTATTGTACTGGACAATTGGTTTTACGAAACACGCACGCCGGTTTCATATGATTACGAACAGCAGATATATATACCGGCCGAAACAGCAGGCGTCAATCATATCGAACGCATTGGCAGTATCGCATATGAAATCGTTTTAAGTCCCTCAAACCAAAGTATGATCTTATCGCTTCAGCTTGGAAACTATCTGGCTATACCGTTTTGGATGCTGATCAGTCTGGTTATCATGGAGATTATCTATGTACTGTCTAAAATCGGCTCAAGTACCAGAGCTGTTCGCCGTATCCTCTCCCCTCTGGATGAACTGACCGCCGCGACTAAGACACTCCAACAGGTAACCGCCGCGGATGATGTACTTAGCGAAGAGGAACTCGAAGCACTGGCCGTAGAGCTTCGCGGTATCGATGCCGGCAGCCTCGACAAACGTCTGGTGGTCAGTAGCGAACAAAATGAACTTCAAGGTTTAGCCGAGTCGATTAACGGTATGCTCGAACGAATTCGTCTAAGCTATCAGAGTCAGATCCGTTTTGTTTCGGATGCCTCTCACGAACTGCGTACGCCTATAGCGGTCATTCAAGGCTATATTAATCTGCTGGATCGCTGGGGTAAAGAAGATTCCGAAGTCCGGGATGAAGCCATCGCAGCCATCAAGTCCGAGACCGAGAGCATGAAAATACTCATCGAGCAACTGCTCTTCCTGGCTCGCGGTGAAAACAAAACATTAAAGCTGAATCCGGAATATCTGGATGCCTGCGATCTGGCTGACGAAATTACGAAAGAAGCACGCCTGATCGATTCGACCCATCCCTATGAACTGGTCTGTACGAACACAGCACTCATCTATGCCGATAAGCAGTTGATAAAACAAGCCATACGTATATTAATCGAGAACGCCGAAAAATATTCGCCGGACGGAGAAGCAATTCGTATCAAAGTCCGTTGTGTGGAGGATAAGGTTTCCATCGAAGTGCAGGATAACGGTATCGGGATCGCAGCGGAGGATATCGGCCGTATTTTCGACCGTTTCTATCGCTCCGACGAGTCTCGAGCCAGAAGCACGGGAGGATCGGGTCTGGGACTGGCCATCGCTCAGTGGATCGCACAGCAGCATAAAGGGCATTACGAAGTAATCAGTCGCCTGGATATCGGCACCAGAATCAGCCTTGTACTGCCAGCCGCGAACTTAAATGGATAAACTATCCGCGGCGGCACAAGCAGTGCTGAAGGCTGCCTGCAGATTGTAACCGCCGGTATCTCCGTCAATGTCCAGCAGCTCGCCGCAAACATAAAGACCGGGGAAGGTTTTAATTTCCATGGTTTTGGGATTTACTTCTTTTGTCTTTACACCGCCGCGACAAACCATACCCGTGACCAGTTTCCCTTTTTTGAGAGTCGGAATATCCATGCGGGTCAGATCCTCTGCAATTTTCCGCCATTCTTTCATGGAGAGATCGGCTACGCGCTTACCTGCTACAGACGGCCAATACCGGTTGCAACATAACATGGCAAAGCGAGACGCAAGTAAAGTAGCGAGAAGATTCGTGATCTCCATTTTCGCTTTTTCCTCTCGGTAGCGTAGCAAATTCACGAGTAAGCTATCCGGATTCTCACCCGGGAAGAGATTCAAAACAAGTCCCTCACCTTCGTCAGCCAGGTCGGCCGAAAGATTAATGGCTGCCGGGCCGGACAAACCGCGATGCGTAATAAGAAGGTCGCCCACGGACTCTCTGGATCCTTTTTTCTTTAAACTCAATCGTATATTTTTCAAGGTCAAACCGCTAAGTTCGGTGAAATCCCGACTTACTTCGGCGTCAAGCCAGCGAAGATCGGTTAATGCTGCGCTAAATGGACTTGTCTCGACTCCAAGATCGCCGAGCACACGACCAAGCTTCCCGTTTGAACCTGTTCCCGGATAAGAAGCCCCGCCGCCGGCGAAGATAACATTCTCGGCCATTACCTCTCTTCCGTCCGCCAGGCTTAAACACCATCGGGCCGTACGCTCGCCAAGACTTTTCACGGCGATTACTTCGGATTCGTAACTGATTAGGTATCCTTTCTTCCGGATGTGCGATAAAAGAGCATCGCGAACATCTTCGGCTTTCTCGGAGCGCGGGAATACCCTGCCTTCGCTATCCACCTTGGTCGCCAGGCCGAGTTCAAGAAAATGACTTCTTAACACTACGGGATCGTAGCGATGTAAAGCACTGGTGAGGAAGCGCGGACTCCCGTGATAGTGAGACAAGAGCTCGGTGACTGTTGCATCATGTGTAATATTACAGCGACCTCCACCGGTCAGCAGTAATTTTCTGCCGCATTCTTTTCCCTTCTCAAGGATCAAGACCGGCGCGGTTGTCACAAGTTTACTGGCGGCAAACAAGCCTGCCGCACCTCCGCCGACGATAACGACAGACCAGATCCGATCTAGATTTACAGCTTTAGGCGATTTCATATCTTGTTCTCAGCACAGAAGCATGCCGGTAAAAGCTTTCGATTCTGTTCTTACTTTCTTTTTCGATTCTCTTTAATTACTTTTTCGTAAAGTGAAATATACTCGTCTACCGTGATCTTCCGGCAGAGTTCGGCGATTAAATCCCAGGGGATTTTCTTCTCGCTGCTAAATCGGATACAAGATTTTCCGATATCGAGCTTGCCGTATCCTTTACTCTCATATGCTTCGCAAAACCACTTATGTAACTCCGGATCCGCATAAATCGCACTGTGATAGAGCGCATAATGACGCTTCTGAGCCGCGACGGAGATAAATCCGAGCGGTTTGGTCGGATCGACATGGTAGCCGGCCGGATAAGTCGTGAACGGGATAACGAAACTAATCATGTCATAGAGTAAGGTTTCTTCGAAGCCCGGCGGCAGATTCTCTTTAACGGTATCACGCAAACGTTCCAGAATGGCAGCGCGATCGGGCTCGAGTGCGGCCAGATGATCGGTGATGTCCTTTGCTATAATTTTCAATACCATATCCTCCCTAAGGAATACTATGCATTGAATGTAGCTCATAAAGAAGACCGGCGGGTGTAACGCTTGAGCTTAGCGCTTCATTTTACGTTTCACGATATTAACCAGGTCCATCGCAGGTTCGATACGAAGCAGAATAATCAATCCACCGTAAACGAGAACGCCTGTCCCCATGGCCAGAACCAGACTGATGAGAGTCACCAGACCCGCAGCCAAAGCAAGTTTAAAGACGATAAAGGCCGCAGCACCCATTAAGACGGCAGACAAGATAATCTTAACCGTTTCCGAGAAATAATGACGCATCGGGAACCCTTTTAAACGTTTGCGAAGGATGATTGCGAGTCTGAGCAAGCCCAGGAGCGTGGCTGCGGACATGGCCCAGGTCACGCCGACGATGCCTGTCATTCGGAAGAGTAAAACTGCCATCAGAGCTTGAAAGGCAGATGTAATGATGGAGTTCCACATCGGTGTGCGCATATCCTGGTAGCTGTAAAACATACGCGTCAAGAGGTCACGCAGTGACAAGGCCAGCAGTCCCACCGTATAACCGATGAAGACCGGAACCGTAATGACTAAATCAGCCTGGGTAAACTCCCCTCTCATGTATACGACCTGGACGATCGGTTTGGCCAGAACGATAAGTCCGATCGATGCAGGAGCGATCAATAAACAGATACTGACAAAAGCATCACCGAAATTTTTATAGGTTTCATTGACATCGTTTCGCGCGATCGATCGAGATAAGCTGGGATAAGCGACACTGATGATTGCCGTGCCGAAAACAGACTGCAGAATACCGCCTAGTCTGGTTGCATAATTGATATAAGAAACTCCGCCTTCGATTCCTGACACGATTGCTTTATTAATAAGGTCGCCGATGGTAGAGGAAGACGAACCAATAATCAGCGGGATAGCCAGGAAAAGCATGCGTCTTAAATTCGGATCTTTAAAGTCCAGTGTCGGCTTGTAGCGGAAACCTTTCTTGATGGAAAAAGCCAGAATAAAAGTTGCTTGCAGCGTGTAGGAAATCAAGATGCCGTATGGAAGTATCCAGGTGCCCATGTTGCGGCTGATCATAATCGTCAGGATAACGACGATGTTCATGGGAAAACCCATCAGCATCGGAAAGACAAAGTAGTTCCTAAGCTGCAGAAAACCGGTACATAGCTGTATGATGCAGGTCAGGAAAACCGAAAATACCGTAATCTGAGTAAACGGGATGACATACTCCATTAAAGCAGGCGTAGCATTAGGTAAGAGCAGGCCCAGGATCGGTTCCGGGATCAAGAGAAAGACGCTGACAATAACGACACAAAATAACAACATCACGTGCAGGATGTTGTTCATGAAGCGACCCGACTCCTCTTCTCCGCCCTCGGCTTCGACCCTTGAAAACATGGGGATAAAGCCTGTAACAAAAGCAGCCGCAATTACTGAAAACAAAGTTGAAGGAATTCCATATGCGAAAATAAAAGCATCGCTGACATTGCCGGCTCCATAAGTGGCAGCCAGAACAGTTTCCCGCACAAAACCCAGTATTTTTGACAAGATAGAAACAATAATAATTAGAATAGAAGCTTTCTTCATTTACATCTCCGTGACTATACGCGCACATTCGCACAATATTTCTCTTTGTGCAGGAAAAGCGATATTCTCAAATTTTCATATAGGACTAATTATACCACCGTAAAGCAGATTAATCATTTTTGCGACGATAATTTGCCTTCGTTGAACAAGGTCATGTAATTTGATATGCCTGCAGGCCTTTGCTTATGGTAGTATTTATTTCAATCCATTGTCATACCGTAAATGGCAATAGCGCCAATCCGGTAATATAACACAGAACAGGATAATAATATATGAAAAAAATCACTGTATATGCAGGTTCGCGCCCAGGTACCCATCCCGATTTTATCCGTGATGCCAGACGTCTGGGAGCAGAATTGGCCAGACGCGGGATTACACTGGTCTATGGTGCCGGCGGACGAGGCATGATGGGTGCGGTTGCCGACAGCTGCCTGGAAGCAAACGGTCGCGTTCACGGCATCATACCCGACTTCATGGTGGATTTGGAGTGGGCTCATAAAGGATTGACCGAACTTGAGATTGTAAACGACATGACGATCCGAAAAGAGCGCCTGCGGGATACAGATGCGTTCATCACCTTACCCGGAGGCGTCGGTACATTCGAAGAATTCATCGAGATTTGGTCCTGGAGTGCTTTGGCCTTAACGAAACAACCTCTGGGCATTCTGAACACCGCCAACTATTACGATCCCTTCCTGGATATGGCCCGTCGCATTGTCGAGTTTGACTTCGCACTTCCGAGCGTGACCGATTTATTGATCGTAGACAGCAATGTCAACAACCTGCTGGACAGACTCGAGCGCTTCTCCCACCCGGGGCTGGTAAAAAGCTGATCACAACAAATCGCATAGAAATACGACCTGTCGTTTACGGCTTTCCGATGAATCCGTAGCAGATACAGGTCGTTTTTCATGTTTCAGAAGAACTTTCTTCGCCAGAGGACGAAACCGACCAATGCAGCCAGAAGGGCAATCAGGATCATGATGTACCAAAAACCGTAAGGACCGCTAAAAGGCAGTGGAACGTTCATACCCATCAAGCCCGAAATAATCGTCGGAATCGTCATCACGATGGTGGCCGATGTCAGGAGTTTGACGATATTGTTCTGGTTATTCGAAATAATCGAAGCAAAGGATTCCGATGTCGTTGCAAGGATACTGCTGTATATATCAGCCATCTGGATTGCCTGTCTGTTTTCAATAATGACATCTTCGAGAAGATCTTCGTCTTCTTGATAGTTCTTGATATTGGGATTCCGAAGCAGGCGTTCGAGGACGAGTCCGTTGGCTCTCAACGACGTGGATAAATACACGAGCGACTTCTGTAAGCGAAGCATTTCCACGAGTTCCTTATTTGTTAACGATTTTAGCAGGCCGTCCTCAAGACGAAGAGAGCTGCGTTCGATCGAGCGCAGATATGTCATGTATCTCTGCGATATCCGGTAAAGAATTTGCAACACGAATCTGGTCTTGAACTGCGTATAGAAACCTTTAATCCGATTTTGCGTAAACTCGTTCAGAATATCGGTTTCCGCAGTGGTGACCGTCACGACAACTTGCTTTGTTAAGATAATCACCAAAGGTAAAGTATTAAAAAGATGAGCGGGATTGTTGTTATGCTCCTGATACGGTATATCGACAATAATCATGATCTGACCGTTTTCAGAATCGACTCGCGGAGATTCCTCTTCATCCAAAGCAGCTAATAGAAAGTCCGCTTCGATCTCGTATCGTTCTGAAAAATGGCGAAGTTCATCGGCGTCGGGGTTAGTTATATTGATCCAGCAGCCTGGTTCGAATTCATCTATGACAGATATTTGATTATCATTCGTCTTGTATATTCGCTGCATAGTATCCCCTTATTCTAAATATTGATGGATCGGTCCGGAAACGGACTAGCCTAAGTTTATCACGAGAGATAAAACTTGGCTAATGTATCCTTATCAGCAAAAAGACCCAAAATCATCACTGACTTCAGGTCTTCTGTAATCATGAAATTGTATCTCTTAAAGAGAACGCTGAGAATAGAATTCGACAACAAGTGTGTCATTGATATCCAGCGGCAGATCATCGCGCTCGGGGAGCTTGGTGACCGTAACCTTGTAATCTTCGCTTTTCTCGAGATACGCCGGCTTCATCGGCAAGCGATCGAGATAGTTCTCGGTGAACATCTTGTTCTCTTTGGCTTTTTCGCTGTAGCTCAGGACATCTCCTGCTTTAATGAGGTAAGAAGGAATATCCACGCGCTTACCGTTCACAAGGATGTGGCCGTGTACGACCATCTGACGTGCCTGTCGGGCCGTAGCGGCCAAACCGGATACATAGACCACGTGGTCCAAACGACGCTGCAAGAGGCTGATCAACGCGATGTTGGTCTGCTCCGGAGAGCTCTTGGCTTTCTTAACATAAATACGGAATTGCTTTTCCAGAACACCGAAGTAGGTAGCCAAACGCTGCTTTTCAAGCAACTGCTTACCATAATCACTCAACTTGCGATCTTCGCGTGAAGTTCCGCGACCTGCGCGGTTCATTGCCTTGGGATGTCCATAGACATTCAAACCCAAGCGGCGTGCCTTTTTAAAACGAGGGCCCATCATCTTGGCCATAACTATTTTTCTCCTAACAAAAAGAAAGGTCCCGGTAATGACCGCCCGGGTACGAGATCCAAACCAGGTAAACTTACGCCGCGGTTCACCAATAATAAGTTTAGCTTTACAAGAATAAAATACATGCAATAATGCATGCGTAACAAATGTTACACGGCCTGCTTCTGCCTGTCAAGCAATGAAAAAACGCTCGCACTATATAAGAGCGAGCGTATGTACTGGAGCTACCGGCGAGAATCGAACTCGCGACCTATTGATTACGAATCAATTGCTCTACCGACTGAGCCACGGTAGCAGGCACTCACATATGATATCAGATACCAGAAAAAAGTCAACATGCATTCCAGCCCTTTCCCGAATCCTCAATCCGTGAGTTTACATCGGAATTTACTCCTGTTCCTCATTTTTATAAGGTTGATTGATATAGACATTGGGGAATAATCTGTAATCCACTTCCACGAAATAATAGTGCTTCGCATCACATAAAGGACAGATTAAATCATCTGCAATCGCTGTATCTTCTAAGGTATAACCGCAATCAGAACAACGAAAGAGTAAAATCTCGCGACCGTCTGTCGTATATCTCGCTTCACGACCGGGCAGCACTTCGCGCTTGCTCAATTCAGCCTTGATATCGATTTCGTGCTTATTCTCTTCTTCTCTCATCTATAACTCCCTGCTAAGAAAAAGGATGAAAACCTGTCGGAATCCATCCTTTTCAAATCACATCGCAATATTATGCAAATACCACTAGCGTTTAGTAGTTGTTAGCCTTCTCGGCAAAGAAAGCCTGAGGCATTCTGCAGACCGGGCAGAGCATGGGTGCTTTTTTACCGATGACGATATGACCGCATTCGGCGCACTGCCAAATGGTATCGCCTTCTCTGGAGAAGACCAAACCTTCTTCAACATTCTTCAGCAGATGCAGATAACGCTCTTCGTGGCCTTTCTCGATAGCAGCGACCATATCAAATTTAGCGGCGATCTGGGTAAAGCCCTCTTCGCGAGCTTCGGCTGCCATACGGGCATACATATCGGTCCACTCATAGTGTTCGCCGGCAGCAGCGTCTACCAGGTTGCTTGTCGATGTCGGAATGCCGCCGTCATGCAGATACTGGAACCACTGCTGAGCATGCATTTTCTCGTTGCGAGCTGTCTCTTTAAAGATTTCACCGATCTGCTCGTAGCCGTCTTCTTTCGCCTTCGCAGCGTAGAAAAGATACTTGGTATGAGCCTGGCTCTCACCGGAAAAAGCTTCCAGCAGGTTCGCTTCTGTTTTTGTGCCTTTAAGTTCTGTAATGTCTCTAGCCATAAAAACCTCTCGATATTTTTCACTAGAACTATCAATTCTTAAATTAATAGTTCCGTGCCGACATAATTCAACTATCAATTATTATTATGTCGCGTCTTGAAATATTAGTTAAATGATAACATTTACTATCACGCTCTTCAATACTTCGCAGAAAAGCAAAACGGTTATCATCGGCTAACTGCAGGCGTTTGCTGTTTCTTGACACAGTGCTTCGACCTTTCGCAGGGTCTTCCGAAGACAGCTGAAAAAAGGTGATCGTTTTTGACGATCACCTTTCTGAACGGCTGGTAATTTTCAGAGCATCATTGCCCTTGTCCGTGACAGTTTTTATACTTCTTTCCGCTGCCGCACGGACATGGATCGTTTCTTCCGACCTTGGAATAATCACGACGAGCCGGTTCCGTCGAAGCAGTCTGAGACGGCGCTGTTTCTCCGGATTTTCGTTCTTCCTGCAGCTGACGACGCATTTTTGCGGCCTGTTCGGAATTTCTTCGTCTGGCATCAAGTAAAGCTCTGGCATTCGCTCCGGCGGAATCCGCTCCCGATGTGGGAGAGCTTTCATGACTTTCGCTCAGATTTGTGGCCTGCTGCTTACGCTCCAACGGCTGATTGACGGTGAAACGTGCTCTCATGATCAGGCGCACGGCACCTTCCTGAATGCTTTCGTTCATCTCGTTGAACATAGCCAGACCTTCGCGCTTATATTCGATAACCGGATCGTGCTGGGCATAACCGCGCATGCCGATCGAACCGCGTAAATCGTCCATCGCATCAATATGATTCATCCAATGCTGATCGACCACACGCAGTAAAACGACTCGCTCGGCTTCGCGCATAAACTCTGCAGAACCGATTTCATTTTCGCGTTCTTCATAGCGCTGCAGAGCCTGCTCGATAACAATGGCCGTTAGCTCTTCGGCTTCCATGTTTAAGTCGCCCTGTTTTTCGGCCATCTCGGTAATGATCGGTAAAGGTCCGAATATGTCGAGCAGCTTGGTGGTCATGCCGACATAGTCCCATTGTCTCGGATCCGCGATATGCTCGCAGAAATCCAGCATGATGCTCTCGGCGCGTTCCTCGATCGTACGACGGTAATAATCACTCAGATCGGCACCTTCCAGTACCTGACGACGCTGTTTGTAAATGGTTTCGCGCTGCTGATTCATGACATCGTCATACTCGAGAACATTCTTACGAATGGCGAAGTTTCGTCCCTCGACCTTCTTCTGAGCGCTTTCGATGGCATTGGTCAGCATGCGGTTTTCGATCTGCATGTCTTCGTCGACACCCAGTGTTTCGAAGAGGTTGGTCATGCGATCGCCACCAAAAAGTCTCAAGAGATCGTCTTCCAGCGAAAGGTAGAACTTGCTGCGACCGGGATCACCCTGACGACCTGCACGTCCGCGCAACTGGTTATCAATACGTCTGGATTCATGACGCTCCGTACCGATGATATAAAGACCGCCGGCAGCGATGACTTTCTCTCTGTCCTGAGATGTAGTCTTCTTGATTTCGGATTCCAGCTTCTTGAATTTCGAACGTGCTTCCAAAATGACTTCGTCATCGGTATCGTTTTGAGCGGTAGCCTGATCGATCAGGAATTCATCATACCCTTCCCGTCTCATCGCTTGCTTCGCGGCATATTCGGGGTTACCGCCGAGGAGAATATCCGTACCTCGTCCGGCCATGTTCGTGGCAATCGTAACCGCACCGAATCGGCCTGCCTGAGCGATAATTTCCGCTTCTCGTTCATGCTGCTTAGCATTCAGTACATTATGTCTGATATTGTACTTGGTAAATAACTGCGAGAGTCGCTCGGAGCGCTCGACCGAGACCGTACCGATCAAGAGCGGCTGGCCTTTCTCGTGAGCTGCGAGTGCTTCCTTCATGAGAGCCTTGTATTTTCCGTTTTCGGTCTTGTATACCGCGTCGGGAAGATCCTCTCGAACGACGGGCTTGTTGGTGGGCACGACAATAACATCCAGACCGTAAATCGCCCTGAACTCATCTTCTTCCGTCTGAGCCGTACCGGTCATACCGGAGAGTTTTGTATACATACGGAAGAAGTTCTGGAAGGTGATCGTTGCCAGAGTCTTACTCTCGCGTTTTACTTTTACATTCTCTTTGGCTTCAATCGCCTGATGCAGACCATCCGAATAGCGTCGACCAAACATCAAACGTCCGGTAAAGTCGTCGACAATAACGATCTCGCCGTCTTTCACGACATATTGATCGTCTCGATGCATCGTTCCATGTGCCTTTAGTGCATTATTGATGTAATGCTGTAACGAATAGTTATCCTCGTCAGCCAGATTTTCGACTCTGAAGTAGCGCTCTGCTTTCGCCACACCAGATTCTGTTAAAGTAGCACTTTTGGCTTTTTCGTCGACGACATAATCCGCGTCGCCCGCGAAATCAGATGCTTCCAGCTTGGTATCTCGTTCCGTAACCACGAAAGCTTTCAACATGCGAACGAATTTATCTGCCCGCTCGTACATTTCGGTGGACTCGTCACCTTGTCCCGAAATAATCAGAGGAGTTCTGGCTTCATCGATCAGGATCGAGTCAACCTCGTCAACAATGGCAAAGTTCAGCTCGCGTTGCACCATGTCCGCTTTATATGTAACCATATTGTCACGCAGATAGTCGAAGCCGAATTCGTTATTCGTTCCGTAGACAATATCGCTGTTGTAAGCTTCGCGACGTTCACTTTTCGAAATACCATGGACGATCAGACCAACGGACAATCCCAGGAAACGGTAAATCTTACCCATCCATTCGCTGTCGCGTTTCGCCAGATAATCGTTAACAGTAACGATATGGACACCTCTACCGGTTAAAGCGTTAAGATATACGGCCAGCGTCGCCATCAAGGTTTTACCTTCACCGGTTTTCATCTCGGCGATGCGTCCCTGATGAAGTACAATACCACCGATTAGCTGGACCCGATAATGCTTCATGCCGACAACTCGCCAGGATGCTTCTCTTATGGTTGCGAATGCTTCCGGTAAGATATCATCCAGAGTCTGGCCTTCGGAAAGACGCTTCTTAAACTCGTCCGTCTTGGCCCGCAATGCATGATTATCGAGAGCGGTATATGTATCCGACAATGCTTCGATTTGATCGACGATCGGCATGATTCGCTTAATTTCCCGGTCACTGTAGGTTCCGAAAATCTTACTGAAAATACTCATTATTCACATCCTGTAGCTATGTTAAATATCTATTATAATACACGAAAAGAAGTCTGCATAACGATTGTTATTCGTCTGCATCGCTTGCCAGTCGTTTAAGTATGGTTTTATATCCGTCGGCTCCGTATTCCAGGCAACGATTAACCCGGCTAATCGTCGCGGCGCTCGCTCCGGTCGCCTGTCCGATTTCCGCATATGTACATTTGGCATAAAGCATTTTAGCAACTTGCAATCGCTGGACCATAGCTTGCAGTTCCTTAATCGTACATAAGTCTTCGAATAAGGCCGAGCACTCGTCGATTGTTTGCAGTTGTAAAATGGCACGGTATAAGAATAAGGCGTCTTCGTTCCTTTTTCGGTCGTACATGAAGCGCTCCTCCGACTATTTATCCTCTGCTAATAATACTCTAAGCACATCACGCCTGCAAGGTTAAGACAATTAGTAAACTGTTCTCATGGTTAATCATTTTGATATTTCATGCTGTCTCCGGCGCGCTTAACGATCATATTAATGCCGATTTCCTGAGCCAGATAACGCATGTCCTGTACCGTCCGGATTTGTTCGGCAGGGCTGTTAGCCGGAATTATCAACAAAAGAACTCGTGTCGAGATATCTTCTCCCGTAAAGTAGTCCCGATGCTGGCTCCAATACGATCCGGGATCATCGTAATTGGCAATATCATACAGCTTCTCTTCGATATTAGCCCTAATGGCATCCTGATTTTGATAAGTCGGTGCCGTTAAATCCATACTCATGATCGCGGTGGCTCTGCCATATTCAAAAGTAGAAAATACCGGATAATTATGCGGAAGATTCCTGCCAAAACGGGACTGAAATATCGTTCCGCGGGAGAAGTTATCCAAGGACCAGATTTCGGCGGGGATCCCTTCAATATTTTCTTCGGGTGAAGGAAGCGAATGCCATAAAACCACGGCTTGACGAATACTTCGCGGAACTGCCTTTCCCATGATTTTTATTGTATAAGAAAGATCGAGCCACATCACAGACTCGTCATCCTCCAGCTTTATGTCGAGAGCGGGATCGATTATGATTTTATCTCCGATCGCAGGGTAGCTTACCTCTGCTTCATAGAAATCCATAATTCGATTTAGCATAAACGTCCTGCCGAACTCTGTCGCAGTTAATTCCAGGATCCATTCATCCAAAACATATGGAAGATCAAGCCTGGCTTTCTTCTCCACGTAATCGCTTGCGGTTTGCGGCAAGTCTTCCCAGAGACCTGCAGTGGCCAGGGCCAGTCCGGCTTCCCTGCCTGCTGCATCGGCAGCGGCTCTTAAGTTCAGTTCCGCATTATATGCGTAAACAATTTTGGAAAACGAGATCAAAATCAGCAAGCAAATCGGCAGGCACAGAGCCGTTTCAAGAGAAATACTTCCTTCATTTTTTCTGGAAGCGATCACAGGCTTCTCATTCATTCCCCTCATCTTGATCTCCTTTCTCTGTTGTATAACTGTTCTGCCTGAATAAAGTAAAACTGTTTGATGGCATATGCTCTTTTGTAATCTTCAAACTCGTCTCCACAGTTGTGTAGAAAGGACCGCATAGATTCAAATCGATCGTTTCCGCCAAACGAATCAACTGATCGTCGGCGTCGGCAGCCAGCAGAAGATAGAATCTCAAGTAGTCGCAGTAATCACTGTTCTGATCTCCCCCTTCGATGTAAGGCAGTAAATCTACCGTCTTCCCGTTGAGGAGTGTCTCCATATCGGCGATCGCTTCAGCCTGAGCTCTGATCAGTAAAAGAAGATACTTCAAAGCCGTGGCATCTATCACGATAGCACCTCCGCTAACCATAGCGATTCCTACGGACAGAATACCTGCGCCGACCTCAAGCTTTTTCATTTCGTTTTCATTAAGAAGTAATCCAATAGTCGTTAAGGCAAGACGACCGGCGGTGATCATGCTTGCCGTTATAGCCTTCGTACGAACTTCATCTTGAAACCCAAATAGAATGTATTCGCTTTCCAGATCTCTGTAGTGATTCATCTCCTTGATCGGAACACCTCTGAGCGTCTGTCTGCCATCGATCAGTTTGTCGGCGTTTCTCTGATCCGTCCAGTTCGAGCACATGAGTAAAATATATTCACAAGATAGAAGACGTTCATATACGCCGTTAGTCGGAATATCCAGCAGCTCAATACCTTGAGCAAGAATACCGGCAATATTGGAAATACTCTGAGCGCTGCCATTCCCTGCCTCGCGAATATTCACCAACATCGAATCACCCAGCCTCTGCTCTTCTTCGGAGAGCTCTGCTTGTTCTGATTCGCTACCGTCGTTTACTCCTGTTTTCTTACTAAAGTAGTCCCGGAAAATAGAAGTTTTACCCTCATTCTCTTGATTACCCAGGAAAGCATTTAATGAATTTAAGCTTTCTTCAAGAAGCCGGTTTGCTAGAAGAGATTGAAGCTGATCTCCAAGTGATTCACCTTCACTAATCTCAATATCCTCAAATATATTGCCTTGCTCCGCCTCGCTTGCAAATTGATTTTTCATCGAATGGATAAGATTGCTCTTCTCAAGTATGTTATGGATCATGATCTGCGGATATAAGAGTTTTAAATAAGAGCAGATTTGTTCCTTTATAACCGTCGGTTCATTCAAAGGGGATTTGGCAGATAATTTTAAGTCATAACTTTCATAGCCTCTTAATTCCGACTCAATAAATGTATTTATCCCGGACGGTAAGGTCGCTTCACGATAGCCCAGGAGACCGTATTGGTCTGCGAGATCTTCATCGTAGGATGCTAAAACTGCATCACCGGCCAGATCAATCGCGCGTCCTGCCCGTAATTCAAGATCATGTTGCTTCGAGGCGGCTATCAGACTTATTTCTAAAATCAGTAAAGCCACCATCACAATCGCCAGAAAAAGACTGATACCACCTTCGCAGGCACGTTTATTCATACTCATTGTCCAAAACCTCGAGTATAAACGCCGCCTGGTCTTCAATGTAAATACAAAAACGAAGCAGATCCACGGGACTGGTCCGTACATCCGAAGGAAAGCCGTCCTTCCGAAAACATAAGCGGTATATTTCCGTGCTCTCCAGGCGGTCTGCCGACTGTGCTGCTTCACGCAGAGCATTACGACGAGTATCTTCATATGCATCAACAGACTTTAGTACGACCGCGGTGACCAAGCCGATCGTCAGCGGAACTATAATTGCTGCTTCCAGAGAGAATCCCATAAAAAAACACCTCCTTGCATTGTTAATGTAACGTGTTGGAAGGTGTTATGATTTCGATCATTTAAACCAAATATTAGATTTTTCCCTGTGATTCCAAAATCACGATCAGCAGTATCTATTTCTCAATCAGAAAAGTAACAGGACCATCGTTGATCAGCCGGACGTCCATATCGCCTCCGAATGATCCTTGTTTTACCGGAACGTCGTATTTATCAAGTTCGTCACAGAAGTATTCATATAGCGCTTCTGCCGCATCAGGCTCCATCGCCTGATCAAAACCCGGCCGGTTACCCTTCGCTGTATTGCCGTATAAGGTGAATTGCGAGACAACCAGAACCTCACCGCCGATGTCTTTTACCGAGAGGTTCATCTTCCCGGCTTCATCCGAAAAAATACGCAGATTGGCTACCTTTCTGGCAATAAACTCCGCTTCACTGCGACTGTCGGTCTTGGCAATTCCAAGCAATAACAGTATCCCGTTTCCGATCTCGGATACTAATTGATCGTCAATCGAAACCGAAGCTTCCGTGACTCTCTGTACTAAAGCCCGCATATCTTAATGGACAAGATTACGCCAATCGAGATCACCGCGATCGATAGCAAGAACAAGAATTTCGGCTGCTGCAATATTACTGGCATAAGGAATGCTGTTGATATCGCATGAAATCATCAAAGGATTTTGGACATCGTAATTATCATTATTGGGATCACGCAGATAAAGAACCGCATCGATTTCGTTGAATCGTGCACGAGAAGCGAACTGCTCTAAACCGCTGGCGATATCGGTGGCCACGCCATGAACGTTCAATCCGGTTCCGGCTTCCAGCAATTTCGCCGTATTCTGCGTGGAGTAGAGATCATGGGGCGCTAATATCTGACTATAGGCGAGACAAAAGTTCACCAGTAGCTCGTTTTTTCTCTGATCAGCCAACACAACAATTTTCACATTCTACCTCCAAGACGAGCGAGTCTATACTACGCACGAACCAACATCTATAATTTCAGCTAAGAATAGCCGTTACGGCTATTTTACTAATGAATCAAGGGAATATCAAGATAAATCTACAATTGAGCTATTCTATACCGGGCAAAAGACTTATATCGCCGATTTTGTATACTTCGTCAGAAAAATATGCGTCAAACATCGCTCTGGCTACACGGGATGTGGCAGCTCCTCTGGCACCGGTCTCAATGACTACGGCTACGGCAACCTGCGGATCATCATAAGGCGCAAAAGCCACATAAAGACCGTCGGTGGTCGGCCCGTGATTGGCAACCAGTGTTTCGGCCGTACCTGTCTTACCGGCTACCTGATAAGGTGCCGTTTCGAATATGGTCCGAACGGTAGACATTTCATCTGTTGTCATCAAATGCATGGCATCTCTGACCTCGGTAAGTAAAGCATCGTTTAAATTCAACTGCGTCGAAGTCATCCCGGCTTTCATGGTCACGGTACCATCGGCAGCTTGTACTTCATCGATAATATGAACAGGAGCCAGTTCACCTGTAGCTATGGCGCCTGTTGCTCTTGCCAGTTGCAGAACCGTAAGAGAGTTCAGACCCTGACCAATGGAACTTTGAGCCGTGTCGGCAGGATACCAGGACTGATTTGCCGGATCCTGATTGTACATGATTTTGCTTTCACGGGACGCATTGATGCCGGCGGACTCGCCGTAAAGCTCGATACCACTGCGCAAGCCCAAGCCGAGCATGGTAGTCATTTCGGATAAATCATCGATACCCATGTCGACCGACTTTTCATAGAAATACACGTTACAAGAATAAGCGATCGCATGACCCAGATCCACATAGCCATGTTCGTCTTCGCAACCGAACCTCATACCGTCTATCTCATAATAACCGGGACAAAAAACCTGCGTGTAAGGGTTAACGGTACCACTGTGTAAAAGTGCGGCCGCCGTAAAGATCTTAAAGGTAGAACCGGGTGCTTTGGGTAACGCGATCGCACGATTCAGCATAGGAATTTTCTCGGAATCGGTCAGGTACTTGGCCACGCGATCGGCAGCATCTTCGTCATCTGCCATATCGATAAAATCCTGCGGGTTAAAGGTTGGCAAGCTGGCCATCGCCAGTACCGCTCCGTTGTTCTTTAAGTCAATCATGACCGCAGCCCCGCTGCTTTCCGGGAAACCCACGAAGGCATTATCGTTGTTATAGATATCAATCATTTCCGCCAGACTCTCGACGGCGGCTTTCTGCACTTTCATATCGATCGTAAGCTTGACGTCGTCACCGGGTGACGGAACGAAGTCCTCGACTTCCGACACGAAATTGCCCTCGGGACCGTCCTTTCCCCAAATATTGTAGACGGAATACGTCGACTCTCCATGCAGATACCGCTCGGTTACCAGTTCAATGCCGGATTTTCCAACGATGTCATCCGGCGAATACCCCGACGAGGCCAGTTGAGCATATTGCTCGGCTGAAATAAGTCCAACATGGCCGATTACAGGCGCCAGATATACGGCATCTTCCGCATATCGGCGAACAGGCTCCGTCGTTGTAACGGCTCCCATAAAGCGGAAATTCTGCTCTTCGAAGATTGTCATAAGATCGTCGGGAATATCTCTGGCGATCAATACGGGCGTTCCTTGAATAAAACTCCAGTTGTTCAGATAGATCTGAAAACGCAGTCGAACGATTCTTTCTTTGTCACGCGGGCCGTAAGATTCGTCGACACCAAAGCGTGTATAAGCCAGATAATCATAAAAATCACGGGCTTTGGTCTTGACATATCGTTTATCTCTATAGTCGCTTTCAACCCCTTCGGGAAGATCCTGTAGTCCCAGATAATTTCTGTTTTTCTGCCAGTAAATCATGTCGGCGTCATCCATGGCAAAGCTCATTCGCCGGATATCCAGATAGTTATCGATTGCCTTTCCGTATTCGATATCATACGACTCGAGTGTCTTTGCCAAATCGAGTAAGACTTCATTGAACGCCTCATTCTCGAGATCCGCATAAGCCCAATAAAGCATATTTACGTCTCTCGAAGAGGCCAGCTCTACACCATTACGGTCCAGTATCCTGCCGCGGGCTGTCTTTACGGCGATCTGACGTCTGGACCCGCTGTCTTCTTGTCTGTTGATGCCTTCCGTGGCATTAAGATGCAAGTTAGTTGCCGATACGAACATAGCGGTAAACGCAATCATTAAAACAAAAAGCAAAACCACGTTTCTGTTGCGTATCGTGTGCATCAGCCGGGAACCAAGTTTCTCTTCTTCCTCGATCCCGGGCAGTGCAGCGGCATCCATAAACGGCTGCGCTTTGTCACCGCGACGCCAAGGCCTGAAAATTTTCGATCTTGATTCTTCTTCGTGTATCTGTCTGTTCTTATCATTGTTTTCGTTTACCATCCGGCAGACCTCCCCTCTCTTTCGACATGACCGAGTTCCGGCCTGCGCTTATAGGGGCCAAAATAACGCAGTAAAATAAACATGGGAACCATGATGACAAGATTCCAGAATACAGCAGACAGGATATCGTTAAGTAAAATGCCGATATCCATACGGCCTGTCGGAATATCTTGTACAAGTATCGAGAGCCGTAAAATAACTCTGACCGAGATCTCATAAAACACCGTGCAGATTGCCGTACTCAAAAGAGCGGGCAATATACTGCGCATCAGTTTTCGTTTGAAAAGTCGTGTGGAACTGATTGCAGCGATCATAAAGAGAAGCATGCCGGTACCGATACCCCTGCCGCTGTAAAAATCCTGGAGAAAACCTCCCAGTAAACCGATTGCAAGACCATCGGCAAATCCAAACTGGTAGCCGCTTAATACAGCCAAAACAAATAATAGGTTGGGTTTTACTTCGGTGCCGCCTTTATTTGGCCAGGCAGATTGCATCGCGAAGAATAAACACAGATAGAACCCATAAGCAAGGACAATTCTAATTTTAGATTTATGTTTCATCGGTTTGTCTGGCCTTTCAATACGAAGACATCGGTCAACCCGATATATTCGGCATATGGCTCCAGCTCGGCGCGAATGTGACCTTCTTCCTCGTATATACGACTGATACGTCCGATCGGCAGACCCAATGGGTAAAATCCGCCGTTTCCGGATGTAATCAATTCATCGCCTATTTTCAAATTGGCGTTTTCGGGTATATTATCAACCATCACAAGGGAGGTCCCCTTCAAACTGATGTCGCCGAAAACCCGTACCACGGCACCATCGGTACGGTTAATCTTGGCAGACACGACGGATCCCTCGTTGATAAAAGGCAAGACAGTAGACGAGTAATCGTCAGCCATTAATATTCTGCCAACAAGATTCATCTCGCTGTCCACGACCGGAAAACTAAGTTGATCATCCGTGATTACCAGACCATCATCTGCTCCGATATCAATACGAAAGACATCGAACCAGGTACCAAAAGGCTGACTGATCACGTTGGCATGAAGTACATCATAATGATCATAGGTTTCTTGTATTTTCAGTGCTTCGCGCAACTCCTGATATTTCAGGTTCTCACCTTCGAGCTTCTTGATTGTTTGCTTTAACTCGGCAAGCTCTTCTTTAAGTTTCTCGTTCTCGGCTTGAATCTCGAGTCCGGACTGAAATGAGTTGAAGATATCTCCGACACGATCACGCACATCACCTGCTGCTTTCTGTATCGGAACTAAAACAGCAGCAGCCGGACCCAGTAAACGGTTCACATAACTTCCGGGTATAAGAGACCAGACCGCCAGTCCCAAACTCAGGACGACAGCCAGAAATATGACGGTAATACGATTTGGTTTAAACTTAGCCAATATCAAACACCAAACTTTATCGTTAATACGACTTTCCGGTAAGAACCGGATCATGTAGCCGTTATGCTATAAACTCTCAGATTATTCTCTTTATGATACAAGACCGGAACCGTAATCACAATTCACCTTGAAGCAGCTTTCGATTTACGACCATAGCCTTGTTATCTGTCTGATGCTGGAATAACCTTCATGTGCTACAACAATGTGATCTTGCAGTTCTACCCCGATCAGGCGGGATGCTTCCAGAATGGACTTCGTAGCCGCTATATCCTGCGTGCTGGGTGTCGGATCTCCGCTGGGATGATTATGGACAAGAATAATGCCGGCGGCATTGGCTCGCACCGCTTCTCGCAACAGATCGCGGGGTTGAATCAATATCGACGCCAAACCGCCTTCAGAAACACGCAGGCGACGAATCAAACGCTGTTTGGTATCGAGAATCAGCATCACAAGCTGCTCTCGGGGTTTTCCTTTCAGGTCAGCAGAGATATAGGCGGCCACTTTAGCCGGGCTGTTCATCAGCATACGTTCGGCAGTGCTGACTACCGAAGCTCGTTTACCGATCTCGGCAGCGGCCTGCAGCTGGATCGCTTTTACCCTTCCGATCCCGTCGATCGAACGCAACTCCTCCAGACTCAGGTCCGTTAAAAAATTGAGACCTCCCCCGTTTTGTTCATCGTCGAAACGAAGAATCAAGGCACGGGCGAGGTCTAAGGCACTTTTCGCTTTAGAACCGGTACGTAAAATAATAGCCAGCAATTCCGCATCGCTCAATGCGGCTGCGCCGTGCCGCTCCAATTTCTCGTAAGGCCGCTCGCCAAGCGGCAGTTGCAGGATACCTTTCGCCATTGTTGTACTCCTTTGTGTTTATTTGATAGGAATCCGAAACGGATCGCCTATCGCCTCTTCTCACACAGGAATTAAACTCTGCCGACCGGCAGCCTGTCAGATCACTATAAAGTTATTTCGATTCCCAAGAACTTTCTTAGAAGTCCGCCGAACCGGTTGTTCTGGGGAAGGCCAGAACGTCTCTGATATTCGATACTGATGTCAGGTACATGATCATGCGTTCGAAACCCAGACCGAAACCGGCATGTTTGCTGCTCCCGTAACGGCGTAAATCCAGATACCACTGATATGGTTCAGGATCGAGGCCCATCTCTTTCATACGTGCCACAAGAACATCATAACGCTCTTCACGCTGACTGCCACCGATGATTTCACCGATACCCGGGACCAGGCAGTCCATCGCCGCGACGGTTTTACCGTCTTCGTTGACACGCATGTAGAAGGCCTTGATATCCTTCGGATAGTTGATGATGAAAACAGGTCCTCCGATTAAATGTTCGGTTAACCAGCGTTCGTGTTCGGTCTGCAGATCTGCCCCCCATACGGGCTTATACTGAAAATCTTGACCTGATTTCTGAAGTGCTTCGATCGCATCGGTATAGGTCATGACTGCGAATTTCGCTTCTAGAACCTTGTTCAAACGCTCCAGGAGACCCTTGTCGACAAATTGATTGAAGAACTCCATTTCCTCGGCGCACTCGTCAAGAACATAACGGATGATGTACTTAAGCATTTCTTCTGCCAGTTTCATGTCGTCATTCAAATCGGCAAAGGAAATTTCAGGTTCGACCATCCAGAACTCTGCGGCATGACGAGCCGTGTTGGAATTCTCCGCCCTGAAGGTAGGGCCAAAAGTGTAAACATTCGAAAAAGCCTGTGCGAATGTCTCGGCATTCAACTGCCCGCTGACCGTTAAATGAGTCTGCTTGCCGAAAAAGTCTTCGCTGTATTTGATTTCTCCCGATTCGTCCAGCGGTAGATTCTTCAGATCAAGCGTGGTAACCTGAAACATTTCACCTGCACCTTCGGCATCCGCAGCCGTAATCAAAGGTGTATGGACATAGACGAAGTTGCGTTCGTTGAAGAATTTATGAATCGCATAAGCTGCAACAGAGCGAACTCTGAATACGGCACTGTAGAGATTCGACCGGGAGCGAAGGTGAGCGATCGTGCGCATAAACTCCGGCGTATGACGTTTGGGCTGCAGCGGATAGTCCGAAGGACTGGTTCCTTCAACGGTAATTTCATGTGCCTGAATTTCAAAAGGCTGCTTTGAGTTCGGAGTTAATACGAGCTCGCCTCGTACAATCAAAGCTGCCCCGGTTCCCTGCCTGGCAATCTCGCCGAAGTTATCCAGTTTGTCGACACTGAAAACCACCTGGACGGGTTTAAAAAAACTTCCGTCATGTAAGTTGATAAAGCCAAAACTCTTCTGGTCACGAATCGTACGTACCCAACCGGCAACCGTTACAACGCGGCCGGCATGTTGATCCGTCTGTTTATAAAGTTCGCGTATGGATACACGTTCCATATTAAACCGCCTTTCCGTGGCAATTCTTGTATTTTTTACCGCTTCCGCAGGGACAAGGTTCGTTACGACCAACCTTGTTGCTGACGGCGATATGCTCTTTACGATATTGCTTGCCGATTTCGTCTCGCTTTTCCTTGGGGAAGACATTGTCCCAGGCGTTCAGCGAGAAGAGCCACTTGGCTCCGGCATCGTGCATATTATAAAGAAGCTTCTCATAATCGATGTCCAGGTGTACTTCCGTATCATCGTCTAGGCTTTCAAGTTCCAGTTTGTTATTCAAACTGTTTTGAATACCGTCAAGGAAACCGGTGAAGACGATCATGTCGCCTTCGAATTTAAGACGCTCGGCCAGATCGGCGGCTCTGCCCTTCCACTCGGAAGGATAATTCTCCAAAATTTCGATATAAGCACGCTGTTCCATCTCGTAGTAGCGATTGACAAAATCATTAAAACGACCCTGGTCGCTTGTATCTTCAAACTTCTCGTTCCATGTTGCAAAATAGCTCATTGTCTAGTCCTCCAAAAAAATTACCTGAATCATTTACTTATCATACCATCTAGCAGGCTCTTCACAAATGCCAAATATTCATTCGACGTTAAAATCGTCGGATTTTCTATATCCGTGATTCGGGCCAGATCCCCGGTCATATATCCTTTGCCTATTGCATCGAGGCATGCCGTTTCGACTTGCTTGCTAAATGTAATCAATTCATTGATATGATCCATTTCGCCTCGTTTAGCCAAGGCTCCCGTCCAGGCAAAGATCGTGGCGATGGGGTTACTGGAAGTCTTCTCGCCTTTCAGATAGCGATAATAATGTCTGGTGATGGTACCATGTGCAGCCTCAAACTCATAGACATCATCAGGCGACAATAAGACTGATGTCATCATAGCCAGGCTGCCGTTGGCGGCCGCAATCATATCGCTCATGACGTCTCCGTCGTAGTTTTTACAAGCCCAGACGAAGCCGCCTTCAGACCGCATGACTCGGGCTACGGCATCGTCAATCAGACTGTAGTGATAACTGATACCTGCACTCTTATAGCGCTCTTCGAACTCTTCTTCGTAAATGCTTTGAAATATTTCTTTGAAGCGCTGATCATAAATCTTGGAGATGGTATCTTTCGCAGCAAACCAAAGATCTTCACCACGCTCCAAGGCAAAGGCCAGGCAGCTTTTGGCGAATGCTTCGATCGATTGATCGGTATTATGCATACCCATCACAAGGCCTGCTCCGTCAAAATGATGAATCGGTCGAGTGACGGTTCTGCCGTCCGGATACGTAACGAGCAATTCGGCTTTGGCTCCTTTTTCGACAGCCACCTCGCTGCTCTTGTAAATATCTCCGTAGGCATGACGCGCCAGCGTAATCGGCCGCTTCCAGCTGCTGACCGAAGGACTTATACCCGGAGCGATAATCGGTGCGCGAAAAACGGTTCCGTCCAATATGGCACGAATGGTAGCATTAGGGCTCTTCCACATCTCCGACAGATTATACTCGCTCATGCGATCTGCATTAGCCGTGATCGTGGCGCACTTAACAGCAACTCCCAGTTCTCTGGTTCTTATGGCGGCATCTACGGTTACCTGATCTTGCGTAGCATCGCGATTCTTAAGTCCCAGATCGAAATACTCGGTCTTCAGATCAACAAATGGCAGGATTAACTGATCTTTAATTTCCTGCCAGAGAATACGAGTCATTTCGTCACCGTCCATTTCCACCAGAGGTGTACGCATCTGTATTCGTTCCATCCGTAAATCCTTTCTAGCGACGACGCAACTTCACGCTGCGTGCCGCCCGCCCTGCCTGGGCCAGTAATATTTCCAGTCCGGTCTCGTCATCGAATTTTCCGGTCTTAATTCCCCAATCCGTTTGAAAGCATGCTTCATACAAGGCTTCGAGCATCTCTGGCGTAAAATGCCTGCTCTGCTCTTTAAGCCGTTTGGCTACAAAAGGCGCAACAGGTAAACCCTTGGCCAGCTCGCTTTGGGACCATTCATGAGCACAGAGCAGCTGTTTAAAATGTCTGGCAAGCATTATCAGGATCACCTGACTTGGTTCCTTATTGGCCCATAATAAATGCAAAAGGCGCAAAGCTTCGGATGAATCTCCAAGAGATAACGCATCTGTCAAATCGAAGATAGAGCCTCTGTTATCCGGTCGGCAGAGCTTGTTAACAAGCGTGAGATCAATTCTCGTCCGTTTATCGTACTTGCATGCCAGTTTAAGTTTACTTAGCTCCTGGGTCAAAGAACGCATATCCATTTCACAGCGGTCCACCAGACTTTCGCAAGCTAAGGCTTCTATCTCCAAACCTTCGCGACGAAGCCAGGCTCGAACCCAGTTATTTAAGGTTTCCGGATCTTGTCGGGGAAACTGCACGATCAGGCCGCCGGCATCATCGATTAGTTTTTGAATGCGTTTTTGGCGACCGTCAATTTTCTCTTCCCAGAAAACCAAAACCGTGGTATCTGCCATCTCCCCTATACTCTTGGATAATATTTCGAAATCGTCGTCACCTAAAGATCCTTTCGTAGCGAAAAAACCGCTTCTTTGAATCAATATGAGGCGCTTATCCGATAGAAAAGGCGGCGTTCTCAGCTCCATACCCAGCTTTCTCAGATCCAAACGGCTGCCGTTGCCGTCGAGCTTGTAACTCAGTCCGTCTATATCAGCGGTCGCTTCATTCAGGCAAAGTCGACGTAAGGTATGCCAGCTGTTTTCCAGAAGAAAATCTTCTTCGCCGTAAAACAAATAAACCGGCCGAAGTTTTCCCTCGTTCAACTCGCGCATGAGGTTTTTATAGTAGTCATGATTAATACTTTTTCGATAAGCCGCCATCGCCGTCATTTACCTTTCCAGATTATTTTCGGACAATTATACCGGTAAAAGGTCCAGGATTGGTTTCTTGACTGAAGCACCAGAGCCCCGTCTTCATCTGTACGAAAGACCTCGCTGCCAATATCTTGGAGAGATTGTAGCACAGCCTCGTGAGGATGTCCGTAGTTATTTCGACCGACCGATATCACACTGATTTCCGGACGACAGCACTCCAGAAACAGTTTACAGCAGGATGTTTCTGATCCGTGATGCGCTACCTTTAATATGTCGATATCCGCTATGGTGTTTTGTCCGATCATAGCCAGTTCGGCTTCTTTTTCACAATCGCCGGTCATAAGCACATCCAGATTCTGTCCCGTCAGATGAAAAACCAGAGATGCTGCATTACCGGACTTCGCCGCTGTTTCGGGCCAAATGCATTTCAGCCTGAAGGTTCGACCTATATTAACGATATCTCCGGCAGTAATCTCGGTCCAGGGTATCTTCAGTTCTGTTGCTATCTGTCTTAGTCTTGCATCCAGTTCACGCTCGTCACAAGCATCCTTCGTGCTTCCGTAAACCTGCGGTGTTGCGGCAACAGAGCGAATCATGCCTTCTTTCATCAGGAAGTCGAGCGAGCCTGCATGATCATCATGCATATGAGTTACGATGGCTAAGTCTATCCGGGTTATACCTAATTTGCGGATAGCCGGTAAAATGACTCGCTCTCCTTCTTTTCTCGACGCCGTATCTATTAATATCGTCTGTCCGCTTTTTGCTTTTATTATGGCAGAATCTGCCTGACCTACAGAGAGAAAGTAGATTTCCAGATCCGGTTTTATGACATAAGCACTGATTAAGATGATGCCTGCAGCAAGAAGATATGCCGTAGTAATACGACAAGCGCTTCTGATCGGTTTTGCTTGAATGAAACAAATCAGTAAAATAATGATCAGAATATAGAGATAAATGAATCTTTGGTTGGGCATGACAGACCGGGCATGGAAAACACCAGGCAACGATGCCAGTTTTCGCATCAACAGCAACAAAACCTCAATCGGCTTAAAGATGGAAGCAAGCAACCGGTAATCAAGATACGGTGCCAACAAGGCTAACGGAGTTATGACGGTAAGCATGATGGTCAGAGCGGCCGATATCGGAACCGCAGCCCAGTTTAGAGGTATAGACCAAAATGTGAAAGCAGATCCGATCGACAAACTGAAGGGTATGACGGCAAACTGTGAAACAAGTGGCGTAAGCATCGCAACCATCAATATCCGAATCCGGTTTTTCTTTCGACGTTCGAGTAAAAGCCATTGCTTTTTCACACCAAAAGAATGGATGGAAATATCCAGCATTCGTTCTGATAAGGGAGATAATATTGTCATCAATGCATAACTGACCGCTGAAGACATTAAGAAGCCTGTTTGAAGCGCACTGCGAGGATTGAATGCCAGGATCATACATACGGCCAGTCCCAGCGCGCTACGTCCGCTGACCGGGCGATATAAAACGCGGGCAATTATCACCACCAGATTCATCGCAATAGCTCTCGTAACGGAAGCATCCCAGTTGATCAGCATACCGAAAAAAAGCAGCGCCGGTAAGTAAGTCAGCTGCCTTCGTTTCCAGCTGAGCGGACTTCTCTGCAGGAAAGGAACGATAAAAGTAAAAAGCAGGCTCACATTCGATCCCGAGACTACCAGTAAATGAGATAAACCCGATTGCTTAAAATCATCCTTGATCGAACGACCCAGTAAATCTTCGTTGCCTAAAAGCATAGCCGCGGCCAGCGCTCCCGAATCCTCGCCGAATACAGAAACAAAATAACGGCTCACATACTGATTGATATGGTTGGCCATTTTAGCGGGCAGATCACGCCATAATGGCCCTTTTATATCGTGTGGCGTTTCTCCTTCTGCCATAGCGGCGTTCAAAAAAATACCCTGGCTCAGACGGTAAGATCGTTCGTCAAATGCACCCGGATTGGCAGCTCTGGAAGTCGGATAAAAGCAAAGCCGTGCTTTGAAGCGATCGCCGTACACCGGCTTTGCGGAATGCGTAAAACTAAACTGTGCACGTACAGATTTATCAACGAGAGCGGTTAATTCATAAGCTCCGAAAACAGTATCGCGACACGCTAATACTTTTATGTCATGGATGCTTGCATCGGCTTCGTTTAGTAGTACATCGGCATATACAGCCGGCCGATACAGCCTTATATATATCGATGTCGCTGTTGAGAGAGATATGAATATGGCCAGCAGTAACTGTCTCTTGTGTCGTTTCCTGTCTGAATCACCTGAGAGATCATTCGTGCTATGTAACTTTTTTTGACTATCCGGTATAAAGCCGATCAAGACGAGAGCCAAAGCAAGAAAGATCAGAGCTAACACGAGCCATAATTCTCTTCGGGCACAAACCTGGATAGTGAGGATTTGAATTAATGCCAAAACAGTGTAAAGACGTTGATCTAGACCGGCGTAGAATTCCCGAAGCAAGCATATCCGAAATCTTTCTTGTCGCATCATCTCCTCCTGCCCAAGTTACCGAGGTAATTGACTTTAGTTTAGGAAGATTAATGCTAAAATAGCCGGCCGTTTTTATACCTTATTTATTGAAACTACTGCTTATTCCTCAAGAAACTCGGATGATCCATGACTCTCATTCATGATAGACGTGATGTAAGAGCCCAGTTCGTCGAGCCCCTGGCGCTTCAGGTTGGATACGGTAAAGACAGCCTGATCCTCGCGCAGGTCAAGCTCTCTTAATATCAGTTCTGTTTGCTTGCGAATTTGCTGTTTGCTTAATTTGTCACCTTTCGAAAGCACAATAGCGGAAGGATATGGCTGAGACTTTAAGAACTCCTGCATAATCAAATCATCTTTACTGGGTTTGTGTCGGATATCCATCAAATGTAAAACCAGTTTGATCGGGCGATCGATTTGAAAATAACTGTCGATCAACTTACTGAAACCCGCTTTTGCTTGACGAGAAGCAGTATAACCGTAACCGGGAAGGTCCGTTATGTAAAAGGAATCATTTACAAGAAAGTAGAGCACCATCTGTGTTTTTCCCGGTGTCTGACTGACTCTGGCCAGATTTTTTCTGCCTGCAAGAGCATTGACCAGGCTTGATTTACCCACATTCGAGCGACCTGCCAGGACTACCTCTCCCCGTCCGTCTGCCGGGACCTGATCAATTCTCGCAGCCGGGCCTGTGTATTCTACTTTTGTAAAGGTCTTATCCAATTTACTTCCTTCTTTCTGAGCCTTTGTCCTAAGAGGATCACGTTTGCTATCTCATTAACTGTCATTATTTGAATTGTTATCATTCTTCGAGTAACGGTATAATAAAGGTGATAACAACGCACGTCTTCTGTTAAATATATCAGAAGCAGCTAATTTGGGGGGACCTCATATATGCCTGTTCCGGACAACGCCAAAAGTGATAGTTATTTTATATACAATCAATATGGCGATAACCTAATGGAGCCTGTCGGACCGATCGGATTGATTTCATTGAGCAGTAGCGAATCTTTTACCGCTATGGTCAATGATTACCTCTATTCCCGTCGGCTCGAATATACCGAAAACTCTGAAGATTATACCACTACAAGACCCGGCTTTCTGCGTAAGAACTATTTTGCCGATATCCATGGTGACCGTTTCACCACCGGTGAAGGAAAAGTTACTCTGGCCAGTACGGTACGCGGGCATGATATTTTTATTTTAATCGATGTCCTGAATTATTCCAAAACATACGAACTCTTCGGCCAAACTAAACATATGACGCCGGACGAGCATTATCAGGATTTAAAACGAATTATTCTGGCAATCTCGGGTAAAGCCAGACGCATCAACATCATCATGCCTTTCCTCTACGAGAGCCGTCAACATAAGCGTAACGGGCGCGAATCGCTCGATAGTGCATTTATGCTCGAAGAACTCCATAAGCTGGGCGTATCCAATATTCTCACCTTCGATGCTCATGACCCCCGTGTTGCTAATGCGGCCCCGATGTCCGGCTTCGAAAACATTTCTGCGCACTATCAGGTTATTAAAGCTTTAAAACGTTTGGAACCCGCTTTATCGCTAACCAATGACAATTTAATGGTTATCAGCCCGGACGAAGGAGCATTGCAAAGAGCCATGTACTATTCGACCATGCTGGGCTGTCAGCTCGGTACCTTCTACAAACGCCGCGATTATACGCAGATAGTGGAAGGCCGCAATCCGATTATCAGTCATGAGTTCCTCGGAGATTCCGCAGAGGGTAAAGATATTTTGATTGTTGACGACATGATCGCATCAGGTGAGTCGATGCTGGATATCGCACGCGAAATGCGTCGTATGAATGCCGGAAAGATCTATTGCACCGCTACTTTCGGACTTTTTACCAGCGGTATCGATAACTTCAATAAAGCCTATGAAGAAGGAGTAATCGACAAGGTCTTATCCACGAACCTGACTTATCTTTCGCCGGAGGTTTTAAGTGCACCCTGGTTTGTCAGTGTCAACATGGCCAAGTACATCGCTCTTTTGATCGATGCTATCAACCACGACGCCTCGCTTTCGCTCTTATTGGATCCTGCCATGAAGATTCAAACCTTATTGGATCCCGGAAACGATAAAGTGACCGCTCACGATGAGGACTGATATATCTTATAGCTTATGGAAACGTGCTTGAGGAGGTTCAAGTGTTATGACAGATGAACAGAGAATAGAGAGTGTTATCTCATCTAGTAAAGGATATTCGGATTACAATCCGGTGGGACAGAATGCCGGTAAAACCGAAGGCCCCGTAGGTCTGGTTCAATTACCCGGCAGCCGGGATTTTACCAGCCTTGTCAATCAGCATTTATACGAGAGAAGGCTGGCTTATTTGCAAGACAGCTACTCTCCTTCCGATTTGGAAAGAGGAACGCTGCGTGACGATTACATCATCCCGACTCGGGCGGTTCGTTTTTCGTCCGGCGAAGGAAAAGGAGAAATTTATTCGAGCGTACGCGGCCATGACTTGTTTATCATTTGCGATGTTATGAATCACAGCGTCAAATTTAAGATGTTCGGGCGCGAGGTTCCGATGGGACCCGACGATCATTTTCAGGATTTAATCCGCATGATACTTGCTGCTACGGGTAAAGCCAAACGAATTAACGTCATTATGCCTTTCCTCTATGAAAGCCGCCAGCATGTCCGTATGACACGAGAATCGCTTGACTGTGCTTATATGCTAAAAGAGCTCAGTGAGCTCGGAGTAGAAAATATTATCACTTTCGATCCTCACGACCCCAGAGTCGAGAATGCTCTTCCTTCCAAGAGTCTGGAAAATATTCCGACCAGCTACAGTCTGATCGAAGGTTTCCTGAACAATTATCCGGACGTGAAACTTGGCGGGAAAGACAGAATGATGGTCATCAGTCCGGACGAACTGGGAATGAAACGCGCCACATTCTACGCTTCCATCATGGAGCTTCCCCTTGGAACCTTCTATCGCCAAAGAGATGTCAATACAGCCAACAACAATCGTTCGGCTTCGATTCTGGATTATAAATTCCTTGGCGAATCTCCGGCCGGCAGAGATGTTGTCATCGTCGATGATATGATCATCACGGGAAGCACGATCGTTGAAACAGCCCGTCGTCTGAAGGAAATGAAAGCCAAACGGGTCTTCGTACTCGCGGCATATCCGCTTATGGTACACGGTACAGGAGACCTGGAGGAAGCAT
Organism: Fastidiosipilaceae bacterium; assembly: GCA_050309435.1. GTDB lineage: Bacteria > Bacillota > Clostridia > Saccharofermentanales > Fastidiosipilaceae > CAYXVJ01. The sequence goes on from JBNRMJ010000031.1 coordinate 68,780, forward strand.
ATCGCGAAGGTATCATCGATCGCGTCATTTCCACCAATCTTGTTTACAGACGTCCCGAGCTCCTGGAAGCACCCTGGTACATCGATGTGGATATGAGTTATTTTGTGGCCTTGTTAATCGACGCGATCAACCATAACTCTTCCATCTCCAAACTGATCGATCAGTCCGAAGTGATCAAACGCATCATTAACGAGCATAACGAGCGTCAGGCGTTCATGAACCTATTACAGTAATTAAGACTCTAATACTTAAAAACAGCACTTTCGTCAAGCGAAGGTGCTGTTTTACTTTGTCGTCATTTTATGGATACGATCCCTCATGTCTAATTCAAAAGATTCTGGAAAAAGCTTCTAATCGTGGCAAAGTTCACCAGCAGCCAGGATGCCGCATATCCTATCGCGACAAAGACAAGCAGGAATAAAATGTTCTTCCAGATCTTTTTCGTGTTCACTCGCGATCTGCCTCGTGTATCTCTTTGAAGACGACGCTGTTGCCACTGCTGTTCTTCTTCATAAGCGGAGCTGACTTTTATCGGAGCAGAGGAAACTTTTCTGGCTTGTTGCCTGGAGGCGGCTTGAGCCTGAGCCCGACGGAAGCGTTCCTGATCTTCGGGACTCAGCTCTAGAGTTGGCCTGGGTCTAGGATTCAAACGCTCTGCTGCGTTTGGCACTGTTTCCGCTTTAGCTTCGCGAGCTTGAGCTGCCGGAGGTGTCTGTGACGCAGGTGTTACAGCGGGACTGACCGCAGCCTCTCCGTTTACCGCCTGATTGTCTCTTATAAGAGGTTTTGGTATTTCGCTTCCGCTTGTCTTTTTCACAGGGACTACCTCCGTATCTGATTGCTTGGGAACCGTGAAACTTTTTAAAGCAACGGGTTTGGATCGTTCGGCATGACTGATTACCGTCAACTCGAACGGCCCCTCTTCTACCGCGTCAGGATGGAGTTCCGGCTTGATGGGATTGGCTTCTGTCACAGAGATCAGAATCAAACTGGCATTGTCCTTCCCGCCGGCTTCCAAAGCCGCTTCAAGCATTTTATCGCCAATCTCCGCCAAGGTTCCGCCGGAATGGAGTAATGCCTCGATCTGACGCATCGACAACATCTCGGTTATACCGTCGCTGCAGAGCATATATATATCGCCAGTCTTAATCCAGATCTCCGGCGTGACCGACGGTTCGAGATTTTTCTCTTCGGGGAACAATCCCAGATGCTGAGTTAAGCGGTGACGATCGGGATGCAGGAGCGCTTCCTCTTCGGTGATAATACCCATATCCAGCAAGCGCTGCACATGAGTATGTTTTTGTGTCAAAGGATAACTTTTCCCGTCTCGAATCAAAAAAGCCATGCTGTCGCCGACATTGATAACCTGAGCGACGTAGCGACCGAGCAGCAAACAGGTAAAGGTCGTACCCATTCGCAGATTCGAATTATTTTGAATATATTGACAAATGGTTTCGTTGGTGCGGGAAATATAGTGATCCATCAGCTTCGGAAACGACTGACCGGAGACATTATTAAAACGATCTTCCAGGACTTTGAGTCCAGAAACCGCCATGTAGGAGGCTTGTTCACCCAGGGCCTCGCCGCCCATGCCGTCACAAATAGCGAAGAGCGTGCGTCTGTCTTCCCCGCTCATTTGAGCCTGGTAACGCTCCCCTGTCTCGCTTGTATTGCGCCAGGATTGCTTGAAATAGAGATTGTCTTCGTTATTTTTTCGGTGACGCCCCACATCCGATAGAGCAATAGCTTGAAATTTCAAATTTGCCTCCGTTTATCTGGCTTTCTCATAGATGAAGTCGTGGAGTCTGGGAATCTGTTGATCCCAATCGACAATCATGTTCCAGTTATTGGTATTCGTCGTAAAGAAGCCGTCTTCGGGTACACGGAACTGCTCGATCTTGTTTAATGTATCCATATATTTCGTACCGACACCGACCATCGAGAACCTGGTCAGGTTGGTCTCGATGCTTTCCAGGACCTTACTGGCCGTAGACATCTTCGTAAAGATATCCTGAGAACCGAAACGTTCGAGCATGGCCTGGATGACAAAACGCTGACGAGATGTACGGGCATAATCAAAACCGATGGCACGAATGCGAGCCCAGGCGATGGCTTGTTTACCGTTTAGCAACTGCTCGCCGCCCGATGTAATCTGACCGTCGGCGGGGTCAATACCAGAAAGCCGGTTAAACTGAGCGACACCGTTATTCACATGCTTGACTTCTTCATCCGTTACCGGAATCTTAATGCCGCCTACTTGATCGATGATGGCACTGGCACTCCAGAAATCAAACATCATAAAACTCTGAATATCCAGGTCGAAATTCTGATTGATGGTATTGATCATTAAACCGACACCGCCTCTGGCGTAAGCGCTGTTGAGTTTGGTTTGCTGACCTTCGTAACCGGGTATCACGACTTCCGTATCTCGCAGCAATGATGTCAGCTTAATCGAGTTGGTGTACTTGTTAAGACTCATTACGATCATGGCATCGGAGTTACCCGTGATCGCATCCGTCCTCGTCGCATCGATTCCGAAAATAAGAATATTCAAAACATTCGGATCTTTCTGAGCCTTCCTCTGGATAGGGAAACCTTCCGGTGCGTAAACCGAGATGACGCCTCCGTGACCGATGCCCTGATTCGGGTCAACATCAGGATCTTCCGTGCCTTCTCCCCCTTCAACATAAGAAGGATTCGTGCCGTTAATCAAGTCGTCAACAATAGGTACACGGCTGAAACCCGCTTTACCCAATAGATTCCAGGCAAACAGCGCCATGCCGATCATGAGACCGGCAACGGCCAGTAGTAATCGAATAAAAAACTGTTTTACCGGTGATGTTCTTTGGCGGGGCGGCAAACCAACCATCTCCTGCTGCGGGTAAACCGTCGCGGGAGCAGGCTGATAGCCGGCGGCATATTGATCTTGCGGACTTTTCTTTGCCATATTAAGACCTAACCTTTATATAAGTGCTGTCCGGCAGGTAGCTGTTTCGTACATGCCGCGTTTACTGATTAACTCCCAGACTGATATCTTCCGGATCTACGTCCGACAGTCCTTTATCCTTACGATAGCGCAGAATGCGGTAATAATCTTCGATATAGTCTACTTCTGCCCAAAAGAGCGGGTGAACATCTTTGACATACACAACATTATCCGGCAAGCCCTCGTACAGAATATTTTCCCACCAGACACCATGCTGTTGTTCAAAAATCATTTTCTCCATCCGTTTTCGAAAAATGTCCTGATCCTTGGCCTTTAAATAGGCGATACCGACATATTCTCCGGTGATATCGGGCATTTTCAACTCTTTACCGTAAAGCTCTAATTTTTCATCCGTCCATTTAAAGAGATAATCGCCTTCTTCCAGTCTTGAACTGTCTGCCAGCATGAGAGGCGTGCGAGTTTCACTACGCATTGCTTCTAGAATATCTTCGTCCCAGTAAACATCGGCATTACCCAAAATCAAGTCTTCTCCGTCGATTTCATCACGAGCAAACCAAAGCGAGGCGATTGAGTTCGTTACATCATAGAAAGGATTTTCATAATAAGTCACCGGATAGTCTTTTAACACATCTCTGATAACATGCCCCTGATAGCCGAGTACGATAACGACCTTTATGTTGTTGCGAATCAGCATCTCGACTGTATGACGGATCAATTCGGTACCGCCGACATCCAATGTGCACTTGGGATTATCTCCGATATGTCGGGAGATTCTGCTGCCTCGTCCGGCTGCCATTAAAATAGCTTTCATTTTACATCCTTTCCGGGTTTCACTTCTTGTGCAAGATCATGGCTTCGATTAAGCGATCCAGATCTTGCGTTGTAAGGTGACCCATGTGTCCGATTCGTGTCAACGTATTTTTGTGTTCGCCTCCGTTTGGCGTGATGACAAGACCGTAGCGGTCCTTTAATGTCAAGAAGAGTTCGTAGGCATCAAGCGGAGCGGTCAGAAGCGGAGTCAGTGCATTGGATTTACGGTAGGAAGGTACTTCCATGCCGATCTCCCGCACTCTGCTTCTAAAATGTCTGGCCAATAACGCTTTCTTCTGATATTCGGCTTCTATGCCGATTCTGGATATCTCTTCGAAACGCTTCTCGATCTGGTAGATTATACCGAGAGCCGGTGTATAAGGGGTTTGACCTCTCTTTTGGTTTTCGAGAGCAGATTTCAGACTAAGGTAATAGCTCAGACCGTTGTTTGGCATTATTCTTTCGTTTATCAGACGTTCGGAACAAGCTACCAAAGTTATGCCGGGCGGCACAGCCAGTGACTTCTGAGAAGCCGTCATGACCAGATCGACTCCCCACTTTCCCATGTTTACTTCTTCGGACAAAAACGAGCTGACGGCATCAACAATCAGATAAAGCCCCTCTTCTCTGGCGAAACGGCCCAGCATTTCCAGATCATATAGCTTTCCAAGCGAGGTTTCATGCTGATTTACCAGGAGTCCTGTAAAGCCCTTATTCCGGTACGGTTCGAGCATTTCTTCGCTTAAATCATCGGCAAAGGGAACTTTAAGAACTTCATGGGGGATTCGATAATGAGCGGCGATGTCCACGAAACGTTGACCGAAACTGCCACCGTTAATAATCAAGAGTTTATCGTTTTCAGCTGTGAAAACAGATGCCACGGCCGATTCCATGCCCCCCGAGCCGGAAGCCGTCAGGAATACTGCTTGGCTGCCTTCAGAGGCAGACAAAAAACCGAGGAACTGATCCGCCAGACCTAGCATAATCCGAGAGAATTCCGCGGTACGAAAATACGGTATCGGACGGGCTCCGACAGCAAGAATCTCGGGATCCATTTCAACGGGACCAACAGTAAATAATGTCATCAGACTTCCTCATTTCATCGAAATCATTCAATTTAAACTATTATACCCGATATGGCAACTGCTTCAAAATACGGAATTGAATGCATGAGTCTATACGGAGCAAAGCGCTCCGGACTAGTATTAAGATCAAACATTGTTTGATCAGTCTATTATACATAATTGTTTATCGGACGGTAATGATCTAAAATATCATATATTACTTTTAAGGCGGACGAGATTATCATGATGAGCTCAATTAAAGACTATAAAGATTTACCGGCATCGGCCAAACTCTGGTTTGTGGGAATCGGCGGAATCAGTATGTGCGGCCTGGCCGAGATAACATTCGATCAGGGATATCTCGTCAGCGGGTCGGATATGCATGCTTCGGAACATACGGATCACCTGATTGGTCTGGGTATACCGGTTGTCATCGGACAACGCGCGGAAAATATCGATCGCGTCATGCCCGATCTTGTAATTTACTCTGCAGCCGTGCCTCTAACCAATAGCGAGCTGGTCCGTGCCACGGAGCTTGGTATCACCTGTGTTGAGAGAGGTCTTTTTCTCGGCTGGCTGACACGCGAATTCGAGAAAGTCGTGAACATAGCCGGTACCCACGGGAAAACCACCACCACGGCCATGGTCGCTACCATGCTTCTTGACAGCAAGGTTAACCCCACGGTCCACCTGGGCGCGAAACTGCTTGCTTTCGGCGACAGCACCGTTCATATCGGAGAAAGCGGTAAACTGCTCGTCTCCGAAGCCTGCGAATACCACAATTCTTTCCTGAGTTCGATTTCGACGACGGCTGCGGTCTTAAATATCGATGCGGATCACCTGGATTATTTCGGCAGTATCGAAAATGTCATCTCGACTTTCGCGGAATTTGCCACACAGGTACCAGCAGACGGCTGGCTGATCCTGCCCAAGGACGGAACCTATATTGACAAAATGCTTCTGGAACTAAGTGCTTTGAATGCCAAACAGGGTCGCTTGCTGCCTCCGATTATTTATTTTGGTCCTAAAGAAGAGGGATCCGACGGTCTTGAACCTGAGATCAGCTTTTCCGATTTATCATACATTAACGGTCTGCCCGATTTTGATGTCTATTGGTATGGTGAATATCTCACGCATATTCACCTGAACATACCGGGCGAGCATAATATTTATAATGCGCTCGCGGCGATTGCCTGTGCCCTTCGAAACGGAGTCGATCCGGCTATCATTCCGGAATCGCTTGGCAATTTCAGAGGCGCTGACGGCCGTTTTACGGTCAAGGGAACATATAATGGATCGCAAGTGGTAGTGGACTACGCGCACCATCCCACGGCCGTATCAGCGACATTGAAGGCGGCCCAAACAGTGCCTCATAAAGATACCTGGGTAATTTTTCAACCGCTGACATTTAACCGTACGAAAATTCTCTTCCGTGATTTCGTCGAGGCACTGCTTCCGGCGCCGAACCTGCTTCTGGTCGAAATCTATTCGGATCGCGAACAAGATACGCTGGGCATGAGCTCGCGTTTACTGGCAGAAGCCATCCGCGAAGCCGGTACCGAAGCCCGATTCTGCGAAGGTTTCGATGAGGTGAAGGCAATACTCGACGAGCATGTAAAACCGGGAGATCTGATATTATTCCTGGGTCCTGAGGATGTCCGAAATTACGCCAATATTTTACTGGCATGATTTCTTCCCGATATATGAATAAATCAATATCAAGAAGGCCGATAAGCTCTTTTACAGCTCATCGGCCTTTTTAATTAATGGATCGATTATCTGATCTTATTCAATGCTGTCGGCAGCTTCGCGCGGATGAACAGGCGGATTGTCAGCTGCATCATTCTTGGGTGCGGGAAATTCATCGGGTGCCAACTGGCGCGGAATCTTCCGTCCTGCAAGATCTCTGTCATCCGAAGAATCAGGCTTGATATTCGGCTGGATTTCCGACTGAGCATCTTCTTTACGAAGTTCCGGAGTCGTATACTCCTGATAGATCCGTTCGAACTCGTCGCCTTCCACCTTTTCCTGCTCGAGCAGGATTTCGGTGAGTTTCTCCAGTACTTCCCTTTTAGCATTCAGGATTGATTTGACCTTATCATAGGCGTCGTCCAGAATTTTCTTGACTTCTTCGTCGATGATGCCGGCCAGTTCATCGCTGTACTTCTGTACATGACCGAAATCACGGCCCAGGAAAACTTCGTCTTCCTGCGAGAAAACCAGGTTACCCAGTCGATCGCTCATGCCGTATTTCGTGATCATGTCGCGGGCAGTGGCATTGGCGCTCTGCAAGTCAGAGGAAGCACCTGTGGAGATTTCTCCGAAAATGATCTCTTCTGCCGCACGTCCGCCCAATGCGATTTCGATTTGAGCCAGCAGCTGTCGCTTCGTGGCGTAATATGTATCTTCGTGGGGTTTATGAGCGGTGTAACCGCCTGCTCCGCCTGCGGGAATGATCGAAACGCGCTCGACCTTATCGGTTTGAGAAACCGTGCGAAGAACCAGAGCATGACCGGCTTCATGGTATGCCGTAAGCAGACGTTCCTTGGCATTGATGACACGGCTTTTCTTCTCCGGCCCGATCATGACCTTGAATACGGCTTCGGTAATATCGTTATAAGTAATGGTCTTGGCAGTGCGTCTTGCAGCTCCCAAAGCGGCTTCGTTCAGCAAGTTGGCCAGATCGGCACCTGTAAAACCGGGCGTAATGCGAGCGATCTCCTGGAGATCGACATCGGAGGCTACCGGTTTGTTACGGGCGTGAACCTGAAGAATTTCATATCTGCCCTTAATATCGGGTCTCATGACCGTTACGCGACGATCGAAACGACCCGGACGCAGTAAGGCGGGATCCAGTATATCCGGACGGTTGGTAGCAGCGATAATAATAACGTCTTGGTTCGGGCCGAAACCGTCCATTTCGACAAGAAGCTGGTTCAAGGTTTGTTCGCGCTCGTCATGACCGCCTCCCATGCCAGCTCCGCGATGACGGCCTACGGCATCGATTTCGTCAATGAACACGATAGCCGGAGAATTCTTCTTCGCTGTTTCAAAGAGATCTCTAACACGACTGGCACCGACACCGACGAACATCTCGACGAAGTCCGAACCGGAAATCGAGTAAAACGGAACTCCGGCTTCACCTGCAACAGCTTTCGCCAGAAGAGTTTTACCGGTACCGGGCGCACCTACAAGTAGAATACCGCGGGGAATCTTAGCTCCCAGTTCGGAGTATTTCTTCGGATTCTTCAAAAAGTCAACAACTTCCTGAAGTTCGAGCTTCTCTTCGTCGGCTCCGGCTACATCGCGAAAGGTCACCTGATTTTTCGACGGGTCGTTGATTCTGGCACGGCTTCTGCCAAAGTTCATGGCACTCTTGCCTTCGCCCGACTGCCTGCTGTACATCGACCAGATAAAGAAACCCATCGCGGCAACCATCAGCACCAGAAAGATCAAATTAATCCAGGTTCCGATATCTACCGACTCTGAATATGTATACTCGATGCCGGCATCTTCCATATGCTTAAGCAAAGTCTCCATCCAGAAAGGTGAAACACGTTGTTCGAGCGTACGGATATTATTGGGTAACGGTTCCTTGAGGACAACCTTTAAAGTAGTGTCCGTCACGGCAGCACTTTCTACCATACCGTTATCGATATATTCAACTATCTGCGAATACGGGATATCGTCCACGGCTGACGGCGGACGAAAAATAGTCGCAAACAAGATGATAATTACGAAAACGATGATATAGAAAGATAATCCGCGGAACGGTGTGTTAGTTTGTCTCTTCATTCCCTACCTCCAAAGGAGCTTCGACCGCTTCGCATACATAAGGAAGATTGCGGTAATAATCATCATAATCCAGACCGTAGCCGATGATGAACTTATTGGGGACCTCAATACCTCTGTATTCAACATGAAGTTCGACCGTGCGGCGCGACGGCTTGTCAAAAGCCGTACACAAAACCAGGCTGGCAGGACCTCTCGTCAACAGCAGTTCTTTTAACTTAATCAATGTGAGACCGGTATCAATGATGTCTTCGACGATCACGACGTGGCGCCCTGTAATATCATGATTTAAGTCACTGTTTATTTTAACTATACCAGAGGATTTCGTTTCTTTACCGTAACTAGAAACATCCATGAAATCGATTTGGACAGGAATGGTCAAACGTCTGGCCAAATCCGCCAGAAAGACAAAAGCACCTTTCAAAACGCCGACCAGCAAAAGATTCTTCCCTGCATAATCACGCGAGATCTCCGCTGCTAAGCGATCGCACATCGCATCAATTTCTTCTTGGCTAACAACAATCTCGCCTTCAATCATATCCATTTACTTTTTCTCCAGTCAGTTAAAATTAATAAGTTAATGTTTGAATAACTATTATAAACATAAATGAGACTATATTTATCACATAAATCGCAGCTCTGTCAATTTATCTTGCTCGTTTAAGCCTATATTTACGCTGTTTAGGGAATTAACACTAAACAGACCGGGTATCCATACCGTTTCTCCTTCAAAATCGAAGAGTAACAAGCGATCACGAAGTTCGGGCCACACACCTCTCTCCTGAAGAAATTGCTTCACTCGCTTATGGAAGAGCTCTTGTCCTCTCCGCACGGGAAGCCTGTCACCTGTTCTCCTGTTTCGCAATACCAAAGTGTGCAGACATAAAGTGTCAACAAAAAGAGAACTCGCACCATATGTCCCTGCTTCTTCCATGTCCCTCGAAACAATATTCTCACTGAAATATCTTCTCAGGTTCATACGCATATCCGTATATAAGGAATCCTCTAGATTATATAGAAAAATTAAAGAATCACCGTAACCATTATCCCTTCCGCACTTTACCGGAACAGTCAGAGGGCCGTTATAGGCGTCAAGAACAGGTTTACGATAAATACGCCAGCTGCCGGCAGATCGTACGAGACGAATCGCAAAGGGCAGATCATGCGTGATTTCGCCTGAAGAAAGCAAGCTTGTGCACGGTCCAGCGGCACAGTCTTTTGCATCTTTTAGCAATAGTTGATCCAGTGAATCAACAAGCTGAAACGATACATCCGTACTTACGCCTTTACAGCGGCTGATGATCAGGTGAAGTAAACGACGTCTCAGAGCAGTCGGATACGCTGCCAGATCACTGCACTCTATTAATTGATAAAGGAGTTCAGTATCGGAGCCGTAAATGCACTTCACTTCCTTCCGGTAGAAGTGCTCTGTCTGATCGCTTAAATAAACATCCTCGCTGTATATAATGTCCGCTGTTCTGCCGACTCGTTCGAGAATCCCGTTGCCAAACATATCTTTCAGTACGGGTATTACTTCAATACGCAAGCGATTTCGCCAGGTAGAGATATCATCATTTGAATGATCATGACGATAACTCAACCCCAATTCACCCATCATCGTCATGATGTCCTGTCTACTGATATTGAGTAAAGGCCTGTTGATATGACTTCTCGGGTCAAAGACCGGCATGGCCGCAAGTCCGCTGCTGCCGCTGCCTCGACCGAGGTTGATTAAAATAGTTTCAAAGCGGTCATCTGCATGGTGTCCAAGCAGGATCCATGAATCTTCACCGAGTTTCTCTCTTTCGCTCTGAAGGAAGCGATGCCGCATTTCTCTGGCCCAGGTTTCGCTGCTGCCGGATAAATTCGCCGGAACTTCCTTTACTTTTCCCGTTACCAAATCGATCTTCCATTCGTGACAGATATCGCGCACAAAAGCCTCGTCCGCATCAGACGAAGCGCCTCGAAGCCCATGATTAAAGTGCGCCGCCTTAAGCTTCATTTTTCCTTCAAATTCAGCAGACGAACGCAATTCCTTCAGAATATAAAGTAATAATACAGAATCGGGCCCTCCTGATACGGCTGCCAGATAAGAAATGTCTGCGGACATTTCATGACAGTGTACTAGATTGGCCCGAACCGTGTTTAAAATATCTTCAAAGCTCAAAGGGAATGTCCTCCGGCGGCGGGACCGGCATGTATTCATCCGGTGGCAGGTAATCAATATTACCCGTGTAAGGATCGGGAGCATCGCCGATCGGACTGATATCGACAAATTGCGTGTAACTGGGCATCCAGCCTAGTTTAATCGAACGCGTGGCACCGGCACGATTTTTCGCGACCTGAAGTTCCGCATCTTCCAGCTCCTGCGGCAGATGGTCCTGTTCATAGTATTGAGGCCGATAAAGGAACATAACCGTATCGGCATCCTGCTCGATCGAACCGGATTCACGGAGATCGGACAAGATGGGGCGCTTGTTATCACGCTGTTCGACTGCACGGCTTAACTGTGATAGAGCAATAACCGGGACATCAAGTTCGCGAGCCATCAGCTTAAGCGAGCGGGAAATCTCTGATATTTCCTGCTGACGATTATCGTTTCGTCCTTTTAAACTCATCAACTGCAGATAGTCGATGACCACAAGACCTAAATTTCCCTCCATTTTTAGTTGCCTGCAACGAGACAGCATTTCCAGAGGGCTGGTCGCAGAACTGTCATCGACGAAAATCTTGGCGCTGTATAAAACAGGCAGTGCATTGGCCAGTTTATCCCAGTCTCCCGGCTGTATCTGCCCGGTACGAAGGGCACGCGAATCGATATGGGCCTGAGCCGACAAGAATCTGGATCCGATTTCCTCTTTCGACATCTCAAGAGAAAAAATGGCGGACGGCACATCATAAAGCGTGGCTGCTTTATGTGCGATATTCAAGGCCAATGCCGATTTTCCCATACCGGGTCGGGCAGCAAGAATATTTAAAGTTCCTTTTCCCAAACCGCCCAGAACCTGGTCGAGAGACGGGAAACCGGTTTTTACGCCCCGGCTTCCTTCTTTACCCATCGCCAGTGCAGATATTTCGTTTACCGTACGACTCATGACATCGCCGAGTCGCTCCATGCCCGAAATATCCTGTCCCTGACGAATCGAATAGATTTTCTGCTGTGCAATATCCAGCAGAGCATCGGCATCGTCTTGCTCTTCGTAAGCCAAGGCCGTCACTTCGTCCATTGCGGTCAGAAGACGACGGAGCACAGCTTTCGCGCGAACCAGTTCGGCATAATCCAGAGCACGGCTGACCAAAGGAGCGGAATCCGGCAGCGAGGCAATGTATTGTATACCTCCGCAACTCTCGAGTTGGTTGCGACTCTCCAGGGCGTCGCTTACCGTCAGTGTATCAACCGGACGGCTGGCGATAAATAGTTCGCAGATAACGTCATAAATCAGACGATGCGAAGGCTGGTAAAAATCAGATGACTGCAAATAAGCAGTCACCTGAGCCAGCGGTTTCTCGCCCGAGAGACAACAACCAAGAACGGATTTTTCCGCTTCGATATTATTCGGTGGAATCCGATTGCGCGATACAGGTGATGCCATCAGGCTTCCTCAACCTTGATTTCTACATTAGCGGTAACTTCGTTATGCAGCTTGAGTTTTACCTTCGCCGTACCAAGCGTTTTCAGCGGCGTTTCAATAGTGATATTACGCTTATCCACTCCATAACCGGCTGCATTCAAAGCCGTGGCAATATCCATCGCTGTCAAAGCACCGTAGAGACGACCGCCCGCGCCGGCTTTCATTTTCATGCTAAAGGCTTTTCCTTCGAGTTCCTCGGCCATCGCCCGAGCTTCAGCCAAAGCTCTGTCGGCTTTCACCTGTTCGGCGCGTTTACGAAGCTTCACTTCATTGAGATTTTCCTTCGTAGCTTCTACCGCCAGCTTCTGTTTAAACAGAAAGTTACGAGCATAGCCGTCGTTGACTTCGACGATATCGTCGACTTTACCCAATTTCTTAACATCCTGAAGAAGGACAACTTTCATAATGCACTCTCCTTTTTTGTCTTAATCTATTATACCGATTTTCGCTCTTTCTGCCTATGCACATACGGTCGTGAAGCTTCCCGAAGCAAACAAGCCCCCGAAGGAGCTTGTCTTGGCGAAAGTATTTATCTTAGTCTTTATCTTTGCTTAGAGCGGCAAAGGTCAGCCGCGGCAGCCTCGCTGCTCTCGCTTCGTCGGGTCGCCCGATCGGTTGCTTAACCGGTGCTTCTTTCAAGAGCTCCGGTGATTCTTTCATCTCGCGAGAAATCTGCTTCATGGCGGCTATAAAGGAATCCAGGGTCTCCTTGCTCTCAGTTTCCGTCGGTTCGATCATGAGCGCTTCTTCCACGATCAAGGGAAAATACATAGTCGGCGGATGATAACCTAAATCGATCAGGCGTTTGGCGACATCCAAGGTCGTCACACCGTACTTGTGCTTTTGTTTGCGACCGCTGAAGACAACTTCATGCATCGAACTGCGGTTAACAGCCGGTTCCCAGTCATCTTGCAGCTTGACCCGGATATAGTTGGCGTTGAGCACGGCATGACTTGAAACTTCTCTTAAACCGCCGCCTCCCAAAGACTTAATATAAGCCAATGCGCGTAACGCTACGGCAAAGTTGCCGTAGAAGGCATGAACTTTACCGATCGAAGCAGGCCGATTGTCATCCCAGTAAAAGTTTCCGTTATCATCCTTCTCTACCATAGGTTTCGGTAAAAACGGTACCAGGAACTCCTTAACGCCTACTGGACCGCTGCCTGGTCCTCCTCCGCCATGCGGAGTTGAAAATGTCTTGTGCAGGTTGAGATGACACACATCAAAACCCATATCTCCCGGTCTGCACTGACCGATGATGGCATTGGCATTGGCTCCGTCATAATACAGTAAACCGCCGGCTTCATGCACAAGCCTCGTGATTTCAAGAATGTTTGTCTCGAACAATCCCAATGTATTCGGATTCGTCAGCATAAGCCCCGCAACATCATCACCCAGAGCCGCCTTCAAAGCATCCAGATCCATGTTGCCTCGAGAATCGGATTTTATCTCCACTGTTTTAAAACCGGCACTGGTAGCCGAAGCCGGATTCGTGCCGTGAGCGGCATCCGGAACCAGAATTTTCGTTCGGCTATTGTCCCCTCGCGATTCGTGATAAGCCCGGATCGTTAAGAGGCCAACCAGCTCGCCTTGAGCACCGGCTGAAGGCTGGAACGTGAAGCGATCGAAACCGGTTAGAGAGCTTAGATGTCTTTCCAGTTCGTCGAGCACGGCCAATGCACCTTGTACGGTTGAAGATTCCTGGAGAGGATGCAGGCTTGAGAATGCACTTAATGAGGCCACTTCTTCGTTGATTTTGGGATTATACTTCATTGTACAAGAGCCCAGCGGATAAAAACCGCCGTCAATGGAGTAATTCTTCTGAGATAAAGCAGTAAAATGTCTGACTACTTCGAGTTCGCTCAAAGCAGGCAATCCCAGCTTTTCACTGCGGGCAAGCTCGGGTTTAATCTCCGAACTGCGATCTTCACAGTCCAATGCAGGCAGACTCCAGGCCTGACGTCCTTCCTGACCTTGTTCAAATAGCAAAGCTTCGCTCTTCAATCTCATTTCGGGCCTCCTTTGCCAGCTGAATAAACGGTCGATGCGATCTTTACGAATCGATCCATATCCTCGCGACTGCGCTTTTCGGTCACGGCAATCAAGTATGCACTTTCATCATCGCCGACACGCGAAAGGCGAAGACCGCCGATAATGCCTTCATCAAGTAGAGCTTGATTCAACAGTTTGCAGTCTCCTCGATAAAAGAGCGAAAACTCTTTATAAAACGGACCGTCAAAACGTTTCTCCCAGGCACCGCTGGCAAGCAACTCATCATATAGGTAATGTGCTTTACTATAGGACTGCTTGGCCACTTCTCTTAGGCCGCTTTCGCCCGTAAAGGCCAGGTATATAACCGCCCGAAGTGCATTCAGGCCTTGATTGGTACAAATATTCGAAGTTGCTTTATCACGTCTGATATGCTGTTCGCGAGCCTGAAGCGTTAGAACATATGCTCTTCTACCGTCTTTATCCTCGCTCAAGCCGACGATGCGACCCGGCAGACGCCTCATAAGCTTCTCCGTAACGGCTATGAAGCCCAGATAAGGGCCGCCAAAGTTCAGATCCTGACCGAGGCTCTGAGCCTCTCCCGTAACAATATCGGCACCCAAGGAACCGGGTGTCTTGTACAAACCTGCCGCCGTCGGATCCCAGCTAACGATGAAAAGAGATTTGTTATTATGAACCAGCGAGGTAATCTCCTCTAGATTTTCCTGCATAATGCCATGAAAACTCGGCAGAGCCACAACCAGAGCTGCCGTGTCTTCTTTCAAAGCGCTCCGAATCGATTCCGTATCCAGCATACCGCTTGTCTCGTTATAAGCCAGCAGATCCAGCGTAATGCCATGGGGCACGCAATACGTCTTAATGGTTTCCAGATAGAGCGGATGGATATTGGCGGCCAGAAGAACATGGTCACGTCTGCTTTGTGCTCTGGCCATCAATACTGCTTCTGCCAAAGACATGGCACCGTCATACATTGACGCGTTGCTGACGTCCATGCCGGTCAGCAAGGTCATGTAAGACTGGAATTCGAAAATCGCCTGTAAGGTTCCCTGAGAAATCTCAGGCTGGTAAGGAGTGTAAGCTGTCGTGAACTCCGAGCGACCGGCCAATGCGCTTACGGCTGCGGGTATGTAGTGATCATAACTGCCGGCTCCCAGGAAGATGGCGGCATTGTCTCCGGCGACATTCTGCCGGGCAAGCTTACGGAAATACTGACGCAGTTCATATTCAGAAAGAGCCGGACCCAGGTCCGGCTCTTCTTCCAGCATCAAATCCGCAGGAATTTCAGAGAAGAGCTCGGACATACGGGTCAAACCCATCTCAGCCAGCATCTTCTGTTCGTCCTCGCTTGTATGCGGGATGTATTTTGTCATGATTTACCTCTATTCGATATCAGCGATAAAATCGGTATAGCCGGCTTCGGTCATCAAGCCATCAAGTTCGGCGGGGTTAAGCAGGATACCTTCGCAAAGCCAGGTTCCTTCGGCATCTTCGTTGATCAACTCGGGCGAATCGCCTAATGCTTCGTTTACGGCAGTTACTTCAAGAGATACGGGTGCGAAGATATCCGCCGCGGTTTTGACCGATTCGACGCCGCATACGACATCACCTGCATCGAAACTCTCGCCTGCTTCCGGCAGTTCTACGAAGACAATATCTCCTAAATTGCTTTGAGCATAGACCGTGATACCAAGACGCAATCTGTCGCCTTCGACCTCCAGCCATTCATGCTCCTTCGTGTAATACTTCTTTTTCATCTCTTTTCCTCCTCTGAGTTCCCTGGATCTTTTAAGGCCTTACTTCTTAGCTCGTTTATAAAACGGCAATGAAACTACTTTATGTTCGATAACGCGGTTTCGGATCTGTACACCTACTTCGCTTCCTTCTTCTAGATTTTCATCATCGACGTAAGCCAATGCGATATGTTTGCCAAGGCTCGGTGCCACCCCTCCGCTGCTTACAATACCGATCTGCTTACCATCAGACACCACAGGGTAAGCGGATCGAGGTATGCCCCGGCCGATGGTTTCCAGCCCGATCAAACGGCGCACTGTTTTCTCTTTCCTTATCGCAAGCAGAGCATCTCGTCCGATAAAGCTTGTTTTATCCAGCTTAACAAAACGATCAAGACCTGCGTCCAAAGGGCTGATGTCTTCATCCAGTTCATGACCGTAGAGCGGTAAGGCCGCTTCAAGTCGAAGCGAATCTCTGGCTCCGAGGCCCGCCGGCTCTATGTTTATACCGTCAAACCGAAGATTCAGTATACTATTCCACAAACGAACAGAATCCTCGACATCATGATATAGTTCGAAACCGTCTTCTCCCGTGTAGCCGGTACGTGATAGCAGGCAACAAACACCATTGACATCGATTTGATCCTGAAAACGATAAAAGCGAATGGCAGAAAGGTCGACATCGGGACATAATTGAGACAAAAATGCTTCGGCCATAGGACCCTGCAGGGCCAGCAGACCCGTCTTCTCGGAATGATCCTCGAGCGTTACCCCTTCAAATGCCTTAACTTGCTCTGTAAGCCATTGATAGTCCTTGGCGATATTTCCCGCATTAACAACGATCATGTATTCGCCGTCTCCCAGCATGTAAGTCAGAACATCATCAATGCAGCCGCCTTCCTCGTTGCAAAGGATCGCATACATCGCGCGCCCGGCTTCAAGCCTGGACATATCATTCGTTAATACGTACTGAAGAAAAGTTAATGCATTAGTTCCTTTAACAAGAAACTCGCCCATATGAGATACATCAAAAAGACCGGCAGTCGTTCGGACCGCTTGATGCTCTTCGATAATGCCGCGATACTGAACCGGCAGCAGAAAGCCTCCGAAATCAACCATTTTACCGCCCAGGCGGACGTGCTCGTCATAGAGTCGGGTCTTTTTCATATTCACCTCGTTCCACATAAGTAGATGGCGTAGCTGTCAACAGATCAACTTAACTGATCTGTCTCAATTATAAGTGAGGCAGTATCACTGTCAAGCCAAATACCGTACCATAAGAGCAGGACAAGATGCATTTCAAAAAGATGCATTTCAAAAAGAAAAAGCGATGACCGAAGTCATCGCTCTTGTTGGTTTATTGGGGTTTACTCGCCGGTGTAAGGCAGTAACGCCAGATGGCGGGCACGCTTGACAGCCGTGGTCAGCTCGCGCTGATGCTTGGCGCAGGTACCTGTCATACGCTTGGGTAAAATCTTACCGCTTTCCGCGATCGTCTTGCGCAGTCTGGCAGAATCCTTATAATCGATGAATTCTACTTTATCCGCACAAAACTGACAGACTTTACGTCTGCCGCGACGAATCGGGCGACGTCCTTGATTTCTCTGTTCAGCCATGGTTTAGCACTCCTCTCAAAAATTGTTTACAGGTCGAAAGGCAGTGAAGTATCGTCACTCGGACCGGGTGTGAAAGCGTCGTTAAAACGGCCGGGTTCAGAACTCTGATGCGTATCATTGTAATTCTGACGTCCCTGATTGCTGCCATAATCTCCGCCATCGCGAGAGCTTCTGCTCTCAACGAAATAAGCTTCATCAACAACGACATCGGTTGTATAAACCGTACGTCCGTCTTTTTCGTAGCTACCCGTTTGGATGGATCCGACTACAGCCAGTTTCGACCCTTTCGTGAAATACTTCTGGATGAACTCGGCGGTCTGACGCCAGGCACGGCAGCTAATAAAATCAGCTTCGCGCTCTCCGCTTTGACTCTTGAATCTCCGGTCAACCGCTAAAGTAAAGCTGACGACCGAGATACCGCTCGTTGTTGTACGTAATTCCGGATCACGGGTCAAACGACCCATTAATATGGCTTTATTCATCCTGATATCCCTTCCTGGTGATGTTCAATTCGACCTTGTTCTCTGCAATTAACCTTCAACGCGAACGATCAGGAAACGCAGAACACTATCGTTAATCTTCATCAGACGGTCGATTTCCTTCGGGCCTTCTGCATCAGCAGAGAAAAGCATTACATTGTAAATACCTTCCTTGTGATCCTGAATTTCGTAAGCAAGACGCTTACGACCCCAAGCTTCAACGGACTCGACAGTACCGCTGGCGTTAACAATTTCAGCCACACGCTCGTTTGCTGCTGCGAGTTCCTCTTCACCCAGAACAGGGCTCAGAACATAAACCATTTCATATTTTCTAGTCACAGTTTCACCTCCTCATGGACTCATCGACTCTACCTTCTAGATAGAGTGAGGAAAATATCACTGATCTTATCGCATCGGTGACGATTCGCCACCTTCTACAGATATAAATCAGCCTTGGAATAATAACAAACGAAAGCTTTTCTGTCAAATCATATTAGACATTTCGCGACATTCTCAGCTTCTACTTTTTGTTTCGATATAGTCTGCCAGTATAGTAAGATATTCATGGAGTAGACGTGCCGTGCTTTCATAGACATCATAAGATTGACCGTAAGGATCTATAATATCTCCGGAGCTTAGCGCGGTATATACAATCTCGCTTCGTTCTCCTTTTTCAGCATTTTGGCGATCCAGGAACTGCGCGGAATCGGTAACGGCTTCCGTCAGTGTTTTAATCTTTTCCGCAGCCTCAGGCAGCTGTTTTTTTATGTATTCGGCATGACTGGCTGTCATGGTCACGATCAGGTCTTGCTTCATCAGCAATTCCCGGTCCAGCCCCTGAGAACGGTGCATGGATCCGTCGATATGCCAGAGATCATGAAGCACTTCCTGAGCGGAGTACGCCATGGCATCACCGGAAAAAGCGGCAATACCTCCGGATGAAACACTAACATTTTCATCCAGATTTTTATCTTTCAATATCCGCCGGAATATATATTCTGCCATCGGACTGCGACAAGTATTACCGGTACAAACGAACAATATGTTCAATTACTGACTCCTTTCATCCTGTAGCTTAGTCACACGATCCTGATTAATCAGATAGGATGCGGCTTTTCTCAAACGATTCATATAAGCTCTTCCCACTTGCTCTTCCGATAAGCTCTCGGCCACGATTATCCCGCAGCCCAGTTCATCGAACTTGCGTAAAGCAGCAAACAAATCGTGAGCAGCCGAAGCGCTGTCGGCTTTTGAACCGAAGATATGCACGGCTACGCTCTCATCGGGCTGTAACAGTCGATAGAGTTCCTCGCTTGAGAAAAGTCCGATCTTATCCGAAGTCGCTATATGCTTCAAATGCATCCAGGACATTTTTACGTCACCTTCGAGTAAATATACAGTGGCCCTGGGTGCGTAGTGCCGGTATTTCATACCTGGTGCTTTCGGCGCTTGCGACATGTCGGCATCACCCGATAAAGATGACTTGGCAGCTCCTGCAAGCCAGTTTCTGGCTTCCTGATCCATTTTGAATCCTACCCGGGAAAAGAATGAAAGTAAATCTTCGTAGGTGACTGCTCCGGGTCTTAAGATTCGCGGCCCTTTGTCCGATGTCAGATCAAGAACAGTCGATTCTATACCCAAGCTTGTCGATCCTCCATCCACCACGCATTCAATCCGACCATTCATATCCGTCATCACGTGACTTGCTTTCGTCGGACTGGGCCGGCCAGAGCGATTTGCCGAAGGGGCTGCCACGGGTACGGCTGCCAGGCGAATCAACGTACGCGCGACACGGTTTTCAGGAATCCGCAGGCCGATCGTATTCAGTCCGCCGCTGACAACAGGCGACAAGCGATCTGTTTTGTTAAGTATAATCGTAAGCGGACCGGGCATAAAAGCTTCGGCCAGTTTTTCTGCGATAGCCGGCCATTCTGTTACCAGAGAGCGCATGTCTTCTATCCCGGCCACATGAACGATCATAGGATTGTCGCTTGGTCTTCCCTTTGCTTCGTATATTTTTCCTACCGCTTCGGGAGAAAAAGCATTTGCACCGAGACCATATACCGTTTCGGTCGGAAATGCGACCAGGCCGTCGGATGCCAAAATAGCCGCTGCCGGAGCTAAACTTTCTTCCATAGTTTTCAGATCGGAATCCGGGTCCACACGGATATATTGCGTATCAATATTCACATCCAAACCTTTTCCCAGATCAAACAAGTCATCGATGCTCTTAGTCATCTTCTCCGCTGCCTCCCTGACCAAGCTGGTCGGCCCGATCCGCTTCCATCAACGGAGCAATCAAATAGTCCAGGCTGCCTGATAAAATCTCATCAATCTTAAAAACCGATAAACCGATCCGGTGATCCGTCACGCGATCCTGAGGAAAGTTATATGTTCTGATCCTAGAACTTCTGTCACCCGAACCGACTTGGAGTTTACGTTCGTTGGCGACTGAGCTTTCAATCGCTTCCTGCTGCATTTCATAAAGCTTCGAGCGCAAGACAGTCATAGCTTTATCCTTATTTTTGTGTTGAGAACGCTCGTCTTGACAGGTGACGACAAGCCCGGTGGGCAGATGCGTGATACGGATCGCCGAGCTCGTCTTGTTAACATGCTGACCACCCGCACCCGAAGCGCGATACGTATCGATACGCAAGTCCTTGGGATCGATATGAACATCGACCTCCTCGGCTTCCGGCATGACGACAACCGTTACAGCAGATGTATGTATACGGCCGCCCGATTCCGTTACGGGCACACGTTGTACACGGTGTCCGCCGGCTTCGTACTTGAGGCGGCTATAGGCACCTTGGCCCCGAATCATAAAGGTGACCTCCTTTATACCGCCAAGTTCTGTTTCCTGTATATCTATCAGTTCGCATTGATAGCCCTGCGAGCTGCAGTAAGCTTGATACATCTGATATAACTCGGCTGCGAATAAAGCCGCTTCGTCACCGCCTACGCCTCCGCGGATTTCCATAATGACATTTTTATCATCATTGGGATCTTTGGGTCTCAAATGCTCGCGCAGAATATCTCTTTCGCGATCCAAACGTTCTTCGAGCTCGTCGATCTCATCTTCGATCAGCGCTTTCATTTCCGGATCCGAAGAGTTCTCTGAGCGCATCGCTAAAGCAGCATCAAGCTCTTCTTCCAGCGATGAAACAAGTTTGATGCTGTCAACAATCGGCTGAAGCGACGAATGTTCTTTGACGAGTTTGGTGTAATTCCCGGTATCGGAAAAGACCGCGGGATCTTGCAGCTTCGATTCAATCTCATCGAAGCGGTTAATAATTTGTTCGTGTTTTGCGTCCATAATAGCCCTCTTGTAACTAACTGTTGGTCTGTCTGCCGTGTGCGGTTAATCATATTAACGCAGCTATAAATTCCCGGGGGAAGGAATAACTTCTTTAACCGCATGCTCCAGCTTGCGCCGCGCCAGTAACAAAAAGTGACCGCAGTTTTCGCATTGAATTTTTACATCGGCGCCTACTCGAATCACCTGCCAGACATCGCCTCCGCAGGGATGAGTTTTTTTCAATTTTAAGCGCATCTTTTCTTCGAAAGGAAACATTTCAAATTGCTTACTCATCGTTCTTCCATTCATCTATTCATGGGAATTAGTCGGCATATAACGACAACTTGTAACTCTGGATCGATTCGCATAATCCAAACGCAAATCGATTTGATCGTAGCAAGCCATATTCCGAATTATATCCGATACCGCCTCGGCTTGACGATACCCGTGCTCACAGATAATCCAACTGCCGGGTCTTAAATATCGGGGAGCTTCGGTATATATCCGGCGGTAATAGTCCAAGCCATCCGCGCCTCCGGCCAATGCCAGATGCGGTTCATAGTCTTTTACGCTCTCATCGAGCATATTCATATCTTCTTCGTCTATATAGGGAGGATTTGACAAGAGCAGATCGAACTTGCTCTTTTCCTCAGGAAATAAATCACAAAGACACAACTCGAGCGTTTTCTCCAGTTGATGTTCCTCCCTGTTCAATAAGGCAAAGTGCATCGCAGATTCGGATATATCCGTGGCCAATGCAAAGGCCTCTTTCTTCTGCCGTTGAAGTTCCAGTAAAAGCGAAATGGAAATACAGGCGCTGCCGGTGCATAATTCCAAAATGCGCGGCCGTTCGATTGTCTCGCAAGCGACAAAGGCTTCCTCGACCAGCACTTCCGTATCCGGCCGTGGAATCAAAACGCCTTCTCCTACCAGAAATCTATAGCCATAAAACCAGCATTCACCCAATACGTATTCGAGTGGTTCGCCTGCAGCCAGGCGACCGGCTTGCAAGCGGAGCTCTCCTGCGATCGCTTCGTCAACCATGGTATCGGATTTAAGCGCGAGAACTGCTTTTGCTTCGATGCCGAGTCGGGAGGCCAGTAATGAACGAACAACGGCTCGGGAATTATGAAGATATGGGGCGAGCTCTAGTGACAGCTCGTTCATTAATTCGTTTATGCGCATGTTTTACTTTCCGATCCAACAAAAAAGGGAAGATTTCTCTCCCCTTTCCGACTTTACTTACCAGCCATTCTCTTCTTAAACTTGTCAACGCGTCCGCCGGTATCAACCAGTTTCTGCTTGCCGGTGAAGAAAGGATGACACTTCGAGCAAATATCCACGTTGATGGCAGAAGCTGTCGAACGGGTCTCGAACGTTTCACCGCAGGCACACTTGACCTGAACGGTCTCATATTTGGGATGCAAATCTTTTTTCATTTCTAAATACCTCACATATTTCCGGCGCGTCATCCGGAAGAAGACGTATGCCGAAACGGTTAATGGTTAACATTAAAATTATATATAAACTTACTACTTTCGTCAAGAAATTCTTCCGCAGATTTCAAGCGGTTTTAGAAAAGACGTTTCGTATCGGCACGTCTTTGAGCTTTACTTTCCAGGAAGCGGCGGAAACTTTCTTCATCACCCATGGTAAAGCCGTCTTTATGTACGATGGCATACGACTGACCGATAATGATGTAAAAGGATCTGTCATCTTCCGTCCAGGCGGCGACATCATTCCAGCCTACCGAGTAACTCTGAGCCTCCGTTGTCTGCGAGAAATCCGTATCGTAGAAGTGATAAGTTCTCGCGGTCATGAAGCCCTGAGCATTCTTCAACGTACGCTTGTAGGTCTGGTTAACCACGCCTCGAAAGCCCATATAGAACATGGCAACACTCATCACCAGTAAAAACGCACCGGTCATGACGAAGGTGAACGGTCCTGTCGTGAGTCCTTTCACGATGTTGTAAATTGAGTAAGCTGCCACAAGGATAGAAAACAAGACCAGGAAAATACGATACCCCTGAACGCCTTTGCGACCGTCAAAAATGCGATCGACCAGGCGACGCACATCATCTTCATTCAGATTCGTCCGGTTGATAAAACGAATCTCCGTGGGACTGTGCTCCGGCATTTCCGACGAATCTTCTTCTCGCGTTACCGCAAGATCATTTTCGTCGTCATCGTACTCATCGTCGTATTCGCCTTCTTCCCACTCTTCCTCATCGACATCGAATTCTGTCCGATTCAAGTCCGGGATCGCAGTCTGGTAGGGGTTTTGAGCACGTCTGCTGGCCTCTTCCGCCGCACGGAATATGGCTGCCGCTTCTTCGGCTGCAGAAAGCTGATTGCTACCTGTCGAAGGTTTCAAGTCTTTGTCGTCTGTCATCATTAAACTCCGTACTTATCTGTTGTCGTTTTTATTTCCGTTGGTTTTCATCGTATCATAGAGCGACTTATTGTTTAGGGATACATTGATCGATGAAACAAAGTGCTGGTTGTCATTGGTCTTCATTAAAAGATTCATGATCGTTTCCGTGACATTGGACGAATCCAGCTGCCCGAATGCTTTCCGAATCGACCAGATGGCTTCAAGCTCCTGCTCGGACAAGAGGAGTTCTTCGCGTCTGGTACCCGAGCGGTTGATGTCGATCGCCGGGAAAATACGTTTCTCGGAGAGCTTTCGATCCAGATATACTTCCATATTACCCGTTCCTTTGAACTCTTCAAAAATCACTTCGTCCATACGTGAACCGGTATCGATCAAGGCTGTGGCCACGATCGTCAGACTTCCACCGTTTTCAATATTACGGGCGGCACCGAAGAATCGTTTCGGACCATAAAGAGCTCCCGGATCCAAACCACCCGACAAGGTGCGCCCCGTAGGATTAATCGTCAGATTGTAAGCGCGAGCCATACGAGTCAAAGAGTCCATCAGGATGACGACATCCTGACCCATCTCGACCAGTCGTTCGGCACGCTCGAGAACCAGTTCTGTGATTTTCACATGATTTTCGGGAGTCTTATCGAAAGTCGAATATACGACTTCGCCCTGGATGGATCGCTGCATATCCGTCACTTCTTCCGGGCGTTCGTCAATCAGCAAGACAATTAACTTGGCTTCGGGATTATTGATGGAGATTGCATTGGCAATTTTCTGCAGAAGGATCGTTTTACCTGCTTTCGGAGGAGACACGATCATACCGCGCTGTCCTTTTCCGATAGGAGCGATCAAATCAATGATTCGAGTCGACAATTCGCGCTTGGTGGTTTCCAGCTTATAACGAACATTCGGATATATCGGGGTTAAACGATCAAAGTGCGGACGTCGTACGACTTGTTCGGGCGGTACACCGTTAACAGACTTGATGAAGTACAGTGCCTGATAACGATCCTGTTCACGCTGAATACGTGTCGGACCGGTGATGAGGTCGCCTTCACGCAGGTTGAAACGGCGAATAAACTGCGGAGGAATATATATATCCTTCGGACCCTGCAGGTAGTTATCCCGTCTCAGGAAGCCATAACCGTCGGGCATGATTTCCATAACACCGGAAACTATTTCACCGGAATCAAAAGAAGGTCGTTCACTCTTTTCTTTAGTTGCGACGCTTTCGCCAGTCTCGCTAACAGTTGCCTGATCAGCCGATATCTCAGCCGTTTCCGAAGCAGACTCCGAAGTGCGCTCTTCTTTGCTTTCGCTCTTCTTATCTTCGTCTTCGTTCTTATGACCCGAGATATAATGACCGCTGCGATTGTTTTTCTGGCGTTTCAGTTGATTTCTGTTATGGTTTCGCTGATTACGCTTTCCGTCACGTGCGCTTTTTTCTTCGCTTGCGACGCTCTCGGATTTTGTTTCGCCCGAATCGGCAGTATTTTCGGCAGCTTCGACTGCAGTCGGCCCGTCTGCCCGAGCATCTGCCTTTTCTGACTCTGTAACGGACTCTGCTGTTTTAACTTCGCTTGAATCACGTTGAACACGGGTCTTACTCTCCGAGGTCTGCTCTGCTTTGTCCTCGGTTTTCTTTGACTCTTTATTAGCGCTGCTCTTCGTACGCCGGCTTGTCGTACGTTTTCTGCCTGTTTTCCCGCTTTCGGATTCTGCTTCGTTTACTTCCCCGGCTTCTTTTTTCTCTGCCTCGTCGGTAGCGGCCACGTTCGCCTCTAACGCTTCGGCGGGGGTCTTTACTTCTTCGACGGACGATTGAAGGTCTTTTCGTTTATTTGCCGGTGACTTACGTCTCGTACGTGTGTTTTTTTCTGTCGTTTCTACGCCAGGCGCTTCTTTTTCGGCGATCGACTCGCTATCTTTAACAGACACTTCGGGAGTCAATGCTTCGGCTTTAGTCGCTTCGACCGGGCTTTCGGCTGCTTCTTCCGCGGATTCTGCTGATTCAACGGTCTTCTTACTTGTTTTTCCAGATATCTTAGCAGCCGCTTTACGACTTTTCTTCGTATTCTCTTCTGTTCGCAGCGGTTCCGAAACAGTTAGCGAGCTGTTTTCCGCTACAGCTGTTTCTGCTATTTCAGTCTGCTCGGCTTCTGCTGCAACCGGCATCATGGCCGATCTTGTCCTTCGGCCATTGACAGGAACTTTCGTAACTGATTCTGCTTCTTCGGTCGAAACAGGAGCCATTACGCTGCGGCGAATGCTTTTTGATTCATCCTTCTGATTGGCATCAGGTGCGACAAATACAGATCGCCTCTCTGCACCGGCAGCCGGACGGCTCGTTTTCTTATCTTCGCTGAGTTTACGTGCGGATAAGCGACCCGGCGCCGATTGAAGCAATACTTCCTCTTCGGTCGTTTGTGTCGCAGGATCTGCAAAACCGGAAGACTTCTCGGCGTTCTCGCCGTCGAGTACTTCCAGTTGACTAATCAACTCCGCCTTGGTCATGCGCTGCGCACGACTGATCGGCATAATGCCGGACATACGAACAATGGCGACCAAATCGGCTTTCGATTTGTTCTTTAGATTAATAGATGCCATGCAATCCTCTCAAAACTGTGAATATAGATATGATTAATTAGTAATATGGTCGCTATTCAATCCACAACTATAAACTTATGAAAAAAATAGAATCAATGGGGAATCGGGTTCAATTGACTATCAATTGGATCTACGATACTAGATTGATCGTACAATCCCTCCATTGTAAACAATTTCATCTTATACTTGATAATCAAGCAGGTGATAAGCATCATTTGAAGATAAATAGAGAGATTTTGGAACAGATTAAGTATATACACATTCCAGTATTTCGTCAATCTTATTGGCAGATACGTACGAAATTTCGTTATAGCAAACGAAATATTGACCGGAGGCATCAATATCCATCTTCCCGGATAAAGAAATAAGCCCTCCCTCGACAGTGAAAATGTTCCGGGAGAGCTTATGAGTGATCTGGTGATCTAATGTAATATGAGGAGAGATTACGAGAGAGCGGCAAACTTGTCCATCATGGTCAAGGCACGACCGGTTCCGATGGCAACACAGTTATCGGGTTCATCGGCGACCACGACATCAATGCCCACCTTGGAGGCCAGCATTCTTTCGATACCATACAGCTGAGCACCGCCGCCTGTCATGACAATACCTCGATCGCTGATGTCTGCCATTAGCTCGGGCGGAGTCTTCTCGAGGACACCATGTACAGCTTCGAAGATCTGCGATACAGGCTCTTCCAGGGCTTCCAGCATCTCGGTCGAGGTGATGGTTACTGTGGCGGGCAAGCCGGTGATCAGGTTACGACCGCGAACATCCATAGTCAGTTCTTCGTCGCGCGGGTAGGCACATCCGATGTGGATCTTTAGCTCTTCGGCTGTTTTCTCGCCGATCAGGACATTATGTTTCCGACGGACATGTCTGATGATCGCATCATCAAAACGGTCACCTGCGATCTTCAGAGAAGAATCAACAACCGGTTCGCATAGCGATATGACAGCAATATCCGTGGTGCCGCCTCCGATATCAACTATCATGCTGCCCTGTGCTTTAGTGATATCGATTCCGGCTCCGATAGCAGCCGCAACAGGTTCTCTGATCAGGAATACATCCTTGGCTCCCGCATTCTTGCAAGCATCTTCGACGGCCTTCTGTTCTACCGGCGTGATGATGCTGGGGACACAGACAACAATAGTCGGCTTAAAGTAGGAGCTTAAGATACCCTTGTTCACGCGACTGATAAAGGTCTTAAGCATGACCTCCGTCACTTTAAAATCGGATATAACACCGTCTCTCATGGGTCTGATGGCGTCCACGATACCCGGGGTACGGCCGATCATCACGGAGGCGTCCTCACCGACGGCTAAAACTTTACCACTTCGTGAATTTACGGCAACAACGGAAGGTTCGTTCAGAACTATGCCTTTGCCTTTGACGTATATTAAAACTGTGCAGGTACCAAGATCGATACCAATATCTAAACCTAGCTTCATTTTTAACCTCGCTATTGGTCTGTAATGTCAGACCTATCTGATATGATACAATAATCCTAGTTATGGCGCAATCTGAACTCCGTTGAAAGGCGTGACAAAATGCTGAAATGGCTGGCTCTTTTATTTATGGTGATTGACCACCTGGCGTATTACTTTTATGCGTTCATGCCGGAGGATGTATACGTGCTGATGCGAACGGTCGGCCGTCTCGCCTTCCCGATTTTTGCTTACGGGATTGTCCTGGGCGCCAGAAGAACCAGGGATATTTCACGTTATTTTTTACGTCTGGCAGTCTTTGCCATATTGGGTCAGATTATGATGGAACTGGCTGCCCGACTGGCCAACACCCGAACGTTTATCAATGTGTTATTTACTTTAATGGCCGGTCTTATGTTAATCGTCGGCATAGAACTGGTCACTAAATCCATGCAGGATGTCGTCATGTCCATGCGGCCGGTCATCGTCGGCCCGCAAGACGTTGATCGCAGGAATAACCTCTTTAACATCCGCGTTAATCTTAAAGGTATTACAATGCCGTCATGGCTGGGCATACTCCTCGGCGCTGTGCTGATTTTGTCGAGTCTGCTTCTCGTGGTGTTAATTGAACCTGATTACGGGCTCTTCGGAATGGCTGTCATGCTATTGTTTTATATTCTGGAAAATCAACTCGAACCTTACAGCCCCACACAGTCAGTCGCTCTCAAGCAAAAACGCTTCAAAGCTTTCTTTATCGGCTTGGCCTCACTCAATTTGGTGAATATGCTCCTGAAAATGTTCGAGAGTCGCCAAAACGCTTCCTGGGCCGTGATCGGATTGTTCTCGACTTTCGCTGTTTGTTTCTTCCCTCTCCAAAGTAAGGAAACTCGTCGTCCGCCGGCCTGGCAGAAATATTTCTTTTATCTCTTCTATCCTTTACATATTTCCATCTTCATGCTGCTTGCCGCATGGCTCCGAAGATAGACTTGTATGAATCTGCCGGAGACGGGCAAATAAGATAGAAAAGACTCCGTAAGTATAATACTTACGGAGTCTTAATGGAGCCTGCGGACGGATTTGAACCCCCGACCTGCTGATTACAAATCAGCTGCTCTACCGACTGAGCTACACAGGCGTTGAATGCAATGGCAATTGTACTAGCTTTAAAATATCTTGTCAACCGCTCTGTTGATTTCCGTCGAATCAAGCAAAACGATCAAATCATATTTACGCCCTCCGTGGTTTTATCACAAGATACGGGCAGCCGGTTAACTGCCGGCTATCCTGCCACAAGTATGAATAGGCTACTTAATGCCATTGCGAATTTGGCTCAGGATATTTTTCAGACTGTGATCCAAATGATGCTTGATAGCGGCTCTCGTTCCTTCTTCGTCACCGATATCGATCGCCTGCCAGATCATCTCATGTTCCCGTTGAATCACTTTAATCGATTCTTCTGCCGAAATCGCAGTGTCCAAAGATAGCCCGTTCCACAACTGTGTTAAAAACATTTTAAGTTTGGGACTGTCTGCCGCTTCCCAGATAGCCATATGAAAATCGATGTTGGTCTGGTTGAATGCTTCGTAGTCTCCTTGTTTCACAGCCCGGGCGCCGGCTTCCACGGCCATCCTGATGCCGGTCTTTCGGTTACGACTCCGACAGGCACGCGTTCCTGCTTCCATCTCGAGAAATTCCCGAATCCAATAATAATCCTGGATGAAGCGATCCGTGATTTCCTTGACGTATGCTCCGCGATGGGGACTGAGCTCGATCAAGTCTTCGGCCGCCAGCATTTGGAACGCTTCGCGTACGGGCGTACGCGAACAGTTCGCCAGTTCCGCTACCTCGTCAAGTGTGAGCATCTGATTGGCGTGATAGTAGCCGGTCAAAATATTTCTGCGCAGTAAACTTGCCACTTGTTCTCTGGCGGGTAAGACACGTTTAAAAGCGGCCATTAATCCTCCTACTTATATTTTTTCTTTGAATCATGAAGAAAAAGCGCGTAAAGCCGATGGCATCGCGCGCTTTCTAATAAAGCCAAATTCAATACCGGCCGGATGCCAACGCAGCTCCGGAAACGGTCTTTAAGTTCACAAACTTAAACGTTGACTTCCGAACCCATGAAGTAAGCATTCAGATCGGCCAGCAGATGCTCGAGATCCAGGCCATGAACCATGGCTGCCTCTTCAAGAGTTTCACCGCTGGACATAACGCAACCCAGGCAATGTAAGCCATGCTGAAAGAAGATCGGTACTACACCGCGATCCATCATCAGAACTTCGTTGATATACATATCAGCCGTAATCATATAAACCTCCTCAATGCAGAATCAATCCTGCATATAAACAATCATTATCGATTAATCTATTACATTATAGCACAGGATCCAATCTGTCAAAACGTCGCCGTAAAGCGTAGCAGAATTTACAAAGAAAAACACGGCCATACGCTGCATAGCCGTGTCTCATAAGGTCATAAATCTTACTTGTTAACCTTATCCTTCAGGCTCTTACCGGGCTTGAAAGCAGGTGCTTTGGAAGCGGGAATTGTGATTTCTTCTTTCGTGCTGGGGTTACGACCCATGCGCTCGGCACGCTCGCGTGTCTCGAAAGTACCGAAACCAACCAGAACAACTTTCTCGTCTCTAACCAAAGCTTCGGTGATGCTCTCTAAGGTTGCGTTGATCGCAGCCTCGCTGTCTTTCTTGCTCAACTTGGTAAGCTTGGCTACAGAATCAATCAATTCACTTTTGTTCATTAGAAATGCCTCCTTGCATATTATCAAAACCAATTATCATGGCTTTGAGGCTCGTTGTCAATACATTTACATTCTAACGTTCATAAATCAATGTTTTCTGCCGCAAATGGTACCAAAAAACCTTAGTATGAGCTTTGAGACATCAACTGCCCGTATATCTGTCGATATCTACGGTCTCATCCGAACTGTATTGTCTATATGCCTGAACGACTTCGTCGCGCAGGCAGGTGATCAGCGAGGCGTTACCGGCTTCGATTTTCGCTTGCTTCGTCGCATATCGAATAATCCGGTCGACCTGGTGACAGGAAATATTGAAGTGTTCGGCAGTTTTCGGATATAAAACCTTATTGACAGGTCTGAGTATGGTCTCGTCTTTCGCCGCCAAAACCAGAATAAAGCGAAGTAATTGATAGCCCTTGAGATTTCTGGGTATGCCTATTCGGGTCAAAACGGAATCGATCGCGGCTTTCAGAATATTCTCATCCAGATTTCTGCCGCTATCCATCCGATCGATGGTACTTTCCGCCAGCTTTCGTATATGATGCGCGGACGAATACAGATTTTTCCGACCATCTACGATATAACGGATCCGTCCCGATGTATCGGCAATACCGATGTAACCCTGGCCTTTCAGAATGTCACTGATTTTAGCTAGAATCGCTCTGTCACTTGCAGCCACATAAAAACTCAAAGCGGCCTGTCCATCATTTTGGAACGGCTGGCTTCCCATGGGCTGATGCGCACTTTCCGCCTGTCGATACGACACCATACAATCACTTCCTTTCTATGTGATTGTATTTTGCCAAGAGGATTTCGGTTCAGGCAATCGCTTTTACTCGATTATTCCAGAAAAAACTGCTTTATACCCTGTTCGAACCCGCCTTTATCATGGTGGCCCAGTACATAATCGGCGGCTTTGAGTGCTAACGGACTGGCATTCTCCATGGCAAAGGCAAGCCCGGCTTCTTCGAACATAGCCACATCGTTATTCTGATCACCGAAAACCGCAATCTCTTCGGGACGGTAACCGTAGTAATCAGCCAGGGCAAGAACGGCCGTGCCTTTTGTGCTTCCTTTGGCCGTAATATCAAGGGAGCCTGCTGTCGACTGAACGAAGTACAGATCCGGATAACGAGACATTAAGTGCTCTTTCGCAGCTTTTAACTTCGCTTCATCCGGCTGCCATATAAAGAGTTTCAAATACTCCTGTCCTTCGTAGAAACTGTCTTCCACCCGATCGTACGGAAAGAGCTGAATTTCACTGCTTCCTCCCGATCTCGCTATTTTGTTATAGTGACGGAAGAATTCGATTCGAACACTGTTGACGGCATGACAAATTCTGTCTTGCTCATATGCCAGAATATCAAAATCCAAGGCACGAAAATAAGACAAAATCTCCCTGGCTTCGTCCGGATCGATCAGATTTTTACTGATCACATCGCCGGTATCAAGATTTCGCACCAAAGCACCGTTACAGGATACTACCGGTTCCGTTATGTTCAATTGACGCATAAATTCGCGAACCATGTAATCGACGCGACCCGTAGCGATCGTAAAGCGGATGCCTTTTTCTTTTAAGGCCTCGACGGCCCGCAGATTACCTTCGGGAATGGTGTGATCTTTACCGAGTAAAGTTCCGTCCATATCGGAAATAATAAACTTGATTTTCGATGCCCGTTCGTGTATCTCTGCCACTTTCTCCAAGCCGTCGTTATTAAACCGGCGCTCTTCGTCACTTGCATCTTGAAGTTCTTCGTTTAGTTTCACTCGCTGATATCTCCTTCATCGGAAACTGAGGGAAGCTGATCCTGCGTTTCCGCTTCGATAATGTAACGGCTGTTAGGCAGGTAAAGGATCGCGATGCGTTCTCCTTTTTCCGCTTTCAAGCCGATGGGACTGTAATAATATTTATTTCCGCTATCGTCGGTCAAGGCACCGGGCAGAAATCTCTTCTCTGTTACTTCAATCCTGGCAAAAGAAACCTGACCGCCCGCAAGCCGCACGATATCCACCAGTTTCGGAGCCGTAAATAAGACAACTTGCAGAACTAATATCAGACTGATGAGGGTGGGAACGTAAATCAGATATGCTTTTCTGGCTCGTTGCTTCTTAAACATTCGACTTGCCTTCCCGAGAATTCTCAGCAAAATAATGCTGACGACCAGGTCGAGCAGAAAACGTATTATAAAGTAGACGCTCATCCGGGCTCCTTTCTATTCGTTTTTCCTTTCGATATCCGACAATATCTCAAGGAATCCGGCTTCGTCCATCAGCGAAACGCCCAGCTCTCCGGCCTTCTTCAGTTTACTGCCGGCCTTCTCTCCGTAAATCAGAATATCTGTCTTTGTGGATACCGAACCGCTTACCTCCGCGCCCAATGTACGGAGCTTTTGGCTAGCTTCGTCTCTTGTCATATGCTCGAGTGTTCCCGTCAGAACTACGGTTTTTCCGGAAAAAGGCGTATCGGCCAAAATATTCATTTGAGCCTCTTCTTCGTCTTTTCCTTTTACTCCGAGTGCCAGAAGCTCTTCGATCATAACTCTGTTCATCTGATTCGAAAAAAACTCCCGGGCTGCTTCGGCGGTAATCAAACCGAAATCCGGCAATTGTGCAAATTTGCTTGCTTCCGTGTCCAGAATCACACGCATATCTTTATAAGCAAAAGCCATTTGGCGGGCGGCCTGAACACCTATATGCCTGATACCCAGTGCGGCAATCAAGCGATACAACTCGTTGTTCTTAGATGCCTCAATTGCATTCAACAGATTATCTACCGACTTATCTTTTAGTCCCGGCAGGACAACCAGAGCGGCGCGATGATCCTTCAGACGATAAATGTCGACAATACCTTTCAGGAATCCAGCACTCATCAACCGCCGGACCATCCCTTCGCCGAGTCCGCGTATATCCATACAGCTCCTTGAAGCAAAGTGAATAATCCGTCGTTCGACTTGAGCCGGACAGTCGACCCCGGTACAAAAAGCAGCCGATTCACCTGTCTCTCGAACAACTTCGGATCCGCAGGCAGGGCAGCGGTGAGGCATAACATAACGTTTGGCTGTTTCCGGCCGTCTATCCAGGTTAACGCGAACCACTGCCGGTATGATATCGCCTGCCTTCTCGATGACCACCGTGTCGCCCACACGGATATCCTTATCGGCAATATAGTCCTCGTTATGCAAGGTCGCACGCGAGATCGTTGATCCCTGGACAAAAACCGGCTCCAGTATAGCCAGTGGCGTGATCTTGCCTGTACGGCCCACCTGGACAGTTATATCCTTAATCACTGTCTCTACTTGCTCGGGCTTATACTTAAAAGCCGCGGCCCAGCGAGGTACTTTACTCGTTTGACCAAGCAGATCCCGAAGTTCGAGCTGATCCAGTTTTACGACCGCACCGTCGATGTCATAGGGTAATAAGCTTCGCTCGGCTTCGATGGCGGCGATTGCCTCCCACACTTCTTCTTCTGTTTTCAAAGGCGAGTTCTGAACCAGAGGAATCACAGGCAAACCCAGCTCTGTTAACCAGCGCAGGCTCTCGACATGTGTCGCCGGTGCAGGACCTTCGACTTGCTGAATGTTGAAAACAAAGAGACTTAATTTTCTTTGTCTCGTGATTTCCGGATCCAGCTGACGAAGCGAACCGGCTGCAGCATTGCGAGGATTCACGAAGGTTTTTTCTCCGTTGATTTCGGCTGCTTCATTGATTTCCTCGAAGCTTTTTCGGGTCATAAATACTTCGCCGCGGACTTCGAGATACGGCAGATCCCGACTCAGTCGGGCAGGTACATCGGAGAGGGTCAGGATGTTGGCTGTGATATCTTCGCCGATCAGGCCGTCGCCTCTGGTCGATGCACGCCACAAAATCCCGTTTCGGTATTCAAGTGAAACAGACAGACCGTCGATCTTCTGTTCGACGGAAAATGCGGCCTCGACCTCCCCGTTACTGGCTTTCCGGATTTGTTCGCGCACCTGAGAGACAAAAGCCAGCATCTCGTCTTTTTCGAAGTAATCCTGCAGACTCTGCATGGCCACATCGTGGACAACTTTTTTCATATCCGTGCGGACGTTGCCGATGATAACTTGCGTAGGAGAATCAGCTGTGATCAACTCGGGATAGCGGCCTTCCAGGTCGCGAAGCTCGTTCATTAACTGATCATATGCGTAGTCGTCTATGGTCGGCGCATCCAGATCATAGTAACGATGAGCATGTTCCTTGATGATCGCGCGAAGTTCTTCAATTCTCGCACGTTCTTCCGGAGTATAGTCAGCCATTTTTATTCCTCGTATTCGTAAGGATCGTATTCTTCCAGAATCTCTTTTAACACGGCGACTTCCTCGCCGCTCAGGGAAATGCCTTTGCTCATTTTTTCATGCTCGGGTGCCCAGTCGCGAATATCCAGTTTGGGTTTACCGTTATTCCAGCGTACGATATTAATTTCGCGGTTCCACTTCGCTTTATTTGTACTGAGTACGCCGATATGTTTAACAATCTCATAGGAAAATTCTGTTTTAGCCATTATGTCCTCCAATAGATGACGACTCTTTTAAAGAGTCATCACTTTCTTTCTCGTATTACTTTATCATAGCTTGTTCATGGATGTGATGCCAGATCCCCGATTTAAAATAAGAAGAACTCCGTAACGGTTTTTTAACCGCAAAGGACTATTATTGATATAATAGCTGAAACTATATGTATGTAATTTTGCAGGAGGACTCTTGGGAACATGATTTTTCGTAACGGACGTTTATATAACGATGCATTCGAACTGGTAGAAGCCGATCTTCAGGTAGAAGACGGCAAGATTAAGGCAATTTTGCCTCGGGGAACCAAGGTGGACGACGATGTCGAGGAAATTGACATCACGGGGAAAAAGATTCTGCCCGGACTCATCGACATTCATATTCACGGTTCACACGGTGCCGATACCATGGATGCCAACGAAGAGGCTCTCGAGACGATGAGTCGTTATCTGGCCACGCAGGGTATCACGAGCTTTCTGCCTACGACGATGACAACACCGGTCGAAGAACTGCTCGAAGCATTCAAACTCAACCCCCAACTCAGCGGTGCGAAAATGCTGGGTTTCAATATGGAAGGACCTTTCCTGAGCGTCAACAACCGGGGCGCTCATCGTGCCGATCAGGTTCGTCCGGCCACAGTAGAAGAAATTCGCAAGTATATGGATCTGGCGAAAATTAAAGTCGTTACCATCGCACCGGAAACCGAAGGCGCATTGGATTTTATCTCGGAAATTTCCTCCGAGGTCGTTTGCTCGATCGGACATACCACGGCCGATTACGAAACAACGATGGAAGCCATTCGCCGCGGCGCCAAAAGCCTCACGCACACATTTAACGCAATGCCTCCGATAAAGCACCGCGATCCCGGCGTGATCCCGGCAGCGGTTGTATCGGGTATTTACGGCGAACTGATTGCCGACGGAGTCCATATTCATCCTGCTGTTGTCTATTGTGCATACCGGCTCTTTGGCAGAGATCGTTTGATCCTGATCTCGGATGCGATGCGGGCGGCCGGTCTGGAAGACGGCGATTATGATCTGGGCGGACAACAAATGCGTGTACGTGACGGAAAAGCGCTCTCCCCCGACAATAAAATTGCAGGCGGTACGGGTAACTGCTGGCTCTGCCTGACAAACGCGGTTAAGTACGGTATACCGGAAGCCGATGCCCTGCGTATGGTGACGATTAATCCAGCGACTTTAATTAAAGAAGCCGATACCAAAGGCAGCCTCGCCCCGGGTAAGGATGCCGATCTGTTAATCACGGACGACGAACTGAATATCTCCGATGTCTATATCCTGGGTCAAAAGTATGACAGGAACTGATTACGCTCTGCTGACGATTACGGCGGTCATTCTGACCGCCGGCTTAATCCTCTTTATACGTGCCCTGATCGAGCCTGCCAGGCTTCAGATCGCTTACTTTAAAATGAGAGATGATCTAACGAAGGAAAGCGAGAGGCGCGAGTATGAAGCGCTACAAAGCGAACTGGCCCGCTTCCCTGCGGCGAAAGCCGGCCAAGGTCCTCGTATCGTATTTTTTTCGGATTATCATGCCGGTTTAATGCGCGTGCCTTTTGCAGTGTTCATCAATAGCATCCTGCAATTAAAACCAGAGCTTGTTATGTTCGGAGGCGACTTTGCCACGAGTGCGAAAGATAAAGAAAAAGCCTTGTCTCAACTGGAAATGATCGGCAGTGCTCTCCTCGCGGAGGGCATTCCTTTCATTGGCGTTCGCGGTAATCACGATACCGTTTTAAGCGACGAGGAAATCGAGGAATGCGGCATGACTCTCCTGTGCAACCAGAGTATGGTATTTCGTGCACAAAACGGCGAAGACTGGCTGATCGCGGGTCTGGATGATGAACGTACCGGACATCCGAATTTCGAGAAAGCCTTAAACAATCTTGTACCCAAGACACGTCAGTTGCTGTTAAAATCGAGAGCCGAAGTCATCCCTGCAGGTCGAACGCTCGTACTGGCTCACAATCCTGACAGTTCTCTGAAGCTTCCCGAGGCGAATCTTTCTTACGCCTTTTCCGGTCACCAGCACGGAGGACAGATTAACTTGCCATTCAAGCTTGGTTACCGCAGCCTTCGTACCGATCAGGCCTGGAGATCGGGTTTCCTGAAAGGTTTGTACTGGCATAAAGATTATGGCATTTTTATCTCCCGCGGAGTTGGCAATGTGCAGATTCCTTTGCGCTTGTTTGCCAAACCGGAACTGGCGGTCTTCGATTTTCATTCGGATTAAGCCGGCTTCCCGAAGTCCGAATAAAGCAAAAAAGCGGACTGTCTTCCTCGCCTGAGGCGAGTCGGACAGTCCGCTTCTTAATATGCAGTGATCAGGAAAGGCTTAGATCTTGTCGTTGCAGCCAAGCACGTTGACAATCTTATGAGCGACCATCTTCTTGATGTTTTCGCGTGCGGGCTTCAGATACTGACGAGGATCGAAGTGACCGGGGTTCTCGGCGAAGTACTCGCGAATGGTACCCGTCATGGCCAGACGAAGGTCAGAGTCGATGTTGATCTTGCAAACGGCCATACCGGCAGCCTTACGAAGCATATCTTCCGGAATACCGATGGCATCGGGCATGGCTCCGCCGTGCTCGTTGATCATCTTGACGTACTCGGGCATAACGCTGGAAGCACCGTGCAGAACGATCGGGAAACCGGGCAAACGCCTGCTGATTTCTTCGAGAATATCGAAACGAAGCTGAGGCTTCTGACCGGGCTTGAACTTGTAAGCACCGTGGCTGGTTCCGATGGCAATTGCGAGTGAGTCGACACCCGTACGCTTTACGAAATCTTCGACTTCGTCGGGCTGTGTGTAAGAAGCATCTTCGGCCGAAACATTAACATCGTCCTCAACACCGGCCAAACGACCCAGCTCGCCTTCAACGACAACACCGCGTGCATGAGCGTACTCGACAACCTTACGTGTCAGAGCAACGTTCTCTTCATAAGGAAGGTGCGAACCGTCGATCATGACAGATGTAAAACCACCATCGATACAGTCCTTACACAGCTCGAAGCTGTCACCGTGGTCCAGATGCAAAACGATCGGCAAGCCGGTTTCCTTCTCGGCAGCTTCAACCAACTTGGTCAGATAAGTATGATTGGCATACTTACGGGCGCCTGCGGAAACCTGAAGGATAACGGGAGCGTTGAGCTCTTTGGCTGCTTCCGTGATACCCTGGATGATCTCCATGTTGTTGACGTTGAAAGCTCCGATGGCATAACCGCCCTCGTAAGCCTTTTGGAACATTTCTTTAGATGTTACTAACGGCATTATTATTCTCCTTATGACTACATTTACGGCCGAGGCAAATCGTTCGGTCGTTCAAAATTTATTGATCTCAAGATATTGTAATAATCATAGACATTTAAGTCAATTGCCAAAGCCCCTATAATCCTCTTCTCAGGCTTCATCCAGTTCGAGCAGGCGAGCGGCCAGCTGGTCTCTTACTTTCTGATGACTTGCGAGTTTATCCTGTTCCTTAGCGACAACGGATTCGGGAGCACGCGAAACGAATGACACGTTTTTGAGTTTGTTCTCCACTCGGGTAATTTCGTCTTCGGCCTTCGCCAGTGCTTGTCTGATGCGTTCTCTTTCTTTATCCAGGTCGACCAGATCGGCCAAAGGAATAAAGAGATCGGCACCGGGAACCACGGCGGTTACGGCATTGGAAGCGATTCCCTCCTTCGTGCCGCGAATATCGATCGATTCGATACCGGCCAGACGGTTCAAATAGGCTTTACCGGATTCGAAAAGAGCTGCAATCGCGTCGTCTCCGGTAACTACGATTAAACCGACTTTTCTTGAAGGAGCTACATTCATCTGTACACGGATGTTGCGGATCTGACGGGTTGCGTCCATGACCAGTTCCATCTGTCGAACAACCGCTTCGTTTTTCCACTCGGGTCTTCTGTCCGGCCATTGGGAAATCATGATCGATGCGGCAGCAGGTGCGGCTTTCGTCGCAGGAAGGTTCATATAGATCTCTTCCGTGACAAAGGGCATGAAAGGATGCAAAAGCTGCATCGCCCGTCTCATCACCGAGACCAGAACATAACGGGCTTCCAGACCGCTTTCGGTATTTTCGCCGTAGAGTCTGGGTTTAACCATTTCGATGTACCAGTCACAATACTCTTCCCAGATAAACTCGTAGATCTTACTCATTGCTACGCCAAGCTCGAACTTTTCCAGATTCTGCGTCAGCTCTTTAGTCACTTGATTCAGACGCGCCAGAATCCAGCGGTCTTCAGGCTGGAAATTCTTTTCGTCGACATCCTGGAAATCAATATCGTCCGGCAGGTTCATCAAAACGAAGCGGAATGCGTTCCAGATCTTGTTTACGAAAGAACGGCCGCTGTCCACGACCTGGTCCGAGAAGCGCTGATCGCTACCGGGGCCGGTGCCCATGATCAGTGAATATCGCAGCGCATCTGCTCCGGCTTTCTCGATGACTTCCAGAGGATCGACACCGTTATCCAGACTCTTGGACATCTTGCGACCTTCGGCGTCGCGTACGATACCATGCATAAATACGGTATGGAAAGGTACTTCTCCTGTATGTTCGATGGCCGAGAATATCATTCGGGCGACCCAGAAGAAGATAATGTCGTAGCCGGTGACAAGGACATCGGTCGGATAGAAATAATCAAAATCGGCTGTTTCTTCCGGCCAACCCAAGGTTGAAAACGGCCATAAGGCAGAACTGAACCAGGTATCGAGCGTATCTTCGTCCTGATGCAGCGATTTACATCCGCAATTCGAACAGCTATCTGGTTCTTCCTTGGCCACGATGACTTCACCGCAATCATCGCAATAATAAGCCGGAATTCTGTGTCCCCACCAGAGCTGTCTGGATATATTCCAGTCACGCACGTTATTCATCCAGTTAAAGTAAATCTTTTCGAAGCGATCGGGTATAAAGCGGACTTGACTGTCTTCGACACACTTAACTGCCGGTTCGGCAAGCTCGCTCATACTGACAAACCATTGAGTAGACAGTTTGGGCTCGACGATGGTTTTGCATCGCTGACAGGTACCGACACTGTGCTTGTAAGCTTCGATTTTCTCGATCAAACCGGCCTCTTCGAGATCTTTGACAATCGCTTTTCTGGCCTCTTCTCTTGTCATGCCGGAATAAACACCGAATCCCCCGGCGATATGCGCATCGTCGGTCATCATGTCGACCACGGGCAGATCATGACGTTTGCCGAGCTCGAAGTCGTTGGGATCATGAGCCGGCGTGATTTTCACGACACCGGTACCAAAGTCTGATTCTACATAATCGTCGGCAACGATCGGTATTTCGATATTGCGTAGCGGTAAAATAACAGTTTTGCCGACCAGTTTCGTGTAACGCTCGTCATCGGGATGCACGGCCACGGCCGTATCGCCGAGCATTGTTTCAGGGCGCGTCGTGGCGACGACCAGATGAGACGTGCCGTCAGTCAGAGGATAACGAATATGCCATAGCGAGCTCTGACGCTCTTCGTAAATGACTTCGATATCCGAAATCGAAGTCTTGCAGTGAGGGCACCAGTTGATCAGGCGTTCGCCGCGATAAATCAAACCTTTATTATACAAGTTGACAAACACGGTAGTGACCGCCTTGGATAAACCTTCGTCCATCGTAAAACGGGTACGATCCCAGTCACAAGAAGACCCCATACGCTGGAGTTGTTCCATGATGCGTTTGCCGTACTTGTCCTTCCATTCCCAGGCTTTCTCGAGAAAGCGATCGCGACCCAGATCTTCTTTACTGATTCCTTCCCGAGCCATGGCATCGACGATTTTCGCTTCGGTGGCAATCGACGCGTGATCAATACCCGGCAGCCACAAGGCCTCGTAACCTTGCATGCGGCGCCAGCGTGTCAGTGTATCCTGGAGAGTGTTGTCCAGCGCATGACCCATATGCAACTGGCCTGTAATATTGGGAGGAGGCATCATGATGGTATAAGGCTTTTTTTGCATGTTGACGTTTGCGGCGAAATATTTATGTGCCAACCAGTTTTCGTAAATACGCGATTCGGCCTCGTTTGGTTCGAAGGCTTTGCTCACTTGGTCGATCTTTGCCATGATTTTTACCTCGATCATTCTAATTTATCTGGATTAAAACATAATAGGCAAGGTGAGCACCTCGCCTATCAATCACTTGTTACGTGTAACGTAAAGTGTCGTTAACTCAAGAGAGACGCCGCATCCTGATCCAGCAGGATGGTTACATCCGGATGAATCTGCAGAATCGATGCCTGACAGACAGGATCAATATGACCTTCTACCATGGCTTTGACGGCTTCGGCTTTCGATGCGCCGGTGGCAATCAGGAGAATACGGGATGCTTCCATAATCGTACCGATACCCATGCTGATGGCCTGGCGGGGTACTTCTTCATCATTCTCGAAGAAACGGGCATTGGCGGTAATCGTATCTTCGGTCAGATCTACGACGTGAGTCGCCTTCTGGAAGAAAGTGTCAGGCTCGTTAAAGCCGATATGACCGTTACGACCCAGACCCAGGATCTGCAGATCGATGTAATTGGCCTCGGCGATAGCTTCTTCGTAGCGCTCGCATTCGGCTTGGGGATCGGCTGCCGTTCCGTCGGGGATATTGATCGCATCGGGCAGGATGTTAATCTTCCCGAAGAGGTTGTCTACCATATAACGGAAGTAGCTCTGCTCGTGGTGACGATCCAGACCCAGGTATTCATCCAGATTGAAAGTCGTAACTTCGGCGAAGGAAATTACGCCGTCATCATAAAGCTTCACAAGTTCCTCATAGATGCCCAGCGGTGTGCTGCCGGTTGCCAGTCCCAAAACCGATTGCGGCTCGGCCAGTAATTGTGCCGCTACGATCGCTGCACCTGCTTTAGCCACCTGCTGTTCATTCTCGAACACTTGAATAACCATGTTTATATCCTCCGTACATGCATACATCTCTAACTTGTCTAATCTTATCTTAAAATAGCGTTTACTTCAATTCCACGATTGTCACGCCGGAATCGCCTTCGCCATAAGCGGCCAGCCGGTACGAACTCACACGTCGATCCTGTTTCAAAGCTCTGTGTACGGCCTGGCGCAACACGCCGGAGCCTTTTCCGTGGACAACGCGAAGCGACTTGGCGCCGGTCAATACAGCATCGTCGATAAAGTGATCCAGGTTGACAAGAGCCTCGTCACTGGTCTGTCCGAGCAGCTTGATTTCCGGTCGGAAAGTCGCAGCCTTGGAAACCGATTTCTTCGCTCCGGAACGCAAACGCGCGGCGGCACGGTCCTTCGTGCTTGTATCGGGTGTTGTTACTTCTTCCGCTACAACCAGCGTATTCGCGGGAACTTTAATTTGCATCGCTCCCACCTGCAGCATCAGCATGCCTTTGTTATCTGCTTCGCCAAGCACACGGCCGGATTGATTCAGAATCGGCGAGAAATAAGTTTGTCCGACTTCGATCACAGCCGGTCTTTCTCCTGCTTTCGCAACTTTTCTGCTAAGGGTCTCGCGACCGATCTCGTTTTCGATCTGATTTAAGCGGCTGCGCAGTTCGGTGCGCAGGTTCTGACCGCTTTTCATGGCGTGAGCAATATCACCGGCTTCAAAGGCTTTTTGAATGTCCGCGACCAGCGAATCGACAATTTCGACTTGCTCCTGAAGTTTGATACGGGATTCTTGACGAGCTTTGGCAAGAATATCGGCCTTTTTGTCCTCCAGAGCCTGCATCTCCTTCTCCACTTTATCGCGCTCTCGCCGGATCTGGTTGCGTTCGCGAACTGCTTCATCCCGCAGCCGGGCGGCATCGCGTCCTCTTTTGTCCAGATCGCGGAGCAAGTCTTCGAAGTGCCGGCCTTCATCCGTAAGTAACGCCCGGGCACGATTGATTATACCTTCATCCAAACCCAGTTTTTGAGATATGATGAAAGCATTCGAAACACCTGGAATTCCGATCATCAAACGATAAGTCGGTCTTAAGGTTTCTGTATCGAATTCCACCGAAGCGTTTTCTACTCCTTCGGTTTCAAGCGCGTAAGCTTTTAACTCTTTATAATGTGTGGTCGCCATCGTGATGGCACCCGAACGACGAAAATAATCCAAAATTGCCATCGCCAATGCGGCACCTTCCGACGGATCCGTTCCGGAGCCAAGCTCGTCTGTAAGAACCAGACTGCCCGGACCTACGATTCGGCAGATACGGACCAGATTGGTCATGTGTCCCGAGAAGGTGGACAGGCTCTGTTCGATACTCTGTTCGTCGCCGATATCGGCCAGAACATTATCGAATACGGCGATTTCGGAATTTTCCTTAGCCGGAATTTCAAGTCCCGACATTCCCATTAACGTCAGAAGACCGCAAGTTTTAAGCGCTACAGTTTTACCACCCGTATTCGGACCGGTAACCAGAAGCGTTTTGAATTCACGACCCATCCATAAATCGATCGGTACGACATCAGCCGCCGGAATCAAGGGGTGTCGGGCGGCTCTTAAATGAATATGTCCTTTGTCATTTAGTTTCGGAGGCATAGCCTTCATTTGAAGAGCAAGCCTGCCTTTCGCCACGGCAAAGTCGATTTGTGCCAAAGCCTCGCTGTTGGCAAGAATGCCGGTTACCTCTTCGGCAACACGTAAGGAAAAATCGTGCAGAATCGCTTCGATTTCGTCTGCTTCTTCTGACATCAGTTCTCTGATTTTATTATTGGCTGCCACGACGGCCATCGGCTCGACAAATAGCGTTTGACCGGATCCGGATGCATCGTGAACGATACCGGGGACCTGCCCTTTATGTTCGGCTTTAACGGGGACCACATAGCGGCCGTTTCGCTGGGTGATCAGGAGTTCCTGAAGATACTTGCTCTGGCCGCGTATGATTCTATCGAGCGTATCCTTGATGGATGCCTGCTGATTCTTAATGCGGCGTCTGATGTCGGCCAGTTTGGGAGATGCGGCATCGGCCATTTCTTCTTCAGATATGATGGCATTGTCGATGTCTCGCTCGAGGCGATCGTAACGGCGAAGTCCTGCCATCATGTCGTAAACGACATTACCTTCAGGCCCGTCTTCCGGCACCATGCGCTCGAGTCGTCCCGCCGCCCTCAGCACGGACGCGATTCGCATCAGCTCGCCCATACCGAGATCGGAGCCGCGGGCCGCACGGATAACGGTCGGCCGGATATCCGATATGCCATGCAGCGGAGGTGTTCCTTTACTTAGTAAAATGGCTACGGCATCGCTGGTTTCCTTCAACCGGGCTTGTGCCTCTTCTAAATTATTGGTGGGTCGGATGGCTTCGCATCGTTCCCTTCCCGGAGCTGAAAAAGATAGCCCGGTTAATTGCCGGACTATTTTCGGGTACTCCAGAGTTTCTAAATGTAGTTCCATAGTTTACCTCATGGGTGGCGCGGATCTGCAGTCTGCTTCTCAACCTTGTTTTCGGCATTCAGATAGTATCTGATATAGCTAAGCAGACTCAGGATTGAAAAAGATACCGGTACGATAAAAATAAACGGTATCAGGTATACATAATCTTCGGCGATCAGCATCGCCACGGAAAAAGCAATTACCAGTAAAATGGTCGTCAGCTTACCAAACCACTGCGCGCCGACCACAACATCACGTTTCCTGAACATGATGGCCCCTCCAAGCACCAATAGCAACTCCTTGGTGATCATGATCAAGGGTACCCAAAGCGGCAAACGGTCGACAACAAAAAGGCAAATTCCGGTCGTGATCTGAAAGACTTTATCAACCAGCGG
This sequence comes from Fastidiosipilaceae bacterium, assembly GCA_050309435.1. GTDB lineage: Bacteria > Bacillota > Clostridia > Saccharofermentanales > Fastidiosipilaceae > CAYXVJ01. Next base: position 113,607 of record JBNRMJ010000031.1, read on the forward strand.
ATCAAGTACTTTTCCTAAATCGGATATCTGATCGAAGGTGCGGGCAATAAAGCCGTCCAAAGCATCGGTCATCCAGATCAAGAGAAAAAGCACAAAACCGGTCAGCCTTTTGTCTTCCATATTCAAGATGTAGTAAGCCATAATCGGAATCATGGCCAAACGGACAAGTGAAAGACCGTTAGGTATGGTTATTTGCTTTTTCCACTCGATATCTCTTAATTTCATCTTTGCCTTCTTCTATCTTCCCATGCTAGCAGTTTTATAGTGCAATGAGTTTCGAATCCATATACTCGTCAACGCTGATGGTCTTGGTCATGGTCAGAGCTTCTTCCATATCGATATCCATTATTTTACCTTCGCGGTAGACAATGACTCGATTCATACGACCTTCGTCCAGACAGCTGATGGCCTCAACGCCCATCTGACTGGCCATCTGTCGGTCACGCAGAGTCGGACTGCCGCCTCGTTGCAAGTGACCCAGAATAGTCGGACGCGATTCGATACCTGTCATCTTCTCTATTCTTTCGGCGATATCGATAGCGGATCCGGCACCTTCGGCAACCACGACAATGTAATGGTGTTTGCCCGAATTACGGCACTCAAGAAGACGTTTGACGACATCACGGTTGAAATCGTGCTCGATTTCCGGAATCAAAATAACTTCCGCACCGGTCGAAACACCTACATTTAAAGCGATATAACCCGCGCGTCTGCCCATTACTTCGATCACGCTGCAACGCTCGTGGCTGCTTGCGGTATCGCGCAGTTTGTCGATGGCTTCCATAGCCGTATTCATGGCTGTATCATATCCGATAGTGTATTCCGAGCTGGCAATATCGTTATCGATCGTACCCGGGATACCGATCACGGGCAGACCCAAACGTGCCAGGTCCAGAGCTCCGCGGAAAGATCCGTCGCCGCCGATGACAACCAGAGCATCGATGTTAAAGACCTTACACATGTCATAGGCTTGTTTGACACCTTCGACGGTATTGAATGTAGCCGAACGGGCTGTCATCAGGAAGGTGCCTCCGCGCTGAAGCTTTTCCGAAACCGAGCGTGCATCGAGTTCGATAATATCGCCGCGCCATAAGCCATGATAACCGCGTCTTACACCCAGCATGCGATAGCCCTTATTCAGGCCGGCCCGGGTAACCGCCCGGATGGCCGCGTTCATGCCGGGGGCATCTCCGCCCGAGGTCAGAACCGCGATGGTTTTGATATTCTGCAGAGCCTTGGCTCGAATGTCCGGATTGCTTTCTGCTTCTTGTGCAATTTCGCCTGTCAACTTGGCATCTGTCATATCGTTAATCCTTCCTTCAACCGTTCATATACACATAATCGTCTTTTAGGCATGCTTTATTATTCTATCGTAAATCATCTTAATTACCAGAGTTATATCCATTAAACAGCAAAAGTAATCGCATCCGTACCGCACATTTCGGCCAGATAAGCCAAAAGAGTATGATTCGGCACGATACCGATACCGCCCGACCCTTCCCAGGGAACGCTTTTTTCGCCGTGAGGGAAAATTCGAACCGGTACTTTTCCCGAGAAATAATTCAAAGCGGCCAGCATGGCTTGCCATTTTCTGTCGCCTTCCGAAAAAGGACAGCGTATCTCCAATACAAGTCCCGCACTCATGGCTTCGGCCTCGGCATCGATGGCTTTTACCACTTCGGAGTCAACATCGCCGGCGGGGAAATCATGGTTATCGGCTTCTTCGCTGTTGTCCTGAGTAGCAGAAAGGCGATTGTTCTCCCGCCTCTCGTACGAGTCTTGACGGTCGAATGACGCCGGACGCGCATAACTTTGTTTGCTTGACGTATCTTTGAACGGATGGAGGTAACCTTCTTTTCGATAAAGTTCGTCATCGGCGAGATAAGCGATTTTATCAGCCAGTAGTTTGGCCTCTTCGTCTTCGCGCGCACTGATCCGGCCGAAAACCAGAAGAACCTCGCCTTCGCGAATCATATCACGATAGAGACTGAGGGTTTTCGGAAAGACGATTGTTTCAAAGCGGCCTTCCAGATCTTCCAGTTCGATAAAACACATCATTTCGCCCTTTTTCGTCGTGAGGTTACGGCGTCTGACAACCAGCCCGCCCATCACGGCCTGGCGACCGTTCATCTCGAGCTTGCTCACCGCGTGATCCAGTTCGTCTTGCAGAAGATCGCCTTCCACCGCTTTGCCGCCCAGATCGCTGCTCGACATGTCAGTGGACCCTGTGATGGATTCACGGTAGCTGTCGAGAGGATGACCGGAAATATAGAGCCCCAGCATTTCCTGTTCCATAGTAAGTATCTGATCCATCCCCAGCTCTGGTAAATCGGGATAGGTCGGCTCGACGGGACCTTCTTCCGGGACTCCGAAATCGAAGAGCGAGAGCTGACCTTCCATGACGTCTTTACGACTGGCGAGAATAGCCAGATACGGATCGGTAGCCGCAATTAACTTATTTCGCGGTATGCCGAAGCAGTCCAGAGCCGATGACTTGATCAAGCTTTCGATCATTTTCCGGTTCATGCCCAGGGCATTGGCTCTGCGAAGAAATTCGCCAAAAGTTTTAAACTCGCCGTTTTGATTTCTATCTTCTATTAAGAGGTCCAGTACGGCCGTTCCGACGTTCTTTACCGCTCCCAATGCAAAACGAATCTTCCCGTTCTCGGTCGTGAAGCGAACCTGACTGCGATTAATGTCGGGCGGTAAAATGCCGATCTTCATCTCCCGGCAGACACGCACGTAATGAGCAGCCTGGCCCAACTGACCCAGAAAGGAGTTGAGCATAGCGGCCATGAAGGCAACCGGGTAATACTGCTTCAGCCAGCCTGTATAGTATGCAACAACCGCATAGCAGGCCGCATGCGCCTTATTGAACGCATAACCGGCAAAAGCCATAACTTCATCCCAGATTTTCTCTGCTGTCCGGAGAGGTACTCCCCGTTTGACGGCACCATCTACCGGCTGACCGGAATCCGAAAATCCGCCGTTGATAAAGAGATCTTTATATCTGGCCAGCTCATCGGGTTTCTTTTTGGACATGGCTCGACGAACATTATCGGATTGTCCCATCGTGAAGCCGGCCAGATCGCGAACGATCTGCATCACCTGCTCCTGATAAACAATACAGCCGTAGGTAACGTCCAGAATCGGTTCGAGCAAAGGATGGTCATAATGAATCTTGGCGGCATCGTGACGAGCTGCCACATAGCGCGGGATCTGCTCCATCGGGCCGGGGCGATAAAGCGCTACGCCCGCGATGATATCTTCCAGCGAATCAGGTTTCAGCTCTTTCATAAAAGCCGTCATGCCTCCGGATTCAAGCTGGAATACACCTTCCGTATCCCCGCGAGAGATCATCTGGAAAACTGCAGGATCATCCATTTTCATCTCGTCGAAATCAATATGAACACCGGTATCCTCCAGTACCATATCGCGGGTATCCCGCATAACAGTTAAGGTTCTCAGACCCAGAAAATCGAATTTTAACAAGCCGATTTTCTCAATGTTATTTTTGGCATATTGGACGACGATATTATCGTCGTTTCGAGCCAGCGGCGCTATATCCGTCAGGGCTTCTTTTGATATGACGACACCGGCCGCGTGTGTCGATGCATGTCGGGGCATGCCTTCGAATTTACGCGCATACTCAATCACTTCATGTACAAGCGGCTCGCTATTATATGCTTGCTTCAGGTCGGCAGATTGATCGAGTGCTTTATCAAGCGTCATACCCAGGGAAAAAGGAATCAGCTTCGCGATTCTGTCTGTATCCGCATAAGAGAGATCCAGAGCCCGGGCCACGTCTCTGACCGCTTGTTTGGCAGCCAGTGTTCCGAAAGTAATAACCTGAGCGACATGATCATTACCATATTTACGATAAACATAATCAATGACCTCGCCGCGTCTTTCATAACAAAAATCGATATCAAAGTCAGGCATGCTGACGCGTTCGGGATTCAGGAAACGTTCGAATAAGAGTGCATACTCCAGAGGATCGAGGTTCGTGATACCCAAGGCATAAGCAACCAGAGATGCCGCACCCGAACCTCGTCCCGGACCGACCATAATACCGCGTTTCTTGGCATAATCTATAAAATCCCAGACCACCAGATAATAGTCGTTATAACCCATCGAGTCGATGATATCGAGTTCGTAAGTCAAACGCTTTTCGTATTCTTCAACAGGATAAGCCTGATGAATTTTTAGTCGCTTATGCAAGCCTGTCAAGGCAATACGGGACAGATAGCTTTTTGCGGTCTCGCCTTCCGGTACCTCGTATTCGGGCAGATGAAGTGTTTTGAAATCAAATTCGGCTGCGCAGCGTTCTGCAATCCTGACCGTGTTTTCGATTGCTTCGGGTACATCTTTAAACGCTTCAATCATCTCTTCGGGAGATTTTACATAGAAAGCGTCCGATCCCATGCGCATGCGATCCGGGTCGGACAGCCGTTTACCCGTTTGCATACATAGCAGAATTTCATGTGCTTTCGCATCTTCTTTATAGGTATAGTGGCAATCGTTTGTGGCAACAAGCGGGATACCGGTTTCGCGGGAGATGCGAATCAGCTCCTGATTGACAATAAACTGCTCGCTGATCCCGTTTGACTGGAGTTCCAGGTAGAAGTTATCTTCTCCGAATGTTTCCCGATAACGAAGAGCAGCCGCTATGGCTCCTTCATAATCATTGTTAAGAATCAGACGCGGCACTTCACCGCTTAAACATGCCGAAAGACAAATCAATCCTTCGCTGTAGCGTTTCAGACTTTCGTGGTCGACTCGAGGGCGGTAATAAAAGCCTTCCACATGAGCCAAAGACACCAGGCGATTGAGATTTTTCAAACCCTCGTTGTTTCTGGCAAGCAAAATCAGGTGATAAGCACGTTTATCCTCCGCTTTTTCTTTAGAGAAGCGGCTTGTCGGAGCCAGATAGACTTCCGCACCGATGATAGGCTTGATGCCTTCGGCGCGGCAGGCTTCATAAAAGTCCACTGCTCCGTACATGGATCCATGATCCGTCACGGCACAGGCATCCATGCCGAGCTCGGCGATTCGTTTTGGCAGTGTTCTGATCCGGTTGGCACCGTCCAGCAGACTGAATTCTGTATGTAAATGCAGATGGACGAACTTCACTTCTCACTCCTGTTTCTATCAAATCAGATGTTCTTCGATCTCCTTTACGACGCGGGAGCTACGTTCTTTCATCAGCGCTTCTGCTTCCCCGGCAGGTAAATCGTAGACACCGAAGTAAATCTTGATTTTCGGTTCGGTGCCGGATGGTCTGACACAGACCCAATCCAAACCTTCCAACTCGTATAAAATAACATTGGATGTCACAAGATCCAGCTTACCTTCTGTCCCGTTTGTCGTATCCAGCCATTCCCCAGTCTGATAATCGCAAACCTTCTTCACCGGCAAACCGGCCAGTCCCCGGCTCTTATTGTCACGAAGCCAGGCCATTGCATTTGTAATTTGATCCGCACCTTCTTTACCGCTGCGCGAAATGGAGACGGTATGCTCAACGGCATAACCGTACTTGTCATACAACGCCTGCAGGTAGTCGGCTATTGTTTTACCTTCGCTGCGAGCCGTGGCGGCCATTTCACCTAGCAGCATGGCGGCTACAACCGCGTCTTTATCGCGAACATCGGTCCCGGCCAGGTAACCGAAACTCTCTTCAAATCCGAACTGGAATGTCAGATCGCCGTTCTCGTCATAATCCTTGATTTTTTCACCGATAAACTTAAAGCCGGTCAGAGTTTCAAAGAGGCGAATTCCGTATGCCTCTGCGATGCGCCGGCAGAGCCTGGTCGAAACAATCGTCGTCACGGCAAAGGAACCCTCCGCCAGTATGCCTCGATTTACCTTGGCAGACAAAATATACTCCATCAACAACAAGCCGATCTGATTGCCGCTGAGAACCTGGTAGCTGCCGTCTTTCAAACGGACGGCCAGACCGGTGCGATCGGCGTCCGGATCCGTCGCAATAACAAGATCCGCTTCTTCCCTGTCTGCCAGATCAATGGCCATTTGCAGGGCAGAGCGTTCTTCGGGATTCGGTGATTTTACCGTTGAAAATGAACCGTCCGGTAATTCCTGCTCGGGCACAACCAAAACGTTTTCGAATCCAATCTCGCGAAGAATGCGGCGTACCGGTTTGTTACCCGTCCCGTGTAAAGGCGTGTAGACGATCTTCATATCTGCTTGATCTTCCACCTGCTCCAAATTGATCGCCAGTTTCTTGAGCATGCTCGTATATGCATCGTCGATCTCGGATCCGACCACATGAATCAAGCCTTTCTCATCTGCTTCTTCGCGGCTGATCCAATGAACCGTTCGCAAGTCCGTGATCTTGTTCATCTCGGCCAGAACAATACCCGCTTCTTCCGGGGGCATCTGCCCTCCGTCGCTGCCATAGGCCTTAAAGCCGTTGTACTGGCTGGGGTTATGGGATGCCGTGATCATGACACCGCCGGAGGCACCGAAATAACGTACGCCGAAGGAGAGCATGGGAGTCGGTCTGAGCTCGTCGTACAAGTACACCTTGATCCCGTGCGTGGCAAAGACCAACGCAGCGATCTCGGCGAACTCGGTCGAAAAATGACGGCAGTCGTAAGCGATAACAATACCTTTTTCTCTGGCGATCTCACCTTGATGCTCGATCAAACGGGCGAAGCCTTCGGCCGCGTGGGCTATCGTATATTTATTCATACGATTCGTCCCGGCGCCTAAAATGCCTCTCAAGCCCCCTGTACCGAACTCAAGGTTGCGGTAGAATCGTTCCTCGATCTCTGCCGCATCATCTTTTATTTGAAGTAATTCTGTTTGTGTTTCTTTATCGAAATATGGATCCGACGACCAAAGCTGGAACAATTCACTGCTTCTGGACATGGTATTCCTCCTCATGCTCTTCTAAAAATTTCAGAAAAAATTATAGCATACTCAAATACGTTGTCTGCCCTTGGCAAAGATGACCAGATCTCGCAAACGGGCGGCTTCTTCGAAGTCCAGCTGCCTGGCTGCTTCCCTCATCTCCTTCTCCAGGCGCTTGATCAGTTTTTCAATCTCGGGGAGAGACATTTTCCTGATTCTGCTTTCGGCCGATTCTTCTTTATCCCCGGTTGCCGATGGCTCGATACCTTCTTCCTCGACAATTTCTTCGAAGGTGTCCAGTGTGTCGCGAATATCTTTTCTTACGGTAACCGGCGTAATATTATACTGCTCGTTATAGGCTATTTGGATGGCGCGGCGACGATTGGTTTCGGCGATTGAAGTCATCATGGCTTCAGTTACCGAGTCTGCATACATGATGACTTTTCCGTTGACGTTTCTGGCAGCACGCCCGATGATCTGAATCAAGGATCGGGTCGAACGAAGGAAACCCTGCTTATCCGCGTCTAATATACAAATCAACGAAACTTCGGGCAGGTCCAGACCTTCTCGAAGCAAGTTAATACCAACTAAAATATCGAATTTACCATGGCGAAGTTCGCGCAGAATCTTCAAGCGCTCCGCCGTTTCGATCGACGAGTGCAAATACTGTACTTTCAAGCCTTCGGCAGCAAGGAAATCTGTCAGGTCCTCGGACATCTTCTTCGTCAAGGTCAAAATTAAGACTCGTTCGTTCTTGGCTATCGCCGCCCGGGCTTCGCTTAGGATATCTTCGATTTGACCATCGACCGGATGAACAGCGATCTGCGGATCCACCAGTCCCGTGGGTCTGATGATCTGCTCCACGATCTGTTTGGTATGTTCGGCCTCGTAAGTTGACGGAGTCGCACTGACGAAAACCGTCTGGCGCATTCTTTCTTCGAATTCGGAGAAGTTGAGCGGCCGGTTATCATAAGCCGACGGCAGGCGGAATCCAAAATCAATCAAAGAGGTCTTACGCGAACGGTCTCCCGCATACATGGCTCCGATCTGGGGAATGGTGATATGCGATTCGTCTATCATCATCAAATAATCATCGGGAAAGAAATCAATCAGAGTAAAAGGCGCTTCCCCGGCCGCACGTCCGGCCAGATGCCTCGAATAGTTCTCGATACCCTTGGTAAAACCGGTCTCCCGCAGCATTTCCAGATCATATCTGGTGCGCTGTTCCAAACGATAGGCTTCAATGATCTTGCCTTCGAGGCGAAATTCTTCCAAACGTTCTTCGAGCTCTTCTTCGATCCGGCTAATCGCGGCTTCGAGTTTCGTATCCGTCGTCGTGTAGTGACTTGCCGGGAATATGGAAATGTAATTTCTGGAAGCCAGAGGTTTGCCGCTGAGGCGGTCGAGCTCCAGTATTTTTTCGATCTCGTCTCCAAATAAAGAAACGCGAACCAGAACATTCTCGGAGTTCGCCGGCCAAATATCGATGGTGTCGCCACGTACTCTGAAACTGCCGCGTTTGATCTCGAAATCGTTGCGGGTGTATTGAATACGTACCAAATCATTAATCACATCGTCTCTGTCTTTCATCTGCCCCGGGCGCAGATGAACCATCAGGTGTTCGTAATCTTCGGGATCTCCCAATCCGTAAATACAGGATACGGATGCCACGACGATAACGTCCCTGCGCTCGAGAAGCGAACTGGTCGCCGCATGACGAAGCCGGTCGATCTCGTCGTTAATTGCCGAATCTTTCTCGATAAATGTATCGGTTGACGGAATATAAGCTTCAGGCTGGTAGTAATCGTAGTAAGATACGAAATATTCAACCCGGTTGTTCGGAAAGAAGGAACGGAACTCCTCGCAGAGCTGACCGGCCAGGGTTTTATTCGGTGCGATGACAAGTGTTGGTTTCTGGACACGTGATATCACATTTGCCATCGTAAAGGTCTTTCCTGAACCAGTAACACCCAGCAGAGTCTGACAATCCAGGCCCTCTTCGATACCCCGAACCAGGCGGTCTATCGCTTCGGGTTGATCGCCTGTCGGTTTCATTTCCGTGACGAGTTCGAATTTACCGGGTAAATCGAGCTTTTGTCTCACAATTATCATCCTCTCATGATTTCGTTAGAACGAAATTCAGGTCATAACATACTAAGAAAAATAGCGGACAGCAGCTTCAAAGAGCTTTTGGTCCGAGTCGCCGCCGATATTTTTAACCAGACCAGGGCCTATTCGTTCGGAATGAGCCATTTTACCTAAAACACGTCCGTCGGCCGAGCATAAAGCTTCGACAGCCCATGCGGAACCGTTTGGATTATACGGTTCCTCAAGAGTCGGCTTGCCATTGGGGTCGACATATTGTGCGACAATCTGACCCGAATTCGCCAACTCGTTTAATACCTGCTCCGAGGCTAGCAGTCTGCCTTCGCCGTGCGAAACCGGCAATCGATGAATTTGACCGGGTTCGCAAGAGGCCAGCCAAGGCGACATGACCGAAGCAATCTTCGTCTCGACGTAAAGCGATTGATGTCTGGCCAAATTATTGTACGTCAAGGTTGGCGAGTCTTCCGTCAGATCCGTTATTTTCCCGTAAGGTAAAAGACCCAGTTTGATCAGAGCCTGGAATCCGTTACAGATACCCAGAATCAGTCCGTCGCGTTCGTCAAGCAGCCGCTCGACTGCAGCTTTAACAGCCGGATTCCTGAATACGGTCGAGATAAACTTGGCCGAGCCTTCAGGCTCGTCTCCAGCCGAGAACCCGCCCGGCAGCATCAGAATATGACTTTCGTCGATCGCATGAACCAGTTCGTCTAACGATTCATGAAGCATATCAGCCGTTAAATTGCGAATCAAAACGCTTTTCACTTCCGCGCCTGCTTTCAGCCATGCACGCTCGCTGTCATAATCGCAGTTGGTCCCGGGAAATACCGGCATAATCACGAGTGGTTTGTTTGTCTTGATCCGGCTTTTCAATCCGGAACGCGTTTTATAAGATAAATCGGGCGGAGTCAAAGCTTCATTTTTCACATCGGACTTCGTCGGGAAAATCTCAGATAAAGTTTCGCTCCAGGCAGCTTCCAGGACGGCTAATTCGATTTTCTCCCGACGCCAGCTGATCAGAGGTGACGAACAACTGCGACCCAGGAGGATCGCGCCGATTCGATCCAGCTCTTCTCTCGTCTGATCTTCTTTCGGACCTGCTAATATTTCCACAATCAAACTGCCGTGTCCGGGAGCCATGAGGAAATCCAAATCCAGGTTATCAGAGAAACTAAAGCCCAGTTCTTCGCCTAAACACATCTGGACAACAGCGGCTGCCGCTCCGTGAGCCTTGGCTGTGGCTGTCGCACCGATCTGACCGCTCTTATGCAATCGATGTACGGTATGCAGCGATCGATGCCACTGATCGACCAGAGGTAAACCCAAATCATTCTTCGGCACGGGTATAAGACGAAGTTCGCTGCCGGCTGTTTTAAGTGTAGCCGAACGAATCTGTCCGATCGGTCTTGTTCCAACGGCAAAGGAAATCAATGTAGGAGGTACATCCAGGTCTTCGAATGTTCCTGACATACTGTCTTTTCCTCCGATCGACGGAACGGAGAAGTCCAATTGAGCATCAAGTGCTCCGAGTAAAGCAGCCAGAGGAAGTCCCCACTTTTCCGCAGTCGAAGCAGTCGGGAAATATTCCTGAAAAGTCAGCCTGATTTTTCCGGGAGAAGCACCCATGGCAACAAGTTTTGATATCGATTCCAATACGGCATAGTAAGCGCCGTGATATGGACTTTCCGAAGATATGAAGGGGTCAAAGGCAAATGACATCAAGGTGCACAAATCCGTTTCTCCTTCTCTCATCGGGATTCGGGCAGCCATTCCTTCTTCAACGGTCATTTGGCGCCTGCCGCCAAGCGGGAATAAAACCGTATTCGCCCCGACCGTGGAATCAAATCGCTCGATCAGACCCTTTTGCGACGCAAAGCGAAGCTCCCTCAAGCGATTACTTAAAACCCCTTTAAAACTTTGATCCTCATAGTTATCGACACGAGACAAACGTTTGATATCGACGGCCGGTATAATCGCTTTTGATCTCTGCACGGCGCCGTTCGTGTCCAGGAAAGAACGATCGAGATCGACTATCACATCGCCTCGCCAGAGCATAATCATCTTAGCTTCTTCGGTAATTTCTGCGACAACGGTGGCTTCCAGATTCTCCCGGGCGGCCATGTCGATGAATGCATCGGCGTGTTTGGCTCGAACCACGCAGGCCATACGTTCCTGAGATTCTGAAATAGCCAATTCGCTGCCGTCCAGCCCTTCGTACTTTTTCGGTACCGTATCCAGATTGATGCGTACACCATCTGCCAGCTCACCGATAGCAACTGCTACCCCGCCTGCCCCGAAATCGTTACAACGACGGATCATGCGGGCCGCATCAGGGTTACGGAAGAATCGTTGCAGGTTTCGCTCGATTAAGGGGTTTCCCTTCTGTACTTCGGAGCCGGATAAACGAAGCGAGCTTTCATCATGTTTCTTCGACGATCCCGTGGCGCCTCCGACGCCGTCGCGACCGGTTCGTCCGCCAAGCAATATTACCAGGTCTCCGGGTTCCGGGACCTGACGAATTACTTGTGCCGCGGGAGCAGCCGCTATAACGGCTCCGACTTCCATGCGTTTGGCGATATAACCGGGATGATAGATCTCGGCAACATGACCCGTAGCCAGTCCGATTTGGTTTCCATATGAACTGTATCCTGCCGCTGCGGTCGTGGTGATGGTGCGTTGCGGTAATTTTCCTTTGATGGTCTGACTGACCGGAACGGTCGGATCCCCGCTGCCGGTAACTCGCATAGCCTGATAGACATAACTGCGACCGGACAAAGGATCTCTGATTGCACCTCCAAGACAAGTGGCTGCACCGCCGAAAGGTTCGATTTCGGTCGGATGATTATGTGTTTCATTCTTAAACATAATCAGGTACTCTTCCTCGCCCTCGCCGGTCGGCACCATGACTTTTATGGAGCAGGCATTGATTTCGCCCGATTCGTCCAAATCCTGCAGTAATCCGCGACGTTTGAGTTCCTTCATCCCGATCGTCGCCAGATCCATCAGTGTTCGTGGTTTTTTGTCGATCCGATCGCCATGCACCGTTTCGCGTAAGCGGTGATAACGCTCGAGACTACTTGCTAAATGCTGATTAAATCTCGATGACATTTCGTCGTCATTATGTTTGGCTATCTCGATCGAATCCAATATGGTGTTAAAAGTTGTATGACGGCAGTGATCTGACCAATAAGTGTCCAGTACACGGATTTCGGTGATACTCGGTGCCCTCTTTAGAGATGAAAAATATTCCCGGGCCAGTCTTAAATCGTCCATGCTCATCGCAAGCGAGAAGTCGCCGCGAAAAGCTTCCAGCTCTTCATCCGTAAACTCGCTAAAACCATGCAGGATCCTGACAGGCTCGGGCTTGTCATAAGAATCTTCGAGTGACTCTTTTTTATTCAAAGAGGCCGGCCGGCTTTCCACAGGATTGATTAAGCGTTCGCTAACGGCTTGCCGCGCGCTCGGGCTTAGATTTCCTTCAAAGAGATAAATACGGGCGACGCGAACTTTCGGCCGCTCGCCTCCGCTTAAGATCTGAAGTGCCTGTTCGGCGGAATCTTCCCTCTGTTCATATTGACCGGGAAGTGCTTCGACGCCAAGGACAAAGTCAGCTTCGGAAAAATCATAGTCTTCTTCGTATACCAGGTCGAGAGGCTTTTCGGCAAAAACCGTCCACCTGGACTTCAGCCAGCCTTCGTCATCCATACCCGATACGTCGTAACGATTCAGAATCATGATCCGTTTGATGCCTTCAATCCCGAAACCATGTGTTAATTCCTGACGCAACCTCTTCGCTTCGATGGCGTATGCATCCTTTTTCCGAACATAGAGCCGTCTGCATTTGTCACTTGTCATGTCATTTTCTCCCTGTTTGATCCGACTGGAATGGCACAATCACCTTGTGTTTAGTTTACCGCATATTCTCCGGCTAAGCGCAGAGCGAAAGCAATTTAAATGAAAAGCTGTCCTTTGCCATAGGAAAAACCACCCTTTTCGTGCCTTCTAATACCTTTATCCATGAATAACAGTGCTAAAGTCTAGTTGATACGAACAGTAGCCCCGGGCATGACGTTTAGTGCCTGGTCATGATGTAGAAAGAGGTAAAGCAATGAATCAAGCACAAGCCGAAGTAATGCGTAACGGAAAAGGTTTCGTCGCCGCATTGGACCAAAGCGGCGGATCCACACCTAAGGCACTGGCTGCATACGGAGTTGACGCTGATCGCTATACGAATGATGAGGAAATGTTTGATCTGGTACATAAGATGCGTGCCCGTATCATTCAGAGCCCGGTCTTTAATTCGGATCATATTCTGGCTGCCATCTTGTTTGAGCAAACCATGGACCGCGAAATCGACGGACGCCTGACTGCCGACTACTTATGGAACGTCAAAGGAATCGTTCCTTTCCTGAAAGTAGATCAGGGCATGCTGGATCCCGCAGACGGCGTCAGTCTCATGAAGCCGATTAAAGGTTTTGACGAACTCTTAAAGAGAGCCAACGAGCGTCATATCTTCGGAACCAAAATGCGTTCGGTCATCAAGAAAGCCAATCCCGAAGGTATCCGGAAAATCGTATTACAGCAAATCGAGTTCGGTATGAAGATTGCCGCAGCTGGTCTGGTGCCCATACTGGAACCGGAAGTAGACATCAACATTCCCGACAAGGCCGAAGCAGAAGCGATCTTAAAGAAAGAATTACTAAGCGAGCTGGATCTTCTGCCTGTGGATATCGACGTCATGCTGAAACTGTCGATTCCAACTGTAGACGATTTCTACCGCGAGCTGATCGAACATCCGCGTGTCTTGCGCGTCGTTGCGCTCTCCGGCGGTTACAGCCGTGACGAAGCGAATCGTCTTTTGGCACAGAACCATGGCCTCATCGCAAGTTTCTCGAGAGCGCTCCTGGACGGATTGCTGGATTCGCAGACAGACGATGAGTTCAATGCCACGCTCAAGAGCAGCATCGAGTCTATCGCGGCCGCTTCAAACACCTGATATTTGACTACAAGCGATATATGTCTAGACTAAGGTTAAGGCAATTAATGAAGGAACGAGTAAGTCTATGACAGATAAGAAGGAAATAACAAGCAAGGCGAGTACGGTTCGCCGGCAAACGGCAGAAGCGATCGGAGAGTTGATCGAAAAAGCCGGCTTGAAATCAGCTGATATTCTGCTTATCGGTTGTTCGTCAAGCGAAGTTGCCGGACAGACAATCGGATCGGCTTCCAGCCGGGAAATGGCCGAAGCCATATACGCCGGAGCGATAGAAGCGCTCTCCGGTCGCGGCATCTACCTGACCGCTCAATGCTGCGAACACCTGAATCGTTCGCTGGTTATCGAGCGGTCAGCGGTTAAAGACACGGAACTGATCGTAAATGCGATCCCTCAAGCCTCTGCCGGCGGTTCCTTTGCCACTGTTTGCTATGAACGGATGCAGGATCCCGTTCTGGTATCATCTGTCCGGGCCGATGCCGGCCTTGATATCGGCTTAACCTTGATCGGTATGCATCTGAAGCGGGTTGCCGTACCTGTTCGTCTAAGTATTAGCAGGATCGGCGAAGCACAAATCGTAGCCGCCAGAGTCCGGCCGCCCTACACCGGCGGCCCTCGTGCGGTGTACGACGAAAATCTGTTTTAAACTCAATTGCTTATTGATATCTGAACCATATGAAATGCTCCCCTTGAGCTATACCGGAGATATCGGACCGGACTCAAGAGGAGCACTTTCATTCCTCGAAATATTCTGTTAGATCTGCTTATAAACCTACTTCGTTTCGTTAAGCAACTTAATGCTTCTACTCAGATAGGCGGCCAGGTCGTCACCTTTCAGTGAACCATGAGCCAAACGAGCCAGGTCGTAGGCCTGCATGGCCAGAAGGTCAGCTTCTTCTTCCTTGTTAGGAAGCTCTGCCAATGCCGCCAGACGACTGATCAAGGGGCTGTCGGTGTTAGCCACCACCATGATTTCGATGGGGAAAAGATCATCTAGATTCATATCCGATGAAGCGGCCTGCATCATTTCGAACTGCTTGCGCATTTCCTGCATGCGACGGGCTTCTTCCGTTTCGGACAGTATAACGGCCTGCTCATCTTCGCCCAATGCACGTACTTCAAGCTTCAACTTATCGTTCTTGCATGCTCTTTGGAATAAGCGGGTCAAAGCTTCTTTATGCTCCTCGATTCCCTCTTCGCCTTCGACTTCGGCGTCGATGCGCAGGAATTTAGTTCCCTGGTTCTTGTATTCAAACATGGACATGAAGGAGTTATCCAGTTCATGATCCATGATCACGACTTCGTAGCCCTTTGATCTGGCACGACGAATATAAGCAACCTGTACATTCTTGTCCGTCGTGTAACGGATTTTCTCGCCCAGTTCGGAAGCCGTTTTCATTTCGCCGTCTGTCGTTTCGAAGAGGATCGCATCCTTGACCCGGTCGTAGAACTTCTCGTCTTTCAGACTGCCGTACTTCACGAATAGCTTAATATCATTCCAGTACTTGGCATACTCTTCGCGCTCGTTATTGAACATTTTCGTCAGGCGATCGGCAACTTTCCGTACGATGTGTTCAGAAAGTTTTTTCACATAGGCATCATTTTGCAAAAAGGATCTCGAAACATTTAAAGGCAGATCGGGACAATCCAGGCAGCCTTTCAGCAGGAAGAGGAAATCCGGAATTACTTCTTTAATATTGTCGGCAACAAAGACCTGATTGTTGTAAATCTTTACCCGACCATCCAGGGTCTCATAGACATTCTCCGCCCGGGGAAAATACAGTATACCCTGCACGCGGCTCGGGTAATCCATGTTCAGATGAACCCAGAACAGAGGTTCGCGGAAATCATTGAAAGTCTTTCTGTAAAACTCCTTGTACTCTTCATCCGTGACATCCTTCGGTGCCTTCGTCCACAACGGCTGAGTGTCGTTAACGGGACCGGCAGGAGCAGGTTGACTTAATACAGGTTCGGCCTCGTCGAAAGCTTCGCCCTTCTCTTCTGCTTCGGCCTTTTTCTCAAGCCATTTGGCACGGGATTCTTCATATCGCTTTTCGCGCTCGGCTTTGGCCCTGGCTTCTCCCTCGATATCATGGAAGAAAATCGGATGGGGCATAAAATCACAATATTTATGCAGGATTTCACGAATCTTCGCCGCGTTTAAGTCTTTTTTCGCTTCCTCGTTGAGCGTCAGGATGATATCACTGCCGTGAGAGGTTCTGTCTCCGTTTTCGAGGATATACTCTGTCCCTTCAAGTGAGGTCCAGTGTGCAGCCTGACTGCCGGCCCGGCAGTATAGACTGTTAATCTCGACTTTTTCCGCGACCATGAAAGCAGAGTAAAAGCCTAATCCAAAGTGGCCGATGATGCCGTCGGATGCCCCTTTGTCTCTGTATTTATTGACAAAATCCATCGCGCCGGAGAACGCAATCTGATTAATGTATTTATCGATATCATCGGCAGTCATACCCAGACCGTTATCGGAGATGGTTAAAGTACCTGCCTCGCTGTCCAAAGTAACGTGAATCTCCGGTTCATATGTTTCAGGCATTTCCACTTCGCCCATCTGACCCAGCAGACGATACTTTTTAATTGCGTCACTGGCATTGGAAACAAGTTCTCTCAGGAAGATATCCTGGTCGGAGTAGAGCCATTTTCTGATTATGGGGAAAATATTCTCTGTACTTACGTTAATTTGACCTGTTTTTCGTTCCATAAACTGTAAATATTCCTTTCCTAGAATAAATTATCAACTCTGTAATTATAGCATTAAATTCCAGATTAACTATAAAGCAACCCGCCCCCGCTCCTTTATGGATGCTTCTATACCGCCTGCAGCCGTAACGCGGCCATCGAGAGGATGATCATGTTCTTCTATCGGTAGATGACCGTCTACCGCTTGAGGTGATAAACAGATACCCAGCAGGACTGTCGACAAGGGCTGGGTTTTCAGAAAACGATCATAATACCCTTTCCCGTGTCCCAAGCGTTCACCGTAAGGTGAAACAGCCAGACACGGTATCAATATGACATCAAAATCAATACTGCCGGATGCTAGGTCGGGCGGCGGTTCTATGGCTCCGTACCAGGACACGACCCAGTCTTTCGGCTGACGTTCACACGTAAATTTCGGCCAGGGTGCGAAATGCAATTGCAAGTCCCCTTCATCACGAACGCTTCTTGGCAGATAAAAATCGATATATGCCTGAAGTTCAGGGTCGGTAATCAAGGCATGCAAATCCGCTTCCCTGTTCATGGCATGATATGCGGCCACGCGAAGTGCTTGCGGCTCTCGTCCTTCTTTCATGGCAGCCAGGCTTTCCAGTTCCGCCCGCTTCAGCAGATACTCTTTTATACGACTTTGAATGGTCCGACTCTCGCTTGCGATTTCTACTGCCGTCATCTTTGATAATTTCGCGTAGATATCGTGCCTGAGCTCTTCCTTGTCCGTGAATGCTTTTGTCATATGTCGATCTCCTGTACTGCTGTTCGGAACTTTTACTTCATGCGAATTGTAACATAGTGTAAAATCTAATAACCTTGGGCTTGTATAATGAAAGCATAACACCGGTTCGACCCTCTCGGGGTCACATCTGAAAGAATGGCGAAGCATGATAAAAAAGGACAAAAGTAATAGAAACAGCCACTGGCTTTATCGACTGCTGACTGTTACGGCAGTAGGCCTGATTGGCGTAGGTATGTATTTATTGCTCATGCCGAAATGGATCCGGTATAACCAGGATAAAATTACCAAACAGCTGCTCGATCAGCTGGACAAACTTGATTCCGTGAGCGATTCTCCGGGCAGCGATGAAGAAACAGATGCAAGTCAGGATGATAACTATATTTGGGTTGATCCGGATGCCTGGGTTAATTCAGATGAAGAAGTGGATTATTTCATACCGGATCCGATCGATCCCGGTAAGTTCATTCAGGTAACACCCACTCCCGGCCAGGATTCCGCTGGCGAAAGCGGCGAATCCGACCAGGAAGGCAATCCCGCTAACTCTGCCGGAGGAGGTGGCGAAAACATAGCGAGTCCTACACCCGGCTCAGGCGGAAATCCGACAGAAGCCGGCGGTCAGGGTTCAGCTCCCGTTACCCCGGGTAACACGACAACTCTAAACCCGACCAATAATCAGGGTCAGGTCGGATTACAAGCCATCGGTAAGCTGGTTATCAATAAAATTAATGTCAACATTCCGATTGTGACAGGCTTAAGCCGCGTAAATCTGCGTTACGCCGCATCACATTTCGAAGCTACGCCGATGATCGGTGATAACGGCTTGTCGGCAATTTTCGCCCATCGTTCTCCTCAGCACGGCAGGGACTTAAACCGTCTAAACGAAATTGTTGCCGGTGACCGTTTCGAAATCGTTCGGAATAACAAGATCTATCATTACCTTGTTGAGAAAAATATTATTGTTGAACCGAATCAGGTTTTAGAAGAGATCTTTCGCGACTATTCCGACGATTCCTATGTGATGCTGGTAACATGTCATCCGATACCCACCTGGAAGCAACGTATGCTGGTCATCGCCCGTTTAGTTGAAGTCAGCGACTGACATCCGCCGTCTTTGTCCTTCTTCATTCATATAACAATCAAAAACCCCGGCAGTTCGGTAACTGCCGGGGTTACTATATTAAGAGCAGATTCAGTTTTTCACGCCTCTTCCCGGATCGGTTTGCTTTCGATCTTCCAGATCTCCCCGGCATAATCGCGAACGGTACGATCCGAACTGAATACTCCCGATCTGGTGATATTGATCCAGGCCTTTCTTGCCCAGCTCGACTGATCGCGATAATCCTCTGCCATTTGATCTCTGGCTGCCCGGTAAGCGTCGAACTCGCCCAGTACGTAATACGGATCGGCAGGTTCCCAGCTGGTGCCGTAGAGCAACCCGTTCACGAGATCCTGGAATGCACCGGAATTTAGATCGTCCAGGAAACCGTTTGTCATCGAATCGATCACACGCTTTAAGCCGGGTATATTCTCGTATTGCCATCTGGGATTATAGTAGGACAAGGTAGCAGGAAGGTGCTCGACTCTGACGCCGAAAATATAGATGTTTTCGTCACCCACTTCTCGTGCGATTTCTACATTGGCGCCATCATAGGTACCTAGAGTCAAAGCCCCGTTCATCATAAACTTCATGTTACCCGTACCGGATGCCTCCTTACCGGCAAGCGAGATTTGTTCCGAAATATCGGCGGCTGGAATCATGATTTCCGCCTTCGAAACATTATAGTTGGGTACAAAGACAACTTTGATTTTATCCGAAATATCGCTGTCGTTATTGATGATGCGCGCGATCTCGTTGATGAACTTAATGATCGACTTGGCGCGTACGTATCCGGGAGCGGCCTTTGCTCCGAAGAAGAATACCCGTGGCACGATATCCAGGTTCGGATCACTCTTCAAACGGAAGTACAGATCAAGTATATAGAAGGCATTCAGAAGCTGTCGCTTGTATTCATGCAGACGCTTGATCTGAATATCAAAAATCGCGTCGGGATTGATATCGATACCCGTCCATTCTTTCACATATTTGGTTAGACGAAGTTTGTTCTCCCGTTTGATTTCGATGAGTTCTTTTTGAATGTTTTCGTCATCGGCCAGAGAGTCAAGATCCCGAATCAGCGAGAGGTCCTTGACCCAGGCATCACTGCCCGTCTTCTCCGTCAGTAAAGCGGCCAGTCTGGGATTCGTTGTCCTGAGCCAGCGGCGGGGCGTAACCCCGTTGGTCTTGTTGCTGAACTTCTCGGGCCACAAGTCATACCAGGGTTTTAAGGTTTCCGCTTTCAGAATATCCGTATGCAAGGCTGCGACACCATTGATCGAATGCGAAGCATAACAGGCTATCCACGCCATTCTCACCTGACCTCCGCCCAAAGGCGCAAGATAGTTGATGAGATCACGCATGACACCGCGATTTTCCAGTTCGTTTCTGAACTGCATATCAATTCGCATGATGATTTCAAGGATACGCGGAAAGAGGAAATTGAATATACTGGTTTCCCACTTCTCGAGCGCTTCGGACAATATCGTATGATTCGTATAGGCAAAGCACCGGGTCGTGATCGACCAGGCCTGTTCCCAGCTCATTTGATTCTCGTCGACAAGAATGCGCATGAGTTCAGGGATGGCAATAACGGGGTGAGTATCATTCATCTGGAAACTGTTAAATTCGGCGAAACGGCTCAAGTCATCACCATGAACCAGCTTGTAGGATCTGACTGCTGACTGTAACGCCGCAGAGACAAAGAAATACTGCTGACGAACACGAAGGACTTTTCCGTCATAAGAGGTGTCGTTCGGATAGAGTACCCGCCAAATATCTTCGGTCTTGTTACGCTCCGTGACCGCATCGTCGAAACGTTGACTGTTGAAGAGATTGAAATCAAATTCTTTGGCCGGATCGGCCCGCCATAAGCGTAATGTGTTGACATTATCGGTATCATAACCGGTAATCGGCAGATCAAAAGGCGTGGCAATGACATCCATGTCGTTAAAATGAACGCGAACCACCATGTCATCGCGTTTCACCATAAACGGATAACCGTCTTCCATCCAGCTGTCCGGATACTCGACTTGGAAACCGTTTTCGAATGCCTGACGGAACAAACCGTATCGGTATAAGATACCCTGTCCGATCACCGGCAGGTCGTGCGTAGCTGCAGAATCCATGAAGCACGCGGCCAAACGCCCGAGGCCTCCATTTCCGAGAGCAGCATCGTACTCCTGATCCAAAATGAGATCCAGATCTTTACCGTGTTCGGCCAGCATGTTTTTGACTTCATCGTAAATCCCCAGATTGATCAAGTTGTTAAGCATGGAGCGACCTACGAGAAATTCTGCGGACAGATAATGCTGGATTCGTCCCTGTTTGTATTTATCTCTGGATTTATCCCAGTTATCGGCTACCTGGTCTACGATCCCCGCGGCCAGACCTTTCCAAATCGTTCTGTTTGTTGCCTTTTTACTCTGGCGACCGGATTCTGCACGGATCAAGGCATCGATCCTTTCGGCCATATTCTTTGTTTTTAACATATATCTTCCTCCTCGACTGATAGACAGAGAAACTGTCACGGCGCAGGCTTGTAAACCAGGACCGGATATAAAGTAAAAATTTACTTTGATAGTTTTATATTGTAACTAAAAAACATACAGATATTTGTCACATGAAGTTTCCATTATTTCGCTAGACAACGGTCTCGTTTGTATTTGATGTCTTTATAGAACGAATCGCCAACATCAATCGAGCCTTATACTATATAATCACAAATAGAATCTCGAAGTTTATCCGATGGAAGGTAGATTAATATGCAATATCGTCACCCAAAAACAGAAGAATATGCAGAGATCACAAAACTGAGTAATGTCGCCTACAGAGCTGACTGGCGCGATGGGAAGTCCGACGAAGATATCATCGCCGAGTTTCTGGCAGAACATCCCGATGATGCCGACGAAACCTTGTCTCGTCATTTTATGGCATTCGACGATGACGGCAGTGTGATGGCCAAGGTATCAAACAACTCCTTTGAAGCCTATCTTCATGGCAAGCCGGTAAAGCTCGGAGGTATCGGAGGCGTGGCAACCTATGCCGAATACAGACGCGACGGTCACGTTCGCGTATTGATGAACATAGTCTTAGAGGAACTGTATCGGCAAGGGTATACCTTGTCTTACCTTTACCCTTTCAGTCATCTCTTTTATCGAAAGTTCGGCTATGAAACACACACCACGATGGTACGCTACCAGCTGAATCTTAAGACTTACCAACTTAAATACCAGGCTCCGGAAGGCAAGTGGTATATGCTTCGCGACAAGTCCGATCCTGTCTGGTCCGAAGTGAAGAGCTTATATGATAAATATGCATCTTCTCTCAATCTCATGATTAAACGCGAAGGGTATCGCTGGGAAATTTATCAGAATGCCGACCCATATGCAGGAAAGCAAATGACCTATCTCTTCAGAGATGCGAATGGGGTTGCCGAAGCCTCGTTCACATTCGAGACGCCGTCCGACGACACACGTAAGTTTAACATTCTGGACTTAAGTTTCCGGACCACAGGCGGCTTGATGGCCGTGCTGGAATTCTGCAGACGCTTCAGCGCGGATTATGATCGGGTATCCTTACCTCTTCCGGAAAATTATCCGCTGGTCAATCTCGTGAGCGAAGTACCGGTGAGACAGAGTTTCGAAGCGATGATTCGCTTGATTCGAGTGGATAAAGCATTATCAGTCCTGCCGAACACGCTAGGACCCGTGGCTGCGAAGATTCTTGTCGATGTGACAGACGATCAGTTGACGAGTAACAGCGGCAGTTATGTATTAACTTACCACGGCGACCTGGATAATCCCCTGGTCGAACGCTTGACTGATCGCGGTAATACCCGCGACTATGACGCTCACCTGGATGTGGATGTCCGCGAACTGGCTCTTTTGCTATCCGGCAGCCAGTCCTTTGCCGAGATGAAATGTCTCCCTCAAATTAAGTTTGACGGTGAAGAAAGAATCCTGGAAGTTATCTTTCCTCGCTATCTGAACATGCAAAATGACTTTTATTAATTTGCAAATGTTTTTTCGGGTCGCCTGTGCTCTTTAGCTTTTTAGAGGTTTCAGGCGACCTTCTGCTTTACATATTTGCCAAAGAGACAATTTGACTCAAGCTCAAGCATATTTAGGAAAATCAGGCTTGACGAAGAATATTCTTTCGTCTATAATTCACTTTGTTGCCACGCGGCACACCTAATGTGAAGGTGCCAAGGGCCTTTAGCTCAGTTGGTTAGAGCAACCGGCTCATAACCGGTCGGTCCCGGGTTCGAGTCCCTGAAGGCCCACCACAACAACTTAATATCTGGGGGAGTTCCCGAGCGGCCAAAGGGGGCAGACTGTAAATCTGTTGTCTACGACTTCAGTGGTTCGAATCCACTTTCCCCCACCAGATCAGAAATCGAAACCTTAAAAAGTTTCGATTTTTTTATGCAAATTTCTCATTCCCTATTCGCAAATGGATCACTGACACTCTTAACAATAATGATTCCTATTAGCTTATCATTTCTCTCAAAATGCCTCATGCCAATTCGGATAATTTTATCGGTTAGGTATTGACAACCGCTTATTACAAGACTAATATGGCTTCAGTTAGAACTCGCTAACCGCCTCTCTGCCGTGCTATCCTCAACAACTTGTAATGGCAGATAATTCCGGTGCGACTGGATATAAGAAAAGGAATGTGAAACATGTATACACTCAAGGATGTACCTGTCGGACAATCCGTATCAGTGGTTAAACTTTATGCTTCGGGAGCCATCAAGCGCCGTATCATGGATATGGGCATCACTCGTCGCTGTAAGATATATGTTCGGAAGGTTGCACCGTTAGGCGATCCGATCGAGTTGAACCTGCGTGGTTATGAATTGACCCTTCGAAAAGAAGACGCTGCATTAATCGAAGTCGAAGCGATTGAAACACTCGATATAGCATCATTGAAATCAGCCGGGCACGATTCACGGCAGAGGAAAGTTTCATGTCATTAAAATTCACTCTAGTCGGAAATCCGAACAGCGGTAAAACCACTTTATTCAACGGCCTGACCGGTTCCAACCAATATGTGGGCAACTGGCCAGGTGTAACTGTAGAGAAAAAAACAGGAAAAATTAAAGGTCATCAGGATATCGATTTGATGGACCTTCCCGGCATCTACTCTCTCTCCCCTTATTCGCCCGAGGAAGTCATCGCCAGAAATTACCTCTTGAGCGAACGCCCTGATTGCATCATTAATATTGTCGACGGATCGAATATCGAACGAAATCTTTATTTGACCACACAATTACTGGAATTGAATATCCCTGTCGTAGTTGCAATAAATATGATGGATGTCGTGAACAAGAACGGCGACGCTTTAAACGCCGATCGTCTAGGCGAGCTCCTTTCCTGCCCCTGCGTTCCGATTTCGGCATTAAAAGGCAGCGGCCTTGATGTGTTGGTCGAGACCGCAAGAAAAACCGTGAACATGTCAAACATGGATGATCGCTTCATCCGTTTCGATCAAATAACGGAAAAGGCTTTGACATCAATCGAAACACAGCTGCGTAACAGCGGCGAGACAAAGGACCTGCGTTATTTATCCATCAAGCTTTTCGAACGCGATATCGAGCTTGGACAACGATATCGGGAACTCTTGGATTACGAATCGATTATAAGCGAAGTCGAAAGCAGTCTTAACGATGATTCGGACAGCATCATAACGAACGAACGTTATGATTTTGTGATCGATACGCTTGGTAAATCCTTTAAAAAGGCAAACGACAGCATCCATACCTTGTCCGATAAAATCGATAAGATTGTAACCAATCGCATCCTGGCTCTGCCGATTTTTGCCGCGGTTATGTTTCTGGTTTACTTTATTTCGATATCCACCATCGGTACCTGGGTGACCGACTGGGCCAATGACGGTGTGTTTGGCGAAGGCTGGCATCTCTTTGGCATAAAAAGTATTTTTGTTCCTTCCGTACCCGATCTCGTTGCAGCTTTACTGGAGAGAATTGCGACGGCAGATTGGCTGAACAGTCTGATTCTCGATGGTATCATCGCAGGAGTCGGCGCCGTGCTGGGTTTTTTACCACAAATTGCTGTCCTCTTCTTCCTCTTGTCGATTCTCGAAGATTGCGGTTATATGTCGCGTATCGCTTTCATCCTGGACAACATCTTCCGTCGCTTCGGACTATCGGGTAAATCATTCATTCCTATGCTGGTCAGTACCGGCTGTGCAGTACCTGGCGTCATGTCCACAAGAACCATTGAAAATGAAAATGATCGCCGCATGACCATTATGACCACGACCTTCATGCCTTGCGGTGCCAAATTACCGGTTATAGCCTTAATTGCCGGTGCACTCTTCGGCGGTGCCTGGTGGGTTGCTCCGCTGTCCTACTTCGCGGGTATTGCTGCGGTTATCGTGTCAGGAATTATCTTAAAGAAAACCAGACTGTTTGCCGGAGATCCCGCGCCTTTTGTTATGGAGTTACCGGCGTATCATATGCCGCAGGGTTCCAACGTAATTCGCCGGGTCGGCGAGCGAAGCTGGGATTACGCCAAACGTGCAGCCAGCATCATCATGCTTTCTTCGATTATTATCTGGTTTCTATCGAACTTCGGTTTTGTAAACGGAAGACCGGCCCGTGTCGAAGACATTAATACCGGATTCCTGGCCAATATCGGCAACACATTCGCGGGCTTGTTTGCTCCGCTTGGCTTCGGTCATTGGCAGGCTGCCGTGGCCTCGATTACCGGCCTGATTGCCAAAGAGAATATTGTCGGTACTCTCGGTGTGCTTTATGGTTACGGAGAGGTCAGCGAAGCCGGTAACGAAATCTGGCAGACTCTGGCGCTTTCATTCGGTACGATCGGCGGCTTTAGTTTCCTTCTCTTCAATCTGCTTTGTGCTCCTTGTTTCGCAGCAATTGCGGCGATCAGAAAGGAAATGGCCGATAGGCGCTGGACGGTCTTCGCAATCGTTTATCAGTGTGGTCTGGCCTATACCGTGTCTCTTATTTACTATCAGCTGGCAAGCTGGTTTAACGGAAGTCCCTTCACCTTTACCACGGCTGCGGGTATCATCCTGTTAATTGTCATGATCTATTTACTCGTCCGCCCGAAACCAGCGCTTTCTCTAAAGGGCGTACCGGTCACATCCGGGAAAGGAGCCTGACATGTTGGATTTACTCGTATCGAATCTATCGACGATTGTCGTTTCGCTAATAATTCTGGCAGTGGCAGTTCGCATTATCCTGAAACAAATCAGAGCTAAACAGAACGGTAAAAGCGCTTGTTCAGCCTGCTCCGGCTGCGCGGCGGCTTCGATTTGCCCTTCTCAGAAAGAAACTCTTGATAAAGATAAACAGCTGATCACAGACTGAAAACCAAGATATTGTTAAATCGTTAGAAATTCATCCCCCTTTTTGCTTGACAAGTACATTTCTTGCTCTTATGATTGCATGTAATCAGCTTAAAGCGTTGATCGAGAGTAGTAAATTTATCCGGAGCCATCCAGAGAGTTGCAGCAGGTGAGATGCAATTGGCGAGGATAAATCGAATGGACTCGAGAGTTCGCAGCCAAACACCAGTGGTAAGTAGGTAGCGACGGATGGCCAACCGTTATCAATGGCAGTTGTATGATAGTACAACTAGCAGAGAGGATCGGTATTCTACCGGTCAACTTGGGTGGTACCGCAGAAGTATATTCAGGACTTCTGTCCCTTGATAGGGACAGGAGTCTTTTTTATTTTAAAGTCTCCCAAGAAGCGATGGAGGATTCGCAAAATGAAAAGAACAAAGAAGCATCGTTTAACAGGTATTCGGACCAGACGTTTTCCGGCAGCCGTATTAGCTCTAATGCTCGTTGCGGGCCTCATGGCATCATGCGCGGGCACTTCAAACGGCAATTCGCAACCCGATCGCAGTAACAGCGCGGTCGACAGTAAAAGCGGTGAAACACTGTCGCTTGGCATCATCCAGTTCGCTCATCATGCTTCTCTGGATAACTGCTATGAAGGACTGATTCTGGGTTTGGCCGAAGCAGGATTTAAAGAAGGCGAAAATCTAGAGATTGATCACCAGATTGCGAATGCAGATCCCGGACTGGCGAATCAAATCGCACAGAACATGGTCAGTCGTAAAGTCGACTTGATCGTCGGTATTGCCACTCCTGCCGCGCAAGCCTCTTATAATGCGGCCAAGGATGACGGTATTCCGGTACTCTTCACGGCTGTAACCGATCCGCTGAAAGCCGGATTAAGAAACGAAGACGGCAGTAATCTCAAGGCTCTAACCGGTACTTCCGATCAGTTGCCTGTCGATGCCCAGCTGAAAATGATCCGAGCCTTCTTCCCTGACGCTAAAAACGTAGGTATTCTATACAGTCTGAGCGAAAGTAATTCCTTATCGGCAATTGAAACATACGAGGAGCTGGCCGGGAAATACGACTTTGAGATCGTTACCGAAGGCGTCAGCGAGGCCTCCGTTATCCCTGCGGCAGCCGATGCTCTGCTGGCCAAAGTCGATGTTCTGACCAATCTGACTGATAACCTGGTGGTAGAAAATATGCCTGTTTTATTGAACAAAACCAAAGCAGCAGGTATAGCTCTCTTCGGCTCAGAAGAAGAGCAGGTTAAAAATGGAGGTATTGCGGCGATGGGTATCGATTACATCGAGCTGGGTCGCAGCACGGGTATCATGGGCGGAGACATCCTTAAAGGAATGCCTGCCGAGAGCATTCCGATTCAGGTATTCGATGAATCTCTTCCCTTTCATAACTCGACTGTCATGCAGGAATTCGGCATCGAGCTTCCTGCCGAATACAAAGACAGTACCGACATGAGCACACCGTAAACGGTAGATTGTGAGACGAGATAACATATGGAACGTTTAATTAACATTCTGATTGATATAGGTGAACAAGGTTTCATATATGGCGTGCTTGTTCTGGGCCTCCTGATCAGCTATAAAATCCTCAACATACCGGACTTGACCGTTGACGGATCTTTCCCGCTGGGAGCTGCTGTTACGGCCGTACTGTTGACACGTGGCGTCAATCCCTGGCTCGCGTTACTGGCTTCTCTCGCAGCAGGTATGCTGGGTGGCCTGCTTACCGGTATGCTGAACGTTAAGCTAAAGATCTCTTATCTGCTTTCGGGTATTGTAGTTATGACCATGCTCTATTCCGTAAACCTGGTCATTGCAGGTCGTTCTAATCTTGCCTTATTTGGTATCGATACTATTTTTAATTCGGGTCCTGCCGCAGCTTTACCGGAAGTTACGGGCGGATATCGCCTGCGCACCTTCCTCCTCTCTTTTATTTTAGTCCTGATCGTTAAACTGTTTATCGATTTTTATCTTCGTACCCGTTCCGGCTTACTGCTTCGTTCGGCGGGCAGCAATCAACAGCTCGTGATCTCGGTAGCCAGAGACCCCGGTATGGTACGGGTGCTGGGTTTCGTGCTGGGTAACGGCCTGGTCGCTTTAAGCGGCGGTATATTGGCCCAGCAGCAAGGTTTTTTCGAACTGTCGATGGGCACCGGCCAAATGGTTAACGGCATCGCATCGGTCATAATCGGACTCATCATATTCAGAAAACTCTCCTTCGTTAGAATGACAACGCAAGTCATTATAGGTTCTCTGATCTATAAAGGTCTGATTACGATGGCCATTAATCTTGGCTTAGGTGCTAACTATCTGAAACTGGCACAAGGATTACTCTTTCTGGCCGTGCTTTTGGGTTCAAATCTCTTTGATAAGGAGGCTCGTCATGCTACAGCTTCAACACGTGACTAAAATCTACCTTGGAGGTACGGTTAACGAGCATATCCTCTTTCGGGATTTTAACCTTGACATCGCCGACAACGAGTATGTCTCCATCATCGGTTCCAACGGTTCAGGCAAGACCTCTCTTCTCAATATTATCTGCGGTTCGATACATCTTAATCATGGCAAAGTGATCCTGGACGGCGAAGATATCAGCAGTTTGGCCGAGCATAAGCGACAGCGCCAGATCGCCCGTGTTTTTCAGGATCCTTCGCGCGGAACGGCGGCCGATATGACGATATTGGAGAATCTGTCGATCGCGGCGAATAAGCAAAAGCGTTTTAATCTCCTGCCGGGAGTAGATAGGCGTGAGCGCGATTACTTCGCACATCAACTGGAACGTCTCGGCATGGGTCTGGAAAATCGCCTGGACCAGCTCTGCGGCACTTTATCCGGTGGCCAACGTCAGGCTTTATCCCTCTTAATGGCTACCCTGGATAAGCCCAAACTTCTGATTTTAGACGAACACACGGCGGCTTTGGATCCCCGCGTATCTGAAAGTATCATGAAACTGACCAACGAGATCGTCGCACGGCTGGCTGTAAAAACTTTAATGGTCACGCATAATCTGCGCTTCGCTCTGGAGTCCGGTAACCGCCTGCTGATGATGCATGAAGGCGAAATCATTCTGGATATAAAAGGCAGTGAAAAAGAAAGCTTGAAGCTTGAAGATATCCTGGACCGCTTCAATCAAATTTCGATCGAATACGGAAACTCCATCTGATAAACGGCAGATAACCGTGATACTATTCGACCGGACAAAAGAAAGACGCTGCCTTTTTCGAATGAAAAGGCGGCGTCCTTTTATTGCTGCTGTTTATGGTTTAAGCGAGTCGGTATAGACTTACTTTACAGCGAGTTCATCTTTACGAAAGGCTTCGGCATTTACTTTCAGTTCAGGTTGCAGGAAAATCTGTTCCGGAACGTCATCGATATACTTCACGCGCTGCAGAATCTGACGAACCAGTCTGAGGCCCAAAGCTTTTGTATCGACAACTACCGTTGCGTAGAGATACTTACCGACTTCTTCGTCTCCCATATCATCGAAACCGGAAACAACAATGCCGGAACCATCCAGGCGGTTTTGCTTCTTCAAAGCAGTGATAACACGTTTCGCGATATCGTCGTTGGCACAAACAAAGGCATCCGGCAGTGTCTTAATGCCCTCGATGAGGGTGTCGACTTCCTCTTGATTATAGAATAGGTAGTCTTTACTATCCGTAAAGCAAAGATTCTTGTTAATATTCAGATTTTTTTCGCGATGAGCGGCGTTAAAGCCTCTCCAGCGGTCGAGCATGGTCTGTGCGTAGTTGGTATCGCCAACGAAAGCCAGGTTCTTGTAACCGTCGTTCAGGAGTTGCTCGGTGATCTTACGGAAGCTGTGATAACCTTCGATAAAGAGTACATCCCCGGGCAAGTTGTTCTCGACGATATTCGGAGGCAAATCGAAATAAACAGCAGGAATACCGGTCTCTTTAATCTGATCGATTAAAGGTTCGTCGTAAACGTTGATAACGATCAAGCCGGTTAGGCGGTTGCGTTCGACTCCCTGAGGCAGCTCATAAACACCTTGTTTATTTCTGGACAGGAAGAAAAACACAACGTCCTGCGAGTAAAAATTCAATTCACCTGAAATAGCCTGAATGATTTCCAGCCAGAAAGTCGAGAAATCGGGAGATATGGAAACAACACCGATGGTTTGCTTCATATCAACGGGAGCCTGCTGCGATACGTTATCGGCATATCTGCTGATATTTTTATAATTGTGCTCAATCAGTGCATTTACAATTCTTTTACGTGTTCGCTCAGAAACGCCGGGGCGATTATTGATTACTTTCGATATAGTAATCCGAGAAACGCCTATTTCATCGGCTATTTGCTGTAGAGTGACCTTCTTCATGATGTGAATTCCCCTTCAAAATACTGTTAAAATTCATTTATCTATCTTAGCCTTATTGTTAACAGTTGTAAAGAGCGGAAGCGCTGTGAACTTGACTAAAGTCTAAAATAATTTTTATGACAGATAGAGAATATCCTTCATTCAGTCTTGACAAGCTTCAATACTATTTATTATTACGTATCCATGTGATAACTTTACATTTTATCTTCTAATAAATGCATATGAAAGTTTTTATATCCGATTATTTACATTTTACAAGATTATGGTAAACTTTAGGTAATAATGTTTCACTTACTTGCATGAGTTCATTCGGTCGGGATAAGTTGAAACTATATTTAAAGGAGATTCCCATGGCTATACTAAAAACAGGTTCTTTGCCCAATATTCCGTGGCAGGAAAAACCTGCCAATGTCATCGACCCGATTTGGCGCTACGACCAAAATCCGGTTATCCCCCGAAACGCGATTCCGAGCTCCAACAGCATATTTAACAGCGCCGTTGTACCTTTCGAAGGTAAGTTCGCCGGTGTCTTCCGCTGCGATTCCAAATCCCGTTCGATGGACATTTTCGCCGGTTTCAGCGAAGACGGCATCAACTGGACGATTAATCATGAACCGATAGTTTTTGAAGGCGACGAGGTTGTAACCGCGAAGGAATATCGTTATGATCCCCGCGTTTGCTGGATCGAAGATCGCTACTGGATCACATGGTGTAACGGCTACCATGGCCCGACAATCGGTGTAGGCTATACATTTGACTTCAAGACCTTCTATCAAGTCGAAAATGCCTTCCTTCCTTACAACCGTAACGGTGTCATGTTCCCTCGTAAGATCAACGGCAACTATTACATGTTGTCCCGTCCCTCCGACACAGGCCATACGCCTTTCGGCGACATTTTCGTCAGCCAAAGTCCCGACATGGAATTCTGGGGACGTCATCGTCATGTGATGTCGACTGTCAAGGGCAATGATTCGGCATGGCAGTCCACCAAGATCGGTGCGGGTCCCATCCCGATCGAAACAGACGAAGGATGGCTGATGATCTACCACGGCGTATTGAACAGCTGTAATGGCTTTGTCTATGCATTTGGTGCCGCGCTTCTCGATCTCGAGGATCCTTCCAAGGTTCTCTACCGTTCCAAGGACTATCTGATCACCCCTTCTGAATATTACGAATGCGTCGGTGACGTTCCGAACGTGGCCTTCCCCTGTGCCGCATTAACCGATGCAGATACAGGCCGCATCGCCATCTATTACGGATGTGCCGATACCGTCACGGGTATTGCCTTTACGACGATTGACGAACTGCTGCCCTGGCTGAAGTCACATTCACTCTGATCATCATCCCTAAGATCTGTTATAAGGAGTTGTTTCATGCAGAACAACTCCTTTTTTATTACAAAAGAACCTTGATTTGGATACTAAAATAATCTGCTTAAGTGAAAAGTTAAATTCCATTTTACAGTAGATTGTCATGAGCCGAGTGGGCCGTGGAATTTAGTCTTACGCAAGTTCCGTCCATGCAATCCCGAGACGTGCCAAGGCCTTCCACCAGGAGACTGCCGGAGGGCCTGCTGTTGCCCGGAAGAT
>JBNRMJ010000032.1:0-97240 GCA_050309435.1 Fastidiosipilaceae bacterium
ATGTACTACGTTACACCGGATGATTACGTCTTATCAGCGTATCAAGAAGAAGAACCGATTGATTTTTCAGGTATGACACTAGAGAGCGCCTTGGATGCTATACATGACGAGGTTAATAGAGCATCCACCAGGTAAACCAATGCGGCTTAATACGCTCTGCGGTATAGCTGTTGCCTTCTAACTCCATGGCTGTAAATATATCAACTGCCGTATCGTCGGCACTGTAATACACACCGTACTCTGCGGAAGTTGTCAGTAGTAAACCATTGTATCCGCTTCGATACACGATGATCGTATCATCGTGCGATGCCCAGATACGATTGAGAGTATATGGCTCTGCCATCGCGAAGGTATCCGCCGTGCCTGGCAACAAGATCAAGTCCGTGTAATTAGGGTTTACTTCTACCATTTGATCTTCTATGGCTTGTAGGAGATTGTTATTCACGTCAGTTAATGCTTCCTCATGTTTGTGAAACCACCGCTCTGCCTTAAATTGTCCCCAGGTCTCTGTTAAGAGGAAACCGTTAATAAAATAAGGTAAGATCAAGATAATTAAGACAATACTGATAATCAGCAGGCGTTTACGTCCAGCTCTGCCTAAACTCATACTTATCTCCTTATCCGTGTAACGATGCTGCGCTCATTCTCAAAACTTTTCATTGTACAGTGTTTTGTTACTAAATTCGATAAAAATAAATAATTTGTCACAAAACACTTGTGTTATCAATTGTTGGGGGGGTACTATGCAAGTGTACCAAATGATTTCGTACCGAGCAAACTTAAAGTGTGTTTTATGTTCAAGTCTTGATTGACTCTCAACTATACGGAGGTGATGCATGCCATCCGAAAAAATGCCGAAGTTATTTATCTGCGACTAACAGGAGGAAAATTAAATGAAAAAATCCATTTTGGGACTTGCCCTTCTCACTGCATTGGCGATAATACTTGGTTCCGGATCTTCAACAAACAGTTTATTTGTTAAAGATGAGAAAGGAAGCAAACAAGAGCTATTTCAAGATCAATCTGAAGGACCGGCCGTAGCAAATCAGGCAAGCGAAATTCGTTGGGCCACAACAGCTAAAGCCCCGGATAGCCTGGCAGTACCTGTCAGCAATATTCGTGCGGATATGAACTATAGAACGGATACAATAGAAGGGATCGCATCGGTTGCTGACACAATTGTTATCGGGCGGTTTATCCAAGTAGAGTCCGGCATCGAGAATAACAGCGGGTATAAATCGCTTGTCACGCGCGGAATTTTGGTTCCTACAGAAGTATTTGCAGGTGACGTACAGGAGCAGTATAGCGTTTCCATGGCTGGAGGCACCGTACCTTACACTGAGATAGCGAACCTATACAGCGCTGAGGAGCTGGCGAAGTATGAAATTGACCCTTATAACGATAAATACGAAACATTCTCTGAGACCTTCGAGAATATGACTGTTTTCGAAGAAGGGAAAGACTATCTGGTCACACTTAGCTTAGGCGAGGAAGGTCTTTATTATCTGTCGCCAAGTTTGTATAGCTTATGTGAACTGAGCGAAACGAAGCTTGCCTCGAAGGTCCCGGCATCCGGCGATAGCCCGACATCGGTCAGCTTTGACGTTGATGCTTATATCAGAGCATTCAAAGAAACCAATCAGTCCAAGAATTAATCATGTGATTGCTCAGGTTCGCTGACAGGCGAATCAAGCATAACGAAACGGCCTAAGTCCGGAGCAACACCGGATTCAGGCCGTTGTGTTTTATCGTTTCTACAGTACTATCTTCGAAATCAGTCCAGATAAGGCCCAGGATGTCCAGTTCTTGTAATCTTCATAAAACCAGAAAAATCGAAGGTAAAATAAACAAGATCCCGGACAAACCAATTGCTGTAATCACGCGTTTGCTACGGATTGAAATCAGCGATATTACGAGCGAAAATACCGAATAAAGCAGGGCCAATAAGAGCAATTTACCGGAAAGATAGAGCCAGATTGGTATATGCAGGGGAAAGTTTATAACAGCATTAATATCGGCATTTAACTGGGTGTGTCCGTAAAAAATCAACGTACCCACTATATAAGGCAAAAAACTAATCAACGTGATTATAACAGATGATAAACAGGCGATTACACATTTTGTCTTCACTAAGACCATTCTCCCATTTACGGTAGGCTTGATGATTTTCGCCATACCCTTGCTGTTATCGTAGGCATAAAATGGAGCGATGGATAACACCAGAAAAACAATTGCCAATACATTTAAAAAGAGGTAATTGCCTCTAGCTTGATCACCAATGATTTTTTCATAACCTGTTTTATAAACGACTGTTGATAGGCCTTGCTCTTTGGCACGCACTACTTCAGATGTAAATTGAGTAAAGGCTAACTTGTAATCGTCCCATATACTGAGGGCATATACAGCGAGCATATAATCCTCTTGGCTGATGTCGCCATGCTCATACTCTGTAGCAAGCTGTCTGCGATCTTGAGCTATTTTTTCAAATCGGGCCTCCTCCAAGTCTATTAATGTATCAGTATCCTCGTTAACCTCCCCTTCAGTGATCATAATATACTTCTTATATATCAAATCTGTTTTACTAAGGGTATCTGAATAAGAAACCAGCTGATACAATCCAACGATCGAAAATAGGAGGAAAACGTAAATCACCTTGTTCGTGATCAATAGTTTGTATGTTTCATTTAAGATGAGCGATGTGGAATATCTCTTCTGACGCTTAGCGAAGCCAATTCTTAAATTTCTGAGCCGAACACTGTGAACGTTTTGCTTCAATAGCAAAACGGCTAAAAGGAGTAGAAATAAAGTAAAACAGACGAGCAAGACAATTGGTATATCAACAGAGGTATTTAGCAGATTCAAACGTCTAAACGATGAGAATATCGTTTTAGAATCCATGGCCGAGAAGACATTAATGTATTTAAGACCATTCAAATAGGAATTCTGCGCGATCGCTCGATATGAAAAATATTCAGCTACTAAAAAAATAAACGAAGCAAAGAAACTAAGCATCGCATGCCCCAATTTATAGACAATCAATAAGCTGACCATGGCAAGCAAGAATACAGACAATACATTAAAAGCGAAGTGGATCAAGATATAGCCAAGTATGTTCACCTTTAATGGCGAGGTATAAAACAGGGAGACCGATTGTATCGGTGCAAGTAAATTACCTAATCCTAGTCGGTTTTCAGATATCGCTAAATTGCTCAGTAAGACAAGGAAATTGATAAACAATGAATATAAGAATAACAGTACAATTTGGGCGGCTATACGGTAACTTCGCCCCTTCTTCGTTGACTTGACCAGCCAAATCATCTTACTTTCTGCGTCCTCGCTGCCCAAGGTCACTGAAAGCAACACTGTGAGCATCACTAAGAGCATGATGGTGAAAGAATTGGATAGCGCTAACTCGAGTCCTTCAGAAGACTGCACCGCAACAGCAGTGTCTTTTAGCTCCTGATAAACTGAACCCGCGAGTTTTATCTGTTTATAATCGAAGGAGTCCGGATCGGAAAATAAAGTGAAATCATCAATATGCGCCGCTTCTGACACGATGTCATCGATAAACGAATTGTAGTGAACCGCTTGCTTTATTTCATTATAGACCGTGACATAGATCTGCTTCGGGTAATAGTCTTGTAAGGCATCAGGATATTCGTAGACGGAAGTCTCCTCGCCGACTAGCTGCTCCCAGTCGATTTCGAGTAAGCTGTCAATTTCATTGATAGTTGTCTCAAGGGTGCTTAACTTATCAAGATTGCTCATAGCGCTTAGGCTTCTATACACCTCATTGATGCTCCTGGACTCATCTGAAATATTCATACTCAGTCCGGCATTCAGCAGCAACACGACCAATACAGCTATTACCGAAAACGGTTTCGAGTACAGCTTATAACATTCATGTTTAAAGATGCTCATAGCGGCTTAACCTCTTCGCCGAAATGATGCAAATAGAGTTCCTCAAGAGAAGTAAATCCTTGCTCTTGAATACCCAGTAGCTCATCTACCGGACCGCTATCGATCAGCCTGCCCTCTTTGATAAACAGGATATCCGAGCTGATCTTCTCAATATCTGAAATGATGTGTGTCGAAATAATGATTGTTCTATGTTGATCTTTAGCCAGGTCTTGGATCATTTGGCGAACCGTTGCTCTTTGTTTTGGATCGAGACCTGCTGAAGGCTCGTCCAAAATAATGATCTCAGGGTTTCCTAACAACGTTTGCGCCAATAGCAGCCGTTGCTTCATACCGCCAGAGAAACCACCTGTTTTTTTGTCCTTCACGTCAAACAGTTCAACTTGCTTTAGGATATTTGGTATTTGCTCATTCGCTTCTTCGTGCGGTATATCTTTTAAAGCAGCGATATAATACATGAAGCGCATGGCTGTAAAATTATCATACAAATTTTGATGTTGTGGCATGTAGCCTATTTTTTCTCTATACTGGCTACCCAACAGTCCTATTTCTTTATCGCTATAAAGTATTTTCGAATGTTTATCAGGCTTGATATTCTCTGTGATAATATTCATCAGGGTGCTTTTGCCGGCACCATTTGGTCCGAGCAAACTATATATGCCGCTTCGAAAGGTAAAATTAAAATCGATCAAGGCATGTTTTTTACCGTAATGCTTATTTACATTCATTAAGTGTAGCAATAGAACTTACTCCTTAACTGACTATTTTGACTGTGTATATTTCTTTTCCTAAATCATCTTTCTGGATCTCAATAATGAACGATGAGTTTTGCTTATAACCGCCATAATCACCATCTAGGGACGTTGATACCGAGTAAATTTTTCCCTGATATTCTCTCCACAGAAATTTCGAGCCTACTAAGATGTTGCCTTCGGGTCGATACACTTTCAAAGTGTGCTTGTTTTCGGGTGAATACATATAATAGATCTCAGGCTCACTCTTCGGTACATACATGAAGTTTTCCTCGGCAGGAAAGGATAGCTCAAGCTCACCGTCATAAACCAAGGCTGCTTCTTTACTTTTTAGGTCTAACGAATAGAGAGCGAGATCTTGTACATAGTATAAATAACCGGCATTCAGATAAAGAGGCTTTTCAATTTTGGTATTTACATCGAGCATCGTTTCAATATTATTACCCGTCGAATATTCCAGTGTTTCACTATCTATAGCAACAAAAACAGTTTCACGCGATGCTCTGAATACCTCCGGGTCAAAATCTTCTTGTGACCAGTCGATGTAATCCTTCAAGTAGGTCGAATGAATCAATATTTTCTCATCGTAGATGCCGTATATGTTATTAAGACTGGCTGCGAAGCCACTCGCTAAAGGAATTTGCTTTACTATCTTCTTACTCTTTAAATCGAAAGCCACAATGTACAATTCGTTGGGATTTACATCAATGGTGATGTCTTCTTGATTCATTTCTTTCTCAATGAAAAAATAGGCTGTATTCTTATATATATATATATTACTAAAATGGCTCTTGCCATCAAACGACAAGAGTTTACGCTCGTTTTGTCTGTTTAAATCACTGATGTATAAACTATCGTAATCATCACCCGGACGGACAAAGTAAAAATCATCACCGGCAATAAAATAATTTATCATCTGCTCTTTATAAGCACCACACGTTTCATCATCATGGCTACAAGAAGGATCTTGACAAAATATTTTTGATTTCCCTGAATTAAAATCTAAATAATAGAGATAATCGTCAAAATTTTTAGTGTATAATACGCCTTCATCAAATGCAGCTTCAACAATGCCTATATGGCTCGCTTTTGTGTAGAGAACGTTATCACTTTTCGATTGACAAGCAACACTCAAAAGCAGCATGAGAAAGATCGCTAATATTGAAGTTGTTCTCTTCATAGGACACCTCGCGTCAATAATATAACTTGGCTATTTCTTATGAAACTCCTCGATAACTTTTTCTGCTTCTTCGATTAAGGCATCGGCTCCACTTTCATCAAGCATTGTCCTAACTTTTTGAATAATATCTTCATAGCTTGTTTTATTTTGGCCATCTAGTATCGCATCCAATTCAAAAAGTATCACATCGATGCCAATCAGATCATAAGGAATACTATCAATGAGATTGACATACACGTTGTATATTTCCGGATCATAATATTTTTTTAAGACTTGTAAGTTTTTTTCTTTTATAGCCGAGGTGATTCTGTCGTCAAAAACAAATTCCATGTGGGACAGATCCGACGGGACTGCTTTCCGTTGAAGGTCGATCAAGATATCCTTCTGATTAACAAATTGCATATCATATGGTGTCGATAAATACCGATTGCCATATGCACTTCCAACATGACTATACGAATAGTCTTTGTATTGATGAGGATCCTCATCAAATATAGCTGCTACTTTTTTATCTTCATTGATTGTATAGTGGACATCTTCGACACCATGATAAAACAAATCCGTGAGTGAAACGTCAGTAAATAATCGACCGAGAAAGTCTAGACACTCTTCCGGATGGAGCGTCTCACGATAAACACATGTAGCGGATCCCACGATTATATCGAAGTACACATCATCATCTATCGGAATTAATAGATAATCTCGATGGTTCTCTGCGAACTCCTTTTCTTCATTGATATAAAGTCCATCATGAATTTGATACTGTGGTAAATAGTCTTGTTGGTAGACTAGAAAGAAATCATCCATTTTACTGTCTATCGGAGGAGATGATGTCAGTAAGCCTTCTCTCGCGTATTCGTAAAAGGCTTGCAACTTTCTGCTACTTTCTTCTGTATCAAAAAAATAGGTGACTTGTTCTGTGTTTCTGTTCACGAATAGACAATTCGCTTTTAAAACAGAATTATTTTCCGAAATAAGATTTCCATTTGGTACTAGGAAAGGGGTGATGTTCTCGCCTTCTTTTACAGTCCTTAAGACGCTATGTAACTGGTCAACATCCACTTGAAGATCCTCTACGGTAAAGTTATATTTTTCCATATATTTCTTATTTACCATATAAGACGGAGATGTAGATATATTATAAAATCCGCTGACACCATAGATCTCCCCATCACGTTCTAATGCTTCCCACAGATAATCCGGTAGAGCATCTTTCACTGCTTTACCTGCCTCACTCTGTAGATAGGAGGTCAAAGGTAGCTGGGTGTCATTATTTAGATAGTAGTCTTCCGGTGGATAAGCAGTAGAAAAGACATCACATCCTTCTCCACTACTCAATCTCTTTTTCAAATTGTTGCGATAGTCTCTATCAGGCAGGTATTCAAATTCTATATAGTAATCTGCACCCGTTTCATAAAGATAGTGGTTAATCGCTTTTTCTGTTATGTCGTCTAGTTGCATGCTGTCAGAGGAGATGAATGTAATGCCGGTTTCTTGTGGGGCTATGAACGCTTCAATTTCTTCTATAGTATTTATAGTTTCTAGAGGTTCTTTACTTTCGTTTGTTGTATCCATACCTGGATTTTGATTACATGCTGTGCATGAAATCAACAGAATGATACTCAAGATCACACATATCTTTTTCATAATAAGCATCTCCTTATCTTGAGGTGTGCTTTTAATTAATTGAATTTCATAGATTACGATTTATCTATAGAATTATCCTAAACTTGATATGATAATTGGGCTTTGAATCAGAAAAAGTAAGTAAAGCAGAGTAAATACGTCAATTACAATAATATGTTGCTATTAGTATGTTAAATGATAGGTAAAACCATAATAAGTGGCGGTGTGATAGCTACTAGCACTTATGAATGGTCTACCAGATGGGATTGAGCTTGAAGCTGTTACTCCATTTTGATAGGAACTACCGGAACCACTTACAGTTTTATAATTACCATCAACTGTCACATAGGTAGTATATACACTTACAGATATTCTCCCGCCATTAGCACCTGTTACTACAGTGCTTGCTTGAGCTTTTGTACCACTCACTTTGAGTAGTTCAACGGTAACTCTATCGCTGCCAAATGTTTGCGAATAGGCGACAGCTGAAACTGGCATGCCAGCAAATGAAATAATTAGCAGCATGGCTATTATGAAAGATACTGTTTTCCTCATCGGATTTACTCCTTCTATTTAATGATTTGCTCTGCTTTATGGCACGTGATTGATGAGATTGACACACAGGCTGTGGCTTTGTAGATCGTAATGTTCTTTTAGACTTTCCAGCTCTTTCGAATTGAGTTGGTTCTACTTTCAAAAATAAATTTTATTTTAGATATATTTGACAACAGTACTTTCCCTGGAAGGCAAAGTAAGTTTTCACTAATCTAAGTGTCATACGATTGCATAACTCAGGTTTATTTGACCAATTAGGAATAGCTTATGTGACTAATACAGTTTTGTCAACAGGATTTTTTCTGTTCAATTTGAATATAAATTGCAACATGAAGTGTCGCGTCTGTAAAGTGTTTCTGGCCCGATCTTCGGCCAGCCAGGCCAGGTTCTGGGACTTGTAGGGATCCAGGCGGGACGGTCGGGTTTCGGGGAGCGGCAGAGCGGGCGAAAAATCAGTCCGGCGGATGTATTTGCGAACGGTCTTCTCATCGACGTGAAAATCACGAGCAATCTGAGCCACCTTGCTACCCAAGCGGTAGGCTTCTCTGATATCATTGATGTGGGACATCTTGAGCATTCTCCTTTTCCTCCTTGGCTGTGATTCATTCTCCAACCAAGGATAGCGTGTAGGGAACAGCTCGGCTGTCCCTTTTTCAACAAGATATTTCCCGGGAATTCCTGACGACGTTTTCGAGATTATGACATGATATTTCCTGGTACTTTTGGATTATATTAGACAGCAGGCAACGGCGACTGCCTCGCCGGCCCAGCACCAGATCCATCTCCCAATGGCCCTGGTCCGAGCTGGCTTCGGCTTGAGCCGGTCGATCTTCGATGCTGCGTCCTTGGATCTTATGGTACAAGGGCCGATTGTGCCGGGGGCCGGGCGCTTCCTGTAAGGACCCAGAATCAGGTCTTGCCAGCTGACGTGGAGAAATAGATTGGCGTACAAGTAGCGGTAGATCGTTTTGGTACAGAGCGTCACGCTGTCCGCGTCGGCTTCGCTGCGGATGCGCCAAGCGATGACGTCCGGGGATTCCCCCGCACGCACGCAGCGCTCAATGGTCGCCGCCAACCGATGGTCCTTGCCGATCTTTAAACCGGGCCTCTTGCCGCTCGCTTGATGATCCGCGTCCTGCTGGGCCTTCTCGGCGCTGTACCGCTGGTAATACAGCCAGGTTTGTCCATCGTGCTGTTGGACCATCCCGCGTTTGAGCTCCCGTTGAATCGTGCGTTGACTGCAACTCACGATCTCGGTAACTCAGGTGTTTATATCCGCTGGCTTTTCCCGTACAATGGTCGTGTCCCACAGGCGCTTCCTCCGTGTTCGTTTAGTCACTTAACATTGTAGGGGAATCCGTTCTGGCGGGACACTTTTTATGTGCCGCTTGGGAGATCTTTTTTTACCCTTCGCGACACTTCATTTTACAATTCACCGTTTTTCCGGAACAATTTCAATCCAGTATCCGTCCGGGTCTTCGATGAAATAAAGTCCCATGGCATCGTTCTCGAAGCAGATCACGCCCATCTCCTTATGGAGCTTGTACGCGGCCTCGTAATCGTCGACGGAAAAGCAGATATGCGTTTCGTTTTCGCCCAGTTCGTAAGGCGTATCCGCGTGATCGCGAAGCCAGGTCAGCTCGATGTCGTACAAGCCGGCCTCATCCGTCATAAAGGTAAGAATAAAGCTGCCGTCGGGCTTTTCGCTGACGCGTCTGACCTTCATGCCCAGCGCCTTCTCGTAAAACTCGACCGACTTCTCGCGGTCTTGTACATTCAGATTCGTGTGTCTCAG
The DNA here is from genome assembly GCA_050309435.1 of Fastidiosipilaceae bacterium. Classification (GTDB taxonomy): domain Bacteria; phylum Bacillota; class Clostridia; order Saccharofermentanales; family Fastidiosipilaceae; genus CAYXVJ01. The sequence continues at coordinate 9,827 of JBNRMJ010000032.1, forward strand.
TTTGAAATTCATACTTCTTTCTCCTGTATCCGTACTAACGTTATATTAAGACGCCAAAGCCGGTCATAGCCGTAACGTCTAGATCTCGAGGGGCATGCCGGGGATCGTCATGGAGACAATATGAGTGCCGTCGTACTGCAATTCGCTTCTTAGCTTGCGGCGCAGTTTTCCGGGCAGATCTTCTCCCCCGTTTAAATGCATCGGCAAAAGATATCTCGGCAGGAAGTATTCGAGCAGGATCATCACGCCGTTAAATGCCGTCTCTTCCAGACGCTTGTCGACAGGCACGAAAGCCACGTAGAGCTCGTCTCCGGCCAGAGCGTCTTTTATTAGAGAAAGTTCTTTTCGATAGGCCTGTTCCACGACAGGCGAATCCTCGTCCTGCCAGTCCCAGTCGTTCAGATCCCCGGCATGGTAAATCCGGCCGGCAGATGTATCCAGCAGGAAAGACACGCCTTCGTCCGTCGAACCAAAAGTCTTCACCGAGCGAAGACCGGGGATGTCAAGCAGATCGGCGCCAAGGTCGTCGTAGGCATCGACATAAATCACTCGTCCGCCGAATTCGGACACGGCCAGATCAACGGAATCAGCCCGGCAGGAACTGTCCAGTATAAAAAGCGAGGGTGAGGTATTGGTAAAGGATAAGATACCGTTGTTCCAGTGATCAAAATGACTGTGCGACACGAAGAAAACGGTCGGTTTGCCGCAATTCGTATAAGATGACAAAATTCCGGCAGGGTCGGTAAACAGATCGAATACAGCCACAAAATCGGCTGTCTCGACAATAAATCCACTGTGATTCAAATAGCTTATTTTAGCTTTCATGAGCATCTCCTGTTTCTATCAGGCTTCGTTTTTTACAAAACGGCCGGCAGACGGTCCTTTCGCAGTACGGGCTTGCCGCGGCTGTGGCTGGATTGTCAAATATAGAACAAAAGCTATTATCTCCAGTGAGCTATTTAGTTAAGAACAACTCTTATTAGACCATATCCAATAAGAGTTGTCAGCTTGATATATTACCTCATTTATAGGGAATCGTCCAGTATGAGTCAGGATTTCTTATGAATTAATCGGTGACGGAAAACACCCAGCCGAAGGGGTCTTCTTTCCTTCCGTATTGAATGCCCGTGAGCTCCTCATAGATCTCGAGAGCCAGCGGTCCAGAGGCACCATCGCCGAATAAAATGGTATCCCCGTCGTATAGGATCCGCCCGATCGGCGCGATGACAGCGGCCGTTCCGCTGCCGAAACCTTCCGTGATCGCACCCGACTTCACCTTGGCCAGCAAGTCATTGACGTCGATAAGTTGCTCTTTTACTTCGTAGCCGCGATGCATGGCCAGTTCGATCACCGACTGCCTGGTGATACCGGGCAGAATGCTGCCGTTTAGCTGCGGGGTAATCAGCGCACCTTCGTCGACGAAAAACACGTTCATCGCACCAACTTCTTCGATATAGCGGCGCTCCACACCGTCGAGCCAGAGAACCTGATCGTAATGTATCGCCTGGGCTTCCTGCTGCGACTTGATCGAAGCCGCATAGTTGCCGCCGGTCTTGGCCGAGCCGATGCCGCCTCTGACGGCACGTACATAATGATCTTCGATGTAAATCGAAACGGGCTTCAAACCGCCGGAGTAATAGGCCGCCGACGGAGATAATATGATCATGAACTTATAGGAATCAGAGGCGCGGACGCCCAGAAACTCGTCGGTTGCGATTATAAAGGGACGGATATAAAGACTTGCTCCTGCTTGTGTCGGAATCCAGTCCTGCTCCAGGATCAGGAGCTCTTTTAAGCAGTCGAGGACGAAGTCCGGATCAATCTGCGGGATCGCGAGGCGGTCGGCGGAGCGGTTCAGGCGTTCGAAGTTTAACTGAGGACGAAAAAGATTGATGCCCCCGTCTTCCCGCTTGTAAGCTTTCATCCCTTCGAAGATCGTCTGACTGTAGTGCAAAACCATGGACGAAGGCCAAACAGATAAAGGCGCATAAGCTTCGATCCGGGGATCGTGCCAGCCTTTATCCTTATGGTAATCCATGACAAACATGTGGTCGGTAAAGATGCGACCGAAACCCAGCGGGGCATCGGGAGCGGGTTTTTCTTTCAGATTCGTACTGCGATATATCGGACAGATCGTAGACATAATATCCTCCACGTCTAATTACTTTGACTTTCAAACGATTTTAGCACGAGTCCGTCACGGAATAAAGTGCGAGATCACTTTACTTTCTCAGCATTATTCGCTCAAGATAGCTTCCATGCGGGAACTGTAAGTGACTTCGCCGTCTTTTACCCACATGGCGGCCACGTTGTCCATGCTTTCGATCATGGCCATCCCTTCATCCAGAGGCATGTTGAAGAGCGCCGTCGTCAGAGAATCCGCCAGCCCCGAATCCGGCGCGATGATGCTGACCGAATCGAAGTTGTAAGCCGGGAACAGGCTGTCGGGATGAATAATGTGGTGGTAGCGCTTCCCGTCCACCGTATAGAAACGCTCGTATACGCCGGATGTTACAACCGCCATATCCGTCACGTAGACGATATCGATGTACTCTTCTTCTCCCCCGCCCGGATCCTGGATGCCGACGCGCCAGACCTGACTCGATCCATCGCGATAACCAGAAGCCCGTACGTTTCCGCCGACACTCAGAAGGAAATTCTTCATACCGGCTTCGATCGCTTTTTGAGATGCGATTTCGACGGCCAGACCTTTCGCCCCGCTGCCCACATCAAGACTCATCTCGGGATCCGGCAAGTAAATGGTATTAGCTTCATGATCGATTTCGACTTTCGCGATATCCGTGTGTTTATTGGCCTCTTCGAGTTCGGCAAGCTCGGGCAGATCCGCGTCTTCCGGATGATTGATGCCGTAATCGCGATAGTCGTGCCAGATCTCGAGTACCGGACCGAAAGCCATATTGACCCGACCTTTGGTTCGCTTGTTGGCGCTGATCGCCTGATCCATCAGACGAATCACATCCGGATCGACCTCGACGGGCTGTATGCCTGCGTTGTCGTTGACGGTCTTCAGATTGTTGATTCCGTCATAGTTCTTAAAAGTATCAAAGAGCTTATGCAAGCGCTCAAGTTCGCTTCGAACCAGATCGGAATACTCCTTAAACTCCTCTTCGCTCCCCGCCAGTCCCACCAGGGTGGTCACCGTATCGAAGACGCCGAGAAAACGGGAGTTATAGCGATGCCAGCCGTCGGGCAGGGTCGTTTGCGAGTTGCCCGAAGCCGTTCCCTGACAAGCCGTCAGATTCACGAGTAAAAGCATCAAGGCCATCAATGACGCCAGTGTTTTTTTAATTGATCGTTTCAAAATAAGTCCTTCCCGCGGGGCCAGGAAAATATCCCCGAGCTAAACGAATACTCATATTATAACTTCCGGCCGAAACTTTCGCAGAGTTTTTCGCCGGCTGTCAGGCAGAAAAAAGAGGCAAGTCATAAAACTTACCTCTTTCTTGACTGATTCGTTTTGACGACTATGTCTTAGTTGGCCAAAGCCTTCGCGACAACAGACATCATTTCGTTGACGTGAACCGTGACACCGCTCAGCAGATCGGCATCGGTTACGTGACCGCTGTCGTCCAGCTCGATACCGGCGACTTCGGCGGCGTTCTTACCAATGAGGGCATCGGCGAAGAAGGCAGCCTGCTCGTTCCACTCTTTACCGATCTTGGAGCTACCCTTCATGCCGTACTTATCGCCGAGGACGTTCTTGCTGTCCTGTACGGCAGCCAGATCGCTGGTGATCTTACCGGTAGCGTCGAAGGTGACGTTCCCCTGGGAAGCATCGAGGATAGCGGATGTGATCTTCTCGTCGGCATCGACGGAAACGGCGGCGTAGAAGCTGTAAGCTTCGATCTTACCGGCGTCGGGTGTTCTCTCGTTACCGCCTACATCGAAGGAACCGGAAATGCTGGTTTCAACACCGAGCTTGATGACATCGCCTGTCTTGGCGCCAAGTTCCTTGGCGTTCTTCATGGCCAGGCTGATGGCTTCGATGTAACCGGAAGCTGTGATGGTGACGCTGGATGTGGCATCGACGAGCTTGCCTTCGGACATTTCGAGACCGGCAATTTCGTCGGCGGTCATACCGGTGACGAGTTCTTCGAGAGCATCAATCTGCTCGAACCACTCTTTACCAATACCGGATTTACCCTTCATGCCGTACTCGTCGCCGAGTTCTCTCTTGGTCTTGTATTCGGTGTCGAGTGCTGTTGTAACTTTACCTGTAGTGTCAAAGTTAGCCTTCGTCTGAGCGGCATCGATGGCGATGTCGACGAGCTTGCCGTCGGCGTCAACCAAAACGGCGGCAACTGTCGAATCGATCTGAGCCAGACCGTCTTCTTCCTTGGAAGAACCGGTTTTGGTCACAATGGCCAAACCTGTCTTCAGAGCACCTTCGGAATCGCCGCCCGTTGTCGAACCGGCTGTAGTACCTTCTGTGGTACCTGCTGTTGTGCTAGTTGTGCTGCTGTTTGTTGTACCGCCGCAAGCAGCCAGTGAAGCTACGATAACAGCAGACAAAGCAAAAGCCAGAACTTTCTTCATCTTACGCATTTGTTTTCCTCCCATGTGTAGAATAATGACTGAACATATGTAGTGCATACCGTTCAATTTAATTATTCACATTCTTTCAAGCCTTAGCTTGGAACTGCTTCAGTTTACCGCAGGCTGTAGTCTTTGTCTATGAACAAGGGCGTAAAAGATTAAATCGTACCTTATCGACTTATTGGGCGAAGATAACAATTTCATTCACTTTTTATAGACTTTTAAACCAGTTATTTTGTTCAATCGATCTTTTTGATCAATTAATCACATTTTTCGTCTTGAATGGCCGTAAGCGCTTGAGCGTCTTTGATTCGTCTGGCCGCATCTCCCGCCGTGTCGTTTTTCCTCGTTTCGTCAAGCTTAACAAACGACTCTTTTTTTATTGATTCTCCCTTAGCGGTTCCCTCCCCCGGCAGAGGCGGATCCGCCGGACTGGTACGGATCTTCATATTGCTTCCGGGCATGCGCTTCAGAGCCGGAATCAGCATCTTTAAAAGAGTCGCCGACAAAATGCCGGTACCGATACCCGTTACCATCAGATATGGCATAATCCAGGCGATCGAACGCACATTGTAATAAATCAACAAGACGGAGAACTGTCCGATATTGTGAAAAATCGCTCCGCAGACACTGAGGATCAAGAATGAAATGCGGTGCTTGAAGAGGTGACTGAGGACCAGCATAACGGCCACGGACAAGAGTCCTCCGCCGAGACTAAGGCTTGCCGAGAGGAAGCCCCTTTGCATTAAGACGAAAGAAGACTTCAAGACAGCCAGGATAAAGGCCGACGGCGCGTTCAGGAAAAAGAGCGAATACATGACCGCGATATTGGACAAACCAAACTTCAAAGGGACGGGTGCGGGAATCGGAGGCAGGAAACCTTCGACCCAGGAAAGGACCAGCGCGAGCGCGAAAAGCATGGCCAAAAGAACCAGCTTACGCAGTTCCGTGCGCTGCTCCATGCGGGTTTTGGGCGTCTTTTTTTCTTTGTTGATAGAGCCGAGGCTCGTCTTCTTAATTGACAATGTCAACCTCCTCGTTGATGTGACCGTTGTCTGCCTGAATACTGATCAGAAAACCGTTGGGCACGCAGGCAATAAAAGAACCTGCCCGGTGGATCTCGCCGCTGTCGACGCAGATCTGATCGGGACAGTCGGATTCTATGATGCGAATGGAGCCGTCTTTACTCACTTTAAACACGACATCGGGATCTTCCGGATAGGAAAAGGTTCGCTCCATGGCCCCTGTCAAGGCAATCGTTTCGAGCTCCCGGTCGAAATACGTAATGCGGGCGTAGAGCTTCTCTCCTCGCCCCTGTACCAGCGAAAAGATCCAAAAAGCCAAAGCGATGACGAGAATGCCGAGGATAATAAAGAGATCCTGTTTTTTCGCCAGCTTATAGCGCTTTTTTTCCAGAGCTTCCCGTTCTTCGAAAGTATCCGGAAGGTCTTCTTGTGATGAATTGAAATAGTCAGACATCTTGTCCTCGATTCAAGAGATATCGGCGCCGTGTAGGTTAGGCTTTATGCGAACAGAGCCGATAAACAAAGAGTGAGCGTTAAGCTCAGCATGATCAATGCCAGATTCTTCAGCGATAAGATGAAGGTTTCGGCTTTCTCCTGCTTCTCTTTAAAGGTCATAATATTTTGATGCACGGGCACGATCGTCGGCAGCATCAGCAGCTGCCACCAGCTGAAGACTCTCAGGACAACGAGCGCCGCCACGGCAATATATGCAGAATAATACAGCCATTGATACAGCGTCAAGCTCTTTTGACGTCCTATATAATGGGGCAGCGTGTAGCGACCGATGGCTTCGTCTTTTGTAAGATCGCAGGTATTGTTGGCCAGCATGACGTTGGCGATCAGCAGCGTGGGTATCCAGCCAAAAAGGGCAAAGGCCACCAGCCAGGGCCATTCGAGATGAAGGGAGATGAAATCTCCTTCGAGACCCGTCAGCATAAATCTGCCGGCCGGTACGTTAATCAGGGCATAAACCAGCATGTTCAGATAACCCTGGACGCCGCCGGAGAGAATTTCGCCAAGCGGAGTCGCCGCGATGGGCAGCGGTCCGGTCGTATAAAGAGCTCCGACAAGGAAGCTTATGGCACCGACGAATAAAATTAAAACGTTTTGAGTCAAACTAACCAGTAGAATACCAAGCAGCACGGCGACGGTAAAAAGCGAGAAAATGATGATCCTGCCGGTCTTGGGTTTGACCGTCAGCTTTTCGCCTTCTTTTTTATAACCCATATAGTTATTGACGGACGTGGTTCCGAGGTCAACGATCAAGGTCGCCGCGATATAAATCAGGGTTTCAAGCCAGCTGATCTTCCAGCCCATATGCCAGCTAAAACTCAGGCAAAGGATAAATACCATCGAGGTCGTGGTCTTGGTTTTCACTTCGACAAACTTCATCCATCCCTGATCGGCGCGCGAGACTTGCGGTATTGTGTTATCTTTCATAGTTCCTCCAAATATTTCGCGTAAAAAACCTCTTGAACTGAAACAGCCAAGAGGATTTTAAACGTTTATCAGTTACAGGTATGTCTCTTCGGTTAAAAGCTGCGATACGACTGACGCACCACATCAAGCAAGGCCGCTTTTTTCATGTCCGAACAATCGAGGGCGCGAACGGCCGCTTCGGCCTTCTTCTGATACTTCAGAGCCACTCGTCTGGTCCGGGCGATGGAGTCGGAGCGTCTGACACGCGCGGAGACTTCGGCGGCATCGATCGCTTTTTCTTCGATGGCCTCGCGAAGGGCCAAGTCCTCTTCCATGGCATAAATCAAAGGCAGGGTAACCACGTTCTGCTCGAAATCCGACTCCACGTTCTTACCCGCATCGTCCAGCGTGCTTTCGTAATCCATGCAATCGTCCGTAATCTGGAAAATCATACCGACATAGCGGCCGATTTTCCGGTACAGATCCTGCTGTTTCTTATCTTTCGTCGCCAGGATGCTGCCCGCGAAGAAAGATAATTCAAACAAGGCAGCCGTTTTACCGGCGATAATCCGAAGATAATCGCTGATGCCGATACTGAAATTCGCATTGAAGAGGGTCTGACGAAGTTCGCCCACGGCAATCTTCATCATATACCTCGTCAGCAGAGTCGGTTTGGCCAGCTCCTGATAATCGCCGGCTTCCGCCGTCTCGGCCATCATGGACAAGACGTCTGCCAGCAGATAGTCGCCCGTGATGACGGCAACCCTGGCCCCGGAGCGTTTCGCAAGCGTCTCTGCTCCCCGTCTGTACTCCGCATCATCCATGACATCGTCATGGACGAGAGTCGCCAGATGGAGCAGTTCGATCGCCGCGGCGAAGCTCGCCGTGTCGGGATTGACCAGACCTTCGTCGTTCATCGCAGAGAGAATCAGAGAACGAGCCCTAATTCCCTTCCCGCGCGACGCGGTTAAATAAGAGCTAAAAGGCCGAATCAAAGACGGGGCACGTTTCAGACGTGCCTCGAGGATTCGACCGCTGGCGGCAAATGCATCTTCGACAGACACGTACGGCAACCCTTTTGGAGCTGCCGTATTGTGAATGTCTGCCGTACTGGTATGCAGAATATCTGCATCCGGACGGATATTAGTCATGATAGAGGTACCACTTTCTGGCGAGACCGAACTTCTTCCAGGCTCTCTTCAGCGGGGGCTGCAGGTAGTAGTCGAGTCCGAAGCTAAGACCGGCGCCGAAGAGGCAGGCGATCGAAGCGGGGATCATCCAGACCGTGCTCATGTAGAGACCCGTGGTCGAGAGGAACATCATCTGCAGAACGATCGAGACAACTGCGGCAGGTGTCGTGAAGAGACCGCCCATCAGGCACAAGCCGACGATGATCTCGGCGAGCACGATGCTGATCTGCATGAAGATCTGCAGGCCGTTGTTCGGGATCATGAAGTTCCAGAGGATGTCGTTCAGGATCGGGACTTCGAGACGAGCGGCGTAATCGGCAATCGTGGCTTCCGCGACGGGAACCGCGCTGACGAACTGTGTCTTGAAGAGGCCCAGGAAATTCCAGTTGATCAGGGCCTGGCTGACAGCTTCGCCGGCTGCGCCTGTAGCAGAGGAAGCGGCATCGGTCGCGGCACTGCCGCCGTCGGTAACGACACCGAAGATACCGTCATACCATGCCTGCGCACCGCCGATGAATCCTTCCATCTTGGGATTGGTAAACCAGCCCTCGACGATCTTCATGATGCCTTCGAATACCCAGACGGCACCGAGCCAGACACGAAGCAGGACCAGGACGAAGCTGGGGTTGCGATTGGAGAAGTGACCGCCGACAAAGCTGCGGCGATTACGGACATTAAAGAACTCGTGCTTCATGTAGCTGAAGACCTTGTTCCAGCCCAGAACCTGCACGAAGTAGACCATGTTGATGAAGTGCTTGACGAACATGGCGAAGAACGAAGCCAGACGAATCTTCTTCTTATCCGTACCGACCTCGGCGGCGCCCCAGCGTCCGCCCACGCAGACCATGACGCCATGGCCTTCGGTGTTCAGATCTTCATACTCGGAGAACTTCTTGATGCCCTGATCTTTACCGAAGAGGTCGACAACCAGGTTATGAGAAACGGTGTCGGCGGCGTGCTCGGCCATCTCGACCATCTGAGCGATCGGACGATCCTGACCTTCGGGGATATAAAAGGCATTGTCACCGGCAACATAAACGGAAGGATCGCTGATCGAACGCAGATGAGCGTTGGTCTTGATACGACCGCGACCGGCGTTCTCGAGGGTAGAACCGGCGGATGCGGTGATGTCGGCGGCTTCGATACCGGCTGCCCAGATAACCGTACCGGTTGTCTGATGGTCGATTGAGCCGTCGGGACGCTTGGCTTCGATGAAGTCCGGACCGATCTTGGAAACGGCGCGGCCCAGATCGATGCGGATGCCCATCTTCTCCATGCGGCGCTGGATCTTATCGCTCGACGGAGCGCTCAAGGTGGGAACGACGCGGTTCAGAACGTCAACGTCGACAATCGTGACGTCTTCTCTTCTGATTTCGAACTTCTCGCAGAGGATCGGGACCCACTCGGCCAGTTCGCCGGCCATTTCAACACCGGTAAAGCCCGCACCGACGATGTGGAAGGTCAAGAGACGACGCTTCTCCTGAATGTCGGTTTCCTTCGAGGCTTTACGGAAGGAATTCAATATATGCTCGCGCAGTTTGACGGCGTCCTCATAGCTCCACAACTTCCAGCTATACTCCGGAGCACCCTCAACGCCGAAATAAGTCGGCTTCGAACCGGCGGCGATTACGACATAGTCATAATCATAGCTGCTGGTTTCGCCGATCACTTTCTTGGCATCAAAATCGATTGATGTGACATGATCAAGAACTACATTAACCGCACGCTTCGCGAAAACGCGCTTGAGCGAAATCTTAATGGAGTCTTCGTCAACGCGGTTGGCCGCCACCTCATGCAACTCTGTCAACATGGTGTGGAACGGGTTTCTGTCGATAAGAGTAATATCAACGTCAGCGTTGTACTTCTTCACTCTCTTGGCCAGCTTCTTCGCGGTCAAAACACCCGCGTAACCGGCACCGATAATTACTACTTTTTTACTCATCTGTACACCCCTTCTATGGAATCGCATCTATTATACTAATTCTTGAACGATAATGATATCCTCTCTCCTCCAAATTATTAATCGATTATTCCTTACTTATATGTAAGCAAAGACAGCTTTGCCTTAAAAAATGCTTGTATGAACAGAGCTAATTTGAGCAAATTAACCAATTTCGATTTTTGACGATTTAGAGGCTTGCACTGCTTCCGTTCATCAGCTATGCTTTGGGTGAAAATAACAGCCTTGCACCAATATATCCCAAGTAACATGGACTTGGAGTTTCTACCGGACACCTGATGTTGGTCCGACTATTGGTCTCTTATTGGTGATGGCCGTATTTCCGTTTTCTTTACGGAAGTAGCGGCTAATTTCATTTTTCGGAGGAGTTTATGGATCGTTTCTTCAAATTAACGGAGAACAAAACAAACGTGAGGACAGAGGTACTGGCGGGCTTGACCACCTTCTTTGCCATGTCTTACATCGTTGTCGTTAACCCCGGCATTCTGTCGGAAGCCGGTATGGGTTGGGGAGCTGTTTACCTGGCCACTATCATTTCCGCAGTCGTCGGCACGCTTATCATGGGCCTTTACGCGAATGTTCCCTACGCGCAAGCCGCGGGTATGGGCCTGAACGCCTACTTCACCTACACCGTCGTTTTCGCCTTGAATTTCAGCTGGCAGGAAGCCCTTTCGATGGTTTTCCTCTGCGGTATCATCAACATCCTGATCACCGTCACCCAAGTCCGTAAAGCGATCATCAAGGCGATCCCCGAGAGCATTCAGCATGCGATCTCCGGCGGTATCGGTCTGTTCATCGCATACATCGGTTTGAAGAACGCCGGTTTCCTGAACTTCACCTTGAACCCCGGAAGCTATGATCTCTTCGAATCCGGTACGGTTGTCAGCGACGCTTCGGCTGTTCCTGCGCTCGCCACCTTCAACAACCCCGGTATTCTGCTGGCTACCATCGGTCTGGTTCTCACGGTCATCCTGGTTGTCGCCAAATTGAAAGGCGCCCTCCTGATCAGCATCATCATCACCACCCTCATCGGTATTCCCATGGGCGTTACCAAGATCGGTGGCGGCGGCGCCGTCGGTCTCGGCGAATCCGTCAAACAGCTCGGCGACACTTTCGGTGTTATCTTCACCAAGGAAGGTATCCCCAGCTTGTTCTCTGATTCCGCCAAAGTCCTGCCTGCCCTGATGGCTATCTTCTCCTTCAGCCTGACCGATACCTTCGACACCATCGGTACTTTCATCGGTACGGGTCGTCGTTCGGGTATCTTCTCTGACGCAGACATGAAAGCCATGGAGCAGTCCGGTGTCCACTCCAAGATGGACCGCGCCTTGATCTCCGACTCTGTTGCCACATCCATCGGTGCCATCTTCGGTACATCCAACACCACTACCTACGTTGAGAGTGCCGCGGGTATCGGCGCCGGCGGTCGTACGGGTCTGACTTCTGTCGTAACCGCGATCATGTTCCTGCTGTGCATCCCGCTGCTGCCTCTGGCCAGTGCCGTTCCCGGTCAGGCCACGGCCGCTACCCTCGTCATCGTCGGTGTCATGATGGCCGCTTCGTTCAAGGATATCGACTGGACGGAAATCAGCGAAGCCATCCCCGCCTTCTTCACCGCCGTCTTCATGGGCTTCTTCTACAGCATCTCGGTTGGTATCGCCTTTGGCTTCATTACCTACCTGCTCGTATTGGTCGTCAAGAAGCTCACGGGCCAGGAGACAAGCGAAAAGGCTTCCCCGATCCTGATCGGTGCCACGGCGCTCTTCATCATCGAGTTTGTTCTGAAAGCTCTGTTCTAAGTCCCGTTACTTTATAACTTACAAGACTCACAAAAAGGTCTGCCTCGATTCCAAGTTCGAGACAGACCTTTTTCATATCCCTTATATATAGGTATTAATAAGACTTATACCGCGGTTTGGACCCATTCGGGATCGGCGGTGGTAAGAAGTGCTTCGGCCTGATCGTAATCATTGATGTATGCGGCCAGGTTTTCTCTAGTAATAACGACCGGCATACGGTTATGAACGACGGCCATCCCCGCGTTGGCTTCCTGAGTCAAGATGACAAAACGAGGACCGTCTTCAAACTCTTTATAGATACCGGCCAGATAGAGAAGCGGCGTGCCGGATGTCGTGAAGTGATACTTCTCGAGGGCTTTTCCCTTCTTATCGTGCGACCACTCGTAGAAACCGGAGGTCGGTATAATGCAGCGACTACTGCGGAGCGCATCGCGAAAAGTTGGTTTTTCGGCCGCCGTCTCGGCTCTGGCGTTAATCAGGAGCTGCTTGCCCTGATACCCGGGAAAGCCCCAGGTCATGGGTCTGGCGATATAGCCTTTTTCGGCCGTCAAAATGACCGGCACGTAGTTCGAAGGATAAATCTCTCCCGTGTCCATCCTCTCTGCTTCTTCTTCCCCGTAGCGGGATTCGATGTAGCGTCGAATATTCTCCAGTTCTTCGCTGCCGTCTTCGGGCGCGATGTAGTATCTTCCGCACATACTCTTACTCTTTCATCACTTATCTAAAGAACGGTAAAAAGCCGGCAAAGCCCGTGAAGTTACTGCCGAACTCATCGCCGAACTCTCTCATGAACGAGGCCCAGAAACCGGCGAAGACAACCGAGAACAAGATACCGAGCACGATAGCAATCAATGCCCAGATCAAGACGGCTCTGGCGTAGTTTCTTCGATTTATGTTTCCGCTGCTGCCGAAAGCCCAGATGAATATCATGACGATACCAACGATGGGAATCGCCGTGATCAGCATCGTTACAAACCAGGAGCCGGTTGTCATGACGGACTCGTCCGTATAAGTGTTATACGTCGGAGCCGCGTTCATGTAGGGACTCGGAGGTGCCGGCTGATAAGGCCGGGGCGGCGGATTGCTCTGATACGGCTGATTATACTGCGTTTGCGGGTCGTTTCCATAAAGCGAACGCGTAGTATCGCTATCCTGTAAATTGGTATTTACCGTCGCTACCGGCTGACCGCAATTCTCGCAGAAGGCTGCTCCTTCTTTTAATGTGGCACCACAATTAGTACACTGCATGTTCGTCCCTCCTTTATGACTCCCAAGCTTGATCGATGAATGCTATCATCTTGATACTCCCAAGATAACAAGGCTCTGTTTCTTACACAATCTATTTAGGTACAAAAGATAAAAAGTCATTAAATCATAGTATTTCTACACACGATCCTACCCGGTATCTTCCTGACTTGACCTTTATTCCCGTCTGACCTATAGTTATACCGTTCAATTGAATATTCTATAGGGGTGCTGACTTCATGGTCGGCTGAGATTGAGGTGCGAAACGCCTCGGACCCTCAAACCTGATTCGGGTAATGCCGACGTAGGGAATTGATGGTAATCTCTGCCCCCGCTTTGTCGGGGGATTTTTGTTTTAGGAGTAAATTTATGAAAGCCAGTGTTGCTCTTCAAGTCTTACCGGGTACACAAGATACTGAAAAGGTCGTCTCAATCGTCGACGAGGTCATCTCGTTCTTAAAGGCTAGCGGTCTTAAGGTCCACGTGGGTCCTTTCGAGTCCACGATCGAAGGCGACGATTTGGATTATCTTTTGGATCTTGTGAAAGAAGCTCAAAAGATCGTGATTCGGGCAGGCGTGCCCAGCGTATCTTCTTATGTGAAGATTTTTTACAGTCCGGAAGGAGTCTTGGGCATCGATGAGAAAATCTCGAAACATCAGTGATCCCAAACCGCCGGGAAGATGGGATAAGATCGGCGAGGTTCTGACACCGCTGATTACTTTCCTGATCTTATTTACCCTCTGGCTTCTGCTAACGGAAGGCGGCTTGATCGACGCGTATCTGCTCCCTTCGCCGCTGGATGTCGGCAGGGCATTTATCTCGGATCGCTCGCAGCTCTTCTACCACAGTCAGGTATCCCTGAAAGAGGCTTTCCTGGGTCTTGGTATCGGCACGGTTTTGGCCTGGACCTTTGCCATTTTGATGGATCGGGTAAATCTGCTACATAAAGCCTTTTACCCTCTGTTGGTTATTTCTCAAACGATCCCGACGATCGCCATCGCACCGCTTCTCGTCATCTGGATGGGTTTTGGTCTGGCTCCGAAAGTAGCGCTCGTTATTCTAACCTGCTTCTTTCCGATCACGGTGAATCTGCTCGGGGCATTTTCTTCTGTGGATCCCGACGAGATCGACATGCTTCGCACAATGGGAGCCGGACATCGTCAGATTTTTCGACACATTAAGTTTCCGGCTAGTCTCGAGGCTTTCTTCCACGGACTGAAAATTTCCGCATCCTATGCCATCGTGACAGCCGTGGTCGCCGAATGGCTCGGCGGTTTCGAAGGTCTGGGCGTCTATATGACCCGCGTCCGTCAGGCTTATGCTTTTGACAAAATGTTCGCCGTCATCGTTTTGATCTCGGTCTTAAGTCTTTTACTCGTCGGCGCAGTCAACCTCGCAGCCTGGCTCTGCCTGCCCTGGAAACGTAAATGAAAGGTATTAATAATATGTTATATAAAGGAAATTCCGTTAAAGCCGTCCTTTCGGCACTCATCATTTTCACGCTGCTCTTTACTGCTGCTTCCTGTTCCGGCAACAATAATGCTCAAAGTGGCAAAGGCAGCGACAAGTCGGAGCTCTTCGACATCACTTTCAGTCTTGACTGGACACCGAATACGAATCACACGGGTCTTTTTGTCGCGATCGAAAAAGGTTATTTCGAGGAGCAGGGCTTAAACGTCACCGTCATTCAACCGGCCGAGAACAGTGCCGTTACCTTAACGGCCAGCGGCGAAGCCGATTTCGCGATCGATGCCCAGGATACCATGGCTGCCGCACTAGCTCTGGATAAACCACTGGATGTCGTAGCAGTAGCCGCGATTCTTCAGCACAATACCTCCGGTATCATCAGCCGTGCCGGCGAAGGCATGGATACACCGGCGGGACTGTCGGGTAAACGTTACTCGACCTGGAATAATCCGATCGAGCTGGCCATGGTCGAAAATCTCGTAACAGAAGCGGGCGGCGATTTCTCCACGCTTAACTTAATCCCGAACACCATCACGGATGAAGCGGCGGCCCTAAACGCCGGGCAAACCGATGCGGTCTGGATTTTTTACGGCTGGAGCGGCATCAATGCCGAACTATCCGAGCTTGATTTCGACTACTATAATCTAAAAGACCTGAATCCGGTTTTCGACTATTACACGCCGGTTGTTATCGCGAATACCAGCTTCCTGGCCGAGCATCCCGAAGAGAGTAAAGCTTTCATGACTGCACTAAGCCAAGGCTACGAGTATGCGATCGAAAACGTCGAAGAATCCGCCGAGATTCTGATGAACAGCGACGAATCAGGCTCTCTTAGCGGTGCCAAAGAGCTGGTCCTCGAGAGTCAAAAATGGATCTCCGGGCAATACCGGGCAGATACCAAACAATGGGGAATCATCGAAGCCGGGCGCTGGGATGCTTTTTACGCCTGGTTGTTTGAAGAAGGTCTGATCGAAAAGGAGCTTCCTTCCGGTACGGGCTTCACAAACGACTATCTCCCGAATGAAGGATAAACGCATGGCGATACTCGAAGTTATAAACGTTCGAAAAAACTATGGCGAGCAGATCGTCATCCGAAACATCGATATGCATCTGGGTGAAGGCGAACTGGTCTGTCTGCTGGGTGTGAGCGGCGTCGGTAAAACGACGCTCTTTCACGTGATATCGGGTCTTTACACGCCGGACGAAGGTAAAGTTTTCCTGCACGATAAGGATATCAGCGGGCAGCCGGGTCAAATTTCTTACATGCTTCAAAAAGACCTCCTTCTGCCTTATAAAACAATCCTGAAGAATGTCAGTTTGCCTCTCATCCTTCGGGGAGAAAATAAAGATAGTGCCGAGAAAAAGGCGCTTAAACTCCTGCCTGACTTCGGACTTGAAGGGACGGAATCGAAGTACCCGCATCAGTTATCCGGCGGCATGCGACAAAGAGCGGCCCTCCTTCGAACTTACTTTGCCTCGCACGGCGTAGTCCTCTTAGACGAACCGTTCAGCGCCCTCGATACGATTACGAAAGCGTCCATGCACAGCTGGTTTCTGGATCTAAAGGAAAGAATCAAGCTCTCGGCAATCTTCATCACGCATGATATCGACGAAGCGATCTTACTGGCCGACCGGATCTATATCCTCTCGGGTAAACCCGGCGAGATCACAAACGAAATCAAGATCAACGAAGCCCGGCCCAGAAGCCTTGACTTTAGTTACAGCGAGGATTTCCTCAGTTACAAACGACGGATCAGAGATGCTCTACAATTATGATCGAGAGAGGTCAAAATAATGCGTAGAAAAGCGTTTTCGATCGTAATCGGATTAGTCTTTTTAAGCTTCCTGCTAAACGCATGCGGCCTGATGCCCGTTGGCTTAAAACCGACTCCCGGCGAATCTGCTATCACATCAAGCGAAGGCGGCACAAATAAAGCCGTTGTCTTCCCTCCACGATCCAATATCGGGCTTGAAGCGATAACGCTCGATGCCGGTAAATACGATGTCGGTAAAGACGAATCGATCAAACCCGGTCGTTATACAATTACGGGAAAAGGCAGCGGCTCGGTCATGATCTACAAGTTCGGTGTTCTTTATATCAGCGAGATCCTGGGCTTGCCTGCTTTCGGTGTCGACAGCCTGACCGTGGATCTTGATGAAAACTATCGTGTTGAGATTACGGAGCTTGATTCCGCTACTCTTACGCCGATCGAAACGGATTTTAAGACTGTTCTTGGCAGCGGCGACTGGGTGGCCGGACTGGATTTCTTACCCGGTCCATATACGGTATCGGTCGGAGAAGAAGAATCCGGCCGCATCATGATTTATGACACGGCCGGTTATGTGCGCTACAGCGAGAAGATCGGCGGTATTCTAACACCCAATGAGCTGGAGATTGAGCTACAGCTTGGCGAAATTCTGATTGTCTCGAACCTGGGCGAACTAAGCTTAAATACGAGAGACTAAATCCTCTTCTACATCCACATCAAGATCAATACCGTCAACTTGTGCCTGTTCTTTCGCGAAAGATCTGACATGATTCATCATGCCGTCACGTACGGATGCAGGTTCCAGAATGACGGCTTTTCCGCCAAGGGCGAAGACCCAGCCATAGAACTGAGGACTTACGACCACACTCGCCCAGAACTTAAAGTATCCTTCCTCATCGTCCATGATATGAATACTCTTACCAAATCGATCAAAAGCCACATCGACTAGATCGTCACTGAAACGAAGCAGCACTCGCTGTTCTTTTCCGTTAAACATGGAAAATGTTTCAGTTGTATAGCTTCCGAGGTCAAGCAAGTGGAAGGCTTCTTCTCCTTCCCGGGTTTTATCAATCGGAGATAAACGATCCATGCGATCCACCCGGTAGTGTTTAATAGTCTTCGTAAGGTCATCGAATGCGACGAGGTAGTAGTTTTCGTTGTCTCTCAATAGTGCAAAGGGACTCACCCGATATCGTTTCCCGCCATGTCGAAAGCTCTTGTTCTTGTCTTTCGTATAGGTGATGTATTGAAACGTGAGTTGCTGTTTCGCGGAGATGGCATCGTGGATCCGGTCGATATTGTAGTAGATACTCTCGTTCATGCTCTTGATACGACCGGGAACATAGATTTCACGCTGCATCAAGCCTGCTTCATGCCAGCTGCAGAGGCTAACCAGCTTTTCGACCAGGGTCTTCGTCTTGTTGACGGTTATAAACTTCGAAGATATGACACTGTCGATGAGGAGTTTTACTTCGACCAGTTCGAAGTCTCTCGAACCCAGGAAATAACCTGCCGGCTGATCTTTCTTCATTATGATATCCATACCGAACTCACGAAGCGCATCGATATCATCGTAGATGCTTTTACGTTCTGCCCGGATTCCATACTCATCCAGGTAATCGAGGATATCATTCATCGATAGAGGATGCTCTTCATCGCTTCGTTCCATGAACAAGCGCATGAGGTAAAGAATCTTTAACTTCTGACCTTGAGTACGAGCCATGTATACAATCTCCGAAATAAATCATCAAATCACACTTTACCTGTTCTTCAATGATTATAGTCCATAATATCAGTTAATTAAATGTGAATAGTAAATAGCTTACGTTAATTGTAAGAATATGTGAAAATGTTTCTGTAAAGGAAACTAAGTAGTATGCACTACTTGATTCTTGCATTATCATTCTGGTTTATCGAGTATATAACGTTTAATTACTACGAAATACTAAATATAGAAGAGCAAGTATTTCACCGTCTAATTAATTCAGAATTTGAAAGACTCGGAAGCAAGATCTTCCGCGCATTTCTTCTGCTTTCATCTAACGGGAAGCTTGCTCTTCTCCCCCATATGAAAACCCCGTCCTTGCATATTCAATCTAACATAGCAGCTGACCGATAAATCGGACTTTGCCCTTGGATTCAACAAGAACGGGGTTCATTCTATTCTTTTATCTTACTTAATCTCTAGTCCTTCCAGGTTCCCGTTCCGGTAGCTTAGACCGTCATCTGCGAAAACATAGCCGTTCTCGAGATTGATCCGAAGATCAAGCTTGTCGTCGGCCTTGGCCGTTAAGAAGATCTTACCGTCTTTTCTCTCCCACTTCACTTCGAGAACTCCGTTTACTGCCTCATACGAAGCTTCAACGTAATCAAGAGCATCGATAAAACGAGGTGTCAAGACAATCTCATTTGGATTCTTGAGTTTGGGATTGACGTTTATACCGGCCAGATGACGCAGGAACCAGTGATTGATATCGCCCCAGAAATGATGGTTCTCGGAACCGCTGCGCTCCCCTTCCGGAACAAACATCTCCCAGAGACTTGTCGCACCGCGTTCGAGGAGATTGCCGTAAGACGGATAGTCCTTCTTCGTGATCATGTGGAAGGCAAGCTCGCTGTAGCCAAAATCCGATAAGACATGGAAGAGGACGCGACCTCCGAGGAAGCCCACATCCATATTTCTGCCGTCTCTTTCGATGATCTCGAGCAATCGCTTGAAAGCAAGCTCTCTTTCCGCTGAATCAAAGACATGGTAGTAAAGGCCCATCGCCTGAGCAGACTGGCAATTACCTTCCAAGAGCATCGTGGATGTATCCAGGTAGTTCTCGCGAATTGCCCGGCGCATCTCGCTTTCCAACTGTTTGGCGAAGGAGAGATGAAGCGAAAGGCCCAGTTTCTCGAATAAAACGGCGGCCTTATGAGCACAGTCCATCACCATGATGCTGTCCGTAATCCCCAGGGGCACTTTATACTCGTCTGCATCTCGTCCGACCGGGCACCAGTCGCCCAGACCGATCGCCACGATCCCGCGTTCGTCTCTTTCCTTCGAAATATAAGACAAGTAGCGCAGCATGGAATCTGCCGTGTCCCTGGCCATATCGAGATCGCCGCGATAAACATAGGTGTAATAAGGCAGGGTGAAAATCACGCTGTCCCAGGCCGGACCGTTACCCCAGGCATAACCCCAGCCGGTGGTGGGAACAATACCCGGCAGCATACCGTCTTCCAACTGCGCTCTTCTGATACTCTCCATCCACTGAGACCAGCTGGTCTCAACACCGAGGGTAAAGATCATGTGCTCGGCGGACATCGAAGCATCGCCCGTCCAGCCGTTTTTCTCGCGGTGCGGGCAGTCGGTCGGAAAATAATGGAAGTTTGACAAGTCGCTTCTGCGGGTAATTTCCCAGAGACGATTAACGACCTCGGACGATGTTTTTAACGTGGCTCTATCTTTCAGATCCGAATGTGCTTCCAGATAAGTCAGCAGGTCGGGCCCGGCTTGTTCCTCCGTGATACCCGACACATAGACATAACGATAACCATGATAAACAAAGGGCGGTTCGAAGACTTCCTCCCCTTCACCCGAGCAGATATAGATGTCTCTTTGACCGTAGCCGTCCGGGTAGAAAAAAGAAATATTCGTGGGATCGACTTTACCGTCGGTGAGCCGCTCGGCGAACTGAAGCGAGATCTTCTGACCGGGGCTGCCTTTAATCTTCAAGCGAAAGATACCGGCCGTGTTTATACCAAAGTCATAAATGTAGCCGCCCTCGGTTTCGGGCGGATCTTCAACCAGTTTCGCATCCCGGTAACGCTCCTTGACGTCGCCTCTGGGGATCAGTGGAACAAGCGATCCGGGCGTAACGGATACCGGCTTGATTTCCTGACGAACAAGAATCGGCTCGACCCGGCATTCTTTTACCTGGCCTCTCGGCATGGCCGCCTTAATAACGGGTTGCCACAAGCTGTCGTCAAAAGCGGGAAGCTGCCAGCCTTCTTGTTTTTTACGGGCATCGACATGAATGCCGCTTCTGTAGTTATTGAAGGTGATTTCGGACTCGCTGTGAAGAAAGTCCTTTGCGGTAAAGGAGATCTCATCGCTTATAAATTCGAAAGCAAACGCAGGCGGCGCGTTATGCCTGGCATGCTCGAAATCCCAGACCGAGGTAATCAGGTTCTGGAAACCGTTACCCAGCATCACGCCGATGACGTTCTCTCCTTCTTTCAGGTAAGGCGTCGCATCATAGGTGTCGTAGTAGATCAGATCGTCGGGGTTCGAGATATAAGGCGCCAGCAGGCCCTTGGTAATCTTCCTGCCGTTGACCCAGAGCTCGTAAAAACCCGGAGTCAGGATCGAGATCCCGGCTTTCTCCGGTATGCATTCCAAATCGAAACGATGGCGAAAGATCGGTGCGGGAATATGTTTCTCGTAAGTCGTCAGCTCGGTCGTAGCCGCTACAAAGTGATACGGAAATTTCATGTGTTACCCATCCTAGCTTCTCATGTATTTGACGAGGTCTCGTCATGCGCTTTTATCTGTCGTTATTATCGCCATAAAAAGCCCGTTGGACAAGAGTAGACTTGTGGGATTCACAATTTATTCGCCGCTTAGTAGAGGCTCAGGAGCGCGAGCGTCGCGCCCGAGAAGTAAATCCAAAACGGTAGTGCGTTCTTCTTGAACCAGAGGCTGTAAAGCCAGGATAAACAGGCCGTTATCAGGACCACGACCAGCCAGGCACTTTGGATCCTTAGCATGGTGAAACCGTAAACCGAAATGTAGAGTAAAAGCTTCGAGAAAGCAATGCTTGCGAAGAGCAGGTTTTCCAGGAGAAGGACGGTCATCATGGATTTAAGGAGTGTTTTTCCATGGACCTCCTCGCTGCTCGAACGCGATATAAGCCAGAGAAGGGCGAAGTTTAAAGCGGTAATCGCACAGAGTTCGAAGAAACCGCGTCTGGCGTATTCGGCATAGGTAAAACCTTCCGGCAGTCTCGAAGAAAAGGCACTAAAGAGATAGGAGGCCTGCACGAGAAAGAAGAGCAGGTAAAAGGCCGTGAAAACAAAGAGAATCCAGGCCCAGACCCGTTTGGCCACGACGCGAAGCTGCCCCAGGAAAGCATCGATTTGGACGGCTCGTTTTTCGATCGATTCCCTTGATTCATGAGACGTACCCACGATCAAGCCGAAAAGGAAGGCTCCGATCGGAAGACTCCAGATCAGGCGGAACATCATCTCAGCCAGAGATAAGGATTCAAGCCATTGGGAAATGCTCATAAACCAACGCTCGAAGGTTTGATCCGCCGAAGCAAGAAGCTGAGCTGCCAGGAGGAAAAAGATCAGGCTGACGAAAACGGCGGCTACCGCACCCCATAAGGCCGCTTTTTTGCGAAGTTTAAGCTTTAGAGAAAAGAAAGCAAAGAGCTCTTTAATCCTTAAGAAGAAATGCTTGAAAGGAAAGATCAGAGAGCCTGAAACGGCATCGAGAAGAAAGTAACGAGAGCTTCTTCCCTCGACCATTCGTCCCGAACGACTCATCAGGTAATAGATAGCAAACAAGTGAATGAAGGGAAACAAGAGTTCGCCCCAGACACGGTTTCGCCCCAGCACGATCGACAAGGACATCAGCAGCATGGATGTCAGCCACAAGAGACTTTCTGCCGCCTTATGCTTCACATCTTCACGTTTGTGATAGATCAGCTCCACGCCTAGGATGAAAAGAAGCGTGAAAACAAGCTGTACCACGACCTGATACCTGCCATCTAGCGTATAAGTATATAAATAAGCGAAGGGATAGGAAGCCCATAAAGCAATTTGGCTTCGATTCTGCACTGTCATTTTATCGTTCATGTCTTAATCCTCCTCGCGGCGAAATTCCAGAATATCGCCCGGCTGACAGTCCAGCGCATCGCACAGCGCCATCAGTGTCGAGAAACGAATGGCCTTGGCCTTATTGTTCTTTAAGATCGAAAGGTTGGCCGGCGTGATATCAACTTTCCCGGCCAGGTCTCCGAGGCTGATCTTCCGGATGGCCATCATGACATCGAGATTCACAATTATTTTCATAGAGGCCTCCTTACACCGTCAGGTCCAGTTCGGACTTCATCTCGATGGCTTCGGCGAAGATGTTCTTCACGATACGGATCACCAGCGCGATGAAAGCCACGGCCAGACTGATCACGCCAAAAGGCAGGAAATAGAGCATCGAGATCAGATAAATACACGCGATCGTAAAACAGGCCCAGGAAGCCAGACGAAGATTCCGGACATTAACTTCCGTAAAGACTTCCCCCCGACGAATGTTCGAGAGCAGGCTCCAGAGCAGCACGAGTAACAAAGCGGCAAAGAGACTCGACGAATATAGCGTCAGGATCAATCCTGTACGGGGAATACTATTGGCCAGAGGCTTTGTCATCTCCAGAAACATATCGATCAAAAACAAACCTGCGATATCCAGCGCCAGCAGCAAGATCGCGAAGCAAATCACGCAAAACCTCGATAACGCCAGACTCTTATCCGAATTCCAATTCATCTTTCATACCTCCGCATCTCTTTAGCCTTAGCATAATCAGCAAGCAATCGAATGTCAAGCATTTTTTATCGTTATTCGATATGATTTCATTGTTTATCACAAAACAATAAAATCACAATCCGGACAAGGCCTTTGCCGTATTCTTGTGAAAAATGTTAAATCGAGAAAAATTGCCTACCATATCCCCGGTTTTTTCGTTATACTAAAAAGAATTTAAAAGCAAAGTCGCTCGGCCCAAGGTCGTCGGTGTTGTATAAAAACCCGGGAGGACACCGTACTGGAAACTAAAGCTAAGCCCAAACTCATCGCTATTTCGCCCGACTCCGAACGCCTCAAGTTCATTTTCGTAGCCGTGTGGGCCCTGTCGTTTATCGCGCTTGCCTTCGTTTTTTCCGAATGGTCGCCACTTTGGAGCGGTTTTTACCGTCTCCTCACCTCGCCTGCCAATCTCACCACGGATTACTTCGCCCTCGCCAACGTCGGCTCCACCTTCTTCAATGCGGGGATCATGACGCTCTTGTCCCTGATTCTGGTCAAGCGCTCCGGTGCGAAGTTAAACGGCGTGGTCATGGCCGCACTCTTTACCGTAGCGGGTTTCTCTTTTTTCGGAAAGAATCTCTTTAACTCGGCCTCGATCACGTTGGGCGTATACCTCGCGGCCAAATTCAATCAAGTCCCGTTCAAGACTTATATCGGCCCTGCCCTCTTCGGCTCGGCGATGGGTCCCTTTGTCAGCGAGATCGCTTTCGATCAGGGTATGAATCTGCCGCTAGGCCTTCTGATCGGATCTCTCGCCGGTGTTTTTCTGGGCTTTATTCTGCCTCCCCTGGCAGACAGCTTTAAGTCCTTTCATCATGGCTATAACCTCTATAACATCGGTTTTACCGCCGGCATCATCACGATGTGCATGAAAGGTATCCTCGAAGCGCTCGGTGTCGAAATCCTTTTGGTATCGATTATCTCGGCCGGTCACAACAAAGAGATGACCGTGCTTCTCTCGATCTTCTTCGGATTGACCTTAATCCTGGGTGTCGCCATGAACGGCTGGAATCTACGCGGCTACGGCAAGCTAGTATCGTTAAGCGGCAGAAATGCCGAAGACTTTATCTCGGAAACATCCTTTCCCCTCGTCATGATCAACATGGGGATCCTGGGTTTCGTGACCATGCTTTATGTCCTCATGCTCGGCGGCGAGTTAAACGGTCCCGTCATCGGCGGCATCCTCACGGTGGTGGGTTTTGCTGCGGCAGGCAAGCATCTGAAAAACGTCTTTCCCATTATGGTCGGCGTCTTCCTGGCGAAAGTCATTAATCAGTATCAGCTAAGCTCCACCTCCTCGATCCTGATTGCCTTGTTCGGTACGACGCTGGCTCCCATCACGGGCCGCTACGGCGTCATCCCCGGCGTGCTCGCGGGTTTCTTTCACATGGCGCTGGCCACCAACATCGGTTTCCTTCACGGCGGCATGAACCTGTACAACAACGGTTTTGCCGGAGGTTTTATCGCGGCCTTCATGGTCCCCGTGCTCGACTTCCTCTCCAAGCGCTACGATCGCTATAAACTTGCCAAAGAAGAAAATAAGGAATAAGAAAATGAAAATACTACTAAGCGCCTTCGATCCCTTCGGCAACGATACGATGAACCCCGCCCTCGAGGTCATGAAACGAATCGACTTCGACCTCTTTGGCGTAGAGCTGATCAAGCTCGAAGTCCCCACGATTTTCCACCGGTCCATCGAAGTGGTAAAAGAAAAAATAAGAAGCGAAAGACCCGATGCCGTCCTGGCTCTCGGTCAGGCAGGCGGCAGAACGGCGATTACGGTCGAGCGGGTCGCCATCAATATCTCGGATGCGGGGATTGCGGACAATGCCGGCTATCAGCCGACGGATGAAACGATCGTCCCCGGCGGACCTGCCGCTTACTTTTCCACTCTCCCGATCAAGGCCATCGTCGAAGGCATAAAAAAAGAAGGCCTGCCCGCAGCCGTTTCCAACTCGGCAGGTACCTTCGTTTGCAATCATTTGATCTATGGGATTCTTCATATGCTCGAAACAGAGCATATCCCGGCCATCGCCGGCTTCATCCATCTCCCCTTCATTCCGGAACAGGTCACGGAGCGACCGGGACAACCCTCGATGTCGCTTCCTGATATCAAAAGAGGCATTGAAGCGGCTTTAAAGGTAATCGCAGAACAGAGCTAGTTATCCACAATCACCTTTATTTTTCCTTAGTTCTTATAAGCCAATCTCAATGCTTCGATATTCTTATCGATTACCAGCGCGCCGGTTTGTGCGCGAAGCTCGGTATTCGGGAACTCTGCCGTGCGAGTGGCGATAAAGTGCTTTCGCGAAGCTTCGATCAAACGCTCGGCTTCCTCGAATGCCGCCTGATCCTGATCCGCGAGTGCCTTGATATACAGAATTGCGGCCCGGGACTTCTCGCTCAGATTATTGATATAAGGCGTCATTTCTTTTAAGAGCTGCTTGTTCTTCGTCTTCAAGGCGAAGTTGGAAGCGGCTGTTACGATTCTCTCGTAGGCATCGGAGAGTGCCTTGGCTTCCGACACAAAGCTGCCCGCGGCATACGCCCGGTCAAAGGCTTCAACCACCAAGGCGAGTTCCTCTGATTCCGCGGCATCGGCCTTGGCCCCGTTTGTGATCTCGGACATATGCCTGGAAAGTTCGCGGAGTTCTTCTGCCGCATCCAAATCGATGTAGGAGAAGGAGTCTTCCCAGGACTTGTCGCAATCGAAATCAAAGACATTCCAGGCGTAATCGAGTGTCGCGAAGAGCGCGACCTTCGAGGCCTCGGCTTCTTCCATCGGGTTTGTCAGCACGCCGATCATGCCTTCGACACCCGGCTCGTAGACTTCGCCTTTACCCATGAAGAGACGTCTGTAATCGTCACGATCGATGTCGTTGACGGGCCAGTTCATCCAGAAGAGCGGATCGCGGCGCTCCTTTCCTGTTGTAGCGCGGGTCTTGAAGTTCTGCACGGCTTCGGCGGAGGCCGGCGAGCAGGTGCTCATACCGGTAAAGAAGATGTGAATATCCGGATCGAAGGCGCGGTCGTACATATTCAGCTCGGACCCGTCTTTAAAGGCCCAGTCCGCCATATTGTAGCCCTCGGGACAGAAGACCAGATCGCGTACGTCGCCCTTCTTCTTTCTCCAGGCATTCATTTCGTTCATGACGTATACAACGGTCTCGTAAGGCAGGTTTCCCACGTCGTCTCCGAGAATACCGAACTGTCTGACACCGGCCGCATAGAGCTGCTCGAACTTGGCAATCAGCTTGGCCAGTCCCTCTTCTTTGTTTTCTTCGCGAATCGGCTTGGCATCTGCCTTAAACGGTGCGATCGTCCAGGTGTAATGGTTGTAGCAGCTTTCGCCGAATTTCGCCAGAGAGGAAATCACGGCCAGTTGCTCTTCGGGGTAAAGCTCCCACCAGAGGTCTCTGTGATACGGATCGTCCTTGGGGGCGAAGGCATAGATATTCATCTTAAAGTAGGAACCGAAAGCCATGATCGACTTGCGGCTCTCGTCGCTCCACGGAATGCCGTAGTAGCCTTCGATCAGTCCGCGCAGCTTGGTGTCGGCATAATCCTTCAAGAGGAGTTCTTCCAGCTTTTCATCCGACTGACGAAGAATGTGATACAAGCTGGTCAGAGCATAAAAAACCGCAGCCTGATCTGCTGCCAGAATACGGATTTCCTCCGCCGTGATCTCGAGTTCATTGTAATCGTAGTTCTCCGATTCCAAAGCGGGATCGACTTTGACCGACAGCGTGTAAGTCGCCTCGTCGTTTCTCGAAATAGATTTCAAGGCGAGTGCTTCTTCGAGCCGGGCCATAACGGCTTCGCTTAGACTCACGTTAGACTCGAGACGAACTTCCTTGGGAATGCCGAAGATCACGTCGCGGTACTCCAGCGAGTGAGGTACGGGATAAAGACGGTAACGGTTCATGATAGATTCCTCCGATAAAGACTCTTTATATAAGGGCAAGGCTTCGCTTGCCATAGATAAACCAAAGTGAATGGTACTATAAAATCCCCGGCTCTGATAGTTCTCTGAATTCTTTCTAGCGACTGTACGATCAAACGCTTCTAAATGTACGCAATCTCCGGGATATATATGGGAAAATAAAACTGTCGAAACGAAAGACAAGCCGCAGGGCGAATCTGTATGCATAAAGAGGTTGCTATGGAGAATAAGCGCGAAAGCAATATCCAAACAGGGGATAAATGTCTCCTGATCGTAAACCCCTCATCGGGTAACGAAGGCGCTTCGGACTATATCCCGAGGCTTGAAACCAAACTTGCTGCTCATTTTCGCGAAGTCGAAACCCGGCTCACCGAAAAAGGCGGCGACGCAGAAAAGTTCGCCCGCAAGGCCTGCCAAGACGGCTATGAAGCGATCTTCGCCGTGGGCGGAGACGGCACGATCAACGAGGTCTTGTCCGGTATGGCAGAAGCCGACACGAAGCCCAAACTCGGTATCTTTCCCGGCGGCACCTTCAATGCGATGGCAAGACTCCTTCGCATCCCCCTGAACCTTGATGCGGCCATCGACAACTTCGATCCCGAGCGCTTCCTGCCGATCGATATCGGCCGGGTAAACGAGCGTTATTTCGGCTACATCCTCAGCATCGGCGACATCCCCGAAGCCATCCACGAAGTATCAAGCGAAGAAAAAAGCCGCTCCGGTGTCTTCGCCTACATCAAAAAGATCGCATTGCGTCTCGGGAAGCTTCAAAACCATCGTCTTCGCATCATCGCCGACGGCGAGGTAATAGACGATGAAGCAAGCCACCTGCTCCTGCTCTTAACCGATCACATCGGGCCCATGAAAATCATCAGCGAAGGATCGGCCGAGAGCGACGGTCGCATGAATCTCATGCTCATGAAAGGAAAGGCCCTGCCCGACTTGCTCCTGCTGATTCCGGATTTCCTTGGCGGACGAATCGAAGAAAATAAATCAATCGACTTTCGCCGGGTGGAAACACTGCGTGTCGAGGCCTCCGGCGAGCTTCACTGCGACATCGACGGCGAAGAAGGTCCTTTCCTTCCCCTCGACATAAAAGTGCTCCCCAGGCATATCATCGCCTACTACGGCTCGGACGATCTCCTGGATGTGGTGGACGTCTTCCCGGACGAGAAAGAAAAAGAAGCATAAAGGAGCTTTCACTTCTCTCCGATAAAAAGCAGATGATTCGTCATGCCTAAAAACTCTTTTTTCTCGCAGATATAGTAATGATAGTTTAAATACTGCTCGTAGCTCCCATCCGACATCCGGTTGATTTGTTCTGCCATCAATTCGCTGATCCCGTCGGCTGCCAATTCGTGGATAATCCGAATCCCGGCTTCGGTCAAGAGCTCCCGACAGGCATCCACGGTATGAAAGACGAAGGGAAAATCCTGCAGGCGAAAACTCTCCTTATCGTAGCTACCGTTTAAGAAATAATCCTCGTCGTTCGAAAACTCTGTCAAGATGATCATGTCGTTTGAAATGAAGGCGAAGAATATCTTTCCTTCCGGCTTGCAGACTCGCTTGGCCTGTGCGATACATCCGAGCTTGTCTTCTTTTTTCGACAGATGATACAGCGGCCCGAATAAAAGGACGATATCAAAGCTCTCGTCCTCGTAGCGGCTAAGATCCAGGGCATTTCCTTGTGTTAAATCAATCTTGTCCTCCGGCCCGATCTTTTTTCGAAAGGCCCGGATATTTGTCTCGGACAGCTCGATGGCACAGACCTCGTGCCCTTTTCTCGCGAAGTAAAGACTGTATTCGCCTGCTCCCGCACCGATATCCAGCATCTTGGCATTTGGCTTCAGATACTTTTCTATATATCGCACCGTAGTGTAAAACTCTACCCTCGCGGCTTTGGATCGGTTCAAGCGACTGTCTTCATTATAGATGTCATATATCTTTTGAATCCGCTTCGTTTCATCCGTAATCTCATAAAGTTCTCTAAAATCCATGCCGTCTTCCCTCCGCGATGTAGAACTAACGATCTATTATTACTATCTTAAGATTATTCCAATAAAGTACAAGCATAAAACTGTTATCATAAGATAAAGGAGGAGCCTTCATGCGTACGTTATACATTAAACAAAAAGTTTTCAAGATCACGGACCATTACCCCATCACGGACGAAAACGGGAATACCCGCTATTATGTGGATCAGGATTTCCGCCTCATCGGTCATACGGTTCATGTCAGTAAGGCCGACGGCAGCCGCCTCTTCACCGTGGATCGTGAATTGCTCCGCCTGCTTCCCCGTTATGTCGTTCGCTTCACAAACGGTCAGGAAATCACGCTAAAGAGCAACTTCACCTTGTTCCGTCGTTCGATCGACATCTATTCAAGCCGCTTCTCGCTTCGCCTCGAAGGAGACTTCTTTGACCTTCGCTTCGCTGTCTATAACGGCTCGAATCAGATCGGCAGCATCAAGAGAGCCTGGCTGAGCTGGGGCGATGCCTATCAACTTCAAATCTACGACGAGAGCTTCGAAGAAATCTTCATCGCCATCGTGATCGCAGTCGACCGCCTGATCGACGAGTCTCAGAGCAACTAATCCGGATTCGACTGATCCATAACTCAAGAATTGAGATTTGTTAACCGTTTAGCAACAATTATTCTGAACGAAAACGCAACCTCATGAATCTTTCTTCTGTTTTTATGTTGTTCCGCTTCATAAAAGCGCAATAAAAGCAGAAAGATTAATGGAGGTACTCCTATGAAAAAGAGCCTGACCTTAGGCCTGACTCTTCTCTTATCCGCATTCATCCTGCAAGCCTGCAGTCCTGCGGCACCGGGCACAACGACCGGCACGACAAGCGGTAAAGGCAGCGAAACATCGGAATCCACTAGCGACAAGCCTGCCGGACCTCTGGAGTTTAGTTTCGACTTCAACGAAGGCGACAACGGTTTCGAAGCCGGTTTCGCAGATCTGCCAGTCGACTATGAAGATAACGGCTATGACCTGGACAGCGGTATGGCCGATCTTCCCGCGGAACTCGGTGACAGCCGGGGTTATCGCATCAAGGGCATGAACCGAAGCGACGATCTCTTCATGTTCCTGACAAAAGAACTGGGACCCGACGACGGTATCAAGGCCAATCAGACTTATAAGCTTCATATCGAACTCGAGTTTGCCTCGAATGCGTTTTCCGGCAGCATGGGTATCGGCGGCTCCCCTGCCGAGTCCGTCTACGTGAAAGCAGGAGCCTCAAGCATTAAGCCCGAAGCGAAGAAGGAAGAAGAAGGCGACTTCCCGATGTATCTCATGAACATCGACAAGGGCCAGCAGGCAGAAGGCGGTAAAGACGCGAAAGTCATCGGAAACGTCGCGAAACAAGACGGCAGCGAGGATGAGTCCTTTTCTATTGTGAAATTAAACAGCGAGGATGTGGAACTTATGGCCAAGAGCGACTCCGAAGGCAGACTCTGGCTGATCGTCGGTACGGATTCCGGCTTCGAAGGTCAAAGCGAACTTTACTACACGAATATCAAAGTCACCCTGACACCTTAATCTAAGTAAAGTAAACATGAAAAGACGGCTTGGAGCTTTTGCTCGAAGCCGTCTTCTTGTTCGGGTCATGGAAATTCGCCAAAGCTTAGAGTCTTGGATCGCGATCCCTGGTTTCGACTTCCGCCACATCCGTACGGCTGACCATTTCCGGACGAGCCGGAGCAACCAGGCGTGCGATGATACCGCCGATAATCGCCCAAATGACGGTAGCGATCAGGGTGTCTGCTTCCAGAACACCGGTGCCGATCACACCTTCAAAGGTCAAATCCGGGAAAATCGAAGCAAAGGGCCAAACCAAAGGAGTCGTCAGTGAATAAATCAGGCTGACAAAAGCATTGGCATCGTTGGCACTGGTCAGGCGGAAGAAAAAGCGCAACAGGAGCAGTACGACTGCTAAGAGCGTCAGAGTCAGAATGATGCGCCGCGCGGTTTGTCTGCCGCTCTCGCGGGTTGACACTTCTCTACTTGTACGTCTTTGACCACGTTCATCCATTTGTAGTTCCTCCTATGTGCGTTGATAATTCGGTGCGAAAGCGGATCCCAGTCCGTTTTCGCCTGCCTTCATTATCTTTTACATAGGAACGATCAGTAGTTTGTGAGGTTACCCTTTCGGCTCTTTAAACCCCGGCGTCCGCTATTCGTTACATATAACACCGTTTAGCGTAAGTATATGATGAAAAATGCGACTGCCACGCCTGTAATCACAGCCGACGAGAGAAAATGACCGAAGGTATAAAAGCCCGTCGGCTCGATATCCTCGCTGCGATGGTAGGATAAGGACATTAAAGCTCGCTGCAGGGTGAAGGTCTCGTTATAAAAGTAAGTCAAAAGCAAGGAGGCCAGAGAAAAGAGGCTTGCATAAACAAGGTAGCGCCACAGTGCGGCTTTCCGCCCGATCAGCGTGTTTGTCGCCATACGCGCCACTGCCTCGTAATTCGGAGTGAAGTAATTCGAACCATCACCAGAGATATAAATTTGTTCGATGTACGGGTTGTCATCGGAAGCATAGAGCCGACCTCTTTGACCGCGAACGATCTCAGGTGTATCCGAGAGCCAGTTTCCCTTAAATTCACGTGTACCCTGGCGAAATAGTATCGCTCTGCTGCGGGCAGATTTGTTCTCGGGCCCCAGATAAATCGTAAGATTATTCGTGCTCGACTTATCAAACATGACCAAAAGCTCCCAGCGTTCCGTATAGTGCTCCTCGTCATCTGCCGGATAGGGTCCGGTCAGGCGGTAGATCTCGCCGGATTCAAACGTCCGTTCCACCAGCCCTTGGCCAAGATCACGGCTTTCGCTCAATCTCAGGTAAGTCTCGTCGCCGGGATCGAATACGCCCTTTTCGCCGGATGGCAGGATCAGGAGTATGAGCGACGCGGCGAGGATCACGGCAGACAAGATAAAGATGATTTTCTCCGACCGGGAATGAAGTCTCGGACGAAGTTCAATTCCGTCCATGTAGGGATCCCATTTCGCTTTCTCGAATATCTTTCGCATAGCTTACCTCCCCGATACTTTTGCCCTCATCTTAACATAATAAAGTTCGCCCGAACTCGGGAAAACAGTATAATAAATAAAAAGGGCAAAGGAGATCCCCATGAAACTCAAACATATTACGTTTATGGTCCGCGACCTCGAGAAGTCCGTGACCTTCTACGAAACCATGGCCGGCCTTCAGATCATCCGACTCTTCTCGGCAGACGGTGCGAAACTGGCCTTCATGGCCAACGAGGAAGGCGATACCGAGGTGGAATTCGTCGAGTTCCCGGAGGGTCAAAAATACGAAGGAAAAGGTATGTTCCTCTGTTTCGAAACAAAAGACTCGGAACTTGAAGCCTTACAGAGAAAAGCCAAAGAGCTGGCACTAAACCCGTCCGATATCCGCAATCCCGGTGACCAGAGCAGATATTTTTATGTCTACGATCCGGACGGGGTATCGGTACAGTTTCGTTCCTTCGATCATCAGTAAGAATCAAAAAGGCATCGGCCGCCGCTTCCGCGTGACAGCTGTAGCCGTAAAGCAGCTCTTCTCCTGTGATTTCGATCTCGTCAAACCACTCGATCTCGGAAGTTTCCCCCGCCATTATATCTGCACCCAAAGGGATGCGACCGACGAAGAGACAACCGTTCTTTCTGGCACGTGACTTCGCCGAAGAAAGCAGGACTATTTCATAGTCTTTCTCTTCGTGGCGGTGAACGCCTTTTAAGCTGTTCGACGTGTTTCGCATAAAGAGTTTCACCGTTCCGTTTGCAAGCACGACCGGGGCGGCTTCGCTGGTCTGCACTTCCGACAAAACAGATCCTCTATTTGATGGTCGGACTTCCGCCGGACCGTTAAGGGCTTGCCGTCCTTGTGGAGTTCATAATCATGGTTTAGCTCGTAGCTGCTTTTCTCGCCGAGACGCAAGTTTTCATCAGAGAACCGGTTCTCTTCGTTTCCCGGACGGCCGATCAGATGATAGACCGGATAACGTCCGCCGTTTGCTTCGAGGACAGCCGGATCCACGTCCGCACAATAGTCAAAACGGGAGCGATCGGTATTGGCATTGATGTTTCCGACCAGGCATCGATATGAATCAATAAGCGATCCCGATAAATCCGGTCTTCGAAGATCACCGCATCGATGAAGGGGGCGGATTTCTGCTTGTAACCGACTTCGTCCGCATAGTCCTTCATGTGGAGAGCTTCGGGGATAAACGGTTTCGTCCAGTCGGCAGCTTTTATTCTTGTATCTTTGAGGCGCATGACAACATCGATGTTCTATCCCGAATCGCCCGTGCTGCCGAAGTTGGCATCCACGCCCGCCACGAGCATTCCTTCTTTTGTCGTCCGGAGAAAAGGGATACGAAAGAAGGTCGAAGCACTGGCATCGCCTTCGTAAAATAAAACTTGAGTCATTGATCTGATCCTTTCGTTAGTCCGGTCGATTATCCAGAAGAGCTCCCGGAAGGACAAGAAAAGCGGCCGGAGCCGCCTTTCCAAGATAGAAGCCGGATCGTGTTACTTGGGTATGATCAGTACTTGTCCGACATAGATCAGGTTCGGATCCGCGATTTTATTCGCCGTGACAATCGACTGAATGCTGACGCCGTAAAGATCGGATATCTTCCATAACGTGTCTCCGGCCTTCACCGTATACGTTACAGTCGCCGGAGGCGGTGGCGGCGGGCTTGTCGTTGTACCCGGAATCAAGAGGACTTGTCCGACATAGATCAAATTGGGGTTTGCGATGTTGTTGGCTTTTACGATCGCGTCAATCGTGACCTTATAAAGGTTAGAAATTCGCCATAGCGTATCTCCTGATTTAACCGTATAACGAATCGGCGTGCCCGAAGGCGGCGTCGGGGCAGCCAGGCCCAGCAGCTCCGAAATACTGACCAGGCGATAGCCCATGTTCTTTAGACCCTGAATGATTCCCGGGAGCGCATTCTTCGTATTCGTCGAACCGCTCACATGCATCAGCACGATCGCACCATTATGCGCGTTATTCAGGACTCTGCTCTGGATCGTGGCCGTGGACGGATATTGCCAGTCCAGCGTATCGATCGACCACATAATCGTATGTGTATATCCGGCATCTCCTACAGTTTGCAGAACCTGGCTGTTTAACGCGCCGTATGGTGGCCTGAAGAGAGCTTTCGTATGTTGTCCCGTCTGCTGCAGGATAAGTGCATCCGTGCGTCGAAGCTGGTCTTGCATCTGGGCGGATGTCAGTTTCGTAAAATCCGGATGACTGTAAGAATGGTTGCCGATTTCATGACCTCCGGCGAGAATCGAACGGGCAGCCGACGGATAGGAGGCAGCCGCACTCCCCGTGACAAAGAAGGTACTCTTGACTTGATAGCTTGCCAGGGTCTGTAAAATGGAATCCAGGCCGCCGGCATCACTGCCGAGATCGAAGGTCAGAGCAATCGATTTTTGACTCTGATTTCCCCGATAAACCGCGACCGACGGCGCTGCTTGTATCGATGAAACAGTAAACAGCAGCATCAGAAGGGTGATCAGAAAAATGATGCGTTTAGGCGGCCGATGTCTGTTCGTCTTGTTCTTCTTATGCATCTTGCACCTCCCGGCCTTCGCCGACTTAACATCCCTATAAAACGGGGATAACAGATGGATGATCAAGACTATCTAGCCCTCCTGAATTCATCATAAATCCGAATCGCATCGGAAATTGTACCCAGATAGACATTTTTGAAGACGCCTCATGAATCATACATAAGCGGTAAAACGTGTATAATCAGATTATTCAATTAACGAATATGACCCGGAGGAACTTAATGAATATCTTAACGGATGCCCTGCATGTGAATAAAGACGCCTTGAAAGATACCCTGCCCAAACTGCGCCATGCACCGCTTCTGGCGGCAGCTTACGTGCTCTACCAGATCGTTTTATACCTGGTGAACATGATCGGAGTTCGCCTGGGGTCGGGTATCGGCTTTCTATGGGGCTTTATCGTCTACTTGGTCAACATCGCGATCACGGCGCATTTCCTGACGCTCTTGTTAAATGTCATTCGCTACGACCGTCTGAAAATTCAGGACATGCAGGATAGAAACTTCATGCGGCTCTTCGCTCCTTTGATGCAGGCGTTCTTCGTCTTATATCTGATCGAGCTGGTCTTCGGCATGTTCGCCAATCCGCTGCTGCCGGGCTTCGTTTCTTCTCTGCTTCTCTTGCTTTGGGCAGGTGCCAAAACGCCGGTAAACGAATCGATTTACCTCGGAAACCGCTTCGGTTACGATGCGCTTCGTCACACGCTGGATTTCTGGAGAGACAACTGGGCACAGTGGGCCGTCCCTGTCCTGGCCGCTTTTATTTTCAAGCTTTTCATCGAACCTCGCATTTACGTCCTGACTTCTATCAGCCTCTGGATGCTTCCGGTGATCTGGTTTATTACGGGCTCGTTTATCGCTGCCTGGATGATCTGGCGCGGCGAACTCTTCTTGACCTTAAACAACTCCAGTCTTCGTTCCAGAGCGTACAGAAGAAGCAACAACTACTAATCCGAAGTCCAATCACTTCGTTCAAAAAAGCGGAGCCGTTCATCGATACGACTCCGTTTTTTTACGCTTGAGGAAACGATCCTTCTGCCAGGCCAAAGAAGCGAAGAAGATTGATACAAGTCCGGCCGTTATGGTAAAAGGCTTTCCAGGCATGAGCCCGATCTTTCTTTCGCGGCAGATTATGCTCGTCTAGCTCCTCGTACCATTCGCCATTTTCCCGGCGATCCGAGATCAGCTCTTCGATGCTGCGCCAGAGTGCTTCGGCCTTCTCGAAATAACTTTCGTCTTCTCGTTTCACGCCGGCATTGACGAGCGCCGAGAGTGCTTCGGCCTGAACCCACCAGACCCGCGTACGATCGTCCTTGTTTTCGAAGCGTTCGTTGATGTGGACTAGCCCGCTGCGACCCGAGGGCAGATCGACCGTTTCAAGTGCTTCGGCGAGGACGGAATCTTCCAGCATTCGGCTGATCTCCCGGACTTGCAGCAGGAGTGCGTTCTCCTCTGCGCTCAATTCGGCTTTGCCTTTTTCAATCGTATCGACTGCAAATTCGACCAGCCACGCCGCTTCGATGTCATGGCCAAAAGACCAGATATCGCTGCTGGCTTCGAGCTGACTGTCCAGAAAGACATTCAGGCGTTTCTCATTCGGGTTGTAAATGTACTGCTTGTAGAAATAAAGCAGATCGATCAGAGCCGTTTTCACGTGAGGATTGGGCCAGGCCTGATAGAGAGCGGTATACGCCTCGATCAGATGCAAGACGGTATTCATCGTGACAATCGCCTCGTCGCCGTGCGTGGATAAAATATTACTCTGCCCGGGCTCGAAATTCCTCGTATAAACTTCACCGTAAGCCGGAACATCGTCATAGTAGATGCGGCAACCAACTTCAATAAGGGCAAAGAGCTCTTTTGCCATACTAAGCACGTTCTTCTCTCCCGACGCGCGATACCAGGCCGATAGTGCGTAAAGCACAAACCCTTGAGCATAGAGAAGTTTCATATCGTCTTTGACATGACCGTCGGGACTCACCAGGTGAAAGTAGCCGCCGTGTTCTTCGTCTCGAAACTTTCGTTGAAGCAGATCGAATTCGGCTTTCGCTGCATCCCGGACCTCATCTCCATAACCGGCCAGACAGAGCTCCGCGAAGGTCCAGAGCATGCGACTCGTGTAAATCAGGCTTCTAGGCGCATCTTCGTGAACACGCCCTTCTGTGTCAACCAGTCCTGCCGAAGCACCGTCCGCCTTCGTACGAATCGACAGCCAAAACGGCAGCAGGTGATTTTCAAGTTCGTTTTGAACCGGCTTGGCAAGACTGTCCCGATAACGCTCTTTTATATCTTTTATAAAGGATCTTTCTTCGCTCATGGTTTTTCTTCCTCTGGCAGACTCGTATTCATGTAGAAATTCGGATTTTACAGGATCATTGTATCATTTGCTTAGTGATAATCTTACAGTATTAAAGAAGATAGCTTTTGCCTTCCGAAAATGAGGCATAATATAGTAAAGAAGTAAAGCCTGACTCAGACATGCAGCGCCGGGATTGTTATGAAAGCAGATCGCCACAACAGCAAGAATTCCCTGTCCATCGGGCGTAGTCGTCTTCAAGCGGCCGCACCCGCACTTTTAGCTGCGCTGCTTTACGGCATGAGTACGCCTGCGTCCAAACTCCTGCTTAAAGAAATATCCCCTGCTCTACTCGCGTCGCTTCTCTATCTGGGTGCCGGCAGCGGCATGCTCGTTATCAAGATGCTGCAACTAACCGGCGAAAAGCAGAGTTTTGAACTGCCGTTAACCCGTCGCGAACTCCCTTACACGATCGCCATGATCGGCCTTGATATCGTGGCACCGATCCTGCTGATGTTCGGTCTGAAAGAAACGACTTCCGCCAATGCTTCCTTACTGAATAATTTCGAGATCGTGGCTACCTCGCTGATCGCGTTGATCGTATTCAAAGAGACGATCGGTCGTCGCATGTGGCTGGCGATTACGTTCATCACTCTGGCCAGTATCCTGTTAACCTTCAATTCGGCAGGCAGCCTTAGTTTTTCTCGCGGCTCCGTGCTCGTCTTGCTGGCTGCCGCCTGCTGGGGCCTTGAAAACAACTGCACCAGAGTTCTCTCGAAGAAAGATCCGCTGCAGATTGTGGTCATCAAAGGCCTGGGTTCCGGACTCGGTTCCTTGATTATCGCTTTCGCCGGGGAAGATATGTTCGCAGGCTTCTTATCAGTCGTCCTGGCCTTACTGCTCGGATTCGCATCTTACGGTTTAAGTATTTTCTTTTACATAAAAGCGCAAAGAGAGCTCCATGCCGCACGTACGAGTGCGTATTTTGCCTTGGCTCCTTTTATCGGAGTGATCTTGTCATGGATATTTCTCGGCGAATCAATCTCCGGGATATTTATCGCATCGCTCATCATCATGCTCCTGGGAATTTACTTTGCTTTATCGGAAAAAACAGAACTTCGGCAGATGTGACCTTTCGCACTGATGAGACGTGTTCTATATAGGAGGTCGGATTTTGGACGATTTCGAACTGGTATATGATCGATACTCGAATATGCTCTTCCGGCTGGCGATTTCTAGGGTCAACAGTCGCGAAGAAGCAGAAGATATCGTGCAGGACGTGTTTCTCAAATACCTGGATTACTATCCGAAACTAAAAGACGAGGAACATACCCGTGCATGGCTTGTTCGGGTTACCATCAATGCCGGTAACGACAGCCTGAGACGAAGAAAGAGGCGAAACCTGGTATCGTTAGACGACGTGGCCGAGATTGCATCCGAGGAGAGTTTATCTCCCGAGCTGCGTCTGACGCTCGACGGGCAGTCGGCCCTGCCGCATAAGATCCGTGTCGTGATCATACTTCACTACCTGGAAGGCTATCAGCTAAAAGAGATCGCCGGCATGCTCGGCATCTCGCTTTCGGCGTGTAAGATGCGCCTGGCTCGCGGCAGAAAAATACTGGGCGAGATCGTGAAGAAGGGAGAACATGATGTTCGATTCGAATGACAAGAATCAATACAAGAAAATCGCAGTCTCTGCCCATTTAAAGCAAAGGATTCTTGACGCACATCAAGCCCGCGAACTAGCGGCGGCCGAAGTCGAGCGTCCGAGGGGCAGATCGTTGCCGAAACCTCGTCAGGCATGGAAACCTGTCCTGGCAAGTTTCGCTCTTGTACTTCTGATCGTCTCCGCTTCCGTTCTCTACTCGGGACGCGAGCTAGTCGAACTTTCCGTCGGCGGGCAGGAAGTGAGCGGTACGGCTTACGGTCGGGCGCTGATGCCTGCGAGGCAGTTTTCGCTGGATCCAGGGGCAATGTCTATCATATTACCCTTTACGGCCGAAACGAATGAGGAAGTCTTGATTCAAGTAAGCGAAGGCACTTTGTCTTACTACCCGGACGAAGGCCGGGCCAAAGAACAGAGAATCAAGGGAAAAGCCGAACTCGTCTGGTCGCTGGAAGCAAGTCCCGATAAGGTTTACGAACTTTTGGTCACAGGAAAAAAGAAAGAAAGTATCTTCCGACTGGTCTTTGACGATCAGGAAAAAATCTGGCTCCTGAAAGAAGAATAAAGAAAAATCACAACGCTAGGAGATTCAAAATGAAAAGAATAGTCACAGCCTTTATTTCGTGCGCCCTTTTACTCGGTTTAACCGCCTGTAGCGGCGGTACGGTCGGCGAACAGACAAGCGAAACAAGCAATTTGACAAGTCAGGCCGAAAGCGAGCCGGCATTAAACGCAGGAAACGATACGCTGCTCCTCTTACAGAGCATCTGGGAAAGCTTCCCCGAAGAAGCCTCCTTCCCGGCTGCCGGGGGGGACATGGAACACAACGTCATGGGCGGTGCGGGCATGGTCGCAGTCGAGAATACGGACTACCTCTGCAACATTCTGCTCTTCCCTCCGAAGTTTACCGGCCAGGTACTCGAGGCGGCATCGATCGGCCATATGATGAACTTCAACAACATCACCTCGGGTCTCTATCTTCTCGATGAAGGAACTGATCTCGACGCTTTCACGAAGGCCTTCGAGGAGAAAATCGAAAACAATCATTGGCTCTGCGGCTTCCCCGAAAAGTACCTCGTCATGAAAGTAGACGAGAATCATCTTTACCTCGCCTACGGTTTTACCGATAACATCCTGGCGATGAAGGATCACATCTCGAGTCAGATGAGCTCGGCTACTGTCCTCGCCGAAGGCGATATCGTCTAAGCCGGTATTTATGGTATTTTCAAGCATTCCGTTTATTTATTACTTCCTCCCTTTGGTGCTCTTGCTTTATGCAATTGCGCCCGGGAAGGGAAAGAATGCGGTTTTACTGCTCTCCAGCCTGATTTTTTACGGCTGGGGAGAACCGCGTTACCTGATCGTCATGATCCTGTCGATCTTCTTCGGCTACTGCTTTGCTTTATTGATCGAAAGAGAAACGAATCCGAAGAAAAAGAAACTCCTGCTGACGCTCGCGATCGCATTTAGCCTGATTCCCCTGCTTTACTTCAAATACTCGAATTTCTTTCTGGAAAACTTCGCTTTAGTGACCGGTCT
The DNA here is from genome assembly GCA_050309435.1 of Fastidiosipilaceae bacterium. Classification (GTDB taxonomy): domain Bacteria; phylum Bacillota; class Clostridia; order Saccharofermentanales; family Fastidiosipilaceae; genus CAYXVJ01. The sequence goes on from JBNRMJ010000032.1 coordinate 49,879, forward strand.
TAGTATGCCGCTGCTGCGAATCACGCTTCCGGTCGGTATCAGTTTTTATACCTTTCAGATTCTCAGCTACTCCGTTGATGTATACCGCGGCGATACAAAAGCCGCTCGAAGCATCTTGAAAGTAGCTCTTTATATCAGCATGTTTCCTCAGCTCATCGCGGGGCCGATCGTGAGATATACTGATATCGAAGATAAGATTGACTCGCGTACGCACAGCTTCGAATATGCCGCCCTTGGCCTGCGTCGTTTCACGATTGGTCTGGCCAAAAAAATCCTGCTGGCCAATCGCATCGGCGAGTTCGTCGATCTGGCCCGGGGTATTTCCTCCCCGTCGTTTCTCTCTTACTGGTTGTACGCCATCGCTTTTACGCTGCAGATTTACTTTGATTTCTCGGCTTACAGCGATATGGCGATCGGTCTGGGGCGATTCTTCGGTTTTGAATTCATGGAAAACTTTAACTATCCGCTTATTTCCAAAAGCATCACCGAGTTTTGGCGTCGCTGGCATATTTCTCTGGGTACCTGGTTTCGAGACTATGTCTACATACCGCTGGGCGGCAACAGAGTACCTGTCCGTAAGCATATCCGCAACATTATCGTAGTCTGGCTGCTGACAGGTCTCTGGCACGGGGCGGCCTGGAACTTCGTTTTATGGGGATTGTATTTCATCATCTTCCTCTTGATCGAAAAGCGCGGCCTGCTGATCTTCTTGAATCGCAAGCCTGTTTTCTCGCATCTTTATACGCTCTTTATCATCGTCGTCGGCATGGTGATTTTTAACGCATATTCGCTGGCGGATCTGGGCACGAGCCTTCAGGCGATGTTCCTGCCTGCAGGGCTTTCCTTTGCCAATGGGGAGCTGCTCTTTTATCTAAAAGAATATCTGCCCACCCTGATAGTGGCGGCAGTCGCGTCCACGCCCCTGCCCAAACGGCTGCTTGATAAACTTCGGACCCGAAAGCTCGGAGAAGGTTGTCTGGCCATCCTGGAACCGCCGGTCCTCGCACTTCTGATCTTAATGGCGACGGCTTATCTGGTTGACGGTTCCTTTAATCCTTTCCTTTATTTTCGTTTCTAGGAGGCAGGTTTGAACAAGAAAAAACAATACATCATCCAAACTATCATCGGCATCCTGCTGATTTTTTCGCTAACGCTTACCGCCTGGCTCAAAGCGCCCGCCGCCATGTCTGCCGCCGAGCGCCGCCCGCTAAAGCAATTTCCCGAGCTGACGCAAGCAGACTTTCTCTCCGCTCGCTGGATGAGCGAGTTCGAAAGCTATACCATAGACCAGTTCCCTTTACGCGAAACATTTCGCAGCTGGAAAGCATACATCAACACCGCCTTGTTCGGGCAGAAGCTTAACAATAAAGTCATGTCGGCCTCCGGTCACTTAAGCGAGATCGACTACCCTCTCAATATGGACTCGCTGGACCATGCGGCATCTGTCATCGAAAACATCTACGAAACTATCCTTGAGACAAGCGACGTAAAGGTCTATCTCTCGATTATTCCCGACAAAAATTTCTACCTGGCAAAGGAAGCCCCAATCCCCGTTTACGATTACGACAGGCTTTTCTCTTATATGAAAGACAGGCTGAATTTCGCAGAATACATCGACCTCACGGAGACACTGGAATTAAACGACTACTATAAGACCGATATCCATTGGCGTCAGGAAGCGATCTCGAACACAGCTTCCCTCCTTCTCGACGCCATGAACGAAAAAGCGACACTGCCTCAATTCTCGTTGAAGCAGCATCGCCGGGATTTTAAAGGTGTCTACACAGGGCGCTATGCCAGGGCCGTATCGGCTGAAGAGATAAGTTACATCGATTCGCCGACCTTCGACAAGCTGGAAGTTTTCGATCACGAGAACCAAAAGGAAATCTCGCTCTACCGTCATGATGTGACGCAGAATGCGGATCCCTATTCTTTTTTTCTCAACGGGCCCTTGTCCCTGATTACGATCGATAATCCGGAAGCCTCGGGCAATCGGGAGCTCGTCATTTTCCGTGATTCCTTCGGCTCTTCGATCGCGCCTTATTTCACCTCGACATCCAGCCGGGTAACGCTGGTGGACATTCGTTATCTGCCGTCTGAGCTCCTTCCGAAATTCATCGATTTCGAAAATCAGGATATTCTCTTTTTATACAGCAGCTCCATCCTCAACAAGAGCAGCCAGCTTCGTTAAAGCTCAGAGCCATTCGCCGAAACGCCTGATGTAGATTCGTTTGATCAGCTGACTCGAGACGAAATAAGCCGCGAGCAATAAGATCAGCCAAGGAGCAAACGACAATGGTAAAGGTAAAAGATCAATACCGATAGCCAGTTTACTGAAGGCCACGACTAAGGCCAAAACGGCGATCAGGCCGGTCGACCAGAGTAATGGTGTCGAAGGCTTGCTCTGCAGGAAGGGGATTCGACCCGTTCTGATAATATGAATAACCAGAATCTGAGAGACGGTACCGAAGATAAACCAGCCGGCGCGGAAGATCGCTGCCGTTTCTGCTGTGTTCGCCTTGAAAATCCACCATAAAATCGCGAAGCAAAGCAAGTCGAAGATCGAGCTTAAAGGGCCCATGAAGGCCATGAATGATTTAATCGAGCCGGTCTCCCATTTCCTCGGCTTCTTAAGGTAAGATTGGTCCACATGATCAAATGGCATGCCTAGCTGAGAAAAATCGCAAAGCAGGTTCTGCGTCAGAATCTGAACCGGCAGCATCGGCAGGAAGGGCAGGAAGATGCTGGCGACAAGAACCGAGATCATATTTCCGAAATTTCCGCTGACCGCCATCTTAATGTACTTGATGATATTTCCGAAGGTCTTTCGTCCTTCGAGGATACCTTCCTCCAGCACCATCAAATCTTTTTCCATCAGGATAATATCGGCCGTTTCCTTCGCGATATCAACCGCCGTATCCACGGATATACCGACATCAGCCTGCTGGATCGCCGGCGCGTCGTTGATGCCGTCTCCCAGGAAGCCAACCGTGTGTCCGTTATGCCGGAAGGTCTGTACTACGCGAACTTTTTGGGCGGGCGAGAGTTTCGCGAAAAGATCGCAGTGCTTCACGGCCTCCGCCAGTGCCTCGTCGTCCATGGCTTCGACATCGCTGCCCGTATAGTGCAGTTTCGTACTTACACCGACTTTCTCGCAGACTTTTATCGCGACGCCTTCGCTGTCGCCGGTCAGGACCACCGTGCGAACGCCATGATCCTTCAAGGCTTTGATCGCGGCGCTTGCGCTTTCTTTCGGAGGATCGAGGAAACCCACGAAACCGATCAGAACCATATCCTTCTCGTCACTGACAGAAAAGGTATTGCTGTCCGGCACTTCGTTTTTCTGTGCGACGGCAATCATGCGAAGCCCTTCCCGGTTATGTTTCTCATAAACCTGCATGGCTTCTTTTCTGCTCGCTTCGTCCATGGGATAGACACTGCCGTTAAACTCCACGAAGGAAGAAATCGAAAGAATCTCTTCGACCGCGCCTTTCGTGATCAGCTGACGTTTGCCTGTTTCGTCGACCAGCACGACGCTCATGCGACGTCTCGAGAAATCAAAAGGAATTTCGTCCACGCGGCGGTATTTGGCCTGCAGGCTATCCAGACCGTATTTCCCGGCCCGGTTGATAATGGCCAGATCGATCAGATTCTTCAGCCCGGTCTGGTATGAACTGTTCAGATAAGCATGACGCAGCACTCTCGTATCATCTTCGCCGTGAAGATTCATATAACGCTCGAGGACAATCTTATCTTCCGTTAAGGTGCCGGTTTTATCCGTGCACAACACATCCATCTCACCGAAACTTTGTATCGATCCAAGCGTACGTACGACGACCTTATGTTTGGACATCGTCACAGCTCCCCGGGCCAAAGTCGAAGTCATAATGACCGGAAGCATCTCCGGCGTAAGGCCTACCGCAATACTGATCGCGAAAAAGAGCGCGCTCGCCCAGTCGCCTTTCGTCAGTCCGTTCAGCAGGAAGACAGCGGGAATCATAATCAGCATCATACGGATCAAGAGGCGGCTGACCTGGCCGACGCCTCGCTCGAAACTGCTCTGTGCTTTATCGCCGGTCAGCGATTTAGCCATCAAACCGAAGTAGGTATCGCTACCCGTCGCCAGTACGATCGCCTGAGCGCTGCCGCTGACAATGTTCGATCCCATGAAACCGATGTTGGGCAAGTCCGTCAGAGAAAGACTATCCGATTCCGCTGTACGGCTGAATTTTTCGACCGGATTAGACTCTCCCGTAAGAGCAGCCTGGGCGACGAAGGTGTCCTTGGCCGATATGAAGCGCACATCCGCAGGGAGCATATCACCGGCGCTGAGCTTGATGATATCGCCGGGTACTACCTCATGCATCGGGATCGAACGAAAACGACCGTCGCGAAGCACATCGGATTCGTTTGATATCATCTCTAGCAGACTTGCCGCGGCAGCGCTCGAACGCCGGCTCTGAACGAAAGCAACGGCGCTTGCCAGCGCTACCAGAACCAGAATAATGATAATCGTCAGATAGTCCGGTTTGGCGGCGAAGATAACATCCGTCACGTAACTGATGGCCGCAATCAATAATAAGATGATATTAAAGGGATTGATTATGGCTTCTCTCAGACGATGAAGCGTCGTATCCTCTTTATCGGTCTTGATTTCATTGGGTCCATACGTTTCGAGAAGACGCTCTGCTTCCTCGCTGCTAAAACCCTGAATCGAGGATTCGAGCTCGGAAAAGAGCTCCTCTTCGGGCATCATGGAACGAACGCGCAGCAGTCTTTCGACATCCCCGCGTTTCTCCTGGATTTTTAAGTCAAGTTTTTTCCTGAAAAATAGCTTCATGGCATTTTCCTTTCTCGTGTTTCACATCAGAAACACAAAGGTAGCCACTCCGCGAGAATCATGCCCTAAATAAGGTCATGGCTGGCCCATGGTCCGTTTGTGTCACTAATGTGTATGTGATCAATTGTCGACTTCGAGGGTCGCCTTCCACGGGCTCACATCCTTTCGCATAATTACTGACGAAATGTCAGCTTTAGTATCATATTCCAAGCCAGATAAGATGTCAATTTCATATGTAACTATCTTTTACATGACAAAGATAGCACACTTCCATTACTCGATCTCTCCTCGCCAGTTACTCATGCCTCCGCGAACGTTCAGGACCGAAAAGCCCCTTTGCTCCAGATATTGGCAGGCAATGCTGCTTCGATAACCGCTCGCGCAAACAATCGCATAACTTGTATCATGATCCAGTGCAGCTACTTTCGCAGGCAGTTGATTCAAGGGGATATGAACGGCACCGGGGATCTTTCCCTCCTCGACTTCTTCTGCCTCGCGGACATCGATGAGCGTCAAATCGGATCCGTTTCGCAGCTCATCTTGTAGTTGCTTCGTGCTGATTTCTTTCATATGTTTCTATACCTCTCAGTGGTTCCAGGCGCCAAGTCCGCCCTTGACATTACTGACTTTCAGAAAACCCTGTCTCTTCAGAATCTTAGCCGCCTGATTGCTTCTGATGCCGCTCGCACAGAGTAAGACGACTTCCCTGTTTTTATCAAGTTCGTTTGATTTTCTGCCGATTTCATTTAGCGGAATGTTTCGAAATGCTTCGATAGCTTGACTCCGGAATTCCTGAGCGGTACGTACGTCGACAAACTGAACGCTGTTGTCGTTCATCTTCTCTTTGGCTTCTTCCGACGTAATCTGGGCGATGCCCCGGACCGGCATGAGTCGATAAACTAAATAAGCCAGAGCTCCGATTATTAGTATCCATCTGAATGTATCCATTGATTTCTCTCCTTATATTTACATACTTGTAATTACATACTTTTAAGCAGCAGGTTCACGGCTTCTTTCACCGCGTCTTCGCTATCACTTTTATTTTCGATGTTCTGACGAACGCATTGTTCCAGGTTTCGGCTGACAATCAGACCCATCAGACTGTTGATGGCACTTCTCGAAGCAGCAAGCTGCGTTACGACATCGCGGCAATCCTGCCCCTCCTCCATCATCTTCAAGATACCCCGCATCTGACCTTCCAGCCGCTTGAGGCGATCCTTTGCTTTCTTATCGTACTCCATTATTACCTCATTTATCTTCTTTTTCGAAAAATGTTTAGAGAACTTTAACGCACAAAGACCAGTATATACCCCCGAGGGTATATATAAGCTATCAATCGGTTACAAAATAACCCCCGCAATACCTGTTGGCATTGCAGGGGCTTGAATACGAATCGGGAATCAGACGGTCTTATCAGACGTGCTGTAATTCCTCTGTCTGAAGGCTCATCGCTTTCGCGGGATAAACGTTGTTCGGCATCCGATCGGTCGTGACATAGCCGGGCTCGGCACGGATCAGGGCCGGGATACGGTTGACCAGGTTACTGCAGGTCAGTTCGACCGTAGCGGGTCTGTTCACGTTTATCGTAGTTTCCGGTTCGCCGTAGAAGGTCCAGTCGTTTCTGTCAAACTCGCCTTCGGCATAAACTTTTCCAATGCATTCGGTCTCCAGCGTAATGCCCTCGGCCGTCTCCGTGATAACCACGGCAGACATGCCGGTGGGCTGTCCGGCTCGAATCGTCATATCAAGTGTGGTCGAATGAAGGTCTTTTTCGTGTGTGGTCGGGATGCACTTTTGGATCTGCGAGGTGATCGTTAAACCCATGCGAGCGGCCAGCCAGCCGTTTTGATTCCACATGTAAGACGGAACATATTCGCCTGCCAGAACCAGCTTCTCCTGTTCTTCCGAGCTCTTCTCGTTATACATGCCGATCTCGTTGTAGAATTCTTCGGTTGTGAGGCCCGCCCCGTGACCCCTGGCCAGAGCGATTCCGTAATCTTCGACGTTGTAACTGCTGATGCCCTTAATTTTCGTGATGCGCTGCATGGAACCGGCGAGCGTATCGATCAGGACACCCCAGTACATGTCGGGATAACCGCTGCCCGTCAGCGTCACAGCGTTTTCTTTCGCCAATTGGTCCAGTTCTTTCGTAATATCCGGCGAGGAGTTCCAGGGATAGATTGCTTCTTCGCAAGTCGAGATGGCGTTGACACCTGCTCTCGCACAAGCGGCAAAGGCATCTTTCACGTCAGTCATCGTGCTCATGGTTGCAATGACGCAAACATCGGGCTTCAGGCTTGCCAGCATCTCCTGTGCAGCGGCCGCATCGGAGACTTTCACACCGACCGGATCGACACCCATTATCTCACCGATGTCTTTTCCGATGACCTTGGGGTTGATGTCGAAAGCGGCTACGATCTCCATGCCTTTTTCAAGCATGTAACGCATCAAATAGACGCTCATCTTTCCGCAGCCGTACTGAGCTGCTCTGATCTTTTCTTTCATCTGATACCCTCCTTTATATTAGATATATTTATCACTAATAGTATATAACAGCCCGGAAAAAGATTCAAATATATCAATTCAAAAAAGTCCCCGGCATACCCTGAGATATGTCGAGGACTAACGATATTCTTATTCTTATTTTCTGTCAGGCTCTTAGCTGTCTTGCAGCGGAATCGACTGAGGCAGAACCGTCCAGTCAAAGCCGAGCTCCGACGGTAAGCCGGACTCGATGTAGCTGCGCTTAAGCTGTTCATATAGAGCAGGAGCGTGAATGTCAACGAGTTGATCGTCCTTGTATACCTTCGTCAGGATGTCTTCGGGGAAATCATGGATGCTCGCGTATTCAAAGATCCGGTCGCAAGCCAGCATATGCGGACGTGCGGTCTTTAATGTGCAGACCGCCCCGGCGCCGCTTCGGACACGCTCCATCATCGCATAAGCTTTCTGGAGCTCCTCGGTCCTGGAGAAGGGATTGCCGTAGTCGATCACCCGTCCGTCATCAAGCCTGCCGACGACACGTCCGTCTTCATCACTGTAGTTGAAGGCAATCGAACCTTTTTCAAACTCGTACATGAAAGAAGGGTCGGTATCGACATTAGTCGAGTGTGAGGCAATGAAGAGGAACTTCCCTTCCCTGATTCTGCCCTTAATCGCACAGGTATCGAAGCTCTCGATCGGCTTGGCCCGATAGAGTTCCACCATCATGGAGTCCGGATAAGCGGCCTTTTCCTGTTCTTCTCCCAGGATAAAGAAGATATTGTGAAGATAATGCGCCGTCGCGTTGGTCACGATCGAGTCATAGATCATCACGCCGTTTTCATCCTTGATCCGGCCTTTCCAGGTCGAAGTCTGATAGTAAGCGAGCGCTCTGGGCCAGGAAACGAAGGTCTTTAGCATTCGAGGTTTGCCGTACAAGCCATCTCTGATGTCTCGCTTCAAATTGTTCATGGTATGGCTGTAAGACCACTGGAAACCCACGGCGATTTCTTTTCCATACTTGATTTCTTCTTCATGAAGCCGGTCCATCGCATCGAGCGTGGGCGTCAGCGGTTTTTCGCAGAGAACCTCGGATCCGTTTTCCATGGCGGTCACGCAGAAACGGTAATGGGTATTCGTGGGCGTGGCGATAATGGTCAGATCAGCCTTCTGATTGGAAAAGAACTCTTCCGGTGTTTGATAAACGGGAATATTCTGATCAAGCAGCCAGTCGTAGTTGCGCGAATTCCCGACATAAGGATCCGCCACCGCGACGAGCTCCGCGTGATCGACGAAATAGCCGTCGCGAAAAGCCTGCAGGTAAACATCGCCGTAGCCGCCGCAGCCGATCAATAAAGTCTTTACTTTAGTCATGACGATTCTCCCGAGCCATTAAAGGGCAGTTCAGCGCTTCCAGATGATGTCTGATATGCGCGTATAAAAGCTCCTCATAGACGGATGCTTTTTCGGCCCAGAGTGTATAGAGTCGGTCTTTATACTTGTCGAGAATATAACCGTAAGTGATATGAATCAGCTGTCTGGCCTCGTTTTGATCCATCAGGGCAGGAAACTCATCGTCTGTCATATCCGACAGTTCGCCGATCTTCGACAGATCCGTCGTCACGTGATAAAGTTTTTTGGCCTCGGAGAAGGTCTCGAGTGCATAGCCATGGATCTCGCGATAGAGTGCGGGATCTTCTTTCGCCACGACACGGACCGCTTCCAGCCAGTTCGTTCCGGCCGTTTTCACATGCCAGACGCTCCCGGTATGTTTGGCCACAGAAGAAAAGATACTAAACTTATCCGAACCGGAGTGCACGCTGATCTTGTAAGAGAAATGCTTCGCGATCGCTGCGTGTACCGAAAGCTCTCTGTCGAAGGTTTCAAGCTCTCCGATGTAGTCGATACCCTTCTGGAACTCGCCGCAAAAGCGCGGTGCCATGGTCGCCATTTTCACGCCGCGATCCGTCAGTTCACGCGCGACAAAATAGTGATCCAGTACCTCGGTCGGCGTATCGGTCTCGTCAATCGAAATCTCGAAATCCGCATTCGCGGCGACCAGGTACTTTTCATATATAGTCGCGGCGAAGTTTACCGCTTCCCCGTAGATAAAAAGGGCTCTGGCCAGATCGTTATGAGTAAATCTTAACGTGATCTTGTCGTCTATCGTGAACTCGCGATCCAGATATTTCTCGCGAAGCTCCGCCGGAATTTCCACCGTCTGTCCTTCATAGCGATTTATATGTTCGGAGCAGTCCAGGGTGATCATGGTGAAACCAAGCCCCAGGGCATAACGGATATCCTCTTCGGTTTTCAAGTGATCGCCGTCCGCGCCAAAGCCCTTCTTGTAAGCATGTTTGAAGACAGCGAAGCTTGCGGCATCCAGTACGTCTTCGTAGCGACGATGCGTCAGATTCAGCTCGCGTATCGACTGCTGGACAAAAACAGGGTAGGCATCGAATTCCTCGAAGACGCGAATATGCGCCGGAGTCGCGATGCCGAGGCGGTCACCCAAGCCGAAACTGCGCTCTTTACTCAGAACACGCACGGGGGCCGTGAAGGAAAAGAGCTTTCGCAGAACATTTCCGTTCTCATGTGTTAGCTCGGCCACGAAACCTTCGTCGGTCATTTCTCCGCGAAAGCCGAGGGCGGGATCCGTCGTCAGTAAGACATCCTTCGTTCCGTCACTGGCCATGCAGACCATGGTATCGCCGATATAGTTGATGGATTTTTCATACTTGATCATAGAAATAGAATGCTCCTTATCTTGTCCTTTGCCATATTTATGAAAAGGTTATAGATAGCTTAAGATCCGAAGCTACTGCTCCGGATCAAAATCGAAAAATCTACGTGTGTTGTAGTAGCAGATGTCGGAAACTATGTGTCCGATCGTTTCGTAGTCCTCCGGATACTCGCCGTCACTAATGAGCTTACCGATGAAATTACAGAGAATTCTGCGGAAGTACTCGTGACGTGTGTACGAGAGGAAACTTCTGCTGTCGGTCAGCATACCGACGAAGTTGGCCAGCAGCGTTCCGTTGGCGACATCGAGCAGTTGCTTTTCCATACCGCTCTTCGTGTCGTTGAACCACCAGGCGGAACCGAGCTGGATCTTACCGGCGACTTTCGCATCGGCCATGAAGCAGCCCGCGATCGACGTGATAATCTCGTTATCGCTCGGGTTCAGGCTGTAGAGGATCATCTTGGGCAGCGACTCTTCTTCTTCCATGGCGTTCATGAGATAAGAGAGTTTATATGCTTCGGAACTGCCGTTCATCGCGTCAAAACCAGTATCCGGACCGAGCTTGTCGAACATGCGCTTATTATTGTTTCGCATGCTGCCGAAATGAAGCTGCATGACCCAGCCCAGCTCATGATAGCGCTTGCCCAGATGCAGGAGAAGAGCCGTACGGAAGATCTCGCTTTCGAGTTTCGCGAGTTTTTCTCCCGCGAGGGCTTTCGTAAAGATTTCATTGACGGCTTCGTCGTTTGCAGGGGCGAAAATGATCGATTCCAGGGCATGGTCCGACGTTCGGCAGCCTGTTTCGTTAAAGAAGTCGATTCGCTTATCCAGAGCCTCTTTCAAATCGGAGAAGCTCTTGATCTCGACGCCGCTTACCCGGGCGAGTTTATCGATGTAGTCGACGTAGCCGGCAGCATCGATCCGGATGGCTTGATCCGGGCGGAAGGCAGGCAGCACCTTGACCTCGCAGCCCGGATCCCGGGCGATCTGCTTGTGATAGGCCAGATCGTCGATCGGATCGTCAGTCGTGCAGATTAGTTCGACCTTACTCTTCTTGATGATTTGGCGAACACTCATGTCCTTTTGTCTGAGGCGTTCGTTACACTGATCGTAGACGGCGCGGGCCGTATCCTTGTTCAGGATACCGTCAACGCCGAAATAACGCTTCAGTTCCAGGTAACTCCAGTGAAAGACCGGGTTACCGACAGCGCGCGGCAGGGTAGCGGCGAAATGCTCAAAAAGCCGATAGGGATCGTTTGATCCCGTAATCTCTTCTTCCTGCACGCCGTTGGCCCGAAGCAAACGCCACTTGTAGTGATCGCCGCCCAGCCAGATATCACTGATGGAGTCGTATTGTTTATCCTCGGCAATATCGGCCGCCTGAATGTGACAATGATAGTCGATAATCGGCAGATGCTCGGCGTACTCGTGATAAAGCTTCTTCGCCGGCTCGTTTGACAGTAGAAAATCATCCCCCATGAAACTCATAAAACAGTTCCTTTCATAGAAGTCGGGTTACTTCTTCGCTCCGAATTTGACCAGCTGCGAGACCTCGACCGGAAGGCCCGTGGCGATGGATTTATTCGCCGCGATACCGGTCAGGATGCTCATCGCACCGTCGACGTGTGATGCCGCCCGATGCAAGCTATCTTCCTCCGGAATACCGAAGAGGTCGTTCAGGAGTACGGGATCTCCGCCGCCGTGACCGCCTACACCCGGGTCGATTTTCACTTCGCGGGCTTCGGCGAACATCGGATAAACCGTGATCTTTACGCCTTCCACGGCTCCTTCTTTGCTCTTTTCGCCGGCACCGTTGATATAGACCGTTTCGACGACATCGAGCTCGAGCCGTCCCTTCGTACCTGTAAAGACAACACGGAAACCTTCGATCGGAGAATAGGCGTTGAGCGAATAGCTCATGATCGCACCGCTCTTATAGCGAACGAGCACATTCATCGTATCTTCAATGCTGATACCGTCGCCAAATACGCTTTGATCGCGGATGTAGCCGTCGTCTTTTTCTGCGTTCAGGTAGAGCTTCTCGAGAAGCGGATTACCTTCCATCTTTAAGGCAAAGGGATCGTCCTTGGCATTCTCGCTGCCATGAACGCGCGTATAAAACCTGGTCTCGCCTCTCTCCTCTGCATTCTCGCGACCGTAAAACATCAGATCGCCCTGGGCATAAACCGTCTTGGGCTCGGACTGCAGCCAGAAATTTACGAGGTCGAAGTGGTGTGTGGATTTATGGACCAGAAGGCCGCCGCTGTTACGCTTGTCTCGGTGCCAGCGCCTGAAGTAATCGGCACCATGCGAAGTATTTAAATACCACTCGAAATGGACCTGATTAACCTGACCGATCGCGTCGTTCATCAGCAGTTCGCGAACTTTTGAGTTGTGCGGGGCATAGCGATAGTTAAAGCTGATGCGAAGCTTCGCATCGCTTTTCTCTACTGCATCCAGAATTTCCTGACATTTCCCGGCATCGGTCGTCATCGGTTTCTCGCTGATGACATCAATGCCTCTCTCGAGCGCTTTTACGATGTATTTGTGATGGGTGCGGTCGATCGATGTAACCAGCAGACAATCCGCTTGCTGTTCGTCCAGCATTTTATCGAACTCGTCGGCCGCATAAAGCGCAACCGACGGATAACCGTACTCGTCCATCAGGTACTTCCGCGCATATTCCATACGCGTGCGGTTAATATCACAAAATGCCAGCAGTTCCGCCGTATCGCGATAATGTTCGGCTATGGCCGTATAGAAAAAGGCTGCTCTGCTGCCTGTACCTACCTGGACATACTTCTTTTTCATATCTTCTTTTCCTCCGTAAAGACAAAACCATTCCGGGATCTGTCTTGATTTGTCACTTAGCCTTTCAAGCCTTCGGTGCTGATACCTTCGACCAGATACTTCTGACAGAAAATGAAGATCAACATGATCGGGATAAGAGACAAGGTCGACATGGCGAACATCGAGCCCCAGTCCGAACCCGCGGCCGGATCCGAGAACATCTTCAGAGCGATCGCGACCGTGTACTGGCGCGGCGCATTCAGGTAAAGCAGAGATGCCAGGAAGTCATCCCATTTCCACATGAAGGAGAAAATTCCGCATGTCACGATGGCCGGAACAATTAAGGGTAAAATGATTCTCGCGTAAATGCCGTACCAGGTACAGCCGTCGATTTTCGCCGACTCGTCCAGCTCGCGCGGGATACCGTGGATGAACTGGATGATCAGGAAGACGAAAAATGCGCCGCCGGTAAAGTTGGGCAGTACCAGGGGGAGAATCGTTCCCACCCAGCCCAGCTTATGGAAAATGATGTACTGGGGGATCATGATGATCTGGAACGGTAGCATCATCGTCAGCAGCATGAGCGCAAACCAGATGCCCCTGCCGGGAAATTTCAGTCTCGCGAAGCCAAAGGCCACCACCGGCGCCGAAAGCAAGGTACCGAAGGTTGCCAGACCTGCGATCAGAAACGAATTCTTAAAGAAATGATCAAACCCGTATTTGGCGAAGCCCTGCCAGCCCGTCGAGTAATTCGACAGAATAAACTTGGTCGGCAGTAAGGTGCTTGCATTCCGGAAGATCTCGTCTGCCGGTTTAAACGAGCTCATGACCATCCAGATCAGCGGATAAATCATGGCAAATCCGAAGAGAATGACCAGCAGATGATAAACGGTCTGGTTCGCCATGGTTTTTCTTCGGGCGACCCGATGTTTTTTTTGATTGGTATTGATGAGTTCCCTCTTAGCTGTTGTATTCATAATCTCCTCCAAACTTAATCCGACGCTCTGAATACCCATTTATCAGAGCTCCAGAAGATCAGCGCCGTTAAGATGCTGACCACAAAGAGCATGAACCAGGCCATGGCGGCTCCATACCCCATCTCGGAATACTCAAATGATCTTCTGTACATGTATACGGCATAAAATAATGTCGAGTCCAAAGGTTTACCACCGGTTATGACGTAACTTTGAGTAAATGCGGTGAATGCATTTATGGTCTGCTGAATCAAGTTGAAAAAGATAACAGGTGTTAACATGGGCAGCGTTATTTTAAAGAATGTTCGAGGTTTAGATGCTCCGTCGACGACCGCCGCTTCCAGGAGGTTGGCAGGAATCTGCTTTAAACCGCCCAGGAAGATGAGCATGGAAGATCCAAACTGCCACGCCGACAAAATGATCAGGGTCCAGATCGCGGTATCCGTCCGGCTGAGCCAGCCGATATCGCTTTCGATACCGATACGGCCCAGGAGGCTGTTGATAATACCGTCGACCGCAAACATGCGTTTCCATAAAACAGCCACGGCCACGCTGCTGCCGAGAATCGAGGGCAGATAATAAACGGCGCGATAGAACGCCGTCGCCTTCGTTCCCTTATAGAAAATAACGGCGATGAAAAGAGCCATGATCAACTTTATCGGTACCGAAACAATGGCATAGAATAAAGTGACCTGGAAGCTTTTTCTGAAAGTGGCGTCCTGAGTGAACATGCGGACATAGTTCTCTATGCCGATGAATCTGGGGCTGGACAAGATATCGTATCTTGTAAAGGACAGGCCCAGCGAGATGATAATCGGTACGATTGTAAAGAAAAGCAAGCCGATGATAAACGGTAAAATGAAAACATAACCGGCTACTTTTTCTCTTTGTAATAAACCGGGCAAGCTTTTTGATTTTTTAATGGATCGATTTGTTTGCATGAAATTATCCACCACTTCCTAACTTGCGGGAAATGATGCAGCCCGAATGCGTTGGCGCTCAGGCTGCATCAAATTCGCTAATCAAATATATCGTTTAACTTTGGTCTCGGGATCAGAAGCTAGCGGATCCCGGCTGCGGATTTTACTCTGCGGCTTTGGCCAAAATGGCGTTGGCTTCGGGCAGGAAGCGCTCGGTAGCCTCTTCCGGTGTGATTTCGCCGTAGCGGATCAAGTCGGTCAAATCGTCAAGAAGCTTATTGACCTCGTTGGCTCCTGCAGGCATCGGCGGGTCGAAAGGAACCGCAACTTTACTGACTTCGGATATGTAAGCGAAGATCAGCTGCTGGACTTCGTCGAGTTTCGGGCTTAGATAATCAGCCATCTTGGTGGATACGGGCACACCGCGCTCGGCTTGCAGAATATCCTGAGCTTCTTCGGCGTTGGTGAAGTAATCGATAATTCTGGCGGCTTCGTCCTTATTTTCGCTCGTCGAAGTAATGCTCCAGAACTGCGAAGGTCTCAGATACATGCTTTCCTGTGTTGCATCGGAGACGGTCGGATACATAACCATGGCGAGCTCGTCATCCATGGCTGCCTGGAAAGCGGCGACCTGGTTGGAACCGCCGGGGAAGTTGTTCCAGGCTTTACCGGTGGGCATCGGTCCGTTTTCGAGACCGGCCGTGGAAGCTTCCTGAAGCACATCAACAGTAACAGCCCAATCGCTCTTAATGGTAGCTTCGATCTGCTTGAAATACTTCAAAACGGTAGCTTCGCTGGCGCCGATCTTGTTGTTGTCAACATCGAAGAAACGCTCGCCCACATCGCGTGCCATCATGGTAATGCTGCCGTTACCGCCGGGCGTTTCGCCTCTGACACCGGTCTTTTCGAAGATCTTGGCAGACATTTCCATCACGTCTTCATAGCTGATACGAAGCGGTACATCGATGCCGGCTTCTTCGGCCAGACGGGTGTTATAGATCATGCCGACCGCGTTGACGCCTGCGCACAGAGCGTAGAGCTGTCCGTCAAACATACCGGTCTCGAGAATGCTCGGGGTGACGTCGTCGATATTCAAATTACCGGCTTCAACCTGTTCGCTGAGATTAGCCAACTGATCCTTCGCATAATATTGAGCGATATAAGCATAGTCCTGTTGGATAATATCGGGCAGGTTGTTGGAGGCAGCCTGCGTGGACAACTTATCCCAGTAACCGCTCCAGTCCGTAAATTCGGGCTCGTACTTCACGTGCGGATTCTTCTTTACATAAGCTTCCAGCATCGCTGTCGTCGTGTCGTTGCGTAATTGGTTACCCCACCATGCCATGCGGATGGTAACTTCTTCCGGTGTTTCGTCGCCTTTGGTCGTGGCGTCGCCTTTGGTTGTGGCGTTGTCCTTCGTCGTGGCATTGTCTTTCGAGCCCTCGGTAGTCGAACCGCCTCCGTTATTGCAACCGGCAATAAGCGTAAGGCTGAGCACGAAGACAGTAGCCAACGTCACAAACTTCTTGAAACGTTTGTTTTTCAGCATACTTCCTCCTCCTGATGATAAAAATGTTTTACACTGAATCAATCAGTGCATTTCACTGTCAATATAGGCTAAGGAGTCTGCGAATATAAGCAAAATAACTGTTGTACTATGTACAAATTTCCGTTCATCCGAACACTATTTTGATCTTGTCTACAGATATTGTTCACTATTCTTGTGCAACTTACTTATAAACTGCTGGACATTTTGCGAATCGGATTGATATGATACAGCTAAATGATTACACTTCCACGGGAGACGAAAGTTACGGTGACCGACTGATGAAAGAGCCGAATAAAATCAGAACGCTTCTGCGTCACATGTCCATTCGACATAAGCTTTTACTCATCACATCCTTCGCCGTCGTGCTGATCATCTTCGTATCGATCTGGGGCCTGAGATCCGCGATGAGTACATCTAATAAGATCTTATACGAGCAGACCGCCAATTCGCTTGGCATCGTTTCCGATCGTATCGAAGCCCGTCTGGAAAATATCATGGATATATCTCTGACAGTCGCGGTTAATAAGGATTTTCAGTCACTTCTGGATACCGTAAATATCAACCCCGTGGCCGCCGAGCAGGCTGTTGCCAAAAGCAGTATCTACAGTCAGCTATCGCGCATCCACCAGCGCGACATCCACGCGATCAGCGTGATTCCGAAAGAGTCGGGGCCGGTCATTTTCCGCTATATGAACTATCAGACAAACGGCCTGATATCGGATGTGGCCCGGGCTGCAGCCGAAGAAGGCAGAGGCGCTCCTGTCTGGTTCTCCGAAACGCCTGACAACGGAAGCATCCTTTGCATACGTGAGATACGAAACGTAAATCGTCCTTTTCTGGATCAGATGGGTTTTTTGGTCATCAGCGGCGACTTAAATAAGATCGTTCGCGAGGCAATCGATGATGTCATCAGCGGCGACTTCAATATTTCGATTCATCAGGGTGATAAACTGCTTTACGCCGCGGCCGGACCCGGGATGGCGGCATGGCGCGAGATCCCGGTGTTAAGCTCTTCTTATGAAGTGATTTCGTGGAATAACGAAATGACTTTCGTTATTCAGGAAGCCATTCATACGCAGAGATCCGACTGGAACCTGGTTTTCGGTATTCCGTTTGACAGTGTGTTTCACTCGCTGACCGATGTGTATTCGCTTGTTATTGCCAGCGTCATCCTGGTGGCGATTCTGGCAGTCTTCCTCTCGCATAAAATGTCGATCAATATCAATCGCAGCGTGGAGATTCTTACGCGAAAGATGGACCGGATACGCAGGGGAAATCTGGAGCCTTACCGCAGCGATGTTTCGCTGGCGATGGATGAGCTGGGTCTTCTCAACTTGTACTTCGATCAGATGACCGCGGAGTTCAAACGGGTGACGCAGGATAACTACGAGAAAGAACTGCTCTTGACGCAAACTCAGCTAAAAGCGCTGGAGCAGCAGCTCAATCCTCACTTTCTCTATAACTCTCTCGACACGATCAGGTGGTTTGCCAAACGAGGCGACGATCATCATGTATCGATCATTGTTCAGGCGCTGGGGGCTTTACTTCGTAAATCGCTCTCCATGGGCGAGGACAGTATTCCGCTCGAGGAAGAGGTCGGCATTATGGACAGTTACCTCGATATTCAGCGCATCCGCTTCCAGGATCGCTTATCGGTTTCCAGGAAAATCGACGAAAGAGCCGGCGATGTCCTGGTTCCGAAGATGAGCATTCTGCCTCTGGTGGAAAATGCCATCGTACACGCACTGGAAGAAAATATCGGCGAATGCCATATCGCGATCGAAGCGGTTCAAGAAGACGAGCGTTTGTCGGTATCGGTTATCAATGACGGTTCTTCGATCGACGAAGATATTCTGATTAAACTCCGGGATAAAGTTACCAAAGCCCGCCGCCAAGGCATCGGCTTAACGAATATAGATTCGAGAATCAAACTTCTTTACGGTCAGGAATACGGACTGACATTCCGGAACTTAAACGGTCATGTCATTGTCTCTTATTCTATTCCGGTGAAATACGCCGACAAGCGGTCTTGATATCGCGCGTTCCGGTTTCTATTACGGAGGAAAAGCATGCTGAGTTTATTAATAGCAGACGACGAGATGGTTATTCGTCAGTCACTGGTCGAATACATCAACTGGGAGTCCATCGGGGTGGAAGTCGTGGCCTGCTGCGCAAACGGCCTGGAAGCCCTGGATGACTGTATCGATCATTCGCCGAATATCGTTCTGACCGATATCAAGATGCCCGGCATGAACGGTCTGGAACTCATAGAACAGCTTCAGCTGATGAACTACGACACCGAGTTTATCGTACTTTCCGGCTTTCGCGAGTTTGATTTCGCCCGGAAAGCGATCGATCTGGGTGTCAGCAGTTATGTTCTGAAGCCGATCAGCGAGGAACAGGTATTGGCGACGGTGGCCGAAGCCGCCAGAAAGTCCGAGCTCAAGAAATCGGTTCGTGATTCGCTGGCAGATGCCATCCAGCTCCAAAAGCAATTGAGACGTTACTGTCTGCAGCAGCTTCAGTCCAGTATGTTTCTGCACGAAGACACTTTTACGCAGGCGGTAAACGCCTATCTGGAGCGCTTTTCCAAACAAAACGAAAGTTATCTATACTTAGCGATTCAATCCGTATCCCTGTCAGAAGCGCAGGCGATCGTGCTCAAGCTCCTCCCTTACATTAATCAGAGCGAAAACAATCTGATCACGGATTTCTTCTACGGACAAAATCTCCTGACCGCCCTCATCCGCCGCCAGCCCGGACACGACATCGAAATCATACGGAAAATGATTCACTGCATTACGAAAACCGCCGCTGTTAACCTCAAGTTCGATACCGACTTCAGCGCTTGCATCAACGCTGTACGCCAATCGCTGTGTACCTCTTCTTATATTGTCTTGATCGACAATTTCGGCAAGCCCCATAACCATTACAGCACGGTGATCGCCATCGACTCGATCGGGGAACTGCCATCCCGGATGATCGCTCTGGCCGAGCGAGGCGACCTGAAGACGGCCTGCGAGAAAATGCGCTGCCATCTGGAATGCATCGACGATCTCCATGCCCTGCGTGCGACGGGTGCCCAGTTGCTCTCTCGTATCCTGCTTGAGAAAAACATGCTGGAAAACGACAGCCCCGAAAGCCAGGGTATCTTCGACTATATTTATATGGAAAGCAATAAAACCGTTTTGATCCGGCGAATGCTTGACACGGCGCAGGCTCTGCTGCAGCACGGGTCGGATAAAAACGAGCTGATCCAGGAAGTGAAATTTTACGTGAAGCGAAACCTCCGCGATTCTACTCTCTCTCTGGCCAAGATCGCAAGCGAGCACGTCTTCGTCAATCCCGATTATCTGAGCCGACTGTTTGCAAGTGAGACCGGGGAGCGCTTTTCTCACTACCTGAACAAGCTGCGCGTCGAGAAAGCCAAGCAGCTTCTGCAAACGGACGCCAGTAAGATCTATCAGGTCGCCGAGCAAGTGGGCCTGGGCCATAACCCCCGCTACTTCGGTCAGGTCTTTAAGAAATATACCGATCTGACTCCGTCCGAGTACATCGCAACTCTCGAGAAAAAGTCCGTTTGAAAAGCATAATTGTGCAGATGAAATCATAAAAGCCGCCTCGCACTCAAGCGAAGCGGCTTCCTTTATTTCGTGTTCGTCCATGTCTCCGTCAGACTTCGCTAACCAGGGAGCGAAGACTCTCGAGGCTTTCTTCCATCGCCAGGCGTCCGCCCGCAGAAAAAAGACTGCCCTGAGGAACTTTCATCTGTTCTTCCGTGAGTACGCTGCCGGCCCGGTAGTGGGTTTCCAGCGACAGCCAGCCATGGTAGCTATCTTCTTTTAACTGTTTGAGAAGACCGCGATAGTCCACGAGTCCGCTGCCGATCTTCACGCACTCGGGCCCGCTAGCCGTATGGATGGCATCTTTGATATGAATATGTACGAGGTAAGGTCGAACGTATTGGTAACCGTCCGGGTACGGGCATTCACCCAACGGGTCGTAAAGGTCGTTACCCGGATCGTAGATAGCCCGGACATACTCGCTCCCGATCGCTTCGATCACACGGGCGATCTGTTCATGATTCGTCCCGTTTACGCTGGGGTCTGCTTCGAGAAGCAAGACCTTATCGTATCGTTCGAGGATTTCAAGCGGTTGTTCGAAAAGCTCCACGATAAGAGGCAACAGATCATCAAAAGCCGCCTTACCGGAGAAAAAGGTAAAACCTCGAATATAGCGACAGTTCAGAAGATCGGCCCGCTCGCATAAACGTTCCAGCTTGTCGCGGTCGGCTTCGATGGCCTCGCGATCGTCTATCTCGCATTTATAGAAACTGCCGGCCAGATTCGGCACCTCTAAGCCGGCGGCATCCAGGCGTTTTTTCCAGCGTCTTAATGTATCTAGCGGAATCCGGTCGATCGGCATATCTTCGACACTGCGAAGCTCCATACCATCCAAACCATTCAATATGGCAAAGTCCAACGCCTCGTCAAAGCTCTGGGTCATTTCGTCCGTGATAAATGAGAGTTTCAAAACCTGATTTCGCCTTTCTTCGCTTGTGATTCATAGATCGCGCAGATCGCCTGCACGGCCATGGTGGCTTCGCGCGGCGGAATCATGGGTTGGCGATCATGACGAACCGCATCCGCGATATCGGCCAGCAGTTCGATGTGTCCGGAGATACTGATGGCTGCGGGATCCTGATGACCGCCTACCTTCTCTGCTACGATGTCGGGTCTTGGCGGAGCATTCTCTTCGTCGATGAAAGCCCAGAGTTCCAGACCGTTGTCGCTAAAGGCAACCGAGCCCTTTTCTCCCGATATCTTAAAGCTTGTCGAAAAGCCGGGATAAGTCGTTGTCGCGGAGATGATGCTGCAAACAGCCCCTCTCTTCATGCGAAGGATCGCCGCGGCCGTATCTTCGACTTCGATCCTGCGGCCAAGTGTTTCCGCCACGCCGTAGAGCGAATCGATCTGATCACCAAGCAGCCAGAGTATCAGGTCAACGCCGTGGATGCCCTGATTCATCAATGCACCTCCGCCGTCGAGCTCTTTCGTTCCTCGCCAGCCGGCACTGTCGTAATAAGCCTGATCGCGATAGTAACGCAAGTCTGCTTCTGCCATATGAATCTTTCCCAGGCCGCCTGATGCGATTAAATCGCGAATCGCGATGGCCAGCGGCATCCGGCGACGCTGGAAGATACACTGCATTTTCACGCCTGCCGCTTCAACGGCCTCGATAACTTCATGGATTCTCTCAACCGTAATCTCCATGGGTTTTTCGCAGACGATGGCTTTACCGGCCCCGGCCGCATCGATGCAGATTTCACCGTGCAGGCCGCTCGGAACGCAGACACAAACGATGTCCACTTCCGGATCGGCGAGAAGATCGTGATGGTTGTAGTAGACCTTTTCCACACCGAAATCGGCAGCCAGTTTATCCGCCTTCTCGGGGATAATGTCGCAGACGGCATAGAGCTCGCTACCCTCGACAAAACGCAAGGCATTGGCATGGGTAGTCGAAATGACCCCGCAGCCCACAATACCAAATTTCATACCTTATACTCCTTTTCGCTTGATGACGCTTATATGAAAGATCTGTATATGGATAACATTTATAGATGGGTTTGTTTTCATTGTGCTTTACTCTGTCGATTTGTCAAGGGATATTCAGTTAAAAATCGTTGCCGTGAAACAGCAGATAGTGGAAATTTTCGCTGCATAAATTACCTTCCCGCGCTTACTTCAGTGGCCATGTCAGTTTCACTGCCGTGCCTTTCCGTACTCTGCTTACCAACTGTAAATCACTGCTGTCTCCATAAAACAGCTTTAAGCGATACTCGACATTACGCAGGCCGTAACCGAAATGATCTTTCCTACCGTTTTCATTATCGAAACCGTCGCCGTCGTCGATGATATGAAAGATTGCCATGTCGTCTTCGATTCTTCCCCGGATCACAATGGTACCTGTTGTACGATAGCTCATGCTGAAACCATGGATAATTGCATTCTCGACAATCGGTTGAAAGAGAAATTTGATCGCCTCGCGATCCAGGAGCTCCTCGCAGACATCTTCCTCGAGCCTGATCTTGTATTCCGAGCGTTCGCTCATAATGTTTGTATACAGGCGGATATGTTCCAGTTCGTCGCGAACCAGAACATAGTCTTCGGAGGTGGATAAACTTTTTCGAATGAAATTCGCCAGATCCACGATGGCAGAAGAAATTTCATAGTGGCCCTTTGCCAATGCCATCCAGTTAATGCTGTCGAGGGTATTGTAGAGAAAGTGAGGTTTGATCTGGGATTGAAGAGAAATCAGTTCCGATTTCTTCTTCTCCTCTTCCACGCGAACGATGTTCTTCATCAGATACTGAATCCTCTGAATAAACTCGTTAACCTTCACTTCGATTCGGCTCAGTTCATCCTTGTGGACGATGGTCAGTTGTTGCGAATAATCTTCTTGTTCGACATCGTTTAGCAGCTGTATGATGCGGTTGACCCGCACGTCGAAGCTTCGCCAGATCACCAGCATGACCAGTAAAAAAGCAAAGAACAAGAGCAGGCATAATACTATGAAAAAGATTTGTGTGCTGTAAGTTGCTTCGGAGAAATATGAATCCGGAACCAGAGTAGCCAAAGTCCAGTCATTACTCGGGATGAGATCGTAGCGAATAAAATAAGTTTCGTTACGATATTTTACAGTGGATGTTTTCCCGTCGATCAAACTACGGATATCAGCTTGTTCGTTACGACTGGCCAAAACCACATCCTTGTCGTCGTCCAGGATATAGTAGGTAATCGGTAATGACTTGGTACTCGAGACAAAGATATCTTCCAGACTTTGAAAGGCAATACTAGTACGAAAGAATTGATTGTCCTGCGAATCCGACAGAGGCGAGGTTATTAAGCGGTACGCGGAGATGGCGGGAAACGCGTTGTTGTTGAAATCGATGACACGCGAATCTGTGGTCCAGTACAGACCGCCTTTTTCCATCAAGACTTCGTCGTAGAGCTGACTTTCGAAACTCGGTTCATCACCGAAAAAGCGGACCTTGTCCTTGGCGATTAATGTATCCTGCCGGATAAAGATGGCCACGTAATAATCGGAATAGTAACTGCTCAGGGTATTAAGCGATTCTTCAAGCAGCCAGTAATTGCGGATCTGTTCAATATCGCTGAGACCGTCCAGCTGAAGAAGCTCTCTGTTCCTCCGGTTGGCGGTAAAGATGTGAGACATCGTTGCCATCTGATCGAAGCTCTTATCAATCTGCTGCGCGGTTTGCTTCGCCACGGTCATGATCGAATCTTCTGTTTTCTTTCGCATCGCATCGACCGTGTTCACGTATAAACCGCGATAAATCAGGAGCAGACTCAAGACGAAGAGCATCGAAAAACCGAAGATCATTTTCTCTTTCATCGAGGCCAGGCGAAGCCGTCGAATCATAAGCTTATCCCTTCCCTCACGTCACTGGGGCTGTAACCGTATTTGTTTCGAAATACCTTTGAGAAATAATTCGCGCTGGAAAAGCCGCAGTTCAAAGCAATTTCGGAGATACTCATTTGTCCTTCAACCAGGAAACCCATCGCCTTCTCCAGTCTGAAATCCGTAATGTACTGCGGGATCGACCCGTGTGATGTCTGACTGAAAATCGTACTTAAATATCCGGGAGAAATACCGCAGTGCTCGGCAATTTCTCTGGCGCCGATATTCCGGGTGTAGTTTTCTTCGACGAAGCGAAGAACATTGAGTACCACCGTCTGATGCCTGGTAATCGTATTCTCTCCGGTCAGCGGTTCGAGCTTGCTGTATATAGTATCGCAAGCCTTCATGAGATCCTTATAATTCTTGCATTCGAAGATCGTGCCGGAAGCAATCAGGCTAAACGCATTGTTCTGCGACAAAAGAGTAAGCTTATCAATCAGACTTAAAAAGAGCGCGGATGTCTGTATCACCATGTTTTCAATATTATGTTCGATCAAGCTGCGTTTATTCGTTAAGATGGCGCTGTGCTTTTCCCGAATCTCCGACATGACCGGCTCGTTATTCATCATTAAGAAGAGCTCCTGATAGATGCCTTCGAGCGTGACGGCCTTGCGTTTCGCGGACTCTTTTACTGCCAGCTGGATCGTATCCACCAGCTTCGCTATTTGAATCGGCTTGAGCAGATAGCGGAAAACCTGCAGATTGATAGCCTGCTGATAAAACGCGATATCGTCATGTCCGCTGATCAAGATAAAAACACAATCCGGATTGATTTTCTGAATCTCGCCTACCAGTTCGTGACCGCTGAGCCAGGGCATCACAATATCCGTAATAATGATGTCGGGGGACTGCTCGCGTACCAGTTCAAGTGCTTCCAAACCATTGGATGCGACAAAAATCTCTTTTAATCCCAAATCCAAACGAGCCAAAGTCTTGTGCATCAAGAGACGTATATTTCTCTCATCATCAACAATCAACAGCTTCATTATGAATCCTCCGGGCTTTACACAAGTTACCAGTCCATTATTTGATTGGTAACGCCCAAATGTCAAGAAAAATCACGGATACCTTATCCATCAATCTCCGAACGCAGGGGTATGGAAGGCTGAGCACCGAAACGCGTCACCACGATCGAAGCAACTTTACTCGCCCGGGCCTGAGCTTCGGCGAAGCTCTTCCCTTCGGCTATACTTAAAGCGAAAGCAGCGGCAAAGGAATCTCCCGCGGCCGTGGTATCGACGGCTTGAACCGCTATGGCCGGTTCAAGGTGACTTGATCCGTCTGCCGAGTGCAGATAAGAACCGCGCTCGCCCAGCGTCACGAGTACGTGAGGGATACCCTTTTCGTGCAGTCTGCCGATTGCCTCTTCCATCTCAACGGACTCGTCATGTCCCCCCGCGATCATGTGCAGTTCGATTTCATTAGGCTTGATTAAGTCCACAGACGACAGAAGTTCATCCGGTAAATTCGGGATGGCAGGTGCAGGGTCCAGAATCACAAACTTACCGTATGTGCGAGCCAGTTTCGCCACATACACAACTGTCTCCAAGGGTATCTCTAATTGCAGTAAAACGATATCGGCCGTTTCGATAACAGCATGCATTTTCTTAATATATGCCGTATTTGTTAGAGCGTTCGCCCCGGGCACAACGACAATGCTGTTATCTCCGTCGTCATTTACCATGACGAGTGCCAAGCCGCCGGGACCGTCGCAGATATTCAAGTACGAGGTATCGACTCCGACATCGTTTAAACTGTCACGGAGCATCAAGCTATCCTCATCGTTTCCGATACTGCCCAATATTACGACATCACCGCCGAGTTTCGCGGCGGCATAGGCCTGGTTTGCACCTTTTCCACCGGGCAGTTTCTGCATCTCACGGGCTGATATCGTTTCGCCTCTGACAGGCATATCTCCAAGTCGAATCAGGTAATCTACGTTCAGACTACCGACTACCAGAATTTTCATAGAACTGCACCTCTATTTGATTTCTTCGCTAAGTTTAAAATCGAGTTTTCGGGCGATCTCGAGCGGATCCTTCCCGGGTTTCAGATAATAGTGATGTCCGTCCTTATCTTCTTGCCAGCATGTCACGGCATCGGCTCCGACTTCGATCCTTCCGGCAGGACTTAAGCAATAGTCATCGCCATCGGATTCGGCTGCATATTGTACTGCCGTCAGGTCCCAACTCGGCCGATCATCGCCTCCGGTATATAAGAGATAGGCTTGCTTCACCGGGTGATCATCGGCTAAACGAGCACAAAAGTACTTGCCGGTTAGTACAGCCGCGCCTAACTCGAAACCGCTGCAGATGACCCTCGTCGGCCATTCCTCGAAGACTTGCTTCGCGCCGGCTATATCCATCTCGACGTTCCATTCGGCTACCGGCCGAAGATCGCCGTTATCCAGATAATCAAAACGCCCCGCCATCGTAATCAAGCGGGCTACTTTTTTGGCGATTAACGTCTTACCGTCCAGATCACTGTATTCGTCAGCCGTCGAGCCAAGCAGCTTCGCGAGATTCTTAAGCGGTCCGATTGCCACGATATCGATGGATTGATCATCGGATGCGGCCAGAAGGCTGCGGTAAAGCGCTGTGGCCTCGTATACTTCGTAGCTGTCCGGATCCACTGTCTGCGCCAGTGCCCGATTGTATTTCAAGGTCTCCTCGCCTGTTAAGAATCCCGACTCGCCCAGCGTTCCGATCTCTGTCTCGAGACCGTAGTGCCGGTTAATCGCCGCGATTGCACCGGTACCCCAGGGATTCGATGTACAATGTACAACAGCTTGCAAGTCAATTTTCTTCTCTTTATGATAAAGATGCGCCAGCCCCAAAGCGGCGGCATCATCGCAATCCGGGCCGATATCGGTGTCCAGAATGATTTTTCTCACGGTTTATCCCTCTCCATATAGCTATATTATATTATGGTAAGTTTCCAAGCAAGCAAGCCAGCGCCAGTGTCATCGCTCTTTCATAATCATTTACTGCGGTGACATGCAGGATATATCGATTCGACTCTTCCTCAGAACATGACCAGTTTACGCGACCGGAGTCATGGCATCTTGCCCCAATTCTTTCGAAAGTGAAAACCGCATCCGCTGCCGCCGGGTCGCCAAGCGAGACGATCCGGCCGTCTCTTAAAACCGTCATGCCGGCAGCGTGCAGAATACCGGCTGTGCACCACATGTTGCGCTTGTTCAAGGATATTGCTCTAATATCTTCCGGGTCGATCTCGTCTTTCAGCGAACGAAGCCAAGGGCGATCCTCCCTCTTCAGTGCATAAATAAAGTAATTCTTCATCTGCAGGCTTAAACGTTCGAGGACATCGCCTTGTCGAAACTGATAATAAGACGCGAACTCCCCTGTTTGAAACGGAATAGCCGCCATCTCAAAACACGGAAGCCAATAGAGCGGACAAGGAGCATCGAAGACTCTTTGATAGCTGAGCGGGTCCAGACTGACATTGTATTCCGGAGGGCTGCCCGCTTTCGAAGCGCCTGCATTTAGGTAGATGCCTTTGCACTTATTTTGAAATAAATCCGGACGAAGCAAGATGGCGGCAGCGAGGTCACGACAAGACCCCGCTACTTGAATCGCAATTTTTTCATCCGAAGATTCCAGCACCTCGATCAGTAAACGAACACCGGGACTCTCTTCTACCGCATCTTCCCGCTGTAGCACACGCCTGTCGCTCCCAATGGCAAAGGGTACCCTCAGGCAGCTAAGATAATTCATCTGCGCAATCGCCTGGATGGCCGGATCTCCGTAACTGTCATTGACCGGATAATCGATCACGATGCCCTTCAGCTTAATCTTGGCTTGATAGGCCAGAGCATACTGACAAGCCAGATCGAAATGATCATCCGGATCTTCATGCGGGTGAAAGAGATCGGTCATGTGAATAACTGCATTCATATCTCTCACCTAACCTTTGACCGCGCCAAGCACGATACCGGACTGGAAGTACTTTTGCAGGAAGGGATAAATAATCATGATCGGCACGATTGAAACCATAATTCTCGCGAAAAGCAGTGATCGACGCGAAATAAAAGCCAGCCGCTTCGCCTCCTCCAGATCGGGACTGATCGTCATGCGGAATACTTGAGTTTGAATGTAGTTTTGCAGCGGATATTTATCAAGATCGCGCATGTAAATCAAAGCGTCAAACCAGGCATTCCAATGTCCCACGAAGGAAAAGAGCGTCAGTGTCGCAAGCACGGCACCGGATACCGGCAGAATGATCGATACCAAAATTCGCGCATGAGAAGCGCCGTCCATACTGGCTGCTTCCTTCATCTCTTCGGGAATCTGGCGGAAGAAGTTCATCATGATGATTACGTTAAATACCGGGATACCGGGCAGAACCAGTGCCCAAATCGTATTCATCAAATTCAGTTGGTTGATGAGGATATAAGAAGGAATCAAACCACCCGAGAAGAGCATGGTAAACATGATATAGCCCGAATACACCGACCGCATCGGGAATTTTTCCTTACTGTGCGATAAAGGATACGCACAGAGAATCGTTAAAACCATGTTGATGGGCACGCCGACCGCCGTACGCAGAAGCGTCTGGTTCAAGGCTGTCCACATTTTCTTATCAACGGTCGCTTCGGCATAAGCCTTCAAGTTGAAACCGATCGGCCAGAATCCGACCAGGTTGGCATTCGCCGGACCGTTTTCGCTGAAGGAAATCGCAAGGATATGAACAATCGGCAATACACAAAGAATCGCAGCCGAGATCAATACGCTGTTCATGAAAAAGCCGCCGGCCAGGGCCATGGCTCCTCGATTTCTCTTGTAATTGGGTAAACTTGCTTTCATAAAATTCCTCCTAGAAAATCCGGTATCCCGCATAGCGCTTGGCCGCCCAGTTACCTGAAACGATCAGCACCATACCGACCAGTGACTTGAAGAAACCGACCGCCGTCGCAAAACTGTATTGTCCGCTGACAACACCCATACGGTAAATGTATGTATCGAGGATATCGGCAGTCTTGTATACAAGCGAGTTGTACATATTGAAAATCTGATCGAAGCCTGCATTTAGAACGTTACTCAAGCTGAGCATGCCGACAACAACGATCATGGGGGCTATGCTTGGCAGCGTGATATACCAGATGCGTTTAAGGCGGGAAGCTCCGTCGATCGTCGCGCTCTCGTACAGCGACTCATCGATTCCCAGGATTGATGCATAGAAGATAATCATGTTGTAGCCGAAGTTTTTCCAAACATCCGTCAGAATGATGATGATGACAAACCAGATTCGGTCACCCATAAACATGATCGAATCAATGCCGAAGATACCCAGAACACGATTGACAATGCCTTCGAGCGAAAAAATGTCCACGAAAATGCCGCCCAGGACAACCCAGGAGATGAAATACGGCAGAAAGACAAAAGTCTGTACCCAGTTTTTCATCCGGCGCAGGTTGCTTTCGGACAAGAAAATGGAAAAGACCACCGATACGAAGATCCCGACAATGATCTTACCCAGTGATATCACAAGCGTATTTCGAATGATATATCTGAAGTCTTTTAAGCTAAAGAGAAAACGAAAGTTCTCCATTCCGATCCAGGGTGAACCGAAAAATCCTTTCGTCGGCAGGTAGTCCTGGAAGGCCACGACAATACCAACCATCGGTATATAGGCAAAAATAAACAAGAGTATGACAATTGGCAGCAGCATGAGATGCAGTTGCCAGGTACTCTTTAATTTAAGCCGGGAGATCAATTTTTGCATACTTTGCCTCCGGATCTAAATTTGAATATGAAAAATCCGGCAGCCAACGACTTTGGCCGCCGGATTCTATTAATTACTGAACCGAGCTATACCAGGCATTCACTTCTTTCGTGATATCCTCGCCGCCCTGCGACAGCCAGTCTTCGACGAACTGATCAAAGAGATCCAGTGACTCGCCCATGATGATAGAGATGAACGATTCGTATTCAAGTTTGTTCAGGTTCGCGGTACGAAGAACCATCGTATCCGTAGGAGGTCCGACATACTCATCGTAAACAAAGTCGTCATACAGTTTCAGAACAGGTTCGGCTTCGGTCAGGAACTTCTTATGGGCCCAGCCCTGAGATCCGCCTGCCATGATGATTTCATAACGGTTTCTGGCTTCACCTGTCTTCGCCAGATCGATATCCTGAGCGTCCCACATCTCGATAAAGTTATCCGAGAGGTGAACGTTCTTTTCGGGATGCTGGAAGAAACCGGGTTTGGCGTATGTATGCCAGTTATCCGCGATCGGCATATACTTTTCCGTGCTCAGCATACTGTTGAAATGGTCCGCATACTCGCCGTGGAACATCTCTGCCCAGAGGTTCATGCTCTTGATAAGGGCTTCGGGATTTTCGAAACCTTCGCGAACCACGAAACCGTTGGGGCTGAAGACTTTATTCTGCGTCACACGCTTATTGTCCTGGTTCAAGCTGATCGGTACGGGTACCCAGTCGGCATTCTCGTTATTATCGATACTGCCGGCCAAAGGCCACAGAGAGCTCCAGAACACGCCCGGGAAGATACCGACTTTACCGGCGGCGATGTCTTCGGCAACCTTACCACCATCCTTAACGGCAAACTCTTTATCCAGCAGACCATCGGCATAGAGTTTCTGCATAAACTCGAGAGCTTCCTTCATTTCGGGCTGAATGCTGCTGTACTGCAAGCCATCGTTATCGTCCGAAATCCAGATACCGCTATAGGCGTTAAGGGGATTCGACAGAGCATTGATACTCGCGCGGTCCTGACCCAGATTCTTATCGAAAGCAATCGCGACCGTATCGTCTTCACCGTTTCCGTCCGGATCCTGATCACGGAATGCTTCTGCGACGGCAACCAGCTCATCGAGTGTTTCGGGAACTTCCAGTTTCAGTTTGTCAAGCCAGTCCTTACGGATGAAAAGCATGGCAATATTATTCGCGAAGTCACCTGCGACAGGCATGGAGTAGATATTTTCGCCTTGTTTACCGGACAAGAAACCACGTCCGTCCTGATAACCGGCAATCTCTTTAAGACGATCGGAAGCGTATTTTTCATATACTTCCTGCAAAGGCTGAATCTGACCGGCCTTGATCATGCGGCCCTGCAGTTCGGGAGTCGCCTCGAACATATCGGGCAGATCGTTACTCGCGACGGCAGCGTTCAGTTTTTCGCCAGCCTGAGAGGAGTCAACATTCCATTTTCCCTTCCAGACGATGTTCAATTTTTCGGTATAGAAATCGGTTACGAAGTTGGATTCGGCATTCTCGCCTTCGACATAAAAGACGTTGGCACCGTCACTTAACGGAACGGTTATTTCCAGGGGTGATTCATAAGGCGTAAACGGGCCGTCTTCACTCTCTCCTTGAGTTGTGTCATTACCTTTCGAGCCTTCGGTGTTTTTTGACTCTTCGGTCGGTGTTCCCCCCTGACAAGAAGCCAGGAGCAGAGACGATCCAAGCAATACTGTTAAGACTTGCTTCGTCAGTTTCTTCATACTTTCCCTCCGTATAATAATAGAAATCGCCTGCCGGATTTACCAAGCAGAAGAACATGTGGCAGGCGATAGCGTCAACATTTGGCCAAATGCTTTCTTCATCTTCATCTTAGCTTGCGGGATCTACCTCTAGCAATCGTAATGTTTTCAGATCTGCGGGTAGATTTCTACACAAGAGAAGATACTTATTTGTGCACTTTATGGAGGGGGTGAAGAATTCATTCAATTATAAGTAGATATTTCGAATCAAATGCAGATATTCATTTTTCGTCCGTGTACCATGTCTCTCCTCTCAATATTTCTTCCAGAGCCAGTTCTACTCGCTCATCACTTTCATCCTTTAGGGAGGAAAAGAGCGAAATAAGATCAACATACTTTGTGTTCGATAGCAATCCGGGATCATAATCCCATACTTGTACTTCTGTCAGCTTAACATCACTGATCATGTCACGGTTCTTAACAAGTTCCGGCTCTTCTTCCCTAAACTGCTCATAACCCATCGCTCTGATCGGATGATCCGGCGGATTTAGCATGGAAAGTTCTGCCAATGCATCCAATCCTGCGATATAAGCTTTACCCGGATCAGACTTAGTATACTCAACTCTTCTTACCGGAGAACTCAGATATCTACGCCCGATCACAAAATAATAGGGATCAGCAATTCGTCGATAAATCTTGCTTCTTCCGGTTTTACCTCCGATGTGGTATGTGAGCAGGTTTAAGGCATATAACTTATTAAGTGCTCTGGATGCCGTCATCTTGGTAAAGTTCATCTTCCCTGCTAGCTCCGTAGCATTTAACTCTAAATCTTTATGATATAGAAAATAGGCGAATGTTAATTGAGCTGCTGCCGTAAAAGAATCTACATGCTGAACAGTCTCAGCTAGTGTATAGTCTATATTCAAACCTAAAAATGGCAAAAACATCTGGCCGTCATCAATAACGAACGGTATCCGGTTCTCGATTAGCGTTCGTCTCCGAAATCTGCTTAGTTTTCTGTAATAGTAAACAGGCTGTAGTCCGCTTAGCTCTTGTATCCGTCTTACCTGTTTGACAAGCCGGTTAATCGATATCTGATGTTCGCCGATGATATCGAGCAGAATATATTCTTTATTCAGCATATGCATTTCAAAGAAACGATACTGCTGCCGTAGAATAAGCGGGAGAGTATCTGTTTTATTCCATGGTTTGATCCATAGTTCTTTATCTATATTCTCACGTAAATATTTCTCTATCTGATCTGGCAACAGAATCACCTTCTTTAATGTAACATTAAGACATAAAAATACCTCCCGGTCATAAGACTGCTCGAGAGGTATTAGCTATATTAACTGGTATTAATGCCAGGCTCTACTATACTGGCGCGGAATGACTGCTTTACTGTCTTTTCCACCATGGTTCAAAGGCCAGTTGGGATCGCGGAGAAGCTCGCGACCGAGAGCAACCAGATCCGCTCTTTCGTTTCCTATAATTTCATCTAGCTGCGACATCGAGTTAATTAACCCAACTGCAATTGTCGGCACATCAGAACGTGTCTTCACCTCTTCTGCGAAACGCACCTGATAACCGGGGAATACCTGCATGGCTGCTGGCAGTAAACCGCCACTGCTCAGATGAATGATATCTACTCTGTCCTTTACGGCATCAACAATACGGATTGTTTCTTCCAGATCGATACCGCCCTCCAGATAATCGGTAGCGGAAAGGCGAAGAATAAGAGCTTTATCCATTGGCCAGTTCGAGCGAATTGCATCGACCACCATGTCCAGAAAACGAAGTCGATTCTCTCTTGAACCGCCGAATCGATCCGTACGGTGATTCGATAAAGGCGAAAGGAATTGATGTATCAGATAACCATGGGCACCATGAATTTCCAAAGTATCAAAACCCGCACGAGAAGCCCGTTCGGCTGCATTTCCGAAAGCGTCGACCAGCTCAAGAATTTCAGCTTCGCTTAGCTCATGTGGAACCTGATAGTCGTCGCTAAAGCGAAGACTGCTGGGTGCTACGGTTATCTGCCCTTCCGTCTCGTATTTCCTGCCGGCATGAGCCAGCTGAATGCCTGCCACTGCTCCGCCTTCATGAATCAAACGGACCACTTCGCTTAAGCCTTCGATATGCTCATCCGACCAGTTCCCAAGATCATTTGTCGTAATACGGCCATTCGTCGTAACCGCCGTCGCTTCCATGATGATCAATGCTGTACCACCAAGCGCGCGTGTACCGTAATGAACCTTATGGAAATCCTTTACCAGGCCGCTCTCGTCGCTGCTGTACATGCACATTGGTGCCATGACGATACGATTCTTCAATTCTAAATTCTTTAACTTATATGGCTCAAAAGTTCTTGCCATGGTAGTACTCCCTCTTACACAGACGCTCTGTCTGCCTCAATCTGATAATAACTATAAATGATAGATATGCTTAAACCAAACAGATTCAAGCATATCACAGGCAGCCCTTCAGAATTGGTAACGCAATGTCATGAAGTTGCTTCTCAATCTCACGAAAATCCGTATTCAGATCGAGTGTCCTCGTACTGATGCGGTTTCGAAACGAATAACCTGGGCACACAAAACTAATAAAGATAAAGAAATACAGCTCGTCATGATTCACACCGTGACGAGCTGCTTTACTTTTACCTATGCCTCCATGCCGATTAACGAAGCCGATCCCACATCAGCTCGAATGCTTTAATCGTTTACTTCAGCCGAACATCTTGCCTTAAGGAATCGACTGATGATCGACGTCCCTGATACGATACAGTCCCATGAGTTTATCCACGGACGGAAGTTCATCTTTCAGTGATGTCGCCTTGTCGAGGTAGAAGTAGGCGGTCGATGAATACCAGAACGAAAGCAGCTCTCCGCCCCGCCAGTGGTTTTCGAAGGCAACCCGTATGTTCTTGTCAAACGTCAGAGCATCTTCTTCGTGGAAACGATACATACTGATCATGGAACGAAGCGTATCTTTCAAGGGGACCCCGTGAAGCTCGCCTGCGAACTCGCCGTTTCTGAAGTACCAGCCGCCGTTGAAGTAATCTTCAAGGCCTGTTCCCACGATTGTCGGTTCTGCTCCCTCATCGCAATCAATGTAGATATGCTCGGGGGCTTCGAGGTAGGCCAGATAATTCATTTCCTGCCCCTGCATGGATAACGCACAACCAACGAAATGGCCTTTTCCTTCCGCATCCAGGATAAGAAGTTCGTCCGTGCCTTCGCGCTCGCCGGTCTGGAACTGGCAGTGAAAACGCGCGCTGCCGGCCGGCAGTTCGTCAAGTTCGCGGACATTCACGTTCAAGAAGAGATCGGTTCCGATGGATTCGTGGAGATTCTCAAACTCGATTCTGACCTTTTCGAAAGGCATCGGAAAGTAAGTATAGAAACCTCCGCTGGACATACCCAGGTAACGGGACATGTAATGACGAAATTCGCAGTGACCCACGCCGAAGAAATCACCGACCGGTGCTTCGACAGAGGGCTTTTCGTTACCGTCCCAGTATATCCTGATGATCAGCTTCTTTAAGATCGACGGATCGATCGGAGCTTTCGTATTCCAGTGTTGCCAGAACCAGCCTGGAAACGTCAGCCAGATGCGGTTGATAATGCCTCTTTGATCACTCTTTACCACCGTCTTCTTATCACCCGGGGCCAGATGGACGGTCTTACCTTTCGTATCTAGATCGAATGTAGTGAACTGACGGGAACGCCCTTCACGCAACATGAAAAGATCTGTCATGAACTCTTGCCTCCTATGCTTTGACTGTGAAATCATCTTCCCAGAGCAGCTCGCCCTGATCCTGAATACTAACTGTTATCGCTCCTTCTTCAATCACCCGGCCTTGATTCTCTAACCAGACCTTTAGCTCCTTTGCTTGTAAAGTTATGGTAACCTCCTCTGCTTTCCCGGCATCGATGAAGCATTTACCGAATGCTTTTAACTCCAGGACGCGAGGAACTCGAGCGGACCGATGCTGACGGATATAGAGCTGCGGTACCACGGCCGCACGATGCTTACCGTTATTTCGTATCGAGAGCTTGATATCAACCGCATGCTCCATACTGACTTCTTTCGACGAAAAACTTACAGCTTCAACCGAAAAGCTCGCATAAGTCAGTCCATAACCGAATCGATAAAACGGCTCGGGATCCAGATCGAGGTAACGTGGCTGATAGCTCGCCTTCCGGTTGTAGTAGCAGGGAATCTGAAGATTCGAGCGAGGCAGAGAAAACGGTAAGCGGCCCGAAGGCGAAAGCCCGTAGACTACTTCGGCCAGGGCACGGCCGCCCATCGGCCCCGGATAGACACTGTAAAGAAGCGCATCCGACTCAGCAGCTACCTTTTCTATCGCGTAAGGTCTTCCGGCCACGATGATCGTCACGAGCGGAATACCGCGTGCATTCGAGATTGCCCGAATCTCGCGAAAGAGTTCCAGCTGAGCTTCTGCCAAACTGATGTCGGAAAGATCCGCCCCTTCCCCGCAATCTACATCCCCCGTGGTCTCTTCCAAGGCACCGTTGGCTGCGAATCCAAGACTGCCGAAGCGGCTGGAAGATCCTCCTAGTACCAGAACGATTCGATCCGCCCGGTTCGCAATTTCCCGAGCCCGAGAAAGAGCCGTCTCGCTTCTCCGGCGAATTCCGCATCCTTCTTCCGGTAAAACCGGACCCTCAATGGCAAAGGCATCCTCTATAGTTACGCACTGCTCCGCTCTCAGATAAGGCGTGTAATCGCCGCACATTGTATAGGTATCCCGGATATGAGGTCCGATCAGGGCTGTCGTTTTCGTTTTGTCTTTCTCAAGCGGAAGAAGATTGTCGTTGTTCTTCAGTAACACAATCGACTGCCGGGCCAGCTCCAGACTCTGCGGATAATCTTCCACAGGATAGACAGGCAGAGGCTTTGGTGTCGGGAGCGGCCGGTCAAATAACCCGCAGGAAAACTTCAGCCTCAACATACGCTCGCAGGCCTCGTCGAGCAGTTGCTCGAGTTCCGGATGACGTTCGACTGCTTCTTCCAGACGCGTGTACGCCACGTCCCACAAGCTCAGGTCCACGCCGGCTCGAAGTGCGATCGCGGCTGATTCAGCCGAATCGCCGCCGGTCATTAAGTTAATCCGGTCGATCGCAAGGCCGTCAGCCATCACGATACCTTCGAAGCCGATCTCGTCACGAAGAACGGTACGAAGCAGATAGGAATTGGCATGGCAATACAAACCATCGATTTCGTTATATGCTGCCATGACGCCGGCAGCACCTGCCTCATGCGCCGCGATGACAGGCGGCATGTGAATCTCGTGCAATTCCTGCCTGCCAAGGTTCACCGCCCCTGCATTGATGCCGCCGACCCCTTCGCCGTGAGCGGTAAAGACTTTCGCGATCACTTCGGTTCCCGAAGAACGATAGCCTTCGATTGCCGCCTTAGCCATTTGAGACGAAAGATAAGGATCTTCGCCGTAGCACTCTTCCGAGCGCCCCCATCGGGGATCTCTCAGCATATCCAGCATCGAAACCAAAGCCAGATCAACACCGGCATTTTTCAATTCCTCGCCCGCTACCCGGCAGGCATCCCGGTATAAATCCGGGTTGAAGCTCGCACCGACCGCGAGGTTTACCGGCAGCATGTAACTGTCCAGCGACACATGACCGTGAGGCGCTTCTTCGCTCAGCAAAACAGGGATCTTGAATCTGGATGACGAAAGAACCAGTTCCTGAATCTGCCGATAGACGTCAAGCATCTCCTCTTTAGCCAGGCCGGTCTCGAGATCTTTTTGAGTCCAGGGATCCGTACGAAACAAGCCGTATAGTACGCCCAGACCACCCCAGTATCGAATCGTATTTATCAGTTCGTCGCTCAGGACAATCTTTCCGTCCTTTTTCTCGTAACAGCGAAAACCGTATAAGGTCTGATTCAATTGGCCGACCTTCTCGCGAAGATTCATGCGGCCGAGGAGATCCTTGGCTCTCGTTTTGGGATCCAGGTGCGGATCCAGATAAGCTTCTTCTCGCATGATAAAACTCCGTTTATTCTATTACGATGGCAAGATCACCGGCCCGGAAATGTTCGATCTTCACATCCTTCGTGTTTTTCACGTACAATCCGCAGTTCTCCGGAATCTCGACAACCACCGGCGCCGGTGCCACGTCCGCGGTCCTTCCCTTCAGCGGAAGATTCGCCGATTCTTTCAGTTCGAAATCAATATCGCTCAGCGTGACATTCTCGTAGCGACCGCCGTCGTTGATTATGGCGATAGCATTTTCCGCCGTACAACTTACCCCGCTGATATGGATATTTTTATAGTTCACGTCCACTTTTCTGTCGGGTTTTTGCTCCTCGGGAATATGTCCGTCGTGCGTCATGGCCATGAAAAAAATCGGTTCGCCGTTCCCCCACCAGTTGCCCGCGGCAATCCGCGTGTCGATCACCATGTTTTGAATTCTCACGTTCTCAACCAGACCGATACCCGGATTGGCCATGAAACACAGTCCGCGGTTGCTGGCTTTAACGATGACGTTTTGAATCAGGACATTTTTTACGTGGCTGTAGATATAACCCAGCGCGATCGCTTTGGATGTTGTCTTCAGGATGCAGTTTGAAATGACGATGTCTTCGCAGGGAATATCCCAGCTGGTTATGCCGCTGATCGCAATACAGTCGTCGCCGGTTGCGATGTCGCAGTCGCTGATACGCACATGACGGCAGCTGCAGACATGAATACCGTCGGCATTGGGTACGTTGAAGTCGGTTCGGATCGTCAGGCCGGAGACACGAACGTTATCGCAGTTTGAAAAGGTCAGACACCAGCAGGGGGAATCGAGCAGCGTTACATCTTTAATCGTGATATCACTGATTTCGTTGAAAAAAATGGAAAGCGTCGGACGGTCATCGCGATTCAAGGTACATTCCCTGATCTGCTCTTCGGTAAAGGGAACGCGGCTCTGAGGAATGATCGGCGAATCAGGATTAAAGAATGATCTGCCGCTCATATCGATACTGCCATGGCCGTCGATGATCATCCCTTTTCCTTCCAGACTAAAAAGCAGACAGCGAAGCACACCGAGCTCGTTATGTACGAAGTCCTGCTCGGGATAGTCTTCGATATCCGACGACGCCTTGATAACAGCGCCATGGGCCAGGTGCATGGAAACACCTTTCAGGTTTATCGTGCCGGTAAGATAAGTTCCGGCCGGTACATACAGTTGTTCGCCTGATGTTTTGGCCGCTTCAACAGCTTCCGCGAAGGCCTCGGTACACTTCGTTACGCCATCCCCTATGGCACCGTAATCCTTAATGTTGATCATATGAATCCTCTCTTCTTATAAAACGAGGAGCCGATCACCCCTGCACGAATGTGAAAGATGGTCGGCTCCTCTTAAGCATCAACGGGAAGGTTTAATCGATCGCTTATTTCATCGAACCACTGGCCATGTCAAGAACGTCCGGATTGGCATCCAGATATTCCTGGAACTGGGTACGGTACTCTTCCATATAGCGGTCGAGGCCTGCGGATTTGAGCTTGGCGATGGCATCGTCGATGTTCTCATCGTAAGATACCAGACCAAACTTAATCGGATAAATTGATGTAATGATTTCGGTCTGCAGGTTGGTCAGTTCGCTGGTCACGTTGGACGAGTCGAAGATGAAACCGGCAATAGGCGATACGACATAGTCGTCGGCCACATAGGTCATGAACTCGATGTGTTCGTCAGGCGCATCCTCTGCGAAACGCATGTAAGGCAGGTAACCGGACATCCAGGTATCGAGGTTGAACAAGGTGTTACCGTCATCGCCGCGCTCCTGGATAATCTTGTCATCGCCAACAGGCTCATAGTGAACGCCTTCGACACCATAGTGGAAGAGATCGTGGTTCTCTTTACTTGCATAGAGCCAGTCGAGGAACTTCAGACCGGATTCCGGATCGTCCGCGGTAGCGGAGATGGCGTTGAGGTTCTGCACGAAGGTGTAGATCATTTCAGGTTTCTCGGGGAAAGTCTTGATCGAATCGACTTCGACATTCTCGAGTTCAGTATTCTTCATGATCGTGACCTGGGTGTAAGGATCGAAGGTGTTCGAAGGCAGGAAGGCTCCGAGACCGGCCTGATCGTACTTGACCTGAGAGTCAAGGTTCAGGATGTCGGGGCTGATCAAGCCTTTTTGATATAGCTGCTCATAGAACTTGGCATCTTTTTCGAACTCTTCGGACTCATAGAACGAATCGATCGTACCGTCTTGTCTGGCGAGGATGAGACCCAGGCTGTTCTCTACATAGAAAGGATAGCTGTCATAGGATCTGTGGAGCCAGTGAGCCGTATCCTGATTCTGATGCATCCAGTGATAGGCTTTCAAACCGGTCTCTTCCAGGATGCTCTCCTGCATTTTCTCGAAGAGGTCGATGATATCATCCGGATCTTCAGGGAACTCGTCGTATCCGACGCGCTCCATGACGTCCGTACGAAGCGTGATGTAGGACATGACGTTATCGAATGTACGCCAGGAAGCCGGAACAGCATAGCGTTTTCCGTTATAAA
Source organism: Fastidiosipilaceae bacterium (assembly GCA_050309435.1). Classification (GTDB taxonomy): domain Bacteria; phylum Bacillota; class Clostridia; order Saccharofermentanales; family Fastidiosipilaceae; genus CAYXVJ01. The sequence continues at coordinate 89,672 of JBNRMJ010000032.1, forward strand.
GGGTGCCTCTCCACTCGAGATCGGTGAAGCGACCGACCAGATCGGGATAACCTTCGAGCAGATCATCCAGTTCGATAATCGCATCCATACCGGCGATCGCCGAGATGTTCTTAACGTCCTGCATGATGTGCAGCAACTCGAAAGCATCACCGGTCGATAGCATCAGGTTGAGCTTCGTCGCATAAGCATCCCACGGGATACGAATCACTTCGACTTCGATGCCCAGGCCGTCGTTCTTGATTTTCTCGTTAATGGCGGCAATACCGGTCTCGTAATCGGTAGGCAGGTTACCGGGTTGCACATAGCGCATCGGCTTTAAGTCGGTCGGACCTTCGTCGGCAGTGGTACCTTCGGTCTCGTCGCCCGTGGTTTCGCCTTGAGCCGTTGTCGAGCCTTTGGTTGTGGTGCCGCTTCCTTCTGTAGTGGTGCCGTTCGTGGAACCACCGCAGCCGGCAGCTAAAACAGCAATCAGACTTGCGGAAATCAGCACTGAAGCTAGTTTCTTTGCTATTTTCATCTTATTTCCTCCTTTATATTCTGATTAGCGAGCCTCCGCGCTTCCCGCCGCGAAGGTCTCGTTAAATCCTGTTTCGGGCTACCCTTTGACCGCTCCGACTACGATACCCTTGATAAAGTATTTCTGAAGCAGAGGGTAGAAAAGAATGATCGGACCCATCGTCACCACGGAAGTCGCCATCTTGAAGCTCTCCTTGGGAGGATTGCTGCGGATGGTTCCCTGAGCCATGTTCTGCATCGCCGTGATTTCCGATTGGATCTTAAAAAGCATCATCTGAAGCGTGTAATATTTTCGATCGTCGATCAGCATGATCGCGTTAAAGTAGTTGTTCCAGTAGCTGATACCATAGAACAGGGTAATCGTAGCCAGTACCGGCAGGGCCAGCGGGAAATAAATCCCGAACGCAATCCTGAATTCGCCTGCACCGTCGATACGAGCCGACTCGTTCAATTCATCGGGAACGCCGACGACATAGTTTCTGACCAAAAACATATTGAAAGGCGAAAACAGGAGCGAAGGAACAATCAAGGCAGCCATGTTGTTATACGCACCGATGTTCTTCGAGATCATGTACCACGGTACCAGACCGGCCGAGAAAACCATCGTAATGTAAAAGTAAAGCGCCAGACCGTTTCGGTAGCGGCATTGCTTGTTGGCCAGCGTGTAGCCGGCGCCGTAAGTGATCAAAACCGCCAGAATCGTACCGATAATGGTAGACGTGCCCGTTACTTTATACGCCTGCGGAACCGCCGAGATCGGAGATGCCAGCAGATTGTACGCCACCATCGACCACTCCTTCGGAAAGAAGCTGTAGCCGTAGCGCGTGATCGATTTTTCTTCGGTAAACGATACGATGATAACCAGAATAAATGGTATCAGGCACATTAAGGCGAACAAACCGATGAAGAAATATATACCGAACTGCGTGATCGCTTCGCCGCGCGAAACCTTAATCCTGTTACCGCGTCTATCTACTTTTAAAGTTCCTTCTGCCATATCTTCCTCCCGCTTTCTACGAATAAACGGCTCTGTTTAGAATAAAGCTCCTTCGGGGTATGTCTTGCGAACGATCTTGTTGGTGGTAAAGACCAGGATAAATCCGACTATGGACTGGTACAGACCGATCGCCATCGACAAACTGGGATCTCCGGTATTCTTGAAGGTTCTAAACACATAGGTATCGATAACTTCGGCGATGGGCATCAGCGAACTATTGTCTCTGATTATCGCGTAAAGCATACCGAAGTCGCCGTAGAAGATACGACCGATTGCCATTAATGTGAGAATCGAAATCGTCGGTAAAAGCAAAGGAATCGTAATATAACGGATCCGCTTCATACGCGAAGCACCGTCGATCGCCGCCGCTTCATAAAGACCCATATCGATACCCGTAATAGCGGCCAGATATATGATCGCGTTATAGCCGGCAGACTTCCAGATATTCAGAATCAGCAGAATCGGATACCAGTATTTGGGTTGTGTATAGAAACTGATGCGGGGCTTATCGGCATTCATCAGCAGGTTGTTTATCAAACCGGTATCGGTCGACAGCAATCCCTGCAGCATGTAGCTGACGATAACCCAGGATATAAAGTAAGGAAAGAGCATCAGCGACTGGCTGATCTTAATAAACTGCTTGTTTCGCAGTTCATTTAAGCCGATCGCAAGCAGCACGGAAAAGATCGTGCCCATGATCAGGAAAATAATGTTGATAACCAGCGTGTTTCGGGTAACGATCCACGCCCAGCTCGAACCGAAGAAGTAATCGAAGTTCGCCAGGCCCACGAATTTACTCATGATACCGGTACGATAGTTATAGCGCTGGAATGCGATGACCATATACGGTAAAGACATATAACCGTACACGAAGGTATAAAGCACCGCCGGTAAGGCCAGCAGGTATAAGACTTTATTCCGCCATAGTTCCCGAAGGGGACTGTGTTTCTTACGTTGCTTCAATTTCCTGGTTTCTGTCATACTCATACAGATCTCCGATCCTCTATAGTAAAGTAAAAACTTACATATTCAATTGCAGCAATACAGGCTATCTTACGCCTTTATTCTATACCTTATTCGATTAAAAACAATCGTTAATCCTTATCGCTCTATCTTAATTCGATGGACAAATCGATCTCAAACATCCGGTTCCAGGGGAAAGTCACCTTACTCACCACAATCTCATCGGCAAAGGAAGGCATATAGTCCGAAATAAAAGCCTGAATTCCCTTTGTGACCTTCTCACCGATCACATCGGCCTGATCTTTCAAATCAAAGTAGTCCAGACCCCACTCGGGCAGACGTTCGCTGACCCGGTATCTCACCAGCGAGTCATAAGCGCAGTCTTCCAGATAGCGTTCGAAGAGGAATTTCCTCTGCTTATCGGATCGTCCGTATAGATAGACGTTCACCGCTTCCGCGATCGTGGTCCCCAGGCTGTTGGCCGAAGTGTTCCAGCCGGCATACGCATCAAGCTTATCCAGAATCTTCATCTCGTGCAAAAGACCGATCAGCTGCAGTTCACCGCCGTTACAATAAGCATTGTCGCAGATGGCCACAATCTTCCCGGCTTCGATCTGATCCGAAACGAAATCCAGACACTCTGCCATGTTACGCTCCGCAATATAACTGGGTTTAATACTCGGTTGAAAGTACGACTCGTCGATCTTAAATGCAGGGGCCGTCAAGGCTAAAATGATATCAGCTTCCGCCGCCGTATCCGCCACTCTGCAACCCGCGGACAAAATGTGATATTTTACCGTTGTCTCGAGTGAATTGCTCTCGTATGGAGGAGTCATGGTGCGCGCCTGATCCGCCGCATACTTCACATAAACCTTCGCCTTATCTCCGTTCAAACGAAGCAGCATCCGGCTTAAGAGAGCCAAACCGACTTCGTCTGCACCCGGGTACATCAATACTCGGGAAGCGAGGTTTTTCCTGTTAATCTCGGCTCTGATATCATGCTGATCCATCGCCGCGAAACTATAGGGCGCCGAGTCATCCTGAGGAATGACCAGGAACGAGACCGTGCCGTCCTCGACGAGATCCAGAACCTGCCGGTTCATCTCGACATTCACCCGGCGACGCTCCGTATAATCTGCGATCACGGCCGCATCGATTTCATTTTCGACCACGGAAGACGCACGCTTGGGTTCTAAACCCAAACGTTCCTTATGTCTGGCTTCGCCCAGCTCATGAATCAGCGAACCGTAAGTCGCATAATAATCCGGTTCCTCGTCGCTGCTCGAATAGGTCGGGCAACGCATGATGCAGTGCAGAGCATAAATTGTAAGTTTGGGGAAACGCTGCTTGAGCGTCTTGATATACGAAAGCCGTTGTTCGAGCTCTTCTATGTTGAGATGATGAATGCGAGACGGAATCAAGCCGCCGTATAACAGCATTTCAAGAGATAAAACCAGTCCATCGGCATCCCGGCAGGCCTCATCGAGGAAAGCCGTGATATCCTCGTAACACGCCGGGGTCTTCTTCTGACCCAAAACCTCCGGTATGCGAAGCTCGAGCGTTTCATCGCCAAAAAGCTTCTTGGGATATACGGCGTTACAAGGCCGCTCGTCAAGCGGTAAAAGAACAAGTGTGTGCTTCAGATCTCTCTTCATGCCTGCTACTCCCGACATTCGATCGAATTGCTCATTGTGCAAATCATCTATGATTCATCGTCTTTGCCTCACTATAGGACAAGCAGAAGAGGGTGTCAAGATCATTATTTATGATATTTAACTATAAAAATTGCTGTTTATGCTATTGTTATTGATCCTTTAGCCTCAGGATATATCATAAAATGCGGCTTATTGATTTTGTTGCGAAGCGACATACTCGCTGGGATACATGCCCATCACCCTCTTGAAATCATTCGAGAACTGCTGCGGGTATTTGAATCCCACCGTCAGCGCCACATCGGCAATTCTGATACTCGGGTCGGCCAGATACTCCAGCGATTGCTTGATGCGATACGCCCTCAAATATGCGGGAAAGGTCATGCCTGTTTCCTCGCGAAACATCGAGCTGAAATGGCTGTAACTCAGGTGGACATAGCGGGCGACCTCGTCCATCGACAAGCCGGAGTTCCTGAAATGTTCGGCGATGTATTCGCAAGCATAATCGATCGTCGATTTCGCTTTCTTCTCCTCGCCTGCCGTCTCCTCTGATCCTGTCTTTGGCACACCATTCTTCCTCAATTCCAACAGCTTCTTTCCCAGTGTTTGAATCGATATCGGCTTCAGAAGATAGTCGTCGACCCCGCTGATGAAAGCATCGCGCACGTAAGAGTAATCGTCATATCCGCTAAGGGCGAAGATTGTCCCAGAAAAGCCGTCTTTACGAAGCTGGGACACCAGAGACAAACCGGACATGAAAGGCATACGAATATCCGTGATAATCAAGTCGAAATGATGCTCTTTGATCAGGCGCAGCGCTTCAAAGGCATTCAGGCAACTCATAACCTCGTAAGGCGGATCATGCGAGAGCCGGTTGATTTTTAGTTTTAAGCTTTCGCAGATCGACACTTCGTCGTCTACGATCAGAATCGAAAAAGCATTCATGATAATTCCTCGCCGGCGACCGCCCCGAACGGAATCTTCCAGTTCAAGATCGTCGACTGCAGTTCTTTACTGTATATTTGAATTTTACTCTCTTCCGAATAAAACAGCTGTAAGCGCCGGTTGATGTTACTCAGGCCGATGCCGACGCGATCCTTATCCTCGCCTGTGTCTAGCGCTTCGTTGATCAATGCCAGCTCCGATTCAGAGAGACCGCGGCCGTTATCGAAGATCTCGAAGAAGATGTAGGAATCGTCATGCCAGACGTTAAGCATGATATACATGTCCCGGTTGTAATAGCCGTGCGTGAAACAGTTCTCGATGATCGGCTGCAGAATAAATCGCGGCACTTTCAAGTCATAAAGCGCTAAAGGCACGTTCACGTCGTATTCGATGTTCTCGTACTTGAGGCGTTGGATATTCATGAAGTCGTCGACCTGGGCGAGCTCCAGCGCCAGGGTCGAGAAGGCTTCGCTGCCGGACATGTTATAGCGTAGCATATTCGAGAAAGATACCATGGCATCCGCTTCTTCATACAAATGATGCAGCTCCATACGGTAAGAAAAAGTTTCGAAGGTGTTATAGAGGAAATGCGGATTAATCTGCTGACGAAGCGCCTTGATTTCGCTTTCTTTCATCAATACGGCCTGATCGGCGGTGATCTTAATCAGCTGCTGGATCTTGTCGATCTGGGCATTAAAGCCCGCGGCCTAAAGTGCCCCCCACTGTCAAGACAGTATTTTGAAAAAATAAGCTAATTCCTTTCTGTGATGATTAGGCGACTTTATCGTTCGTCGGCAGGTGCCGGTAGAACCTGATGGGAGGTTGATAATCGAGTGACTGATGAGGTCGTTCATAGTTGTAGAATGTGATGTACTGGTTAATTCCTCTGCGCAGGGCTCTTGGATTGACATACTCGTTGAGGTAGATGTTTTCATACTTCAATGATCGGAAGAACCGTTCCATGAAGATGTTGTCTAGGGCACGACCCTTGCTGTCCATTGAGATCTTAATACCGTTCTCCTTGAGCAACTGAACATAATCTTCGTTGGTGAAATGACTACCTTGATCCGAATTCAGGATCTCGGGTTTGGCGATCAGGAAAGCCCGTTTCAGGCACCGCAGAACGAAGTCCTTTTCCAGGGTTGTGGATAATTCATAGTCGACGATCAGACGGCTGTAAAGGTCAATGATTGCGAACAAGTACATGAAGCCTCTGCCCCGGCCCAGACGGACATAGGTCATGTCACAGCCCCACGCCTGGTTGGGCCGCTCGATTTTCAAGTTGCGCAGCAGATACGGATGGATATACTGCCGATGGTACATTTTGCTCAGGTTTCGCTTCGGATAGATAGCATAAAGGCCCATTTCACGCATCAATCGCCTAGTTTTCTTGATGTTGATTCGCCAGCCTTCGTCTGTGAGGTCGCTATGGATTCGACGGTACCCGTAAAAAGGCCGGCGTGTGAAGATCTCATCAATCCGGTTCATGATTGCCACATCAAAGGCATGACGTTTGGGATCAGGCTTCTTGGGGACAACGTACAGGCTGGTGCGATTGATGCTCAGTAGTTCGGCCTGACGCATGACTGAAAGGCGTTTGTTTTTGGGCTCGAACATGGCTTTTCGTTTCTCAAGATCATTCGCCGAGGCCAGATTTTTTTTTGAGCCAGGAGATCTCGTAGCTCATCTGCCCGACGATCTTCTGGTAGCGATCTTCCTTTTCCGCTAGTTCCTTCTTGAGCTTGGCTTCGCCGTTTTTCTTGTGATCGAAAACGTCCGCCGCATGCTCTACGAACTCTCGCTTCCACTGGCTGACCATCTGTGGATTGAGCTCATGCTTGGCTGCAATCTGATTGAGGGATTCATCCTCGCGTAAGACTTCGAGGACCACCTTGGCTTTGAATTCTGCTGTGTATCTGTTTCTCTTTTCCATGCCTCCAGTTTAGCTTATTTTTCCAACTTTTGTGTCTTCAATCTTGGGATCATTATAGCCAGCCGTGCCATCTCGTCGTCGCCGCTCACACTCAGTTTCTCGGTGTAGCCCTTTGCCGAGGAGTCGTCGAACGCTTCCAGACAATCGTACATCGCTTTATAGATCTGGCGAATGTGCTGCAGGACAAACCAGAACATGGCAATAATAAAGACGATGGAAACCACCAGCAAACCGTAGAGCATAACCCTGGAGCGATCGGCCGGATAGACCATTAAGATGGTCTGAGGGAAAGTCTGGATATCGATCGTGCGAAGAACCGCATTCCCCGGGTAGGTCTCGTTTTCACCGGCATCTTTATACCAGTTGGCCACAGACGAAACGTCCTCCAACTCCGCGTTGTAATTGACGACCATCTTCTTCCCGTCTTCGATTTGATAGATCGCAGGCGAATCGAGCATCGTCGACGATGTATCCACGTTCTCGCTCGAAAAATAGTCCATCTCCGTTCGCGGAACAGAAACCGTCATCAGGTACAAGAGCCTCTTGTTGACAAAGACCTTCTT
>JBNRMJ010000033.1:0-58183 GCA_050309435.1 Fastidiosipilaceae bacterium
ACTTGGCTGGCGACGGCCCGGGAAGATAAGTCTCCGCCGGAATTTTTTTATTCCTCCTTAGCTCAGTTGGTAGAGCATGCGGCTGTTAACCGCAGTGTCGTTGGTTCGAGTCCAACAGGAGGAGCCAATAGTAAAGCAAGAGCCCGTTACCGCCTTTGGTGACGGGCTCTTGCTTTCCATGGAGCGAACAGCCCGGTTAGGGTGGCGGCTGTTCGCCTGCCGGACCCGTAGCGCTAGTCTTGTGACCGGCGCTTTTTGCTTTACATGGAGAGAAGATCCGAAGCAAGGCGTGATCTTCTCCGGCCGCTGCTTTTGTTTGGGAGAACGCCCTGCTAAGTAGCTATACTCGTTGCTTTATATGGAGCGAACAGCCCGGTTAGGGTGGCGGATGTTCGCCTGCCGGACACGTAGCGCTAGTCATATGACCGGCGCTTTTTTGCTTTGGGAGAAGATCCGAAGCCAGGCGTGATCTTCTCCGGCCGCGGCGTACTGTTGGGCGAACAACCCTTCTATATAGGCGAAACTAGATCCTTTCCATGTTAAATTGATATCTATTTACAGTATACAAGTATTTGGTTTAGGATTAAGCCTCGCAAGCCACGCCGCAGAGTTTATCCTGACTGAATTGCTGCGCCGCATTCGTGCTGTGCTGGTAGTAGAGTGATTTGATCTTGTTTTCCCAGGCAAAGATATAGAGTTTGTTGATCTCCTTTGCCGACATGTTTGGGTTAATCATGACGTTAAGCGATTGGCTCTGGTCGATAAAGTCTTGTCTCGCCGCAGCTTGATCAATTACCTCGTATTGATTCAACTCGTTAAAGGTTTTAAAGACTTGTTTCTCGTGCGAGCTCAAGAAATCAAGGTGTGCAACCGAACCGTCGTGATCACGGATATTATTCCAAACCTCGCGGGTATTTTTTCCCTTTTCGTTTAGCAGACTCTCCAGTTCACGGTTGCGGATGGTGACTTTCATTTTGGCGACGTCCTTAACGTAAATGTTTGACCAGATGGGTTCGATGCTTTGCGAAACCTGACCCAGGATGAAGGCACTGGAGGTAGTAGGCGCGATGGCATTTAGGGTGGTGTTTCTTCTGCCATAACCCTTTAGGATTTCAGGTTCGCCGTATAGTGAGGCAAGTTCCCTGGAAGCAGCGTAGGATTTATCTTGAATCAGTTTAAATATTTCTACATTTAATTTTTTCGCTTCAACGCTTTCGAACGGGATCATTTTCTTTTGTAACAAGGAATGCCAGCCCAGTACGCCTAAACCAATCGCTCGATTCGCCACGGCAAAGTTATAGGATCTTTCCAAGAAGTAAAATGACTGGCGGTCTTCCCGAGCTTCCGAGTCTCGTAAACGTTCCAGCTTTTCGATAAACTCCGTCATAACGGCATCGAGGAAATAGACCATCGTTTCCACGGCGTCCGTATCCTTCCATTCTTCGTAATGCAGGAGATTCATGGAAGAAAGATCGCAGACGAAGGACCAGTCCTCGTTATCGGGGAGCGCTATTTCAGAGCAGAGGTTGCTGTGTGTGATTTTAAGTTTCTTATCTTTATAGACGTCGACCGTATTGTTATTGATCGTATCCGTAAAAATGATGTAAGGATATCCGATCTCGACTCGGCGCTGCAGCAACTTGGCCCAGATGGAGCGCTTTTTGGAATCGCCTGCAATCATCTCGTTCATCCACTTGTCACTCACCGTGACGGCATGAGTGAGCTCTTGAATCGGATTGCCTTCGGTTCCGATTTCCAGGAATTCTTCGATATCGCCGTGATCGATCGGTAAGTAGGGTGAGTAGTGCCCGCGCCTGGTGGATCCTTGAGAAACGACATCGACGATGCATTCAAAGAGCTTCATAAAGTGAACGGCACCGGAAGAAAGACCGTTATCCGTGATGGCGGAGCCTCGAGGCCTGACGTCGCCAAAGTAACCCGAGGTGCCGCCGCCGTATTTACTCATCATGCCTGCTTCTGCCTGCGAATATAAAATGCCGTTCATCGTGTCTGTCACATGTCCGCCGAAACAGGAGATAGGGAGACCTTTTGATATCCCGAAGTTTGACCAGATCGGGGAGGACAGAGAATACCATCCCCTGGACATATAATCGAAAAATTTATCTGAAAACCCGTCAATCCGTAAGATCCCTTCGGCTCTGTCTGCTATAAAGCGTACACGTTCTTCCGGGCTGACGCCTTCCGTGAGGTAGCCGTTTGCCAGAAAACTTCTGCTGTATTCATTCAACCAATTAAACATGTTAATCTCCTGCCTAAAATAAATCGTCAGAGGTAAAACTCTGTGTCCGCTTACTGTAATTTATGGATCTCTTGACGAAGAAATCCACGTGTTTGGTGGCCACTACTTCATCGTCGAACCAGTCGGTTTTGGCAACTTCGTCTTCATCGACCGGAAAAAATCCGGGATAGCCGATACTCTCGAGCGAGTTGTTGAGCCGGTTCTTGATGAATTCTTGAATAGTATTTTTAGATAAGAACTCCAGTTCGCCGTCTTCGAAGATCCAGTCCAGTAAATTTCTTTCGGCTTCGTAAGAAGCTTCGCAGGCACGCATGACCTTCTTTTCCATGTCATCGTCAAACCACTCGGGATGCTCATGTCTAATGACATTAATGAGGTCGATGCCGAACAGGCCATGAATCTGTTCTTCTTTTGACGTTGCTTCGATTGCGTTCGAAATACCTTTGAACAGATTGCGATGTTTGTTGAATGCCATAATGATCAAAAACTGCGAGAAAAGTGATACATGCTCCGTAAATAACGAAAAGAGCAGAATCGCTAAGGTGTAATCTCGCGGGTCATCGCTTTGAGTACCGAGCAGCGAGTTCTCCAGGTATTGAATTCGATTCATGATGGCCGGAATGTCTTTGATTTTATTGAACTCACGGTTCAGTCCCAGGATCTCCAGTAGATGGGAATAAGCATCGGAGTGCCGCACTTCCGATTCGGCAAAGGTATAGCCGACTTGTCCGATCTCGGGTTTAGGAATGTGTTTATAGATATCTCCCCAGAATGTTTTGACCGAGACTTCCACCTGTGCTATGGCCAACATGGCATTCTTAATCCCGGTACGTTCGGCATCATTAACGTTTATTCTGTAATCCTGAATATCACTCGTATAGTTAAACTCGGTATGGATCCAATAGGAGTGGCGAATAGCATCAACATACTCGGCTAATTCGGGATATTCATAAGGTTTCAGGATTAAACGCCTCTTGAAAAGATGGCGTTGACGATTTTTCCCCCTTTCCTGGCGATAGAGGATGTAAGCCTTGGCCGTTACCTTATAAGCTGACTCCATGAGTGTTTCTTCGACCAGGTCCTGCACTTGTTCGACGGAAAGATGAGCGCGGTAATCAGCTGCTTGAATTTTCTCGAGTGAGCGAAGCATTAAACGATGTGCTTGCAAACGATCGAATTCGCCCGTTGATAAACCGGCTGCATGAATCGCATCTGTTATTTTATCGGCATCGAAGTTGACCAATGATCCGTCTCGTTTTATGATACTGCGTGGTACTTCTTTCATTTACTTTCTCCTAATCATTTGAGTATATAAGAGCTTAGCAAGCGCTAGATAAAAAGGTCGGTACAGACGATACAGAAATCTTGACCCAATACAATATGTGGTGTATATTGAGCTTCGAAAACACTATATATTGTATTTTGAGGAGTTTTTATGAGATCAATTCATGTAATCGCCCAGAGTCCGAAACAAGTCGTCAAGAGAGACGGGACCTCGGTTCCTTTCGACTATTTCAAAATCAGGCAGGCCATGGCCAAGGCCAATGCTAGCGTGCCCAGTGAGACGTTAAGCGATTTGCAGTTGGATCAACTAACGGCTGCAGTTGTGGAGAGAATAGCCGCGAATTCGAGTCCGGAAGTCGAAGAGATTCAGGACATCGTCGAGCTGATTTTGATGGAGAAAGGTATTCCATTAACAGCGAAAGCATATATCCTTTATCGCTCGGAGCGTGCCAAACAACGTCAAGAAAAGAATGCTTTGATGGAAGTGTTCAAGAAACTGTCGTTTTCGGATGCGTCGGATACTGATATGAAAAGAGAGAACGCCAATGTAGACGGGAACACCGCGATGGGCATGATGCTCAAGTACGGTTCGGAGTCCTCCAAGTCGTTCATCGATAACTACGTTTTGCCCAATGATATGGCTTTGGCCCACGAAGAATGCGATATTCATATCCATGACAAGGACTTTTATCTTCTGACCGAAACTTGCTGTCAGATTGATCTGGACAAGCTCTTCAAAGGCGGTTTTTCTACTGGTCATGGTTACCTGAGAGAACCGCAAAGCATCGAAAGCTATGCCTCGCTGGCCTGTATAGCACTGCAAGCGAATCAAAATGAAATGCACGGTGGTCAATCCATCCCCAATTTCGAGAACGTCATGGCAAAGGGTGTCCATAAAACAGCTCATAAGCAAATAAGAGATCTTTTGGAGGAAGAAGAACTCCTGTCTGAAACGGATCGCTTATCGGCAGAGACGATTGAACGACTCATGAACTTCGATTACGAAGATCTGGTTGAAACCCTTCTTATAAATGGTGAAAACTGTGACCGGGAAATCCGTTTACTGAAGCTGGCCCGAAAACGTATCGAGCGTTCGACTTATCAGGCGATGCAGTCGTTGATACACAATTTGAACACGATGAATTCTAGAGCAGGCGCTCAAGTACCTTTCACGTCGATCAATTATGGCACCGGAACGTCTCATGCGGCCAGGCTCGTGATCCGTCAACTGCTGCAAGCGACCGAAGACGGTCTCGGCAACGGCGAAACAGCTATTTTCCCGGTCCAGATTTTTAAGGTGAAAGATGGCATCAACAGCCGGACGGGCGATCCTAATTACGATCTCTTTAAGCAGGCTATCCGCGTATCGGCGAAGCGTTTATTTCCCAATTTCAGTTTCCTGGATGCTCCTTTTAATCTTCAGTATTATCGCACAGGCAATGACGATACCGAAGTAGCGTACATGGGCTGCCGTACCCGCGTTATGGGTAATGTGTACGATCCCTCTCGTGAAACAAGCAAAGGACGAGGCAATTTGAGTTTCACATCAATTAACTTGCCGCGTTTGGGTATTGAAGCGCGTGGATCGATTGATGAGTTTTTTCGTATGCTGGATAAGAAAATGGATCTGGTATTTCGTCAGCTGCGTCATCGTTTTGAGATTCAAAAGCGGAAGTATGTACAGAATTATCCATTCCTGATGGGTCAAGGTATTTGGCTGGATTCGGATAAGCTCGACGAGCAAGAGGAGATCGAACAGGTGCTGCGTCATGGTTCTCTTTCCATCGGCTTTATTGGTTTAGCCGAAACGTTAGTGGCATTGACCGGTAAACATCATGGGGAGAGTCCCGAGAGTCAGGCACTCGGTCTGCGTATCATTCAATATATGCGCGAGCGCTGCGATGAAAGAGCCGAGCAGGAGCAACTGAACTACAGCCTGCTGGCGACCCCGGCGGAGGGTCTGTCCGGTCGTTTTATCAAAATGGACAAAGAACGTTATGGCGTTATGTGGGGGATAACCAACCATGACTACTACACCAATTCATTTCATATCCCCGTTTACTACGCGATCAATGCGCATGAAAAAATCGCTCGGGAAGCGCCTTATCACGCCTACACAAATGCCGGTCATATCACTTATATCGAGTTTGATGGTGATCCAAGTTTGAATCTTTCTGTATTTGAGGATGTTGTACTTTATATGAAAGAATCGGGTATCGGGTACGGCTCGATCAACCATCCTTTGGACCGTGATCCCGTCTGCGGTTATTCCGGTGTGATCGCAACGGTCTGTCCGCGCTGCGGCCGTGAAGAATCTAAACAACATCCGTTCGAACGAATCAGAAGGATCACAGGTTACCTGGTAGGAACGCTGGATCGCTTTAATGATGCCAAAAAAGCGGAAGTTGCAGAGAGGGTTAAGCATGCCTGATACCGGCGAAAGAGTTGTGCTGCGTTTAGCATCTGTCCTTGAAGAATCAATCGTAGACGGTCCGGGCATGCGCATGGTAATTTTCGCCCAAGGTTGTCCCCATCGCTGTCCGGGCTGTCATAATCCCCAAACTCATTCAACGGCCGGCGGCAGCTTGGTTAGCGTCAAACAGCTGCTGACAACATATACCAAACATCCCTTTGTCCGTGGAATAACACTATCCGGAGGCGAGCCGTTCGAGCAAGCCGCAGCCATGGCCGTCCTGGCTAAGGCAGTTCATCACAGCGGGGGCGATGTTGTTGTTTATACGGGCTACCATGTGGAAAGGCTTCGTATAAAAGCAAAGGATAACCCTGGTATTCAAGCACTTCTGAATGAAACGGATCTCTTGATTGACGGACCTTTCGTTATGTCCCTGCGATCTTTGGAGATCCCCTTTGCGGGGAGTTTGAATCAACGTTTTGTTGCTCTTACGCCTTTGGGAAAGAACTTGCTAGATGACATACCCATCATAGAGGGTGCGCCTGCTGTCGAGCGAATTGGTTGATTTGCAAGTGGCGAAGAGATGACTGTCATAATCGAAATCGGGATTGCTTTTATACCCTCTAAAATGCTTGATTAAGGCAAGATAGTTGCAGAAAAAGCAGAAAAACATTCAAAAACTTGTCGAAAACTCATGTCCGCCACATGGAGACATGATATAATGAATCAATCCATTTTTATGCAGGGGATAACTTAATTCTCAAAATTGGATACTACCTTGAGGAGGAAGAGAAACATGAAGAAATCAAAAAAATGGTTGTCTTTGCTTATCTCTCTTTCACTGTCGGCAACGCTTCTGGCTGCTTGTGGCGGTTCAACAACCCCCACTACAACCGGAACATCCAAGCCAAGTGAAACAGAGGGGACAACAGCAGCTCCCACAGAGACAGAAGGCACGACGGAAACGACTGAAGAACCAGGCGTTGATGTTCCGTTAGTTGTCGGATATTCTGCTTTCAGTGGTAAGTTCAGCCCGTTCTTTGCAGATACGGCTTATGACCAGGATGTCGTTTCGATGACACAGGTCGGCTTATTGACCACAGACCGCGTTGGTGCCGTTGTTATGAATGGTATCGAAGGCGAAACACATGCTTATGCCGGTACCGATTATGAGTACAAGGGCATCTCGAACCTGGAGATTGAGCGTACAGATGATACCACTACGTATAACTTCACCCTGCGTGAGGGCGTTAAATTCTCCGATGGTCGCGAGCTGACAGCCGATGACGTAATTTTCAACCTTTATGCTTACCTGGATCCCAGCTACGTCGGATCTAACACATTGCAGTCGTTGCCGATTCAAGGTTTGCAGGAATATCGTACACAGTCATCCCCTGAGATTGCTGAAAAGTACAGCGCCCTCTTTGATGAGATCTACGCAGCCGGTCGCGATCATGCCTGGTCCGACAGCGATGCATGGACACAAGAGCAGCAGGACAGCGTTTGGGAACTCGTTGACGAGCAGTGGAATGCTACCATCTCCGGTATCATCGACTATGTTATCAACAACTACGGCGCTCGTTCCATGGAACTGTTCGGTGTTGAGACCGAAGAACTGAAGGCCAACGAAGGTCTCCAGGTTGCTTATGGTGCTTATGTCTGGGGCTTCGCTGACTACGGTCCCGAAGTAGCCGAAGGCGAAGAAACCGCTGCCGAAGACGCTCCGAACATTCTTGAAATGAATGGTAAGAAGTTTGACTTCTCGGCCGGCGAATATCCGACCAAGCAGGATTACTACGAAACCACATTTGCCGCTTATGAAGGAGATGCAGCTGCGTTCTACGGTACAGAGAGTGCCGGTAACACGCCTGATCTCGTTTATGCCGCACAGCAGGCTTTCGTCACGACCTGGGGTCCTCTGGATGCCGATAGTGATTCCACCTATCCGAACATCTCCGGTATCGTTAAGAACGGTGATTACAGCGTTTCCATTACCTTGAACGGTTTTGACGCTTCCGCTATCTACAAGCTTGGCGTTACGGTTGCTCCGATGCACTATTATGGTGACGAGTCGCTGTACGACTATGATAACAACCAGTTCGGTTTCGAATTCAATAACCTCGATGCTACTCTGAGAGCCAACAATAAGGTCGATAAGCCCATGGGCGCCGGTCCTTACGTCTTCCAGAGCTATGTCAACAAAGTTGTTGAGTACAAGGCCAACGAGTTCTACTGGAAGGGCGAGCCCAAGACCAAGATCGTCCAGTTCCGTGAAGTTAACGAACCTGACAAGACCACCGGTGTTGCCACAGGCGTCCTTGACATCACAGATCCTACCTTCAACGTAACAGTTGTTGATGAAATCATGCAGCACAACTCCGACACAGGCGAGTTGACAGGCAGCGTCATTACGACCAGCACCGTCGATAACCTGGGGTATGGTTACATCGGTATCAATGCCGACACAGTTAAGGTTGGCGACGATCCTGCTTCCGAAGAGAGCAAGAACCTGCGTAAGGCCCTCGCCACAGTTCTGGCTACCTATCGTGAGCTGGCCGTCAGCACATACTACGGCGAGCGCGCCAGTGTCATCAACTACCCGATTTCCAACACATCGTGGGCTGCTCCTCAGGAGACCGACGAAGGCTATCAGATCGCATTCTCGAAGGATGTAAACGGTAACGATATCTATACCTCCGACATGGATGCCGACGCTAGATATGCTGCCGCTCTCGAGGCCGCCATCGGTTACTTCGTAGCCGCCGGTTACACCTACGACGAGGCCAGCGGTAAGCTGACAGCCGCACCTGCAGGCGCTAAGATGGAATATGAAGTCATCGTTCCCGCCGAAGGTTCCGGTAACCATCCTGCTTTCCAGATTTTGAGTGAGACCAGTGACGCCTTGGCTACGATCGGCTTCACATTCAGAATCAATGACCCCGCTGACTCCAACGTCCTCTGGGATAGCCTGGATGCCGGTACACAAGAACTCTGGGCAGCTGCCTGGGGTGCGACAATCGATCCTGACATGTACCAGATATATCACTCGTCCAACATTGTCGGACGTCCGAATGCATCTGAGTCGAACCACTATCATATCGATGATCCTGAACTCGACAGACTGATCATGGAAGCCCGTACAAGTGATGACCAGGAATTCCGTAAGGCTACCTATAAGGCTGCTCTGGATGTCATCGCCGATTGGGCCGTTGAGATTCCGACTTATCAGAGACTGAATGCTGTTATCTTCAGCACACAGCGCATCAAGATGGAAACCGTTACTCCGGACATCACCACATTCTGGGGCTGGATGAATGACATCGAGTTGCTCGAAATGAACCCTGAAGCCTAAGCATGAAAGTTATTGACTGGAAACTTGCATAAAAAACAAGAATTCGGAAAAAACTTAACCACAAACTCTGAAGAAGCGGTATAATACGTAGAATCAGGAAACTTAGCATGGGCCCGCCATAAAACCTGGTGGGTCCATGTTCTGTGGTTAACAACTAGTGCGAAAGCAAGTTAAAATATGACCACATTAAGGCTGTCTGAGAAATCTGGTCATTAAATTAGAAGTGAAGGATCGATAGAATGCGGAATTTTATTATTAAGCGAATACTAACGAGTATGCTCATTCTTTTGATGGTTGCATTCATCATATATGCACTCATGAGATCGTTACCGACATCCTATGTCGAGAAGATCGCACGCGAAAGAGCAGCTGCAGGCACAGTAATGACAGCGGCACAGTGGATGGAACAGTTAAGGTCGCTTTATAACCTTGATGTAAATATCATCCAGGGTTATTTTCAATGGCTGCTTCAGGCCATTCGCGGTAATTTTGGCAGCAGTTGGTACTATGGTGTCGAAGTTACACATAAATTTGCCGATGTTATTTGGTACTCGGTTGCTTTGGGCGGCATGACCTTCATTCTGGAAGTCATAATTGCTATTCCACTGGGTATTTTGGCAGCACGCAAGCAATATAGCAGAATTGACTATACTGTCACGGTCTTTGCTATGTTATTTATTTCTTTACCGGGTTTCTTCCTGGCAACAATATTGAAGTATGTATTTTCCGTTCAGCTCGATTGGTTTGAACTCAGTGGCTTGGTAAGTCGCTATTACAGCCAATTAACTCCCGTGGAAAAGGTACTCGATATGGCTCATCACCTTGTAATGCCGGTTACTACCCTTGTTTTAACCAGTATCGGTAGCTTAACGCGTTATACAAGAACGAATATGCTGGAAGTATTGAACTCCGACTATATTCGTACCGCCAGAGCCAAGGGCTTGTCTGAAAGTAAAGTCATTAATAAGCATGCGTTTAGAAATACCTTGATTCCTTTGGTTACTATTCTGGGTAATACGCTTCCCGGTCTTTTTGCCGGTGCTATGATCACAGAACAAATCTTCGCTATCCCCGGTATCGGTAAGGTTTCTTATGATGCAATGGTAAATGGAGATATTCCCTTCTCGATGTTCTATTTATCGTTCATGGCAGTCTTAACGCTGCTCGGTACTTTACTGGCCGATATCATGTACGCTGTCGTAGACCCGCGTATCAGAGTTAGCTAGGGGAGAAGATGATGAGTAAGGATAAGCAGAATATGAGTACAGATAATAAAGAGCTTAAAGACAGAGATCTTCAGAACCAGCATGTCAGCCAATCGGATGATCTGGCAGACGAGCAACGCGTTAAGATTTTATCGCCCTCCATGCTTGTTTTCCGAAGATTCATTCGAAACAGACTGGCGGTTATCGGTATTTTCTTCATTACCGGAATGTTCTTGTTCTCCTTCCTGGGCGGTTCCGTATCGCGTTACGACGAAGCACAACAGTTCTACCGTTTAGACCCGATGTTTCGTAACTATGCCGGCGTCGTTGATAACTCCAGTAACTCGGAGTATCGTTATACGATTGCCGAGAATGCCAATTTCAATACCAGTGCTCGTGCACAGTTTATTTTGGCTATTAATCAAGGCAAAACTAGTTTTACTTACAATGATGAAACCTTCACCATCCAAAGTTTAACTGAATCGACTCATGGCATTTTAAGTTCTCAGAAGATTGCCACCGCTTTAAATCTCCCGCTGGGCGCGGTTGTTTCTCCCGCATCCGATGACATTGAATTGAGCGAAGAATTCATTTCTCTGTTCTCCGAGGCGATCGAAGCAGGCGAAAGCACCTTCGAATATGAAGGATCCAGCTACGCCATCACGACAGAAGGCAAGCAGTATGTAGCAAGCAGCAATTCGCCGATTGTTATCGCCAGCTATAACGTCATCTACTTTGATGAAGTCGGACGTAATGTGACAATCCCCTTTTCGGTGGCTACCGAACGTGCTTATGCAGATACTGCCGTAGGCGAAACAAGCGAATACACCGTTAATGATGAAGTCTATGTTCTGGATCGTCAGGATGACAGACTGGGTCTTATCTATGAAGGCAGCCACGACGGCGAAGCTGTCGCCAGCATCTCGCCGATCATCATCAACCAGGTTTCTCCAGACGTTCATATCGACCTGGCTTTCCGTGCCAGAATTACGGAAGCGATCGATAACGGCGAAACCAGCTTCACTTATGACAACGGTAAAGGCGAAGAAGAATTCCGCGTTGTTCGCGAAAACTTCCGTTACACGATCGAAAATGTCGCTCAGACCCGTATCCTGGATACCTATCATTTCCCGGATAGCGATCACTGGATCGGTACGGACGGAAACGGTATGGACCTGCTGACTCGACTGATGTACGGTGGCCGCGTATCCTTGACGATTGGTTTCATTGTCGTAGCGCTCGCTCTTATGATCGGTGTTACGCTTGGTGGTATCGCCGGCTACTTCGGCGGCTGGGTTGATAACATGATCATGCGTTTGGTTGACGTATTCTACTGTATCCCGACGTATCCCATCATTATTATTCTCGGAGCCATGATGGACGAGCTTCGTCTGGACTCGCAGGTCCGAATGGGCTACCTCATGCTCTTGCTGGGTATCTTAAGCTGGGCAGGCATCGCTCGTATGGTACGTGGTCAGATCCTGTCGCTACGCGAACAGGAGTTCATGGTAGCTGCGGAAGCGACCGGTATTTCTGTCAGCAGAAGAATCTTCCGTCACTTAATACCTAACGTTATCCCTCAGCTTATTGTTATTGCTACACAGAGCTTAGGTGGTACAATATTGACAGAAGCGACGTTGAGCTTCCTTGGTCTGGGTGTTAAATATCCCTTCGCCAGTTGGGGTAACATCATTAATGCGGTCAGCACGTTGCACGTTATGACAACATATTGGTTCGTATGGATACCTGCCGGTATTTGTATCTTGATCACCGTGCTTGGCTTTAACTTTATCGGCGACGGCTTGCGTGATGCCTTCGATCCGAAGATGAAACGTTGACGATTACTGCAATACAGTTTATCTACGCAAGTAGCCGGCCTCGTCAGCCGGAACTGATTTAATAGAAAAGGATATCGATCATGGCTGAGAAGAAAAAGCAGAAAAAAGCTAAAGATCTAAATTATCTTAGCGGCAAACAAATTCGCGAAAACACAAGAAGAAATAAGAAGATCACCGGCGAATTAGAAGCTAAATTCAGACGAAAAGGCGTGCCCGAATCTGAGTACACCACGGTCATGAAAGATCCCAAAAACATTCTGGAGATCGAGGATCTGCAGACCCATTTCTTTACCGATGCGGGTATCGTAAAAGCCGTTGACGGTGTTACCTTTGCCGTTGAGGAAGGAAAGACAATCGGTGTCGTCGGAGAGAGCGGCTGCGGTAAGTCCGTTACAAGTATGTCTGTTATGCAGCTCGTTCAGCGTCCGCAGGGTCAGATCGTCGGCGGCGAGATTCGCCTGAAGCATGGCGATAAGGCCTATGACATCGCCAAGATGACTCAGGAAGCCGTTCAGCGCATCCGAGGTAATGAAATCTCCATGATTTTCCAGGAGCCTATGACCAGCCTGAACCCGGTCTTCACGATCGGAGCTCAGATCGATGAGGTTATCGAGCTTCATAATCATGACATGTCGAAGGAAGAGATCAAGCAGCGTACGATCGAGATGCTTGAACTGGTCAGCATCGCGAACCCGCATGCCGTATACGATATGTATCCCCATCAGTTGTCCGGTGGTATGCGTCAGCGTGTTTGTATCGCTATCGCTCTGGCATGTAACCCGAAACTGATCATCGCCGACGAGCCTACTACGGCGCTCGACGTTACTATTCAGGCTCAGATCCTGGATATCTTGCGTCGTTTGAAGGATAAGATTAACAGCAGTATCATGTTGATTACGCATGATCTCGGTGTCATCGCCGAGATGGCCGACCATGTTGTTGTCATGTACGCCGGTCGCGTAATCGAACAAGGTACGGTTGATGAGATTTTCAATCATCCTTCGCACCCCTATACAGTTGGCCTGATGGCATCCAAACCAGATCTTAGTAAGAAGGTAGACAGACTGTACAGCATTCCCGGTCAGGTCCCCAACCCGGTCGATATGCCCAACTACTGCTATTTCAGAGATCGTTGCGATAAGGCGTTCGAGGCCTGCCAGGGTCCTTACCCGCCGCTGTATGAACTCACACCTACACATACGGCCGCATGTTACTTATATATGGACAAGCCTGTAGCAAAGGAGGCACCCAATGTCTGATAGAGCCAATACAACCGTCGCCCACGAGAAGAAGACGATACTGGAAGTTAAAAACCTTAAAACGCATTTCCCGATTAAAGATGGCGTTATCCAGCGCGTTGTCGGACACGTTAAAGCTGTCGATGGTATTTCATTCTCCTTGAGAGAAGGAGAGACCATGGGCCTGGTCGGAGAATCCGGTTGCGGTAAGACAACCGCCGGCCGTACGATTCTGCGCCTGACGCCGAAGACCGATGGCGAGGTCTTGTTCCGCGGACAAGATATCTATTCCTTATCCGATAAGGAAATGCGCAACCTTCGCCCCAAAATGCAGATCATCTTCCAGGATCCTTACTCCAGTCTTTCGCCCCGTTTACCGGTTGGCGAAATCATCGGTGAAGCGGTTCGCCAGCACAACATCGTGCCCAAGGAAGAGTTTGACGATTACATCGACCAGATTATGATCGACTGTGGTCTCCAGCCCTATCACCGTGACCGTTATCCTCATGAGTTCAGTGGTGGTCAGCGTCAGAGAATCTGTATCGCCAGAGCGCTGGCTTTGAACCCTGATTTTATCGTGTGCGACGAGCCTGTATCGGCTCTTGACGTTTCGATTCAGGCCCAGATCATCAACTTGCTGATGGATCTTCAAGAGAAGCATGACTTGACCTATCTCTTTATCTCGCATGACCTCTCGGTTGTCGAGCATATCTCGACTATCGTCGGAGTTATGTATCTGGGTGACCTGGTGGAGTTTGGTACGAAGAAGGATATTTATGCCAACCCGCTTCATCCTTACACCCAGGCTCTCTTCAGTGCTATTCCCGTCGCCGATCCCGGTGCCACAAGCAACCGTATAATTCTGGAAGGCAGCATTCCGTCACCGGCCAATCCGCCGAGCGGCTGTAAGTTCCATACCAGATGCAGCCGTGCGATGAAGATTTGTTCTGAAGTTGCACCGCCTTGCTATGAGGTAACACCCGGCCATCGTACGCATTGTCACTTGTATGAAGGATCGCCGATCGTAGAAGACGAATCCAATACCGAATCTACGGCCGAAGCGCTGATTCGTCAGGGCGTTCGCTAAGAGCCGGTCCGGCTCCGGGGATGGTTCACGGTAACGAGTGGACAAACCCGATGTTCACATCGTGCTAGAATAAGATGAAGCTCAGTAGCAGGAGGTGACATAATGGGCAGAAACAAGAAGCGTGCCATACTCGCGGATTTCGAGGATGACGGACGGACAATCGCAGAAATGGATATTCCGGGTATGCCCTGGCATGATGCAGTCCATGCACCGGCCAGATTCGGAAGACGTCGCGGCCGTATGAACAGCGAGATCGCTAGTCAGGCAAGCGAAATGCCTCCGTTGAGCCGTCGCGAAACTTGGGGCATCATAGCGAATGCGGTACTGGCCGGTTTAACCATCGCCGGTATCTTCATCGCAGCCATGGTCTTATTCGTACTCTTTTGTATATATGTCTGGTTTCGTTAAATGGAATCTTTGATATAAATGATATAGAACGCCGCAGCAACATGCTGTGGCGTTTTATCATAAAAGAACGGGAGCATAGCCTATGTATATGGATGAAAACAGGGTTTTCGATGTCACGATTATCGGTGCAGGTATTGTCGGGGCCAACCTGGCCAGGGAATTATCGAAGTATCGCTTGAACGTGCTATTACTCGAAAAGGAATCCGATGTGGCCATGGGAGCGACCAAGTCCAATTCGGCAATCGTCCATGGCGGTTACGCCGAGTCCCATACCACGCTAAAGGGTCGTCTTTGTTATCCGGGGAGAAAAAAGTTTCAAGTTCTGGAAGAGGAGCTCGAGTTTGGCTTTAACCCTTGTGGTTCTCTGGTTGTGGCTTTCCATGAAGGGGATATAAAGGAGCTTCAATACCTGCTTGAGAACGGTTTGGCAAATGGTATCCCCGCAGATGAACTCGAGATCTGGCATCGAGACGAGCTGCACGAGCGCGTACCGGGAATTTCGGAGCATGCACTGGCTGCTTTATTTTGTGCCGGTGCGGGAATCTGCTCCCCTTATTCTATGGCGATTGCCCTGATCGAAAACGCCATCAGGAACGGCCTTTCGCTTCGCTTGAACGAAGCCGTGATCGAGCTTGATCGGGACAGTGAGGATTTGTTTACGCTCCGTACATCCAAGGGGCTCACCTATCGTAGCAAGCGTCTGGTTAACTGTGCCGGGGCAGGTGCCGAAACCATCGCACGCCAACTGGGGATCGAAGGGGTAAACTTATATGGAAGAAGCGGCGAGTATATCTTATTGGATCGAGGAAGCGACAGCCTGATTCCATATGTTTTATTCGGCATGCCCACCAAAATGGGCAAAGGGATTCTTCTGTCACCGACGATCCACGGAAATCTGATCATCGGACCCGATGCCGGCGACTTAAAAGACATGACAGCCGAAGAAGCGGCGAAAGAAGGTCTGGATACACACGAAGATCGTCTGCTCAGGATCTGGAAAGAAGGAAACGAGTTGATCCCGGGACTTCCCGTTTCAAAAATCATCAGAGACTTCGCCGGCGTGAGAACCGCGGCTGCCAGCGGCGACTTCATTATCGGGCGCGATCCGGCCGGACGGGTTCCGGCCTATTATCAGGCCGCAGGTATCCAGTCTCCGGGACTTACTTGCGCCCCCGAAATTGCGGATATGCTGATCTCGATGATGCAAGAAGATGGCATGGAACTCGAAGCTGATCAGGCATTCGAACCACGTCGGAAGGCGTATGTCAGACCTTTGGCTTCGGCTGCCAGTCATTCACCGAAAAAAACAAGAAGCCCTCTGCCGCCTGAGGAACTGGAAGCTCGTTTGAAGCTGGAAGCAAGCCGGGAAGGCCGCATGATCTGTCGATGCGAACAAGTGTCTGAAGAAGCTGTTCTGGCTGCTTTAAGGCAGGGTATCAAGATCACGACGGTGGATGCGTTAAAACGTCGCAGCAGAGCCGGTATGGGGCGTTGTCAGGGTGCATTTTGCCGAAGTCGCGTATTCGATGTATTAAAACGTGAGCTCGATGGCGATGATATCGTGCCGGACATGCAGACCGATGTCGAACGAAAAGCCGTGCGACGCGTTGGCGCAGCACGGCTGAGGAAACTGATTAGCGAAGCGAATTAAACAGGCAAGATGCAAGTTGGCATGGTTTTCTCGATTTGATGTTCGGTTCGAGTCAGCTTACCGCTCTTGGGATCCAGAACGAAGGAGGTCAGTAGATTGGATCGTTCGCCTCCGACGATCACGCTTTTATCATCCGGGAGGATGTTAAAGTCGCGAGGCCAGACGGCACCGGCATGCTTGTGGTCGGCATATGTTAGTCTTCCGTTCTCATTTCGATTGAAGGACCAGATGCAATCAGTTCCACGCACCGAAGCCAGAACCTGCGAGCCGCTGTTCGTGATGTGAATAGCAGACGGCGATGGTTCATCTGCCGATACCGGGCCGTCCGGAACAGAGATATCGAAAGACTGCGAGAGCCTTAGTTGTCCGTCGCTATAATCCATGACATAAAGTTCGGCCGACAGTTCGCTCACAAGGTACATCTGCTTGCCATCGGGGCCTGTTACAAGGTGACGAGGGCCGCTTCCTGCAGGAAACGAGGAACGGTATTTGGCTGAAATCCGAATCTCATCGTTGGTTATATCGCTTGCATTTTCACCTGTTGTTCTCGTGCGTAAGCTGTCCAGACATTCGCCCAGTTCAACAAGATCATATGAAAAGACGGCATCGCAACCGAGATCCACGGCCAGCAGGTATTTACCCTCAGGAGAGAGTCCGACCCAGTGTGCATGCGGACCTTCCTGACGCTGTTGATTCGGACCGCTGCCGCGATGTTGAATCTCTCCGAGTGCGACGGGGCCGTTTTGGCCAAGATGAAGGACTGACAAGGTACCGGAGAGATAATCAGCCGTAATAATATAGTCTCTCCATCTGACAAGATGACAAGGGCTCTGTCCCGCAATAGGCGTGACGGCAGGGCTTGCGTCCACCGTGCTCATATCCAGTTCGAAAACGCTGCCCTGCATGCCTTCGAGCACGCCAAAGAGACGTTTTTGATCAAAATCCATAATCATATACGAGACATTGCGTAAATAAGGAAACGGACGATCCACGGCCGTAAAGCCAAGATTTACGTCATAGTCAAATGCTTTTATGCTCGTCTCTGTCGTCGCTTCTCTGCCGGAATACCCGCTAACGTAAAATAGCATACTTTCTTTTCCTTTCTTCTTCTGACAACGCGGGCAAAAGACAGTCCGCCTGCCGTTTAATGTTACCGATTCCAATGTCATGCCGCAGCGTACACATGGTAAGCCTTGGCGACCATATACCAGTAGATGATTTTGGTTCGATCCTTTTCGTCCGTCGCCGTCGATATAGTTGCGAAAGCTGGTACCTCCCTGATTGATCGATCGTAAAAGGATATCGCGAAAAATATTAACAAGGCGCTCGCAATCCCGCAAGCGCAGATTTCCGGCCCTTTTATCGGGATGCAGTCTTGCAAGAAAGAGTGCTTCATTAACGTAGATGTTACCCAGACCGGCTACCACCTGTTGATTCAAGAAGAAAGCAGGCAGGCGCAGGGCTTTATGCTGCCCGGCTTTGGATTTCAAGTAAGCCGGCGAAAATTCGGGGCTGAAAGGTTCGGGACCAAGACTGAGAATGGTATGGCCGGAATGTTCGAGATCTTCTTTTCGCAACCATTCGAGCAAGCCGAAGCGTCTGATATCATGCCAGAATAAATAGGCCGGACTTCCTTGGCTATTGATAACCGGGAAGATTACGTGGACATGCTTCGCTAAGCGTGCAGGCGGTAAAGGATTTTCGCTGTAGACCAGGGCTCCTGTCATACGAAAATGATGTATGAGAAGAAACTCGTCGCCTGCTTCGCTGGCCAGAGTCCATATTAGATATTTCCCTCTGCGCGTTAAGCTGACAACATGCTTACCCGAGATCTCGTCGATTGACAAATTCGGACTGAGCACGCGAATCACATCGCTACGGATAAGATCAGGCGTTAAAAAGAGACCGCCTTCCATGTGACGCCATAAGCTCTGACGGCTGACTTCGACTTCCGGTAATTCAGGCATCTAGACCACCTAAGATCCTTTCTGCTAAACAGTATAGCTTAAAGCCGGCCTTCCTCATTAAACGTTTGACACGGCATGAAGGCACAGATAGCTAAATGAGAAAATGAAAATACCGCACCGAATCGTACTTTACATGATATGATTATTGTATGAAAAATGTATCTTTAAGAAATCAGGTAAGTAAATGGATATCGTAATGCCGGTCCTTCTGGGACTTGAACGCATCTGTGCCGATGAGGTCATCGGTCTGGGCTATGACGAGACGATGGTGACCCTGGAAGACGGTCTGGTCCGTCTCAGCGTCGGAAATCGCATGGAGGATGCTGCTTCGGCCATCGCCGAACTGAATATTAATCTGGCTACCGCAGAGCGGGTGGAGCTTGAGATTTTCTCCTTCGATTCATATGATTTCGACAGTTTTTTTGATCAGGCGAGTCGACTGCCCTGGGAAAAATATATCCCGGATTCCGCCGTTTTTAACGTGAATGGTTATTCGAGGCGTTCCAAACTCTTTTCTGTCACCGACTTACAGCGATTACTTAAAAAAGCCATTGTTAACCGCTTGCTTGAAACACGTTATCCGGGGCGTACCCTGGTTCCCGAGTATAGCTCGGCAGGCGAGCTGAACATCAAGTTCGCATTCTTAAACGATGTTTGCTCCATACGTCTGGATACGACCGGCGAAGGCTTGCACAAGCGCGGTTATCGAACGCAGGCGGGAGCTGCTCCTTTAAGCGAAACCCTGGCAGCTGCCTTGATTCGTATCTGCCGCTGGACCCCTTTTTCCGAAGAAGCACTCTATGATCCTTTCTGCGGGTCGGGAACGATCCCGATCGAAGCCGCGATGATGGCAGCCGGCATCGCCCCCGGATTGAGAAGAAGTTTTTCTGCGGAGAGCTGGCCGGGTGTTTATTGGGAAGCTTTCGCGAAAGCAAGAAGCGCTGCCGAAGCGAAGATCGATCTGACACCGCCCGAACAGCCCTTTATTTTCGGTTCGGATCTTGACTCATCTGTTTTACATCTGGCCGAAGAAAATGCATTAAGAGCCGGTGTGGAAGATTTCGTTGAATTCAGGCGAATCGATGCACGGGATATTACAAGAGAACGTCTGAATGACATTACAAATTCATCTCGCCAGCAGATTCTTACGAATCCTCCTTACGGTGAAAGAATGCTATCTGAAGGAGAGGCAATCGACTTGCATAAAGCGCTTGGTCGAAACTTCATGAATGGAAAAGAACTTCCTCTAGGACTCCGTTTGGGTCTGATAACGAGCAGCGAGGATTTCGAGTATGATTTCGGTCGCTATGCCGACAAGCGACGAAAGCTCTATAATGGCATGATAAAGTGCACGTTTTATCAGTACTTCCGTCGATTCCCCAAACGTCGATAGATGACTTAAAATAATGCAAATACGAAATGATCTAAGGAGATAGATATGAAAGCTCTGATTCTGGCAGCCGGTTACGCCCATCGTTTATACCCTCTCACGCTGAATTTTCCAAAAGCGCTTTTGGAAGTAGCGGGCAGACCGATACTCGACCGTATCCTGGATGAACTGGATCGTGTCGAAGCGATAGATGAAATTATCGTGATCAGCAATCATCGTTTCATGCGGCATTTCGACGAATGGGCCAGAACCAGAGTCGAGCCGGGTCAAAAGCCTGTTGTACTGCTCGATGACGGGACAGAAAGCGAAGACAATCGATTAGGCGCCATTGGCGACATGCACTTTGCCATTAAGGAACTTGGTATCGACGAGGATGTTCTGGTCGTAGCCGGTGACAACCTCTTTACGTACGACCTGCCGAAAATCGCGACAGAGTATGAACAGTACGGTCTTGATATGATTCTGGGACAGGAACTGGAAGAGGAAGAAGATCCGAAGCGTTTTGCGATTGCGGTGATTGATGATAACGGAACTCTGATCGATTTGGAAGAAAAGCCGGAACAGCCAAAGTCCAATATTGCCGTCTATGCCAGTTATTTTTATAGGAAAGACACCTTGCCCTTGATTGATGAATATCTGGCGGAAGGGAATAACCCCGATTCACCCGGTAACTTCCCGGTCTGGCTGTATAAGAAGAAACCGGTGCGCGTGCATCTCTTCGACGGGAAATGCTATGACATCGGAACCCACGAATCGTATGCCCGCGTCCAGGAAATATTTGCGGGTAATTTATCCGGGTAATTTGGTACGATAGTGCGCTTCTTTCATATCGCGGCACCCGGCAGAAGCGGTTATTATGTTGCGGAGGGACATGGAGCATGAACGAGATAACAAATAAAGTAAAGCTGGCGAGGGTCGCATCACGAGCTTTTGCACAAGTGGACAGCAGACGAAAAAACGAAGCTCTTGAAGCTGTTATCCGGGCTCTTGAAGCAAACTCGGAAGCGATTTTCTCGGCCAACCGGGAGGATCTGAAACGAGCGAAAGAAGAAAAACTGACAACTTCTCTGTTAAGTCGATTGAAATTCGATCAGGGGAAACTGGCCGGCAGCATATCTGGTTTGAGAAGCCTGATTAATCTGGCAGATCCGGTGGGGCGAATATTGCTGGCGACCCGTCTGGATCAGGGACTTGATCTGTATCGAATCAGTTCGCCGCTGGGTGTTGTCGGCGTGATATTCGAATCGAGACCGGATGCTCTCGTACAAATTGCATGTCTGGCTTTAAAAAGCGGAAACGCCGTTTTACTAAAAGGTGGCAGCGAAGCCAGGGACAGCAACCGTATTCTGGCCGAAGTACTCATTGATGCCACGAAAGATATTCTGCCTGCCGGCTGGCTGACTCTTCTGGAAGAACGGGCCGAAGTAAACGAGATACTCTCGATGGATAAAGATATCGATCTTCTGATCCCCAGAGGCTCCAACGAATTTGTCCGTTACATTATGGACCATACAAGAATTCCGGTGCTGGGTCATGCTGACGGTATCTGCCATACGTATGTTGCCGGTGACTGCGATTTGGAGCTGGCAATTAAGGTGGTCCTGGATGCCAAAACAGAGTATACAGCCGTATGTAATGCAACCGAGACCTTGTTAATCGATCGTTCGTGGCCCGAAGCTTATCGCGAGAAACTGATTCGTCATCTTCAGGAAAATGCCGTCAAACTTTTCGGCGACAGGGAACTGGCCGATGCATACGACCTGGATGAAAATTCAAACTGGCGTCAGGAATACCTGGATTTATGCTTATCCGTTAAACTTGTTGACGGTATAAGCGAAGCTGTTTCGCATATCAACGAATATGGTTCACATCACACGGATGCGATACTGACTGCAGATCAGGATGCCGCCACACGTTTCATGAATGAAGTGGACAGTGCCAATGTATTTTGGAATTGCTCCACTCGTTTCAGCGACGGTTTCAGATATGGTTTTGGCGCCGAAGTCGGTGTTTCGACCTCGAAGATACATGCCCGCGGTCCTGTCGGCCTGGAAGGCCTCTTGACATACAAGTATAAATTGTTCGGTTCTGGTCATATTGTCAGTGATTACAACAGTGGTCGTGTGAATTTTTTGCATGACAAGATCGATCTTGAAAGTATATAATCTTCTGTTGGTCGGCCCGTTAAGGGCCGCTAACTTTATATAGACACGGGTGTGAAAGCACCGGTAAATTTGAGAAGGAGGACAGATGCATTGAAACTGGTTTTTGGCAGCGACCACGCGGGCTATGAACTGAAACGTCATTTGTTTGACTACCTGGAGAGTAAGGGACACGACTGCTTCGAGATCGGAGCCGAATCAGAGGAGAATGCTGTCAGTTATGTACCTGTCGGCGTGCAGGCAGCCGAGGCCGTCCGGGACGGGCTTGCTGATTATGCAATCGTTATATGCGGTACCGGAATCGGTATATCTATCGCGGCGAACAAAGTCCGGGGGATTAGAGCGGCGCTGTGTACCAATGAGTATATGGCGAGAATGGCTCGCGAACATAATGATGCGAATGTTTTAGCTTTGGGAGCCCGAGTGCTGGGAAGCCGTCTGGCAGAGTCAATATGCGATGCATTCCTGTCCGGAACTTTTGAAAGCGAAGGTCGCCATCAGATCCGCGTCACCGAAATATCCGCCCTGGAGAGCTGATAGTTGCGTTTTTTCTTGTTTTATTGACCGCTATGTTGGTATAGAATAAGTAGAGCCGTTGCTAAAGTAGTCCGTTTCACTGCAGAAGAAGGAGAAGAACACATGAACGATGTTTCATCGCTTGATAACGTAATGATCTTTGATCATCCCTTGATTCAACATAAAATCTCTTTGATGAGAGATAAGAACACCTCGACGAAGGAGTTTCGCGAGCTGGCCGAAGAGCTGGCCACTTTAATGGGTTATGAAGTAACCCGCGATCTTCCGTTAACCGAAGTTGAGATCGAAACACCGGTAGCCATGGCGAAAACGAAAGTTTTGACCGGTAAGAAAATTGCTTTGATTCCGATTCTTCGTGCGGGCCTGGGTATGGTTGGCGGTATGCTGAATTTGATTCCGATGGCAAAAGTCGGACACATCGGTCTGTATCGTGATCCCGAAACGCTGGAGCCTGTCGAGTATTACTGCAAACTTCCTCAAGATGTTTCCGAACGTCTCTGTGTTGTTCTTGACCCCATGCTGGCTACAGGCGGTTCTGCCGCTGCGGCAATTGATTTCCTCAAGCAGAGAAATATTACCAACATTAAGTTCATGTGCTTAATCGCTGCACCCGAAGGTGTTCACAAATTACATGAAGAGCACCCCGATGTACCGATCTATTGCGCCGCTCTCGATGAGAAGCTCAATGATCACGCATACATCGTACCCGGTCTGGGTGATGCCGGCGACCGTCTTTTCGGAACGAAGTAAGTTTCGGGGCGCGAATTTTCGTCAGTCAATAATATTATGAAATTGAGTTCGCGAGTCATTGATACGATTCGCGAACTTTTTATATCCAAACAGTTTGCAAGTCTCCGGAAGCGGAATGATATGATTGAGTCACAGCAGGCCAATATAGATCCGGAGGTGTTCAGGATGAAGGATATTCGCGAACAAGAGAAACGTCTGGCTGCTCAAAAGGCTGCGGAGTATATTCAAGACGGCATGATTTTAGGACTAGGTTCCGGTTCGACCTCGCATTACCTCATACAGCAAGCCGGCCGTCTTCTCCGACCCGGGATAAGTTTTCAGGCAGTAGCCAGCTCGCAGGAATCGGCTCGCCTGGCCCGGGAGCAGGGAATCGAAGTGCTGGATATCAATGATGTCGATCGAATCGATCTGGCCGTAGACGGAGTCGATGAAATTGATCCGGATTTTAATGCCGTGAAGGGCGGAGGCGGAGCTCTCTTCCGAGAGAAAATCATCGCCTCATTGGCTACTGAGCTAATCTGGATTATGGACTCTTCCAAAGTAGTTTCTGCGCTCGGAGCCTATCCTTTGCCGGTAGAGATATTACCTTTTTCATATAAACACACATTGGCCGCGCTTGAAAAAGATAAACTTCATCCACGCTTGCGGATGAGAGGAAATGAAATTTACATGACCGATAACGGGAACTATATAGCCGATCTGATGTTGACCCCGCCTCTTGATACAGACCGTCTTCGATCAAAGCTGAGAGCCCGGATCGGTGTGCTCGAAGACGGTCTGTTTCTGAATATGTGCACAAGAATTGTAGTTGCCCGAGGTGACACAGTGGAAGTACGGGAGAATCCCAATAAGCAAACCAGCCCGGAGGCTGGTTTAGGCTAAGCGCCTTGTTTCATGGCATCGGCTTCTTCGATAACAAAGAGATAAGTCAGGTCATTGAAGCGTATATAAGCTCCCGAGAACAGTACATAATCCTCGTAGTAGTGCAAGCGCAGATTGTTTAAATAAGTTCCGCTCTCGGAGGCCAAATCGGTGAGAAGATAACTGTTGTCC
Organism: Fastidiosipilaceae bacterium; assembly: GCA_050309435.1. Classification (GTDB taxonomy): domain Bacteria; phylum Bacillota; class Clostridia; order Saccharofermentanales; family Fastidiosipilaceae; genus CAYXVJ01. The sequence goes on from JBNRMJ010000033.1 coordinate 24,596, forward strand.
TGCTTGCTGATCCTCGCGTGAAGAGGTGATATATCAAGCGTTTGCGGACTGAAGTCACAGCGGTCCCGATCGTTGCCGATGTAGAACTCGCGGTTCAAGATAACAGCTGAAGCACGGCTATGCTCCGTTACTGCCTCAATATCCGGATTAGCAATATTTTCGTTTGTCACCGGATAAAGATAGGCGATCGAAAAGTGATTCATTTCGTCGTCTCGTTTCACACCTGCTTCAAACGGGGCTGCTGTTTGCTTAATATCCTCTTTTGTCTCGTATTCCCGTAGTTCTTTATGCCGTCTTTCCCGTTCGAATCGAGTTTCGGAGTGGTTTTCCTTACCATTGATTTGGAGCAAATAGACATCGCTGGTGATTAAGATAAAGAGCCCGACGGCGGTCAATGCATAATATAATGGAGCCTGGCTTTTGATTGCGAGACGGAGGCTGAAATTTAGCAAAAAGAGTAAAACGATATCAACTATGATGATGATTTTAGTCAACGACGCTTGGTTAAAACGAGACATGCGCTGCTTTTCTTCGCTTGATATGGGAGAAATGCTTTGACTGCTCTTAGCTTTAGTTTTATTGCTTTTCTTTCCTGCGGGCAGCTTTCGTCTCTTCGGCTTATCAGGATATCTGATTTTTTCATCCAGCCATGCTAACATGCGTTCGATGTCACCCATTACATAGCGACGCATCAAGTCGATCTCTTCTTCAAGAAACAGGTTTTTCTTCTCACCTTCTTTAATAAAGAATTCTACGATCCTGGCCAGAAGAGAGGCTTGGGCATCGGGAATCGGCTCGGCTGCTTTGGCCTCGGCAGGTACATAGATAAAATATGGATCGAAACCGGAGACTTGTTCGCTGCCATAAGATAACTTCTTAAGAAATATAAATCTCGCGTCAAGGATAAGCTGTCTGGTGTCCAGGAGAATATCCCTGCAAAGTTGAAGTGACAGAAGCATTTGCCTCAGGCAATGAAAGATATCCGCACGCTCGGCTGATTGTTTCAGAAAGTAATGTTCAAGACTGATAAAGCCTTGTTTGTTATAGAGCAGATAATCCTGTTCATTTTCCTGTATCCAGTCCGGTTGTATAAAGTGTTCGGCCCGGCTTGCCATAATCTCGACTTGGTACTTCGCTACTTCATAGGTTTCGGCAGGGCGGCAGAGGATCTGCTCTGCCGCTGCCCCGAAGAATTCCAGATCATGGATCGAGACTTTCATCTCCGGCGTATAATCGTTCATGGTCCGACATCTTTCTCGAGTTCTGCCAGAATCCTGGTTTCCTGAAATGCTTTGTCGGAAATCTTTCCGGCGAAGCCTTTAATTTCCGTGCTGAAGAACAAGGCTAAAGTCAAAAGTGCTCCGATAATGATCACGACTTCAAGTGTTCCCATTCCCATTTTAGCCCTGCCTGAGCGCCAGACTTGACTAAGTCTCTTCCTGATCTTTCCCGTTTTCTCTCTGCTCGCTTGCTTCATTGATTTCAGATACATTTTTTCTCCTCCTTTTTCGAGTCTTGTGCATGACTCTGTTTACTTAAGCTTATTGGACCGCTGACGGTCAGACATAAGCTCTTTTCACCCTTTTACCCGAAAACACGACTTGAACCGACCAAGGTATTGATGCGATCGTTCAGTACTGCATAAACATTAAGATGGCCGGTGCGGCCCCCATGAGTACAACCGAAAACAGATCCATTATCATGGGTGCTAACATACGCCGGCTTAGCATTTCGTGTTTGCGTCGGTAGGCAGAGCCTAGAATGGACCAGCAATCTTCGCTGGCCTGATCCAGTTGCCGCAGCATCTCGGGACCGCCATGCGTCTCTTGTCTGGCGAGCAGCAAGAGCGCTGTTTGAGCTTCCGGAATATCAAGACGGGCAGAGAACTCACCCAGTACCGGAGCTGCGTTAAGGCCTGTGCTCAGTGCAAGTTCGATCAGGCGCAGTTCGCGAAACATAGCAGAATCAGCCGGCATCTCGCGTATCGTAAAGAGCAGTGCCTGCCGGACGACCATACCGCTCTTAAGTAATTGATTCATGAGTGAGATAAAGAGTGGCAAACCCTGCATGAGTTCGTTTTGATACCGGCTTGACCGGCCAAAGAGTTCCTGATCTTGTGAAAGAGGTATGGAGATAAGCAGAGCCAGCACAAAAAACCAGGGAAGACCGGCCGTCAGTGCGACTGCGGATAGAGGAAGCGCCAGAACAAACCAAAGTATTTTCATCTGGCACCAGACGTTAAGCTCATCGATGCCGGCTTCGAACTGCAGGTGGTCTGTATTCCCGTCCGCATTGTCTCTTAAGCTCCATAAAATTCGCATGGCTCCGTATACCCGCAGAACATAAGCCTTCGGAAGTATATTGAGCAAACCGGCCGCCATTTTCGAGAGAGGACTCGGCCGTGCCAGTCGCTGCTTGAGCTTAATCAAGCTTTCGTCTTTGAGTTTCGATTTTGTTGTACTGCGAAAGAGTATATTCAGCATAAGGGCGAATGCTGCCAGTACGAATGATCCAAGCAGCATCAACTGCCCGGTTGGGGAAGTAAAGCTCTCGTGCATATAATCAGCGGCGGCAAGCCGAAGCAGAAGTATCGCCAGAAAGGGCAATAAACACAGGATCATTGCTTCGGTATTCTGAGAAGCGTTTTCGGCCATGACCTGTCGTTCGATTCGCTTGATATCGCCCAGAAGACGGGCTTCCTGATGAAGAATCTCGGGAAGATCGCTACCGCCGAAATCCATCGTGGTTAATACCTGAAGGACGGCTCTGGCTTCCCGACTTTCCACAATTGAGGTGAAATCACGTATCAAAGCATGAAGCGGTATCTGCAGTCGCAAACCTGCTGCGATCTTCTCGAGTCCTTGTTGAAAACGATTGTTTCGACTGTATAACTTGGCAAAATGGAGGGGAGCATCGATGAAGGCCGAATCCAGCGAACGGCCGGACGAAGTTTCCGTACTTAAAAACTGCAACAATAGTTCGGTTTGCTCACGGTATACTTTTTCCAAGCGGCATGTAGAGTAAGCCATCGTAGCCCGTGTGAGCAAAACGGATGTCAGTAAACCTGCTGTGATTCTTGCCCAGACCGGAACCAGGAATAAGGCAGCCAGGAAACTCATGACGATTGCTTCCGCGGCGAAAACAATCATTGTCTTTAGTTTGCTTTTTTCATTAAGGCGTTTGATAAACAAGTTCGGATCCCTCCTCATGTCGTACGAAAATAGCTTCCAGCTTGAAGATATCCTGCTGATTGGGCAGCAGGCGGTAAACTTCGCTGATTTCTCTTTTTCCTTCGGCTGTGCGCCGGATATGAACGAGAATGTTAATAGCGGTGGCGACTTCCCGCAAAATGCTCTCGTACGGGAGGTTTGATACTTGTAAAACAAGATTAGCCAGACGGCTGACCATATCACGGCAGGAATTAGCATGTCCGGTGCATAACGTCCCCGGGTGGCCGGTGTTCATACTGCTCAATAGATCGTAGGCTTCTGCTCCTCTTACTTCACCGACTATGATGCGGTCGGGTCTCATTCGAAGAGCGGTCTTAATCAAATCGGCGATTGTGATCTGGCCGCTTCCGTCCGGGCCCGGCAGTCTTGCCTCGAGTCGTACGAGGTTTTCATGACCTTGCAACTGTAATTCACAGGAATCCTCAATTGTTACGACTCGTTCGCGTGCCGGTATCTCCGATGACAAAACATTTAACAGAGTTGTCTTGCCGCTGCCTGTGCCACCTGATATCATGATGCTTTCACGCCGCCTTATGGCTTCTCCCAGGAACCCGAGGCATTCCTTCGAGATAAAATCGGTAGCCACCAGAGCTTCTCCGCTTAACTTGATTCCCGTGAATTTACGGATCGTAAAGATCGGCCCGTCCGTGGCGATCGGCGGAAGCACGGCATTCGCGCGAGACCCGTCGGGAAGGCGCATGTCGGCTATCGGTTGACGAAAGTTCAGCGCACGGTTCGCCTGACTGAAAAAGTGAGTGATGACATCGGTCAAATGAGCGGTATTGCGAAACTTGAGTTCGGTTTGACGAAGACGGCCGTCTGCTTCTATGAAGATTCGATAAGGTCCGTTAACCATAATCTCCGTGACGCGCCGGTCTTCCATCAGGGGCTGAAGAACATCGAGACCTCGCATCTGGTTGAAAATATCTTCGACCATTTCGTGATGAAGCCCCAGCCCCAGCACCTGACTGCCCAGTTCAACACGAAGCTGCTCGGCGATAAGACCTTTTAAGCTTCTTTCGTCCCGGATTAAATCGCTTCCGCCTGCCGCGCTGACTCTTCGCTTGACGCGTGCGGCCAGTTCATAACGGACATGGTTGTCTGAGATGTTGATCGCTTTACTTTCTTCCGAAACTTTATCTCGTTTACCGATATAGATTCTACGAGCCATATAAATTATCCTCCCATAATTCTATGTGACGCCGGCCGGCCGGCAGGTCGCTTAACATCGTATTGAGAATCGCAGTCCATGAGTCTGTGTTCACCCCTTCGGGATCGCATACGGTAACGAACTCATCACAAAGAGGTAAAAGCTTTCGAATCCGGCTGCTTGCCAGGCCGCCTGTAAAGATAAAGAGAGTCGTATCTTCGGCGCTGTTTTGAAGAGCGAGGCGCGTGAGATTAAGCAAGCGTGTCAGAACTTCAGGTTTTACTTCATTGATGTCATCGGCTCCGGAGCAAGGAGCGATGGCAAGACAGCCCTGCCGGGTCGGTACGAAATAAGGCATGATATCCGAAGCTGTCAACTCGTCATACGCCAGTCGCATTAATAGTGATGCCAGGTCGGCCCGATCGGCAGGCGCGGAAGCATGCAGGAGCGAAGGACCTCTAAATAAATGCGGAGGCGTTAAGGGTAATCCGACCACTCGCCGGCCTTTATCCAGTTCAGTCGCCAACAAACGTTCCCAGACACGTTGGGCCGCACGTCCCGGACAAGGGGCATGTAAGAGACAGGTTCTCAGACCGGGTTCGTCTTCCTCAACAGGAGATTCATCCAGAACTGTTCCCAGAGAAGATAGGATTTGAGATGCACCGGCATAACGGTAAACAGAAGCGAAAGTCATCGCGTCCACATTTTCCCCGGATGCTTCGTCGAGATACAAGCCTGCGGTATCTGCCAACTCGGAGCTTAGTTCATGACCATATAAGTCCTTTAAGTTTGGTTTGTCTCGTAAGTAAAGCACCCTAAGGGCGGGATCGGGCTGCCAGTTCGGGAACTGCGAGGCTGTATAAATCAAAGCGTGAGCAGATTGACCGATCTCCCGGCAAAAGGCGCTCATCTCTTCCGGACTGCCCACGCTTAAGAAGTGGTGTTCCGGACACAAACCGGCCAATGCATGTCCGAGTCTGGCGGCAAATCGCTGATCTTGATCCAGGATATATATTCGCTGCATATCACACCTCTTTTTCTTGTATAACTATTTTCTTTATAGCTTTCTTCTTGCTCGAATTTTGCCTCTTGTGCTCAGGATAAGCGGCTTTGATTCTTACCGGAGTCGGTTTTTTTCGACCAAATACCCGAAAATGCACCTCGGCCGACGAGGATTCTTCTTTTTTGTGCCATTTTGGTGAAAGCTAAATTGTCCGCAAACTGCGCAAGTGATAGAATGATTTGGCACATAAAAACAAAAGCCACAGACACTTTAGGAGGTTTCTATATACATGGAGATTAATGAGAGGGATTATTGGCAGTTTTCTTCCGAATCGGTTACCGAAGGTCATCCGGATAAAGTCTGCGATCAGATATCGGATGCGGTTTTGGATGCGATTATTGCCCGGGATCCTCAAGCCCGCGTTGCTTGCGAAACAATCGCAAACACAGGGATGATTCTTGTATTCGGCGAGGTATCCACCTCATGCTATGTCGATATTCAGGAGATCGTGCGCAACACACTCAGGGATATCGGATATACCAGGGCCAAATACGGCTTTGATTCAGAAACATGTTCCGTGCTTGTGGCTCTGAAAGAACAATCGCCCGATATTGCCGGTGCGGTAAACGAATCATATGAAATGAGAAGCGGAGAAGCCGCCGCCGACGCCAGAACTGGTGCCGGTGATCAGGGCATGATGTTCGGCTATGCTTGTAACGAGACCGCCGAGCGTATGCCTCTGCCCATTACCTTGGCACACGGCTTGACGAAGAAACTGGCGGAGGTTCGCAAGTCCGGGTTGCTGCCTTTGCTTCGTCCGGACGGAAAAGCTCAGGTAACGGTGACTTATGAAGGCAATAAACCGCTTTATGTTTCGACCATCGTCGTGTCAACACAACATGACCCTAGTTACAGCCAGGAAAACATCACCCGTGATGTTAAACGCGAAGTCATCGATGCGGTTATTCCGGCCGAACTTATCCATGAGGATACCCGGATTCTGATCAATCCCAGCGGTCGTTTTGTGGTGGGAGGGCCGCACGGGGATTCCGGTCTGACAGGTCGTAAAATCATCGTCGACACCTATGGTGGCATGGCAGCACACGGAGGCGGCGCTTTTTCCGGTAAGGATCCGACCAAGGTCGACCGCTCCGCATCTTATGCAGCCCGGTATGTGGCCAAGAATCTGGTGGCCGCCGGTCTGGCGGACCGCTGTCAGGTTCAGCTGGCTTATTCGATCGGTGTTGCGCAGCCGGTTTCGATCAATGTCAACAGCTTCGGAACCGGTAAGCTCAGTGACCGCGAACTTGCGGATATTGTCAAAAAAGAGTTTGTATTGACCCCGGACGGCATCATCCGTACTTTTGATCTTTTGCGTCCGATTTACAGACAGATCGCCAGTTACGGCCACTTTGGACGTTTGGATCTGGATTTACCCTGGGAAAAAGAAGATGAAGCAGAATCTCTGCGTAAATATCTTAAGTAATGTCGAGTTATGCAGGAACGGGATCTGAGTAGAATTTTAAGGGAGAAGGGACGGGAATGGACTCAAAGTCTTTTTCCGCCTCTCTGCCTCGTCTGCCAAGAATCTTACTCGAAGACCGGTCCGGTCAGCGATATATGCCCCGCTTGTAGCTCGAAGCTTCCCTGGCGGAAGGCAGACGATGCCGTTTTGCCCTTATTGTCGAATCGCTTAAAAGACGAGCTCGCGTTGGATGAATGGGAGAGAGCCGGTGCCGTAAAGGCACTGGTTCCTTTGTATTATGAGGGAGAGATTCCCCGTCTGATTCGACTTTTAAAGTTTCATGGCAGGCTCGAGGCTGCCCGACCACTGGCGAATCTGATGACAATGGCGCTTCGTTTGCATCCGTTAGAATTATTTGATGCGGTTTTGGCCGTACCGCTTCATCCGCTTCGGAAGAGGGAACGCGGATATAATCAGTCGGAAGAATTATCGAAGATTATTGCCGGTGATTTAAGGCTGGTTGAACTGTCCTTTGCGATGGAACGAATCGTTCACACAAAGAGGCAAAGCGAACTCGCTTACGCCTTGAGAACAGACAATTTACGAAATGCCTTTAAAGCTGACGGACGCGTACTGGCAAGACATCATGTTCTTCTGGTAGATGATATTCTGACATCCGGGGCAACATTGTGGTCCGCTGTTCGGGCAATACAGTCCGCGGGTGCGGCATCCGTGACTTGTTTAGTTGCGGCATCCGGCAGGAAGACAGAAGTTCGATCATGAATTAGCTATCGATTATCTGCAGCGGTTCGAAGCCCGATCGATATATGCCGTGAGCCTGCTACGGAAATATCTTGGGCCTGTGCTATAATAAACTGGCCTGGGATATTCGATATCTCTTTATTTGAACCTACATGACATAAAAGGGAGCCTGGCGTCAGTCGGAATAATGGCATGCCCCTCGCGGGGACGTCAGAAGACCGCTGCAGGGCACCCACCTGGCTTAGTGCGAGGTGTCAAAACTAGGGAGTCGGTATTCCGGGTTTTTTATTATGTTTAAACTCGAGATGGAAGGCCATGCTCTATCGTAATTTTCGTAGAAGCGTGGTACGATAAACTTATGCCTGTAAACAGGGCGACACATAGAAACAAACACGCCGGGAGGAGCGCTTTCAGATGAAAATCTATAATACGTTGAGCCGAAAGAAAGAGACATTCATACCTCTTGAAGAGGGGAAGGTGAAGATCTATTCTTGCGGCCCGACCGTCTACAACTATTTTCATTTGGGGAATGCCCGCCCTTTTATTACCTTTGATACTTTAAGACGTTATTTGGAGTATCGAGGTTATGAAGTTACCTTTGTCCAGAACTTTACGGACATTGACGACAAGGTCATTCAACGGGCTCTGCTGGAAGGCAAGAGCACGAAAGAAATTGCAAATCGCTATATCGAAGAGTATTTTTACGATGCGGATAAGCTGAATATTCGTCGTGCCAGCTTCCAGCCTCGAGCGACCGACAGCATGGACAAGATCATCGATATGATCGGAAAACTGCTGGAGAAAGGTCACGCATATGTGGCCGACGACGGTGTCTATTACTCTACACGAAGTTTTGAAGACTACGGAAAACTCTCCGGTTACAACCTTGAAGACCTGGAAGAAGGCGCCGGTAATCGTGCGCTCAACGGCGATAATAAACGTGATGCTTCCGACTTTGCTTTATGGAAATTTAAGAAAGATGGCGAGCCCGCCTGGGACAGTCCCTGGGGAGAAGGAAGACCCGGCTGGCACATCGAGTGTTCGGCCATGGTCAACGAATTTCTCGGCGAGACGATCGATATTCACGGCGGTGGTCAGGATCTGGTCTTTCCTCATCACGAAAATGAAATCGCCCAGAGCGAAGCATGCAGCGGACATGCGTTGGCCAATTACTGGATGCATAACGGTTTTATCAATGTCAATAATGAAAAGATGGCCAAGAGCCGCGGGAATTTCTTTACCGTACGCGATATAGCCAAAGAGTATCCGCATCATATCATCCGATTCTTTATATTGAGCGGACATTATCGCAGCCCGATCAACTTCAGCGATGACCTCTTGAAAGCGGCTCAATCCGGTTTCGAACGTATTGAGAACTGTGTTTTGAACCTGCGCTTTTTATTGGATTCGGGTGTCGACGGAGAGGAAAGCGAGATATCGAAGAGTCTGGTTAAAGCCACGCAAGATGCACGCACCGATTTTTGCGAGGCGATGGATGACGATCTGAACACGGCCGATGCCTTTGCCGTTATTTATGATTTCATCAGAGAAGCGAACACCGCTACCGCCTCGGATGTGGAGCTGCCCCGTACGGTTATACAGGGTGCGCTTGATCTGCTCCTGGAACTGCTGGATGTGCTCGGGCTGAAGATCGAAGAAGAAGATAAGATTCCGGAATCGATAATGAAGCTTGTCGAAGAGCGCGCAGAAGCGAAAGCGGCCAGAAACTTTGCTTTGGCTGATGAGCTTCGCGATCAGGTGCAGAAGGCCGGATATTCCATCGAAGATACGGCACAAGGTCCGAGAGTTTACCGCAATTGAGCGAATCGAGATACTAATTTGGCGACTATAAATACAGAGAGAGACGGACATAAGGTTATGACGGAATATCTATATGAAGGAGATATCCGCGAAGTCCCTATGTCGACACTGGCTTATATCGGCGATGCCGTTTATGAGCTATATGTTCGCCTGCACGTTTTAGGCAGCGGGCATGCTAAATCAGGTGCACTTCACTTGAAGTCCGTCGCCTATTCGAAGGCGGTATTTCAAGCGAAAGCAAGCGAAATTATTCAGGATTCACTAACAGAAGAAGAAAAGCAGCTCATTATTCGCGGTCGCAACAGTTCGCCCGGAACAATGGCCAAAAACGTCAGCCCCCGGATTTATCGCCTGGCCAGCGGTTTTGAATGTTTAATCGGCTATTTATATTTGGCAGGCGACCATGTGCGTCTCCAGGAAATCGTAAGGATGGTTTTAGAGAATGGACAATAATCAAGATTCCAACAGAGGACGCGGTGATGGCCGTAATTCCAGCAGAGGCCAGGGCCGGGACGGTCGTTTTGGCGGCAACCGGGGCGGATCAGACAGTAATCGTGGCTCTTATCGCGGAAAAGCAAGTCGCGGACCCCGTCGCGACAGTAACGATCGTAAACCCTACGACCGTGATAACAGTGAACGCAGACCGTACAGCCGGGACAATAGCGATCGTAAACCTTACGAGCGGGACAATCGTGATCGCAAACCCTACAGTCGGGATAACGCCGAACGTAAGCCCTTCGATCGGGATAATCGTGACCGCAAGCCCTACAACCGCGATAACGGGGAGCGTAGAGCCTTTCGCCGTGATGACAGCGAACGCCGCCCTTACGATCGCGATAACCGTGACCGCAAGCCCTACGACCGCGATAACGGGGAGCGCAGAGCCTTTCGCCGTGATGACAGCGAGCGCCGCCCTTACGATCGCGATAACCGTGACCGTAAACCCTACGACCGAGACAATCGTGACCGTAAACCTTACGACCGTGAAAACAAAGATCGTTTTAAAGCGCGTGAAATCGCTTCTGATGAGTACAAGGCTTCCGAGCGTCTGGATGATGATGGCTACCGTGCCGGTGTCAGTGCCGTCGGTATGTTTGTCAAACCCAAATACAATAAGAAGTTTGCGGCCAATCAAGGCAAGCTGACGGATCCCGAAGAGATGTCGGATGCCGGTAAGGCCGAAGTCGAAGAAGGTCTTCGCGAAGATCGCCTCGAAGGCAGGAATCCTATCAAGGAGGCCCTCGCCGCCGGCCGTACAATTGATAAACTATGGGTGCTCAAACCCAAGGACGGTCGTCGAGATAAAGCCGTGTCCGAGATTATCAGCGAGGTAAAAGAGCGAGGCGGTATTATCATGGAAGTCGATAGACCTGCCCTTGACCGCTTATCCATTACCAATGCTCATCAGGGTATGATCGCACAGACCGCTGTTCATGACTATGTCGAAGTAGCGGATATTCTGGCTGCGGCACGTGTCAAGGGCGAAGATCCTCTTGTCATTCTTCTGGACGAGATCAAGGACTCCTACAATCTGGGATCGGTCTTCCGTATCGCGGATGCGGCTGGCGCTCACGGCATTATCATTCCCCGCCGTCGCTCCGTCGGACTGGATGCACTCGTTGCGAAAGCCTCCGCCGGTGCTATCGAACATGTACCTTGTGCACGTGTAACGAATCTCGTGAATACAATGGAGGAACTCAAGAAGGAAGGCCTCTGGATCGCCGGAACGGCTATGGAAGGAAGTTCGGAGCTTAGTAAAACCGATCTTAGCGGTCCCATGGCAATCGTCATCGGCAGCGAAGGGGAAGGCATGCGCGATCTTGTCCGCCAGAATTGCGACCTGCTGGTATCCATTCCCATGAAGGGCAAGGTCAACTCCTTGAACGCTGCTGTTGCGGCAGGCATAGTTATCTTTGAAGCGGTTCGCCAGCGCGATATCAAGAGCGCCGGAAAAGCTGCTGCAGTAAGCGAAATTACCGATAACGGAAACTGACCAATAAAAATATTTACTGAAGGATAAATCGTGATTAATAACCCTGAAGAAAACAGCTTTGTTTCGGATGAAGAATTGGCACTCGAAGCTCAACAAGGTTCTGCGGAATCTTTTGAGCTTCTGCTGACTCGCTACAAGCCGCTCGTTCGCTCGCAAGCCGCCCGTTACCATTTAACCGGCGGTGATCATGACGATCTCATTCAAGAGGGCATGATTGGTTTGTTTAAAGCTGTCCGCGTATATAACATACGTAGCGGCAATCCCTTTGCCGCGTTGGCCAAAACAACCGTGCATCGAACGATATTAGATGCAATGCGCCGCGATCAGGCTACGAAACAGCGGGCTTTGAACGAGTCTCGGTCGCTGTCATGGTCCGGTCAGGAAAAAGAAGATGTTCAGGATCGTTTATTGACCGATCAAAATAGCGGCAGAACAGGCGAAAGCTCCAGTCCTTTATCAAAAATCGAAGCCAGGGAAGCGGCTTCGGAAGTCCTGGCTGCCATGGCTGATCAGCTCAGCGGCAGAGAACTGGCCGTGATCGAAGAGAGTATTCGCGGTCAAAGTATTGCGGATATAGCGAGGTCTCAGAATTTATCAATCTCTCAAGTGAACAGTGCGCTGGCCCGGGCCAGAAAGAAGCTTCGCGATAAAATGTTTACTTAATGTTTGCATCAAGCGGCATTGCGAAAAAAACTCACCTGGCTGATAATGTAAGTAGCATAGTCCGGCAGGTGAGTTTATTTGAGCATCAGGAAAAATACAAGTATGAAAGGCGGACTTTACAAGCCCGCCAAATCGATATTAGCCTTAGTTGTTGTCCTAGGGCTTCTTTTCGGTGTGTTTTTCCGTTGGATGTACGATTACCGGCCATGGACCACGGCACTGGAAACCGAGCCGGGCGGTGAAAGCAATCCGACTGATACCAATCTTCAACCCAGTCCGACTCCCGTAATTAACCTGAGTGGTTTAAGCACAAATCAGCTGCTGCAGAGAATTCTGGATTCTGTTGCAGGCAATCTTACGACGCAGGAGGCTTATGCGAGTATTCCCGCATCTCAGCTGGGAGGACTGACTTTCGAAGAATACCAGCGATATATCAGTCTGATTGATTTGGCATTAACGAATATTCCGAAGTCGTTTTCTCCCATGACGGTTTCCGAGCGTGACCGACAGATCGCTCGCATCGTCCAGGTCGATCCGGCTTATCGCGAGATTGCCGAGGCCAGTACCTATCACTGGCTCGAATATACATCCGGTTCCGTTAACGAGAGCCTGGCTATAGCTATCCAGCGTGACAGTTCCGGTTTGGATTATCTGGATCGAACGTGGATTCGTAACATCATTGATCTCTATGATTATGCTCAAACCTACTTTGGTACGATCAAACAGGAAAATGCCGAGGTTCTTTCGGCTATGATTTACTCTGATTCGGCCTCATCTAAGGTGAAACTGGCGAAAGCGAAAGCCGTACTGGATTATTATGATGTTTATAAAGTGGCTCCGCAGGGCTTAAAGGTAAAGGCCTTTGACATTTCCAGAATTCGTTATGACGTGACCACGAATTATACAAACAGCGATACGTCGAACCGGAGTATGGATGATGTATCTCTTTTAAATCGAGCCGCCATCGCCGAAGCGGCGAAAGAAGGTTTGATCGAACCCAGTATGACACGACAACTGCAGCTATTCAGAAATGCCGCTGGTGTTTTCAGTATTCAAGACACAATTCCCTCCGTAACGACGAAAGACGATTTCGTTTTACGCGCACGTGCAGACGGCATGTTGCTTTTAAATAGTAAGTTGAATTCCGCGGAAGTCGAACAGCTTTTTGGATCCGTTTTAGATTCCCGTACGGTTGAGCTCACCGTGTCGCCTGTGGTGGCGAGTGATAGCGAACGCAATGATCCTATTCTTACGGGAAACTTGCAAGACACGGGTGAAGAAGAGGAACGCACATATATGTTCGTTCTTTATGACGGAATCGAATTGCTGATTGAGAATCCCGAGATTCTCGAAGACGGTAAATCTTATTCAGGCACTTTGGTCGGCTATTCCATTTTCGACGTGAGATTCAAGATGCTCAACGAACTCGGTACGGAGTCGACGGTAGATGATGCTCTTATGATCTATCCTTTCATCGATCAAACGGATTATGTCTTGAAAAACGAACGTCTTGGAACTTACCTTTCGTTTCCTCTGGCAGGCCAACGGGACTCTACCAACGAAACGATCGGTGCGATTCGCGTCGGCAGAATCGAAGAACTGGGTCTGGAACTCTACAAGAAGGGAGAGGTATTCGGCAGCGGCGATAATCTACCCGTGTTGATAAATCCTAAAGCCGGCTTTAGTTGGAAAGGCATCCACAAAGAAGGCGATACCTCCACAAAACTGCCGGTCGTCGACCGCCCGATGGCAGAGTAGTTCAGAAAACCGGAAAATTACGTATAATTAATACTAAAGCGTCTGTCGAAACAACAGACGCTTTTTATAAGTTACAGATACAAAAAAACCGCCTGATTGATTCATCAAGCGGTCTTCTTGTTGGTGCACCCTGCAGAGATCGAATCCACAACCTTCTGATCCGTAGTCAGACGCTCTATCCAGTTGAGCTAAGGGTGCAGGTGTTTGGTCAACGAAAGCTATTGTACGACCTTTTTTCAATTAAGTCAACACCGTGTCGAAGCCTTTTTGGAAAAAAGGATAAATGGATGATAGAACACGGTTTTGTTAATCAAGCAAATGGCAAAGTTGTCAGGTCCTATACAAATGTCTTCTCTTACAACTAGATTATAACCATTTGACTTTACTTATAAGTTGCCGTTGTGATAGAATCGATTAGCATTTCATGTAAAATAGAGTTTATATGTGATATGAGGGCCAGTGAGGCCCCTTTGAGGAGGATATTCGATGGCTTCGACAGTGGAGAAATTAGAAAACAGCAGAGTTAAGTTAACTCTGGACATCAGTGCTCATGATTTCGAGCACGCGATGGAGCATGCATTTCAGAGAAATAGCAAGCGCTTCAGCGTTCCGGGTTTCCGTAAGGGCAAAGCACCCATGCAGATGGTAATCCGTTATTACGGCGAAGGTGTTTTGTACGAGGATGCGATTGATCACGCATTTGCCCATGCTTATGGTGACGCCATTAAGGAACACGATCTTCAGGTTGTCGCTCAGCCCGAAATCGATATCCAGGAAATCGGCCTGGGAAAAGGTATTAAGATGACGGCGGAAGTAACCGTTAAGCCGGAAGTTGTCTTGGGCCAGTACAAGGGTGTCGAGGCGGTTAAGCCCGATGCGACCGTAACAGAAGAACAGCTGGATAACGAACTCAAGAGAATCCAGGAGCGCAACAGCCGCATGGTTCCTGTCGAGGATCGTCCCGTGCAAGACGGTGATATCGCGAATATCAACTATCAGGGCTTTAAAGGCGAAGAAGCATTCGAGGGCGGCACGGCAGACGATTATGATCTGCGGATTGGTTCCGGATCTTTCATCCCCGGTTTTGAAGAGCAGATCATCGGTCATAACGCCGGTGACGAATTTGATGTCAACCTGAGCTTCCCGGAAGATTATCACGAGAAAAGCCTGGCCGGCGAAGCCGTTGTTTTCAAAGTCAAAATCAACTCGATCAAGGTTAAGGAACTCCCCGAGCTCGATGACGAGTTCGCTAAAGATGTTTCGGAGTTTGACACCCTCGAAGAGTATCGCAACTCCTTAAGAGAGAAACAGCTCGAAAGTGCCGAAAGAACCGCCGGAAACGTTTACGAGAACAACGTCGTTAAGGCTGTCACGGCCAATGCCACGGTTGACATTCCTGCTGTTATGATCGAAAACGAAATGGATAACATGGTCACACAGCAAGACCAGCAGATGCGCAGACAGGGCTTGACTCTCGAGCAGTATCTGGGCTACCTGGGACAGAATATGGCCGAGTTCCGCGAACAGTATCGCGAAATGGCTGCAGATCGCGTCAAAACATCTCTGGTTCTCGAAACTATCGCCAATGTTGAAGCAATCGAAGCCGACGAAGCCGCCGTTGATAAAGAGATCGCCGATCTGGCCGCTCAGTACGGTATGGAAGCCGAAGCTCTGAAGAAGGAAATGGGCGAGGATGATTTCGATTATCTGCGCAGAAATGCCCGTGTTCAGCTTGCTGTCGATCTGATTCGCGAAGCCGCCGTGGCGATTCCCGAGCCTGAAGTCGAAGAGAGCAATGAAGTCGAAGCTCTCTACAACGAGCTTGATAAGGAAGAAGCTGCCAGCGAGAGCGAAAACGAATAATTATCGTTTAAACGAAGTAATTCAATACTAATCTGATAAAATACTAACCGGTCAGATGCAGTTACAATCAAACTAACAAGTGCGGAGTAACAATTGCATCGACCGGTTTCTTAACAGTTTAGTTACTATGATACGACCATCTTTGACTATAATTGATATACTAGTCTAAGCAAATAACTTAGCTGAAATCAATTACTAAAAGGAGCGATACTATTATGAGTTTGGTACCAATGGTAGTCGAACAGACCTCGCGCGGCGAGCGTTCATATGATATTTATTCAAGATTATTAAAAGAAAGAATTATCTTCCTGAGCGAAGATGTCAACTCGACCACGGCCAGTCTGATTACGGCCCAAATGCTCTTCCTGGAAGCCGAAGATCCGGATAAGGACATCATGTTTTATATCAACAGCCCCGGTGGCGAGGTCACTTCGGGTATGATGATTTACGATACGATGCAGTACATCAAGCCGGATGTCCAGACGATTTGCGTAGGTATGGCTGCTAGCATGGGCGCATTCTTACTGGCTGCCGGAACGAAGGGCAAGCGTTTTGCCCTGCCAAACGCGGAAGTCATGATTCACCAGCCTTCCGGCGGTGCTCAGGGTCAGGCCACGGATATCGTGATTGCCGCCGAGCACATCGTGAAGATGAAGAACAAGTTAAATGACATTCTGGCGGAGCGTACGGGTCAGCCGATCGAAAAGATCAGAATCGACACGGAACGCGATCACTGGATGTCAGCCGACGAGGCCTTGGCCTACGGTTTGGTCGATAAGATTATGGATAGGAGCCAATAAATCATGTCAGGTAACGGTAAGAACGGTAAACAAGATCTTTTTTCGCCGCTTGTTTGCTCATTTTGCGGGAAGGATGAATCAATGGTCGAGCGTTTGATCGCCGGCCCCGGAGTCTACATCTGTAATGAGTGTGTTGAACTCTGTCACGAAATTCTTTCTGCCGAAGAATTTAAGAACAAGGCCGGATCGAGTGCGTTACCGGATAGAGTACCGTCACCTCGTGAAATGAAGGAAGCCCTGGATCAGTACGTCATCGGACAAGACGAGGCGAAGAAGGTCCTGGCGGTTGCCGTTTACAATCACTATAAACGTATTTATTCCGGTGCCTCCGCTCTGCCTGCGCAGCAAGCCAAGGGGAAGAAAGCTTCTTTGAACTCCGATAAAGAGAGTGCGACGAAGAGCAATACAGATGATGTCGAGCTTGCCAAGAGCAATATTCTTCTTCTTGGACCGACCGGTTCCGGAAAGACTCTCCTGGCGCAGACGCTGGCCAGGATTCTGGACGTTCCTTTCGCTATTGCCGATGCTACCGCATTGACCGAAGCCGGCTATGTCGGCGAGGATGTCGAGAATATCTTGCTTAAGTTGTTACAGAATGCTGATTTTGACATTGAAAGAGCCGAACGCGGAATTATCTACATCGATGAAATCGATAAAATTACGCGCCGTTCGGATAATCCTTCGATCACCCGCGATGTCAGCGGCGAGGGCGTGCAGCAGGCTCTACTTAAGATTCTTGAGAGCACGGTTGCCAATGTTCCTCCGCAAGGTGGCCGCAAGCATCCGCATCAGGAGTTCATTCAGATCGACACAACGAATATACTCTTCATTGTCGGCGGTGCTTTCGACGGTATCGAGAAAGTTATTTCCGAACGTATCGGAAAGAACTCCATCGGTTTCGGAGCGAAAGTGGAGAGTGTGGGCGAGCAGAAAGCAGACGAGCTTCGACATATGCTCATGCCTCAGGATCTTTTGAAGTTTGGATTGATTCCGGAGTTCATCGGTCGTATCCCCGTTACAGTTACGCTTGATAACCTCGATGAGCAAGCGATGGTTCGCATCCTGCAGGAACCCCGCAATGCTCTGATTAAGCAGTACAAACGCCTTCTGGAGATGGATAACGTTGATCTGGATTTCACCGAAGATGCTGTGATCGAGATCGCCCGCCTGGCTCTGGCTAGAAAGACCGGTGCCAGAGGTCTTCGTTCCATCCTCGAAAACTGCATGAAGGATGTCATGTTCGATATCCCGAGCCGTGATGATATCGTGAAGTGCACGATTACCAGAGAAGCGGTACTGGGCGAAGCCCTGCCTATTCTGGAAACCGATGAATTGAAGTCGGCTTAAGCGAAATAATTGATGCGAAGACCGCAGATGCCTGTTAACTCGGGCATTTGCGGTTTTTTGTTTTTTACGGGGTTTTAGCGAAAAAGAATGAAAAGCCGATGCCTGCCGTGCTTAGATCTTTTTTATACTGCAGGTAATCAAACAAGCCGCCGAAAGGCCGGGTTTTAAGGAGGATTTTATGAGTACAGACGTGAAGCAGAGTCAACGGCAGGAACGAGCAGATCGCGATGACGAGGTAACCTTCGAAATCATGGAACATATCGGTAGCTTATCGACGTCATCCAGTGGATGGAAAAGAGAGGTCAATATTGTAGCCTGGAACGGCAGACAACCCAGACTGGATATCCGTGACTGGAATCCGGAACACACGAAGATGAGCAGAGGTGTCGGATTAAACGGTACGGAAACGGAAAATCTCGTCGCTTTACTGCGCGATTTCAATCCACTGCAAGCCGGTATCTGAGTCGTTTTTCTGAGTTGGGAGAGGTTTTGTTCCGGCAAAACCTCTCTTTCTTTACTTACGATATGTCGGTGATATGCGTTTTTAGCAGGATGATCTTCTATTTTAACTTATGGCCTATATCTGGTAGAATTTTATTTGGCGCCAAACAAGTAGTATGCGGCGCACGATTCAAGGATTCAGGGAGTGAGGTTTTGCTTTATGTTGGAAGATTTATTACCGGCAATAGATGATGAATTTTTGGGAAAATTCGGATCTGTACCGTTCCTGGTTGAAGGTGCGAAACGTTATTTCTCCGAAGGGGCGACGCCGGCGAAACCCAGCGTACATTCAGCCCATGAATTGACCTATGTACGTCGCGGTAAAGTGCGATTCTATATTAAAGGTAAATCTTACTTGGTTAATGAAGAAAATGCCATCGTTATTAAACCCAACCAGGAGCATAGCTACTTGATTCTGGAAGGGCCATGCGAGATGGTCGCTGTATATTTTGGTTTCACTAAACCGGAAAATGAGAATGATACATATAAAACCATCAAACCGCAGACGGGACCAAATAGTGCACAAATCCATCAGAATCTGACCGTATCCTCGGTTTCCATTGACGAGTTTTTCGCATTTACCGGCAGCAGCGAGGCGAAAGTCATTACAGATGCCCAGGAACCGGCATTTATGATAGACGGTCCTTACCGGAAAGATACGGCTAATCTGGTAGAACGCATTCTCGAGGAGAGCCAGGGCAGCGAGATTGCCCGGAATCTAATGATGAGACTGCTGGCAATAGAACTGGTAGTCGTTGTTTCGCGCGCACTTAAATCGGCTTGGGAGAAAAGCCTGCGGATTCGCGACGGTAAGGCCAGAGAGCTGGTTACGATTGCCAGAGATTATATCGCCGCGAACTACGACCATGATCTGACCGTAGCCGATGTGGCCAACTATGTTTTCCTGAGTCAGGGTTACTTTGCCAGAGCGTTTCGTGATGAAGTCGGCATGAGCCCGATGGCCTATATGATGAAAGTTCGTGTGGAAGAAGCATGCAAGCTGCTGAGCGTCGGAGATCTGAAAATATCCAGCATCGCGACGCGTGTCGGTTTCTCCAGTCCGCAGCGTTTTAATTCGGCATTCCGTAAACATACCGGCATGTCGCCGATGGCTTATCGCAAGTTCTTACAGGAAAATGAGGAACAATGAGAATGTCAGCCCTTAACCTTAAGTCACTGGCGAAAACCGCCTTTATGTTGATAGGCGGTGCCTTTCTTTGTGCCCTCGCAATTAATATTTTTTATCTTCCGTCACAGCTAACCATGGGTGGCATATCCGGTATGGCTTCTATTATTTATCAGCTCGGAAAGATGCCATTACCTTTTGGTATTTTTGTCGCGTTGATAAACCTGCCGCTCTTTATGATCGGCGGTATGCAGATTTCCCGGCGTTTTATTGTCAACAGCATGATCGGTACGATTGTATATTCTCTTGTCATTGACTTGACGGAACCTGCCATGGTTGCGTTTTACGAGAAATACATGGCTTCGCAGACGAACGGATCGGCTGATCTCTTTTTAGCTTCTATCGTCGGCGGAGTGCTCTATGGTGTCGGGCTAGGCTTTATGCTGTTCAGTGGTTACACGACGGGCGGTACGGATATTATCGCGATTTTGTTCAGACGAAAGTTCCATCATTTCAGTCTGGGGCAGATTCTCTGGGTGATGGATGCCGCGGTTATAGCCAGCTCGGCATACTTTTACCGGAATTCCAGCGAAAGCAGTATCATCGCTACCTTGTATTCGGCTATCTCTATTTATCTGACGAGTAAAGGCATCGACTTCGTTCTGGAAGGTTTTAACTTCCAGCGTACGGCCTTTATTATTTCGGAAAAGCGTGACACCATATCGCAACGGATTATGGTCGAGCTGGACAGGGGATTGACTTCATTGAAAGGGACCGGCGCTTACACCGGTAAAGAGCAAAACGTTTTGCTTTGTGTTTTGTCAAAGGAACAGATCGGCCGTCTGAAACAAATTGTGACAGAAGAAGATCCACTTGCTTTCGTTTTCGTGATGGATACCCGCGAAGTCGTCGGTGAAGGTTTCGGTACGGATCAGTATCTCAAGTAGTTTTTCTGCTTATTTCGTCTTTATTTGTAATTTCTAGCACTTAAATCCATTTTCGTTAATTTATGTGAATTGAACAGAACGCGCTACCAAACTTTACTCAGCTTGACTTAATTTGAAACAAATGTTACAATTAACTAAGTTTGAGATCAGGAGGTCAGCCATGATTGCGAAAAACGATGTGGAGCAGTGCCGTAGTGACTTGAGTGCCTGTTTAGGACGAAAAGTTAAACTCAGATCGAATGGTGGACGCAAACGTGTCATCATTCACGAAGGAATTTTGGATAGCTGCTATCCAAACGTGTTTACGGTTCGATGTGATCGAAAACAAAGTAAATATCCCGAATTGATATCATTCAGCTATGTTGATATTCTTACGGAAGCCGTGGAAGTTGCCGTAGAATATGAATCAATTTCGAGCTAATCGTTTATCAGCTGTGTATTTTAGCCAAATTTCAATTAGATATTCCATTTGCGCGGTATTACGTGTAAACTTGCCGTTATAACTGGATTAAACTTCTGTCGGAAGGCAGAAGTTTTTTATGTGAATATTGGAACAGATACATTAACAGATTAAGGAAATATCATGCCCTGGATAAAAGATGCAATAGCCCCCGGAAAAATAAACTTATACCTGGATATCACCGGCCGTCGGGATGACGGCTATCATTCGCTTGATACCGTCATGCAAACCATTGACATGGCAGACCTCGTTCAGGCGCAGATGCTGTCCGAGACAGCTGCTGTCCGTATGTTTAATGAAGAACAGTCGCCGCTGCCGGCGGCCGCGGAACTGAGCCCTGCTTTAAGCATGAGCATCGAGTTGACCTGGTTCTCCAAATCAGGAGAGTGGCAGAGCGCAGACGCCGTTCGTCAGAACACCTGCTATAAGGCGGCTAAACTATTCTGGCTTCATGCCGTCGGAGAAGAAGGCATGGCGGTTGGCCCGAAGCAAAGATTACTGGTTCGTATCCACAAACGCATTCCGATGGAGGCAGGTTTGGGCGGAGGCAGCGCGGATGCGGCAGCGCTTCTTGACTTGCTCTGGCAGGTTTACGGAAAACCCTTTCCCTATGCCGAACTGGAAGATATTGCTTTCGCGACAGGAGCCGATGTGCCGTTTTGCCTGAAGGGCGGTACAAGGCACTGTACCGGTATAGGAGAAGAGCTGGGCTATCTGCCGAGCCTTCCTGCCTGGGAGCTGTTAATCGTCAAGCCGGCCGCGGGAAGCAACACGAAGCAGGCCTTCGAGCGTTACGACGAGTGGATGCAGTCCGAAGCGTTAGCGGCGAAACTGAAAGGCACGGTCGCTCCCGATGCGTTTAGAACGAAGCTCACGGAAATAGCCTTTAACGCGAAAGTGAATCTGCGTCAAGCCGACGAACTTGTTGATCTGAGTGATCTGCAGCAGTACGGCGGAAACATTTTCGAGTCGCTGATCGTCGATCAGATGCCCGAGTTGCGAAAGCTTCTGGACGGGCTCAAAGACATGTATCCCCAGGCGCTGACCTCGCTTTCCGGATCGGGAACCGCCTGCTTTGTCCTCTTTGGTGCCAGAGAAGCCGGCATTGATTTAAAGGAACTGCATGTCTTCCTGGATGCTGTGCTCGGACAAGGTGAATACAAGATTTACCGGACTCGTTTAAAGAAGGGCAGATTCGGAACCGAATCGTAAAGAGTGGAAATTTGTTGCCGGAAAGCCAAGAAGCTGTTTCCGGTGGCATTGACAAGTCGAAGAAAATAACGCTATAATCTAGTGCATTATGGAATTAAGGGCGGAGGTGAAATAGATGTCAAAAATGACCTTCCAGCCAAAGAAGCGTCAGCGTAGCCGTGAACATGGTTTCCGCAAGAGAATGCTGACGACCAGTGGCAGAGACGTTTTACGAAGAAGACGGCTTAAGGGACGAAAGAAGTTATCGGCCTAAGTTTGATGAAGACCGCCGGCGGAGTGGTCTTTATTCTTTTACAAGAGATTGTAGAGAATAGAGAGTGCTATGACCGGCGTTATTTGTAGAATGGAGAAGCATGGGGCAGATACCGACAATTAAGCTGAACCGTGAGTTTTCTCTTGTCTATCGTAAGGGTAATAAGGTTCATACACACAGTTTGATACTCCACGTGTATGAACGACGCAAACAAAGCGGTATACGGCTGGGAGTGGCGGTCAGTCATTCGATCCGTACGGCCGTGGAGCGTAATCGCTTGAAGCGTTTGCTGCGAGAGGCATTCAGACACGAAGTCGGGAATTTACGAAGCGGATACGATATAATCCTAACCGGTAAAGACCTGAAGCCGCGAGCTGAGTACCGGCATTTGGTTAAAGATTTGCGTTATGCTTTACGGCGGGCGAATCTTTACCGGGAATCCGAAGCAAACAGCGATAGCCGAAACGACAACTCATGAAGCGAATCTTATTATGGTTAATACGTGCCTACCAACAGGAAATTTCTCCTATGTTGGGACCCAGTTGCCGTTTCGTACCGACTTGTTCTCAGTATGCGATCGACGCCATAAGCCATTATGGAGCGATCCGGGGAACAGCCAAGGCAATCTGGCGCATTTTGCGTTGCAACCCGTTCAGTAAAGGTGGATATGATCCGGCTGTACCTGATTCGGAGAAGACTGAGTAATTTTAAATAAAGAGGATATGCTTATGGACTTAATCGCACTACCAATCGTGGCAGGTATTTTAGACCCGCTGTATGTGGCCTTCGGCTGGATCATACAAAAGCTCTACTTTATCTTCGGCAACTATGGTGTAACAATTATTATCTTTACGATCTTCATCCGTTCGATCATGATTCCGCTTTATACCAAGCAGCAGAAGACCACGTTGAAGCAAGGTCAGCTGAGTGACGAGATTGCGGAGCTCAAACGTCATTATAAGGATGACAACCAGGGCTTTACGCTCGCTCAGCAGGAACTGTTTAAGAATCATAAGATTTCGATGTTCAGTGGCTGTTTGCCTCAGCTAGTCGCCCTCTTCATGATCTGGCCGATCTGGCGTATCATATCCAGCCCTCTTCGCTATATCATGGGTGTTTCGGTTGAAAATATCTCAGAAATGGGTAACCGCTTGAATCAGATGGGCTTGCTCACCGATGGTGACCTCAGAAATATTGTCAACCGCGATATTCCGATTATTTCGGTTCTCAGTGAAAATGGTAAAGCACTCTCCGAGATGGTTGGCGAAGGTTTAATCGGTGCAGATCAGATTCTGAATCTTAAATTCCTGGGCTTAAACCTCGGTGTTCAGCCCACCTGGCAGCCCGCACTGCTCTTCGGCGATCAAATGGGTGTTTATCTTCCGCTCTTAATCATCCCGGTTCTCGCCGTTATCACTACCTTCCTTGTTTCGAAGATCACCGAGGTCACAAACCCGGCGATGGCACAGAATAAGAAAAATGCTGAACTGGCTAAACGAAATCCCGCCCGCGATGGTTCGCAGCAGCCCGATCAGGCAGCCAGCTTGATGAAATCCATGAAGTTCATGATGCCTGTCATGACGCTGATGACTGTTTTCTTCGCTCCCGCGGCGATGGGCATGTACTGGGTTATCGGTAACTTGATGGCTATAGTTCAATCGCTTTTGTTGTATAATCTCTATACAAAACCTGTGTATCAGAAAATGGAAGAGCAGGAAAAACAAGCTAACCAGATTCTGAATCCCAAAAAAGGAGTCGACAACAATGGCTAAATCCGTAGAAAAAACCGGAAAAACAATTGATGATGCCGTCCGTGATGCTTTGGAAGAACTGGGTGTCGGTATCGACGAAGTCGTGATTGACGTGCTGGATGAAGGGGATAGCGGTATCCTCGGTATCGGCCGCAAGCCCGCTCGTGTCCTGGTTACTTATGATGACTTGACTCTTGATGTTTTACCTGATGATGCGAATTTAGATACAGTCGATAACACTCAATACGATTATTCCGAAGAATCCCTCGAGCGTGCCGTGGAAAATGATCCCGGCATGCTAAACGATGCCGAGTTTCAGGAAGATCTGGAAAGCGATGCGATCCTGGACACCGTTGAAGACAGCTTGACAGCCGATGATCAGGAACCGGTATATTTCGGCGATGACGATGCAGACCTGGCCGATGCCACGACCGAAGACCTGGCTCTGAAAGCCCTGGATTATCTGGAACAGATTTTTGCCTATATGGATATCGAGGCGGAGTTTAGCTATACTCACGAAGATGACCGTATTATGGTTGATATCGAAGGCGATGATGTCGGTGCCGTTATCGGCCATCGCGGCGAAACACTCAATGCACTGCAATACCTGACCAGCCTGGTCGTTAATCGCGAGAGCGATAAACACTTGTATCTGACTCTTGACATTTCCGGTTATCGAAAACGTCGGGAGAAAGCTTTAACGGACATGGCTAAGCGTACGGCTAACCGGGTCATCGAAGTTGGAAAAGATTTCGTGATGGAGCCCATGCCGGCCGCCGAGCGTCGAATCGTCCATACGGCGCTGCAGGATTATCCGGGGGTAAGAACCGAGAGTGAAGGCGTAGAGCCCAGACGTTCGGTCGTCATTATTCCGACGAAACGCAGATAATGCGCTTCGATCCGGATAGATAAGCACATGAGGCGGTCGAGGCATATGCCTTGACCGCATTTTATATTTTACTGATATCGTACTTAACGATATCGATTCGAGGACAAAACATGAATGACACGATCGTAGCTTATGCAACACCGCCCGGAATATCCGGGGTGGCAGTTTTGCGTTTATCGGGCGAAGACAGCCTCGACATCGTAGAGCGTATCTTTACTCCCGGTCCTCTGCCGGGTACGCTTGCGGATGGCCAGTCAACATTCGGCAAACCGCTTCGGGAGCTAAACGGTTATCAGGCCGCCCTTGGATGGCTTCACCGGCCGGATGACGATATAGTTATCGATCAGGCTATCGTTTTGCGTTTCAAAGCACCGAACTCGTACACGGGCGAGCATGTTTTTGAGATATCCGTGCATGGGGGTTCGGCA
The DNA here is from genome assembly GCA_050309435.1 of Fastidiosipilaceae bacterium. Taxonomy (GTDB): domain Bacteria; phylum Bacillota; class Clostridia; order Saccharofermentanales; family Fastidiosipilaceae; genus CAYXVJ01. The sequence goes on from JBNRMJ010000033.1 coordinate 50,018, forward strand.
GTCAGACGAAGCCTCCTTCATGCCTCCCTGGATGCCGGTGCAAGATTGGCCGAAGCCGGCGAGTTTACCAAAAGAGCATTTATTAACGGAAAAATCGATCTGGCTCAATCGGAAGCCGTCATGGATCTGATCGAAGCGGATGCAGGCCAGGCCATGCAAGCCGCCATGCGACAGTTGCAGGGTGGATTGTCCAGACAGATTCGCGAATACGTTGACCTTTTATACAGCTGGTTATCGACACTCGAAGTTGGCATGGAATATCCGGAATACGATGATTCCGCGTTTCAAAACGAAGAGTTGCTTCAACTTTTACCGATGCTGGATAAAAAACTCGAGGATCTGGAACTAAGCTTCACCCAGGGCCGTATCCTGAAAGAAGGCTTGCAGGTAGTGATCGCGGGACGTCCCAATGCGGGAAAATCGTCCCTCTTGAACTATTTGGCCGGAGAAGACCGCTCGATTGTGACACAAATTGCGGGCACGACAAGAGATACTGTTGATGTTGATATCAGTGTTGGCGGTTTGCCGGTTCGTCTGACGGATACGGCGGGTCTTCGGATCAGCGACGATCCGGTCGAAAAGATCGGCATCGAACGAGCCACTAAAGCCCTGGCTGATGCGGATGTCGTCTTGTGGCTGCTTGATGGCGATAGACTGGCGGAACTGGATAGCTTCGACCGTGACGGCAGCCCGCATGGCGATGTACTAAATGAATTTGAACTGGCTCAAATTAAAAATGCGAGTGATAAAAGTGAGATCTACTTCGTTTTGACCAAGCAGGATATCAGCAATTGGAGCGAAGAACGTCAATCGATGCTGGCCTCCATGCTTAAAGCCGCGTTGCCCGATACCAAAAAGCTCATCGCGACTTCAAGTATGAGCGGTGAAGGAGTCAACGATCTTCGAGCCGCTATCACGGACACATATGAACGGATGGGCTCGCGTACGGCCGATCAGGCACTCTTGACTTCGGAACGTCATCGAGACGCCATCCGTAAAGCAAGATCGATATTAACACCATTGACCAAGTCGGCCGGTGTGCTTGAACCGGTCATTGTGGCATCGCAATTAAAAGCATGTGCCGAAGCCCTCTCGGTCATCACCGGAGAAACTGTTTCAGAGCATCTTATTAATGAGTTGTTCAGCCGATTCTGTATCGGAAAGTAAGGAAAAATATATGTATATGACATTCACTAACGCATTGGCGGATTCGGAAAATTTCCACGCCGGTGATTATGATATAGCAGTTATTGGTGCGGGCCATGCAGGTATCGAAGCCGCCATGGCAGCCGCGCGCCTTGGGAAGTCGGTCATTATTATGGCCATGAATCTGGATTCCGTGGCAAACTTGCCTTGTAATCCGTCGATAGGCGGAACGGCAAAGGGCCAGCTGGTCAGAGAGATCGATGCTCTGGGCGGGCAGATGGGGGAAGTTGCAGACGTCGCCACCATCCAGTTCCGCATGCTTAATCAGTCAAAAGGAGCCGCGGTTTTATCGCCGCGTGCCCAAATTGACCGTCGCCTCTATATGGCTTTGATGAAGGAACGTCTGGAAGCACAGCACAATCTGCATCTGCGTCAGGAAGAAATCGTTGAAATTCTACTGAATGAAGAAGGTCATGTTGCAGGCGTGCTGAGCCGCTTCGGCTCGGTCTACGGCTGTAAAGCCATCATCCTCTCGAGCGGTACTTATCTGGATTCGCGTGTGATTATCGGTCGGCGAACCTTCGCTTCCGGACCGGACAACATGCATCAGTCTCTCGGTTTGTCGGATTCGCTTCGTGCCCACGGCATTACACTTCAGCGTTTCAAAACAGGAACCCCTGTTCGAATCAACCGTCACTCCATGGATTTCTCTAAGCTGGAGCGTCAGGATGCTGACGAACGTCCGGGTCGCTTTTCGTTCAATCCCTATGCCGAGGGTCCCCGCGATCCCGAAAAACCGGAACCCTGCTGGCTGGCCTGGACCAACGACGAAACACATAAGCTGATCTCGGCCAATCTTCATCGCTCCCCGATGTACAGCGGTATCATCGAAGGTGTCGGAGCCCGTTACTGTCCGTCCATCGAAGATAAGGTTGTGCGCTTCGCCGATAAGGAACGTCATCAACTCTTTATCGAGCCGACCGGACGAAATACGGATGAAATGTATCTCATGGGTCTGTCGACGAGCTTGCCTCAGGATATACAGCAGGCCATGCTCCGCACCATTCCGGGTCTGGAGAATGCCGTCATTCAACGCAGTGCCTATGCGATCGAATACGATTGCCTGATGCCGGAAGATTTAAGCGCGAGACTCGAACTTAAGAAAATACCCGGACTATATACGGCCGGGCAGATTAACGGAACCTCCGGTTACGAAGAAGCTGCCGCTCAGGGGCTGATTGCCGGTATCAACGCGGCACGTGCGCTCAGCGGTGAAGAGCCTCTGGTTCTCGGTCGCGATCAGGGCTATATCGGTGTCCTGATCGACGATCTCATCAGCAAAGGAACCAAAGAGCCTTATCGCATGATGACTTCCCGTGCCGAATACCGTCTTATCCTCCGTCAGGACAATGCCGACGAGCGCCTCACGCCGATCGGTCGCGAACTTGGTTTGATTTCAGACGCGCGCTGGGAAGCTTTCCAAAAAAAGCAGGCCATGATTCAAAGAGAAATAGAAAGACTTCATAGCACCCGAATCAAACCCTCTGCCGAAATCGATGCAATTATGGACAGCCTGGGTACTTCACGTCTGGCGGGAGGCATAGCACTGGCCGAACTGCTGGCTCGTCCCGAAATGAACTATGAGCGACTGGCGGCACTGGATCCCGAGCGTCCTGAGTTACCTTATGATGTTTGCGAAGAAGTTGATATCAGTTTAAGGTATGCAGGTTACATCAAGCTCGAGGAACAGCGAATCAAAAAGCAAAGCGAACTTGAAAAGATGCGTCTTTCGCCCGATTTTGACTACAGTCAAATCAAAGGACTGCGCATCGAAGCCCGCGACAAACTGAATCGCTACCAGCCCGAGACCGTGGGTCAGGCAGGACGCATATCCGGTGTTTCACCCGCGGATATACAGGTTCTGCTGGTGTATCTGGAGAGTATGCGCAGGAGTAAAAAGGAGGCCAGGACCCATGTCTGATGCCCTTACAGATAATAAAGCAAGCGATGTGATCGAGTTTTCACCCGCAGGGTTGAAGAGGTGGATCGAAAATGCCAGATGGAGAAAGACTTACGATATTTCCGATGAACAGATTCGTTTGCTGGTAACTTATGCCGAGCTGCTCGTGGAAACCAATAAGCAGATGAACTTAACCGCGATCACGGATGTTCAGGGAATTGCAGAGCGCCACATTCTGGATAGCCTGACGGCACTGCCGGTCCTGGACGCCGAAATCAAACGTGCCGGCCTGACGGATCGTGCTTTCCGTGTCGCCGATGTAGGGACCGGAGCCGGTCTTCCCGCGGTCATCCTGAAAATCATGAGACCCGAAATCGAGCTATATATGATCGATTCGCTCGCCAAGCGGATCCGTTTTCTGGAGAAGGTATCGGAAACCTTGGGCTTTGACCGTGTCTTCTGCTTGCATCTGCGAGCCGAGGAGGCGGGACGTCTGCCCGAATTGAGAGATCAAATCGATTTCGTGACCGCACGTGCCGTAGCGGAATTGCGTATTTTAGCCGAGTATTGTCTGCCCCTGGCTCGTCCGGAAGGTCTTTTTCTTGCCATGAAAGCAAGAGCTGACGAGGAACTGGAATCGGCCAAAACGGCTATTAGACTCTTGTCGGCAAAGACGGTTAACGTCGATTTGTTCATGCTGCCCGATACGGATATGGAGAGACAGCTGATCTCGATTCGTAAAACAAGAGCTACTCCGAAAGCATATCCCAGAGCCGCCGGAAAGCTTCAAAAGAAGCCTCTATGAGCGACTCCAAAGGGTCTGCGTTTGACCTCGATCAAGCGAATCGGCTACTCGGTATGTTATAATTAACGGGTAAGCAATTTTCATTCTAATCAAAAGATATCCGGAGGTTCGCTTGTGGCGAAAATAAAGCGTTCCGTTAAGGAACAAGCTAAGCTTGATCAAGGCGTCGATGATCTCTTCATGCTCAACGTCGACAACATAGTGCCTGTCGATCTCGAAGACGAGATGAAATCCGCCTTTATCGATTACGCGATGAGTGTTATTACCGATCGCGCATTACCTGATGTCCGCGACGGCTTAAAGCCGGTTCACAGGCGCATCTTGTATTCCATGTATACGCAGGGCTTCACACCAGATAAATCCTATCGAAAATGTGCTGCCACTGTCGGTGACGTGCTCGGTCGTTTTCATCCTCACGGTGATGCGGCTGTTTATGATGCTTTGGTCCGTTTGGGCCAGGATTTCTCGCAGCGCCATACACTGGTAGACGGACACGGTAACTTCGGTTCTCGTGACGGCGACCCGCCGGCCGCATACCGTTACACGGAAGCCCGTCTGACGCGAATTGCCATGGAGCTGCTTCGCGACATTAACAAAAATACAGTCGATTTCCAGCCCAACTTCGATGACCATGAGATGGAGCCCTCGGTTCTGCCTTCGGGTTTCCCGAACCTCCTGGTTAACGGATCCACGGGTATTGCGGTCGGTATGGCCACCAACATTCCTTCGCACAATCTTGGCGAAGTGGTCGATGGCGCCATCTACCTGATGCGAAACCCCGATGCCGATCTGGACGACCTGATGCAGATCGTTAAAGCACCGGACTTTCCGACCGGCGGCGTGATCATGGGTCTTTCCGGTGTCCGCGAAGCCTACAGTACGGGACGCGGCCGCATCGTCGTACGCGCACGCTGCGAGATCGAAGAATTTGGAAGCAACCGTTACCGCATCATTGTTAACGACCTGCCTTATGCCGTTAACAAGGCCAGACTGATCGAAAAAATTGCCGATCTGGCCAAGGAAAAGCGCATCGAGGGAATCTCTTTCATTCGCGACGAATCGGATCGAAACGAAGAAGTTCGTATCTGTATCGAACTTCGTGCGAGTGCCAATCCGAATGTTGTCTTGAATCAGTTGTACAAGCATACACAGTTACAGGATAACTTTAATGCGAACATGCTGGCACTGGTGCCGGACGAACGTGGCTTGCTCGAACCGAGAACAGTTACTTTGATCGATGCTTTGAATCATTACATCGATCATCAGAAAGATGTCACGCTGCGCCGGACCCGTTTTGAACTGGAGAAAGCGGAGGCCAGAAGACATATTGTCGAAGGTCTGTTGAAAGCAATCGATCAGATCGACGAAGTCATCCGTATCATTCGCGCATCTTCGAGCGAGGACGATGCCAAGACGGCCTTGTCCGAACGTTTCGGTTTTACGGATCGTCAGTCCCAGCATATCGTTGATATGAGGCTGGGCCGTCTGACGGGACTCGAACGCGATAAGCTGCTTGCCGAATTTAACGAGCTGACCGAGCGCATCGAGTATTACAAGTCGATTATTCTGGACGAAAACATTCTGATCGAAACGATCGAAGCGGATATGCTTCAGGTTAAGAACCGCTTCGCCCAAGAGAGACTGACGGATATCGATCCCTTTGCCGAAGAGATTACCGATGAGTCACTGATTAAAGAAGAGCAGGTTATGGTTACCTTGACACACTTCGGTTACGTCAAACGCCAGGCTGTCTCCATGTATCAGAGTCAGCATCGCGGTGGTCGCGGTGTCAGCGGCATGACGACCAGAGAAGAAGATTATGTCGAAATTCTGAAAGCCACCTCTACTCATGATTGGTTGCTGTTCTTCACGGACACGGGCCGAGTCTTTAAGATGAAGGCTTATCAGATTCCCGAATCCTCGCGTACAGCCAGAGGCATGGCCATTGTCAATCTTCTGGCACTGGAGGCAGACGAGAAGATTCAGACAATGATTCCGATCAGAGATCCTGAAGAAGGCGGTTATCTAACTTTCGTCACGCGTAACGGCCAGGTGAAGCGAACGGAACTGGCCTCATTTAAGAACATCAATAAATCGGGTCTGATTGCCATCAACTTGCGCGACGACGATAAACTGGTCAATGTTCTGCGCACGAATGACGAAGACGAGATCATTATCGCTACGGCGAAAGGTATGTCGATTCGCTTCCATGAACAGGATGCCAGATCGATGGGTCGTGATACGAGCGGTGTACGCGGTATCAATCTGCGCGAAGACGACCATGTCATCGGTGCTTTGAAGATAGAAGAGAGCCGCGATATGTTTGTGGTCTCGGCCAGAGGATTTGGCAAGCGCACGAGATTTGAGGATTATCGTCAGCAGAACCGTGGCGGTTACGGCATCATGACTTATAAGGTGACCGGAAAAACGGGTGATGTCGTCGGTGTTGCGACAGTCGACGAAAACGAAGATATTTTACTGGTTAACGACAGCGGAGTTATTATACGTTTGAAGGTATCCGAGATTCCCGTTCAGGGTCGTGCCGCCAGAGGCGTAACCCTGATGCGTTCCGATAACAGTCTGGTTGTGGATCTGGCTGTGGTAGATCACGAAGACGAAGAAGAAGTTGCGGACGGTGAAAACGCGGATGAAGCAGCTGACGGCAATGCCGGCGAGGTACAGGCGATTCGCAGCAGAAATCCGGGTGAAGGTTCCTTATATGAAGAGACAGAAGAGGAATCGTTCGAGGAAAGCGATGATACCGGAATAGAACCGCTGATGAGCGCACCTGACGAAGATTAATGCTTCGGAGAGCAGATCCGAGAAAGCCGTAACAGAACATAAACGATCGAAGCCCCCGTGTTGCTTAATAACACAGGGGGCTTTTCTATGTTCCGGCTATGGATTGCGTTTTATATATCGTTCAGATCATCTAATACTTTTCGGATGGCTGCGGCTGAAACTTGCAGTTTTTCTTTTTCCTCTTCGTTCAAAGGAAGTTCCGGAATTTTCTCGATGCCCCGGGAAGAGATCAAAGCGGGAACGCTGAGAACCAAATCGTTAAGCCCGTATTCTCCGTTGAGACGGGTTGATACCGTGCGAATCGCGGGCAAAGGCTGCAACAGTGATTCGATAATCGTAGAGGTGGCGATCCCGATTCCGTAGTAGGTGGCTCCTTTGCGCAGGATGATATCGCCGGCGGCATTTCTTGTTTTACTAACTATTTCGTCTTGATCTTCTTTTGTCAGGCGGATACCGGCGGCAAGACTGTAGTCTTTAATCGAAAAACCGGAGATATTGGTTGCACTCCAGGCAGGAAACTGCGTATCGCCATGCTCGCCGATGATGTAAGCGTGGATATTTTGGACATCGATGGCAAGCTTTTCGCCGAGAAGATAGCGAAAGCGGATACTGTCGAGAACCGTTCCGGACCCGATCACTTTATCGTGGGGAAGACCCAGCCACTCCTGATACTTATAAGTCAGCACATCAACCGGGTTGGCAACAACCAATATAAGTCCGCCGTTGTAGTGCGGCTTGATCGCTTCTGCTATCTGTTTTGAGATTTTCGTGTTCCTGACCACCAGATCCATTCTGCTCTCGCCGGGTTTCTGTCCGGCTCCGGCGGTGATCACTATGATGTCGGCATCCCGTACTGCGTCGTATCCGGCGGCATATATATCCATATCGTTCAGAAAAGGAAGACCGTGACTGATGTCCATCACCTCGCCTTCGGCTTTCTCCCGGTTTACATCGACAAGAACCAGTTTCTGAACAAGAGACTTGATTGCTATCACATAAGCTGTCGTGGCACCGACTGCACCTGCTCCGATGATGACTGCTTTGATTCCTTTATTCTTTTTCATATGGACCCTCGAATTCTATATGCTCTTATATATATAATGATTCAAACTTCTGTTTACCTGCTTATAGCGAAAGAAGTTAGGGTGGACTAACTACCAAGGTCATCTTACCACTGAGGAATAGAAATAAATGTATCGATTGTTCCGGGAAGGATAGCCTTGAAACGCCGACGTATTCGAGATTCACGCTGTTTTCTATTAGAAAAAACTGCTGTAAAACTAAGATGAAAAGTATGAAACACCCGGCCGTGTTGGAGAATTGCCGAGAAAAGCAGCGAAAAAGGGCTTGACGATTCTCGGGGGTAGGTGGTACTATAGCTGAGCGCCTCACGAGTGAGGCCGGACCTTGAAAATTGAACAGAGACAAATAGTGCAAACACAAATATACGAGC
>JBNRMJ010000034.1:0-47485 GCA_050309435.1 Fastidiosipilaceae bacterium
GAGGCAGTCAAAGTTGTTCCTTCCATACAAATCGGGGTACAAGATGATGGTCAAAATACTGCTGGCAAGCAGCGTCGAAACAGACAGATTGATTTTTGACGAGCTCGGACGGCATTCGAAAGAGTATCAGATTCTGACGGCAGGCGACGGGAGTGAAGCACTGGCGGTACTGCTCTTACATCAGGATATTGATGTAGTGATACTTGATTTAAATCTGCCCGGCATCGGCAGCCTTCGATTATTGACCGAGCTTCGTGAGATAAAAACATTGTCCGGACCGCGTGTCATCGTACTGAGCGGTGATAAAGAGTCTGATAAAGAAGTGAGAGCACTCCAAGCCGGTGCACAGGACTATCTGAGAAGGCCGGTTGATCCTGAATCCTTGAGACAACGACTGCTATTGCATTTAGATATTATTCACGAACAACATCAGAGAGAGAACAGTCTATCTGATCGCAACACGACATTTAACTTGATTTTCGAGCAAGCACCGATCGGAATTGCCATTACATCCAGTTACGAGTCCGGCGAGCAGGAGAATGTATCAAATACCCGTATCAACAACTACTTTGAGAACATTACCGGCAGAAGTAAATTCGAAATGATTCACGAAGGATGGGTAAAGTTTACGCATCCCGATGATATTGAAGAAGATTTACGAAAATACCGTCAGCTGCTCTCCGGCGAAATAATCGGATATTCCATCGAAAAACGTTACATCAAGCCCGATAACTCCATTGTATGGGTGCAGATCCGCATAGCAGCCATATCTCTGCCCAACGGACAGCCTTCCAGAGTTATTTGTATCGCTCAGGATATTAGCGATCGTAAAAAAGCAGAAGAAGCTCTCCGGGAAAGCGAACGCAGTAAATCAGTCCTTCTCTCTCATCTTCCCGGTTTGGCCTATCGCTGCTCATATGACAGGCACTGGACCATGCAATATGTATCCGAAGGATGTTTGAAATTGACCGGCTATCCGGCAGAGAGTTTACTTCATAACAGGGATTTGACATTTAATGACCTGATTACTCCGGAATACCGGGAGCTTCTCCGGGAGGAATGGATTCGAACATTTAAGAATCAAAAGACTTTTCAGTATGAGTATGAGATTCAAACCAGAAGCGGCCGGCGAAAATGGGTTCTGGAGGTGGGTGAAGGGATCTACGACAAAGAAGGGAATGTCGAAGCCATCGAGGGTATCATTCTGGATATTTCCGATCGAAAAGATATCGAAAATAATCTGCGCTTTATTAGCGAGCATGATCCGTTGACCGGATTCTTCAATCGAAGCAGTTTGGAAATTCTTCTGAGGAAAGAGATCTCTTGTACGAATAAGAAGTATGCTCTGATTTCCATTAATTTAAGTCATGTCCATCAATTAAGTATTACTTATGATTTTCACTATAGTCAGGAGTTCATCCGAAGAGTTTCGCTTGCCTTACTGCCTCTTACAAATGAGCGTTGCCGGATTTTCAAAACTTATGAAAATCGCTTTGTCGTTTATTTTTCGGATTATAAGAGTAAAGAGGAACTCCATGATTATTGTATGAAAATCGCACGTGTCCTGGAACGTCTCCTGGCGTCGGAGCGGATTAGCGGCGGAATCGGAATTATCGAAGCAGATCAGGTGAAGCAAAATGATGTTGTTTTACTATTAAGGCAGCTGCTCATCGCTTCCGAAAAATCGGTTCGAGAATTTGATAACGAGATTTCCCTTTGCTACTTTGATGAAACACTTGAAGCTAAGATCGATCGCGAAGAAGAAATCAAGAAAGAACTTTATCGTATTGTTTCCGAACCTGAAAATCCGGAGCTTTACCTGCAGTACCAGCCTCTTCTGGATTTACATCATGATCGGATCTGCGGTTTCGAGGCATTGGCCAGAATAAAGAGCGAAGAATTAGGCCGGATTTCACCTTTGGAATTTATCCCTGTCGCCGAAAAGACGAAAGTTATCGTAGGTCTAGGCGATATGATCCTGCGCAGAGCAATTTCCTTTATCAGCGAGCTTAACAAACAATATGAGGACCGTTTAACCATATCCGTTAATGTATCGGCTATACAGTTGTTGCGACCGGAGTTTGGGCTTCTTTTACTGGAAATGCTCCGGGAATCGCATGTCTCGCCGGAATATCTGTGTCTCGAAATAACGGAATCTGTTTTTGAATTCAACTACTCTGAAATCAATCAAATGCTGGGGAAGTTAAGAGAATTAGGTATCCATATCGCGATCGATGATTTTGGTACGGGGTATTCGTCACTGGCCAGAGAGCGTGAATTGAATGTCGACAGCTTGAAGATTGATCGGTATTTTATTCAGAAATTAAGCACAAGACCAACAGAAGAGTCGATTACTGGCGATATTATTTCTATGGCCCACCGATTGGGACAGGAAGTAGTCGCGGAGGGCATCGAAGAAGAACTTCAACTGGAATATTTATGGAAACATGGCTGTGATAAAGTCCAGGGTTATCTGATTAGCCGGCCGTTGGACCATGATGAGGCGATCGAATTTCCGGCAATCTATCAAAGTAAACGGCATGAAGCTTAAGCAAAGAGGTGAAGCACGATGACTAACATTCAGGGGCATTGCGTGTGCGGCACAGTAGAAATCGTCATAGCGGAGTATGGTAATTTCGTTTATACCTGTCACTGCGATACTTGTCGCAGAATGAACTCGGGACCGGTCTTATCGATAGATCCCGGACCAAAAGAGAATCTCAATTTCACGAAAGGAAGCGAGAATATCTCTATCTACCATGATGCAGAGGTAGAAAGAGGTTTTTGTCGAATCTGCGGCAGTACTCTTTTTTGGCATGATCCAGCGGCGAATCACTACTGCATGAATGCGGAGCTCTTCGATGATATCGTTCGCGATGCGGTATTTAGCCTGGAACTTTTCTACGACATGAAGCCCGGGTATTATGCCTTTTCCGGGGAAAGGAAAAAACTGGATCGAAACTTTCGGGAAATCTGAATAATATTTCTTGTGTCGAATGCCTATGCTGTTTCGGGTCTTTTTCTTCCCGGAGAACTTGATTCCGGGGGTTTGATACAGGCTGATACGGGGGCGAAAAACCCGTAGATATAGAAAGCAAAAGGAGACAACCATGAGAAGTTTCACGACACTGGATCTGCAATATGCCCACAGATTCTACGGATTCAAAGGCGAAGCACAGTATCTGCACGGACACACCGGCATACTGACAATCGAGGTAGAAGACGACGTTAATATGGGCGTCAACATGGTATACCCGTGTAACGAGATCAGAAAGACCGCCTGGGAAGTACTGCAGAATTTTGACCATGCACTGGTTCTGCGCGAGGATGATCCCCTGCTTCCTGCCATACTATCGGTTTACGAAGCTCAAGGGATTAAAGACGGTGCACCAACTAATATGCAAAAGGGCCCTGCTTTTAAGACAGAACTGGCAACTGCTTATCCCGAATGCCGTCTGGTGGTCACGAAGGAAACCATGACTGTCGAAGGCATGATCAAAATCGTGTACGACCTGCTGAAGAATAAGATGAATATCGTCAAACTTACCTTTACCAGCGGCGTAAACGGCGCATCGGAAGAATATGCTCCCGTGAAAGATCTGGATCGCTGCCCCTTATGCGGTATAGCATTAAATGAAGACGGCGTATGCCCGAAGTGCGGTTACAAAAAACATTGATTCACGTGAATCAAATGCGAGTTGATATCATCTGAGAGGATAAAGTCATGAGAAAGATATCTTTTAACGGCGCTAACTACTTTGCCCGAACGAGCGGCTTCGCTCTATTATCCGATAACTGGTACGTCGGCGATAATTCGACCAACGACAGATTCCGCGATCCAGATACGTTCGAGGAACGGTTTGGCGAACTGGTATCTACGATTAAACGACTCGGTTTTGATTACATGGACCTTTGGACGGCTAATCTGAACTGGAAGTGGGCGACCCGAAGGCATATCGAGATTGCCGGTCAGCTGCTTCGCGATAAAGAAGTGGAAGTGTTAAGTTATGTAGGCGATTTCGGCAGCACGGAAGAAGAGTTTACTAAATCCTGTCGCCTGGTGAAGGCCCTCGGCTTTGACTTGATGTGCGGAGGAAGCGGCTTTTACTTCGATAAGAAAGAAAGAGCCGTGGAGATACTCCGCCGGGAAGGGATTCGATTCGCCCTGGAGAATCATCCACACGCGGCAACAGCCGAAGACTGTTTACGCTCCATCGAAGGTGCGCCGAAGGAACATGTCGGTATTACTGTCGATACGGGATGGTTTATGATGTATAACATCTCTCCCGACAAGGCCATCGAAGTGCTTTTGGATCGCGTAATGAACGTACATCTGAAAGATATGAAGATCGAGCCCGGCAATCAGATAACCTGTGCTTATGGCGAAGGTATCGTGCCAGTCAGGGAATGTGTCAGAATTCTGGAAGAAAACGGCTACGAAGGACATTACAGTATCGAACACGAACCGTATAACTTCGATCCCTCCGAGGATGTCGTTAAGAGTAAAGCCCTCTTGCTTGGCTGGTTAGATGAGTTTTCAGCCTGATTCGGATCAGATAAAGCCGACTTGACATCCGGATTCTGCAGAAACAAGATAAGGCTGCGGCATATCAAACGCTTTTTTCAAGCTGTTTGCTGCTGCAGCCTTTTTTCGAAGATGACGAGCCATCAGATACGGAAGATAAGAACCCGTCATGATAGGATCTTGGTAATTCTGCTAAACTTGTAAATAATACTCATTTGGCTTATATTTTTTATCGGATGAGTAAACGTTTACCTGACGGAAAATAGTACAGTGGATTTTTGGAAGGAAATATGGATGAAGAAAATATCTTTTAACAGTGCCAATTTTGTCGGACAAACAAGCGACTATACGATTTATTCGGAAGACTGGTCGATCGGAGAGAAGTCAACGAGCGAGACATTTCGCAATCTTGACACGTTCGAGCATCACTTCGATACATTGATCGGAACCATTAAGCAACTGGGTTTTGATTATATGGATCTGTGGCATGCCCACCTAAGCTGGCAGTGGGCGACAGATAGGCATCTCGAAATTGCCGCGAAGGTTCTGAAGAATTATGGGATGGAAGTGCTTAGTTACGTCGGCGAGTTTGGAAACACTAAAGAGGAATTTACCCGAGCCTGCCGTTTGGTGAAGAGCCTCGGCTTCGACCTCATGGGCGGCGGCAGTACATTCTTTCTCAATCACAGGGAAGAAGCAGTGGAAATACTGAAACAGGAAGGCGTTCGCTTCGCCTTGGAGAACCATCCCGGAGAACCGACGGTGGAGGACTGTCAGCGAGTTATATCGGGGACGCCAGCCGGTCTTGTCGGCATGACGATCGATACCGGCTGGTTTATGACTTATGGCATCGCTCCGGACAAGGCCGTCGAAGCGCTCCTGGAACGAGTGATGCACATTCATCTGAAAGACATCAAAGCAAAGGGAGCACACGATACCTGCGCCTACGGAGAAGGCATCGTACCGCTTCGGGCTTGTGTCAGACTCCTGGAAGAAAATGGCTACCGGGGTAATTACAGTATCGAACACGAGCCGTATACTTTCGATCCGTCGCAAGACTGCCAAAAGAGTAAAGCCTTACTGCAAAGCTGGCTAGAGGAGATTTTATTATGAACGAAACGAAAATCGCCATCATCGGCTGCGGAAACATTTCCAATCTGTATGCCGAAACCCTTAAATCTCATAAAGACATTCAAATAACAGGCGTTTTTGATATTTATCCGGAAAAGGCCTCAAGTTTCGCCAAGCAATACGGCGGTCGGGCTTTTGAGACCATCGAAGCTCTTCTGGAGGATCCGGCGATCGATATCGTGGTGAACCTGACTATCCCTCAAGTGCATGGAGAAATCAACAAAAAGATCCTCGAAGCGGGAAAAAACGTCTATACGGAAAAACCCGTCGCCATGACCTTCGAGGAATCCAGAGAGATCATAGAACTGGCCGAGAAGAAGGGCTTGTTTTTCTGCTCCTCTCCGATTACTTTTATGGGAGATACCCAGGCAGATGCGGCCGACTTTCTGTCCCAAGACAAGATTGGTCAGATAAAACTGATAGCGGCAGAGATGCATAATGGAATGTTCGAACACTGGCATCCCAATCCTCTTTCTCTTTATGATGTCGGGGTTCTTTATGATGTAGGTATTTATCCGATCACGTATATCACCTGCCTCTTCGGCCCGGTCGTTCGCGTAAAAGCATTCGGGAGGATATTGATGCCTGATCGGGTCGATCTGAAAGGGAATCCTTTTACGATTAAGAAGCCTGATTATCTCTATGCAGAGCTCGAACTGGCAAACGGCGCCCTCTTCACTCTAAGCGCAAGCTTCCTGATCGACTATCTGAAGAGACCGGCAAGCGTGGAGTTTATAGGAGATAAAGGAGTCTTGAAGCTTGGCAGCAGCGTCTTTTTCAAATCTCCGCTTTTATATGCGGAGCACTTCGAAGCCTATGCTCCGGTCAAAGATACATCCGGCGCATACGACGGTGTGGAATGGTGTCGGGGTTTGGTCGATATGGCTCGTTCGATACGAGGAGGCAGCCGGCCGAAAGCCGATCCTCGTCATGCGCTTCATGTGATCGAGATACTGGAAGCCATAGAGCAATCCATTGACGAAGGTGCTGCGATTCAAGTGGAGAGCAGTTTTTAACAAAACACGCCGCTCGTCATCTTTGACGGGCGGCGTGTTCATGCTTGTTTCTAACCGATGACAATATGGCATGGACTGATTACTGTAGTCCGTTCATCATGATGGTGAAGTGTTCGAGCACTTGCTCCTTGAGATTAAAACCGGGATATCGGACGCACCATTCGAAGACCAGGCCCCGATATGACGTGACGCAGTATCGGGAGAGCCGTTCGATGGATAAGTCCGAATGAAAAAATCCTTCATCCAAACCCTTCATCAAAACCTCTTCGAAGAGCTGATACAAACCTCTGTTGTAATCGGTCAAGGAAACATTCTCATGTTCGTTGTTCAACTGTGTTCTATATAGAAAACGCATGTTTTCGACACCAATTTCCTGTTCAAGAACATCAGCGATTTTCCCGACCAGAGAGATCAAAACTTCAGCGGTAGTTAAATCGGATGGAAGCGAGCGAAGATAAGTCTCATAATTGGTATCCACCTTCTTCACATAACTGCTTATGATCAATGCAGTTAAAGCATCTTTGGACTTGAAATGCACATAAAAACTGCCTTTGGCTACGCCGGCCTCCGCAACGATATCATCTACATTGACAGCTTCGAAACCGTAGCTTCTAAAGAGTTTTTCGGCACTGGTATAGATTTTTTCGCGGGTTTCCAGACTCTTTTCTCGTCTGCTTTTACCCCGAATATTTTCAATCAAAACTACATCCTCCCCGTTGACATGGATATTTCGTGATATTATACTGACTTAAGTCAATGACTTCGGTCATTATAGTTTATGCTTGCGAGATCTGCAAGCTACTAAGGCACAGAAGACAAGCGACAGGGAGGCAAATATGAGAAAAAGGCTAACGGGAACAGTTGCTCTTATTTTGGCGGTGCTGATCTTCACTGCCACTTTATCTGCATGTAACGCTTCGGGCCGGATCGCAGAAAGCAGTACAGAAACACCGGACACAGTTGAGACAACGGCTTTAGATGACAAGCTTTCCGAAACAAGCGTAGAAGACGAGCGGGACGGCGAGGCAGAAAAAGACGAAGAATATATTACGATTGACGAGAAGTGGGGCCGTATCGCCGAAGGCATGCTCGGTCATATCGGAACAGCTGTAAAGGAGTACAGCGGGTATCTTGGCTATGGCTATAACATGATCACGTCCGCTTACTATAACCATCGTGATATAAACGAAGGCCATCCCGTGATCGACATGAATAAACTGGCGCAAGACGACGGCAATTATGTCTATGTATTCCACCAGGAAGCCAGGTTCAGCCAGCCGAAAACCTACGTCCATGATTCGACGAAATCATATGCCGAAGAACTGTCTGCCAAGGCAGGCGTTAGAGGCAGTTTCCCGCTGGCCGGCAGTTTTTCCGTCAACTTCGAGCGCAACACGGATTATCAAATGACCAGCAATCAAAGACTCGTGACACTCCAGTCGAATCTGGAAACCAGAAAAGACTACATATCCTTCGCGAGTCCGAAGCTTCTGGCCGCTTATCTAACCGCTGAGTTTAAAGACGATTTGTCTGCCTTAAAAGCAGATGCATCCGATTTAAGCGTAGCCCGTTTTATCGCCAAGTATGGTACGCATGTTCTGACGAATGTGACCATGGGCGGACGGTTTGATCTCAATTACCTGTATACCAATAAAACGAGTAAAGAGATCACCGATCTTCGCGTGGCAATTGATGCTTCATATAAGAGAATCAGCACCGGCAGCGAAACACAAAATAAGACAGCCCGCGAAGAGCTGGAAACGAGCAGCGAGCTCTATATCACGGCTTACGGCGGCTCCGTGACAATCAATCCCAAATCCATCGAAGAAGCAATTAATTCGTACCCGGTCTGGAGTGCATCCGTGGAGGAAGGTCATGCCAGTTTCGTTGATGCTTCGGAAGTATTCCCGATCTGGGATGTGATCGAAGCGGCATACAATGCGGCATCCGAAGAAGAAAAGAAGCTCTACGAAAGGAAAGCCGAGATTGTTAAAGCTTACATCCTGAAAGAAACGGAAGCGATCAACCGGACTTTTAAAGACACAAAAGGTGTTTCGCTTCCGCCGGTCTATATATCGGATATCTATATTGGCGTCGGATCCGGCGAAGCCGAAGCCAAGAACAAACTCAGAGCCAAAGGCGTAAAGGAAAATGATATCGTTAATCTGGACCTGAACAAAGATGCCGGCGGCAAGTGGATTTTCCTGGGCTATACGAAAACCGGCGATGCCAATCAGGCTATTCGCTTCATTGCGGCGGACTATTTCAAAGAGTCGAGATCGAAAAATACGACGTATCGAGGCTTTGATATGACGATACTAAAGGAAGACTTAAATACCGGAGCGGGCGGAAAATACATCTACTTATACTACACGAAGAACAAGTCGGCCGGTGCTCCGCTGACGGAAATCATTTATCAGGAAGGCGACCGTTTTGATAAGAATCTGAAAAACGCAGATGCGTATAAACCTGTCCTCTGCATGTATAACGACGAGCCGATGGACTTCAACAAGGGGGCCGAGGGGGCTTTCGTTTATCTCTGGTACAAGTAATAAAGCGTGCTAAAGATAAGCAAACCGGATGATCTGCCGTGGCAGCGAGCATCCGGTTTTTTTATGTCCGTTTGCTCACATATCTGTTGGCGAGATATGTCCGCCTCAGAAGATGAGGTAGAGTGCTCCGCCGATGATTCCCGAAGCCAGCATGACAATAATCGGATTTAGCTTCCATTTTCTTAGGATAAAAACCCCAGTGGCAAAGATGAATAAAGAAATATAATTGATCGAATTGACTGCTGCGGAAAAACCTGCATTACCCCATATGGCGAAGATAAATATCGTCAGGCCGGCCGAAGCGATCAGTGCCACGACGGCCGGTCTCAAACCGGCTAGAATCCCCTGAATAATGCTGAGGTTTCGATATCGATAGTAGAGCCATGCCAGAAGTGAAACGATCATACAAGAAGGGATGATGCAGCCGAAAGTTGCGATCAGGGCACCCGGAATACCGGCGATACGAATACCGACGAAGGTCGCCGCATTAATGGCGATCGGCCCTGGCGTCATTTCGGCGATAGTGATGAGATCGGTAAATTCTGTTAAGTTCAGCCATTGATGCAGATCCACTACCTGAAACTGAATTAGGGGGATCGATGCCATGCCACCGCCGAAGCTGAACAGTCCGATCTGTATGAAACTCCAAAGTAATTCCAGTAAAATCATGACTGCCTGCCTTCCTCCCTCTGTTTTCTTGATAGGAAGAGGACTCTAAAAGCGCCGATCGCGGCGCAGGCCAAAATGATGAAAGCAACGTTTATCTTCAGTACATAAGTTGCGATAAAAGCGAGGACCATGACTATGATCGAAAGGATTTTTCTTTCTTTTACGATGTTGCTCCCGAGGCCCAGAACCACATCTGCTATCACAGCGGCGACCCCGGCTTGCATTCCGTTCAGGACAGCACCTGCGATCACATTATCTCGAAAAGCCGCATAGAAGAATGAAATAATCGAGATAATGATGAGAGGCGGCAGAATCGTTCCGGCAATACTGACCAGGCTTCCGATTATGCCCGCAACGCGGTAGCCGAGTAATATGGAGGCATTGACGGCCATCGCACCGGGCGAAGACTGGGCAATGGCTGCCAGATTCAGCATTTCTTCTTCTTCGATCCACTTCAGGTCGTCGACGAATTTTTTCTTCATCAGCGGGATGATGACAAATCCGCCTCCGAAGGTAAACGCACTCAGGTAAAAAGTTGATGTGAATAATTTGCTTAATAAGACGTTGTTTCTCTTCACGTTGGCCCTCCTGTTATTTGCCCCATTATCTCTCTTGTTTGCTTATATGTAAAATACTATTATTATATATAATCCATATTGTAATTATTATAAGCAGGGGAGCCGGAGAGATGACACTTAGACATATGAAAATTTTCGTGACGGTATGCGAAAGCCAAACGGTTACCGAGGCAGCGAAAAAACTCTTCATTGCTCAACCTTCTGTCAGTTTAGCGATTGCCGAAATCGAGAAGCACTACGGTGTGAAACTCTTTGATCGCATGGGCAAACGTCTGGAGATTACGGAAGCGGGGAAGCGATTTTTACAATACGGGAGACATATCGTCGATCTTTTCGAAGATATGGAAAAAGAAATGATGAACATCGATCGACTGGGCGTGCTTAGGATCGGCAGCAGCATAACAATCGGCAATCATCTGTTACCCGGCTATGTGACGGCTTTTCGAAAGCAATATCCTCAAGTCAAAGTCAAGGTCGTGATTGACAATACCGAAGCCATAGCAGAGTCGGTCTTGGGCAATCGCATCGATATTGCTTTGGTCGAAGGCGAAGTACATGATTCTTATATCGTGCGCCAAAAGTTTTTTGAAGATGAACTAGTTTTGATCTGCGGATCCGAGCATCGCTTTGCGGATTTACAAACGGTGGAATTAAAGGCGCTCGAAGCGGAGAACTGGATTCTTCGGGAGAAAGGAAGCGCAGGTCGCGATACTTTCGATAATATTCTGCAGGTAAACGGGATACGTCTGACGCCGGCCTGGGTAAGCAGCAGCTCGCAAGCGATTATCCGGGCTGTTACGGAAAATCTGGGCATATCGATTCTGCCCTCGTTACTCGTTCGTGACGCCATCGAAAGAGGCGATATTAAGCGTTTTCATCTGAAGGATATTTCTTTAAAACGAGATTATTACATCATTTTCCATCAGAACAAATTTCTCGGAGAAGCGGCGAAAACTTTCATGAATATCTGTTCTAGCGGTTCTGTTAAAACCGTCGATTGATATTTAAAGGATTCATACGCTTCCCGATCATCCATTCGGTGGATACGACCAGGTTTGCCATCAGGATACCGACCGCTGAACCGGCCAGGACGTCCAGTGGATAATGCATGCCCGTATACAGCCTGGAAAAAGCCATGAGAACAGCTGTTGCGAGGGCTAGCGGACGCATAAAATTCTTCTCTCTCAAGACGAGCACGAAAGCACTGCCGAAAGCTGTTGCCGCATGTCCGGATGGAAAAGAGGACTCGTGATGCTCGGCGATTAAATGCCGGACTCCTTCCAGAGCTTCATAGGGCCGGGGTCTGTTGATCAGCTCTTTTAAAACGACACTGTTCAGAAGGTGAGTCAGAGCCAGCGAGATCAAAAGTAAAATACCGCTCATTCGTGTTTTCTTGAAAAAGAGCAAAGTAATGCCGCAGGCTATCCAGATGATGCCATAATCGCCCAAAGCGGTGAAGAAGATAAAAAAGCTGTCCAATAGCTCGTGTTTGGTCAGTTCCTGTATTTTAATGAGCAATTGCCCGTCCCATGCCGGAAACATATATGTACCTCGCTTATTCCAATTATCTATTAATTATACTATAGACTTTTTAACATAATTAGCTAAAAAGAGATCGATTATTACTATTCGGTTTCATTTGATAATTTTTGCTTCTCAATGAAGTGATTACTCGTATAATGTCAAAAGATCCGGATTCAAGCAAACTTTAACGACACCTTTAATAAAAATCTGGGCTCCGCTGGAGTGCAGTACGGAAAGAGGCTTATGAAAACACGTCTTAAATTAAAATCAGCAACTGCCGCATTCCTGGCTATTTTGACCATTTTGGCGAATCCCTTCGTACCGGATCAACTTCGGGCATATAGTGCGAGTACGGCGTACTACAATCTTGCCTTTAAAGGCACGGCTTATGTAACAAGCAACATAAATGTGAATCTTATCGAAGACAACAGACTTTTCTACCAGAACTGGAACAGCATCTATGGTCTGGCGGCTACTCCGCAGCAGGTTAAACTGCCGCAGGCATACAGCACGCACCGCGGTCAGGACTGGGATACGCTCAGCAGTAAAGAAGCTCTTTACGCTGTTCATGACGGTACCGTGACCTGGGCGGCTTATGATTCGACTTACGGAAACAGAGTCGAATACGAGTTCGGTAAATGGAAGTTGTCGATGGCCCATCTGAGTCAGATCGATGTCAAAAAAGGCGATAAGGTCCGTCTCGGTCAAAAACTCGGTAATGTCGGAAGTACGGGAAATGTAACCGGCGAACACGTACATATCGCGTTGTATTATGGCGGTAAGCTGGTCGATCCGCATCCTTTCATTACGGGAGTATGGAATTTCGACGACAAAGCTCTGGAAATGGAATATCCCTATAAATCGGGTATTTACACCAACAGCTACTGGACAAGCGTTCGTGTCAGAAGCGGCCCAGGAACCAACTATGCGGCGGTAGGAACGATTACACCGGGCATGACTGTCATCATCACGGACATTGTTTATTCCAATGGCATCGTCTGGGGCAAACACAGCCTGGGTTACTCGTCAATTAGGGAAGGCAATACCGCTTATATGACGGCGAAACATCAAGCGGGAACGCATGTCAATGTGGCGGGATTGAATGTCATGGTTCGTTCCAATCCTACGACAAGTGCTCCGATTACGGGATATATCGCCCCGGGCAAGACCGTTCAGATAACGGCTTTTGCCATGGTGGGTGATCAGTTGTGGGGTAAACATGCCGGCGGCTGGAGCTGTCTTGGCATCGGTAACACAGTCTACCTGCGTTGTAATTAAAAGCACAGATCAAGAGACCGACCCGTGAGAAGAGAAAATCTCCTTGCGGGCCGGTCTTTTTTTACGCCATGTCATTACTTTTTCGTATATACTGTTAAATCTATGAAAAACTATCTAAAAAATCTGAATCACGGCATGCGAAGCAGTCTTTTAAGCTCCGGCACATTCATATACTTGTTACTGGGCAGTATGGTCGGTTCGTTTGGCCTTCACAACATTCATTACCAAAGCAGCCTGACAGAAGGCGGCGTTCTGGGCGCTATTTTGCTTCTAAACCATTGGACAGGGCTGCCCGCTTCGATATTATCGTTGCTTTTGGACATTATTTGCTATGCGGTGGCTTTTCGCATGCTTGGCGGGAAGTTTCTTGGATTGTCCTTGATCGTGTCGGCTTTTATGGCCGGTTTTTTTCGTATCTGGGAACTCTTTCCGCCGCTCCTGCCCGATTTATCGGCTTATCCGCTGGCAGCGGCGGTTCTAGGCGGCTTATGCATCGGCATCGGCACGGGTCTGGTGGTCCGCGGCGGAGGCTCGGGCGCAGGTGACGACGCTCTGGCATTGATTATCGTAAAAAAGACCGGATGGCGTATCGCTAAAGCCTATCTCCTCACGGACTTTGTTGTCCTGGCTTTATCGTTAACTTATTTGCCGGTCGGAAGGATCGCTTACTCCATTTTAAGCGTAAGCATCTCTTCCTGGTTGATCGACTTTATATCTCAAAAGGGCAAAGGAAGCGTCAAACAGGACAGCCGGCTTAAACCGGGGATCTGATACCGTAACGTTTGCCTGAAAAGTATCACCTTTCAACGTTAAAATGAAATGACAAAGCGAGGTGATGCCGATGGATATTAAAGAACGTATAGAGGCTGTCGCGGACAGAATCAAGAACGATAAGGATTTAATGAAGAAATTCAAAGAAGATCCGACCAGGACCGTAGAATCGGTACTGGAAGTCGATTTACCGGATGAAGTCATCGACAAGGTCGTGGCGGGAATCAAGTTGAAACTGGCAGGCGCCGACCTGACCGGAGGCATCGATGGCATGAAAGGCCTGTTCGGAAAGTAATTTCCGCTAACATTAGCAGGAGGGCGACTTGCGCTGTTTACGCGCTTTTCGCCCTCTTCTTGTTATCAGCCGGAGTTTCAGGTATATTATTTAAGTGAATTGCGTAGACGGGGAAGAGTCCGGAGCACATTTACCTGCAGAGAAGTTGTCGGACAGAGGCTGAAATCCGATACTGGTAAATGCCGGGACGTTCACCCCCCGAGCTGAGGCTTATGTCTCCGGCAGGTCCGTTATCCCTATAAGAGAGGCTGGTCCGATACCATATCGGTCCGGCAACTTGGGTGGTACCGCGTTTATACGTCCCATGGTCTTTGACCGTGGGATTTTTATTTGAGGAGGAATTATGTTTGACGAATTAAAGCAATTGCTGGATCAGGCACTGATAACCGTCGATGCCGCCAAAACCGGCGCGGAGCTGGCCGAGGTACGCCAGCATCTGATGGGTAAAAAAGGCGATTTGACCCAGCTCCTGAAGCAGATCGGCCGGCAGCCCGCAGAACTTCGTAAGGAGCTTGGTCAGGAAGGCAACCGCGTGAAACAGGCCATCACGGAAGCAATTGATGCTCGCGAAGCAGAAATTATTGCCACAAGCTCGCATCTGGAAGGTGATGTCGATCTGACTCTGCCGGGAATCGCTCCAGCGGGCGGTGCTTTACATCCTATTACTCAGATGTCATACGATCTGAACGATGCGTTCCGTTCGCTGGGTTTCGAGGTTTTCGCCGAAGACGAAATCACAAGCGAAGCATATGCTTTCGATAAACTGAATTTCCCCGACGAGCATCCGGCACGCGAGACGATGGATACTTACTGGCTGAAGTCTGACGGGAACGTTGATTCAAGCAGTCGCCTGTGCCTTAGACCTCACCTGACCGGCGCTTCTGTTCGATACTTGCAGAAACACAAAGCTCCCGCCCGCTTCGTCTATCCGGGACGCGTTTATCGCAACGAAGCCACGGATGCCCGTCACGAACGTGCTTTCTATCAGTATGAGGCACTGATTGTGGATAAGGACTTCTCCTTTGCCTCTGGTCAACTGTTTATCAAAACTATTTTAGAGAAAGTATTCGGTCATGACGTACCGATTCGCATGCGTGCCGGATTCTTTCCCTTCGTGGAACCCGGTTTCGAGATCGATATGCAGTGCCAGGTATGTCACGGCGAAGGCTGCAAGGTCTGCAAGCAAGTTGGTTGGATCGAAGTTATGCCGGGCGGCGTGCCGCATCCCAACGTCCTGAAAGCAGCCGGCCTGGATCCTGCCGAATGGTCCGGTTTCTATATCAACATCGGTCTGGATCGTCTGGTCATGATGCGTTACGGTGTCGATGACGTTCGCTTGTTCCATAGCGGCGATCTTCGCTTTTTATCGCAATTTAGCTAAGAGGGGTTAGAAATGAAACTATCATTAAACTGGTTGAAAGACTATGTGGATTTACCGGCTGATCTGACGATGGAGAAGCTGGCCTATGACTTGACCATGCGTACGGTTGAAGTCGAAGATATCTATAATCCGAAGGATGCCCTGGACGGAATCGTTGTGGGTATTATCAAGGAAATCGCGCCGCATCCGGCGGCGGATCTGCTTCGGGTTTGTCAGGTGGATGCCGGTCAGGACCGCTTGCTTCAAATTGTCTGCGGCGGTTCGAACCTCGAGGTCGGGCAGAAAGTAGCCGTGTCCGTACCCGGTTCGATGGTGCGCTGGCACGGCGAGGGCGAGCCGGTCGAAATCAAAGTGACCGAGCTTCGCGGCGTGAAGAGCGAAGGCATGATCTGCGGTGCTTCGGAACTGGATCTTGAATTATTGTTCCCTGTCGAAGAGGAACATATCATTATGGACTTAAAGGATTTTGAAGCCAAGGCAGGCGATCCGCTTGTTGATGTGCTGGCCTTGGACGATTACATCCTCGAGATCGATAACAAGTCGATGACCAACCGCCCTGATCTATGGGGTCACTACGGCATGGCCCGCGAACTGGCGGCGATTTACGGCTGCGAACTGCGTGATCTGCCCGAGGCGGAAATCGACGGCAGTTTACCGGTATATCCAGTGAAGATCGAAAGCGAAAGCTGCATGCGCTATGTGGCGGCCGTATTCGAAGGACTGGAAGTGAAGCCTTCGCCTTACAAGATGGCCAAAAGACTCTGGTCGGTCGGCCTTCGACCCATCAATAATCTTGTTGATATGACCAACTATGTCATGCTGAGCAGCGGCCAACCGACCCATGGTTTCGATCTTACGCATGTACCCGGCGGCATCGTGGTACGCCAGGCAATCGAGGGCGAAGAACTCGAGTTGCTTGACGAGAGTTTGTTAAAACTCGATCCGGCCGATCTCCTGATAACGGATGGCAAGCAGCCTTTAGCTCTGGCCGGTGTTATGGGCGGTAAGAAGGATTCGATCCTTCCGGAGACCGGCAGTATGATCCTCGAGCTGGCTTCGTTCCATGCCTTATCGGTCAGACGAAGCACGCAGCGTCATAATGTTCGCACCGAATCTTCCACGCGTTTCGAGAAGAACATCGATACCGATCGTGTGGACCAGGCACTGGCTATGGCTCTTTCGCTGATGAAAGAGCTTTTACCGGAAGCCAAACTGGTCGCTTTCGGAGAAGATAAGAAAAAAGAGACTCAAGCCAATACGATTAACCTGAGTCTGGATTTCCTCGGGAGCCGAATCGGACGCGAGATCACCGCCGCCGAAGTGAAAAAAACGCTGGCACCGCTGGGTTTTGTCATTCTCTCCGAAGAAGACAATACCTTGCAAGTTCGGGTACCTGTCTGGCGCTCTACCGGCGATGTCTCCCTGCCTGATGACCTGCTCGAAGAAGTAGCCCGCATGATCGGTTATGAGAACTTCGAGTTCATCCCGCCTCGTATCGAGTTGACGCACTTTGTCAATCAGAGGGAAGTCGAAGTCGAGCGCCGTCTGCGCGAAGCAATGGCGATGCGTTGCGGTTTTCAGGAAATTTTCACATATCCCTGGATTCACGAAGACTATATAGCGGCTGCCGGCGTCGATACCAAAACGCTGCTCGAACTTGAAGCCCCGCCTGCACCCGAGGAACGTTTCCTGCGCGGTTCTCTGGTACCGGGAATCCTGGAGAGCGTGGTTTCAAACCTCCGCTATTTCGATCATTTCCGCTTGTTCGAGCTGACTCAGGTTTTCCGGAAGGGATCGTACAGTCCTTCGGTTCCTGAAGAAGTGCTGCCGGAGCACGAACGCATGCTCTGCGCCGCTTTGGTGGGTGACGATGCCATGAGCCTGTTCCGCGAGGGTAAGGGCGTGATCGAAAGCCTGCCTCGCTTCGCACAGGTGAAATCGTTAAGCTTCGCTCAAGTCGAAAAACCGGCCTGGGCGGATCCCAAGATGTGGCTGAACATTACTGACGAAAGACGTAAAGTGGTCGGCTCGCTGGCTCTCTTGTCAATGCAAGCCGAGCATATGGCCGGTATCAAGCATCAGATGACCGTTATCTTCGAACTTAGCGTGGATGAACTGGATCCTTTGGCATCGCGCGGAGGTTCGTATCATCCTTTGCCTCTTTATCCCGAAGTATGGCAGGATCTGAATGTGGTGGTTGCCACATCAACTACCTGGGCCGATATCGCCGCGGTTCTCGAAGACAAGGTTTTGAGAGCCCGTTTTACCGAGGAGTATCAAGGCAAGCAGTTGCCCGAAGGTACAAAATCTGTTATTTTCCGTTACTGGCTGGGTTCTCCGAACGCGACTTTAACCGCCGAAGAAATTTCTCTGGCAAATAAGGAGATTATTACGGCTCTGGAAAAAGAGTGCGGTGCCAGGCTGCGAAACTAAACTATATCGACCATCTCAGATGAAGAACTCCGCGTCGCTTGATAAAGTGGCGGGGAGTTTTCTTTATTTACTGTCGAGAAATAAGCGGCCGAAAAGCAGTTGAACGATGTCATTTTGCATAATTAAGTTATAATTCGCATGTATTTTTATGATTGCAAAGCGAACTTGTGCTAATATGGACTAATATTGAGCGGATTTAGGTGAAACACAATGATTCGGAAATGGTGGGAACGGCTAAGACAATTGTCTAAGCAAACGCAGATCCAAAAAGGGATGCGTTTATTGTTCTCTGCCTTGTTTATTCTGATTATTCTAGTTCTAATCCTCAATGTCGATGATTTCAATAGCGGTTTTAAGCATGAGATCAATTATCTGGATGTCAAGAATATTAATACCGCTTGGACTCGCCGCGATGGAAGCGGGAATCGCGTGATTTTGTCGATGACACTGCCAGATAAGGTCGCCGAAGGCAGCACGCTGGCCTTTGAAACAGACCATCAAACCTTGAAGGTCACGGTCGGTAGCCGACTGTTATACGAGCGTCGTCCGGAAAAACCCTGGTATTTGGGTCATGAGATCGGTCGGGTATGGAACTTTATCCATATACCGGCAGATTCGGCAGGTCAGATCCTCTATCTTGAAATCGATAATTATGCAAAGAGGGAGATCTTGACCGATACAGCCATGTTTGGCAGTCAAAAGAACATCATGAGAAATCAGCTCATGGATACAGCCCCTTTGATGATTTATGTAATTGTGGCCTTACTGGCCGGTATCGGTCTTTTTATCGTAGCTTTCGCAATTCGTCAGTACGGATTCACCGAACCGTCATCCGGTGCCGTTTATCTATCCTTTTTACTTATTTTTTTGAGTGTTCAGATCGCGATGGATTCCTACATGTCGCAATTTCTGCAGCTAAATCTCTCGATCGCTTATATCATCGCTCAGAGTTTTTATATTGTATTGCCGATTTTGTACATGCAGTTTTTACGCTCGAAAGTTATTCGGGGGCAGCTTTTGCTCGATGTTATGTGCTTGCTGCAAATGTCGTATTTGATGACCGCTCTATACCTGCATTTCGCGGGTCGGGTCTTGCTTGTGCATCAACAGGAATCGATGCGCTCGATCCTGATGGTATGCATTCTTGTGACCGCTTTTCTTGCTGCGGACAGTTTGCGTTTGACGCGAAAAGAACCTCAAAATCGTATCCCGCTGATTGCGGTTTTATTTGTTGACCTCTCTGCGGTGATAGTGCTGCTCGCGTATATGAACGGGATAAGAGATTTTAACGTCTTCTTATACGTCTTGTTTATCGAGATCGTTTTCCTGGGTATGCTTATCTACGATCAGGTCAGGAAGACCATGAGAGTATTCCTGGTAGCGGCAGAAGCCCGCAGTTTAAAGAAAATCGCTTTTGAAGATGCCTTGACCGGGTTAGGCAACCGCTGCGCCTTTGATCGCGACATCGGGGAGATCAATCTGAATATCGGACGCCATGAAGTACTGGGTGCCTTGATTCTGGATATGAATAACTTAAAGGTAACCAACGACGATTACGGTCATTTGCAGGGCGATTATTTAATCGCGTCGGTCGGACGCCTGATTTCCGAATGTTTCGGGGAAGCAGGGCGTTCATATCGTCTGGGCGGTGACGAGTTTACCGTAATCCTGCTTGACGAGAAGGTGAGCGAGATCCAGTCGTTACTGGAACATTTTTCCGAAATGATAGAAACATATAATGCAAACCATGTGCTGCCGATTAATATTGCCTGGGGCTTTGCCAGTATGGACCTGAGACAAGGTGTTCCGGGTGATGTGTCCATAAACCGTATCCTTAAACAAGCAGACGAGCGCATGTATCAGTCTAAACATGCCGAGGCCCAAAAACGCCCGGCACTTGACGTGTCGGGCGCTTGATACGCGATTATACTTGATTTTACTGCTGATATTCCCTGAGGTGCTTAGTTGCCCGAGGTCGGTATGTAACGACGGATGGAATTGGCAACCTGCGAAATCGGTTGAGTTTGCAAAATAACGTGGCCCGGTCCGGTTAAAACGGTGTTGAATATCCCTTCGCCGCCGAAGAACATGTTTTTAAGACCGGGGACCGTGACAATATCGATTTGGACGCTGGCATCCATGGCCGCGACATATCCGGTATCCACAATGAGCTGCTGACCGGGTGCCAGATCGTACTCGATGGCATGTCCGTCGATCTCGATGAAGGCGATGCCGGAGCCGCTAAGTCTCTGCATGATGAAGCCCTCGCCGCCGAAAAAACCGGCGCCGAGACGTTTTTGGAAGTGAACCGACAACTCCACGGAACTCTCCGCGGCGAGAAAACCGCTCTTCTGGACCACATACTGACTGTAGGGGGTAACCTGAAGCGCGCGAATCGATCCGGGAAAACTAGAGGCAAAACTGATCATGCCATCGGTTCCGACCGATGTATAACGGTTCAGAAACAAGCTCTCGCCGGAAAACATTCGTCCGAATGCCTTACCGATGCCTCCGCCCGAAGTTGTCTCCATTTTCATATTGGGACTCATCCAGGCCATGGCGCCGCTTTCCGTAATCATGGATTCACCGGCCTGAAGCTGGCAGATGACGACCGGTAAAGGTGTACCTTCAATAGAATATTGCATGTTCCCTCCGCTAGATAAGTTTCCGGCGTTTGTCTGCCGGATTTATATTGATTGGCCCGAAGCAGCTTGTCGTATATTCCGAGATTTTCCACATAAAAAATGGATGTTATCTCTGTTCCAAGGTCGATCTCAGGTAAACTCCAGGCACCTGCAGGTGACCGCTTACTGCTGCTTCCTTCCGGACCTGACAGGGTTCACGGGCTACATCGCTTGAGGCCCGAAACCGACCCCGGAACACAAAAAACATCCACAAAAAAGAATGATATCTATAGTTTATTTTTTTCCAGTATAACACCGTATTTGATTCACGACAAGGTACGGTTCGCCGTGCTATACTACTTTCCGTTAAAAACGAGTCTCATCAACCCACACCGGACCACAGACGAGGAAAAAAGATGAATAAGAAAGATAGCTGTTCCGAACTTAAAAAGCTGACTCCGCCGGAGTACTTCGGCGAAGCTGTCTTTAACGACAATGTGATGCGTACGCGACTTTCGCACGACACGTACGAATCGCTGAAAAGGACCATTGATTTCAGCGAACCGATTGAC
Organism: Fastidiosipilaceae bacterium; assembly: GCA_050309435.1. Taxonomy (GTDB): domain Bacteria; phylum Bacillota; class Clostridia; order Saccharofermentanales; family Fastidiosipilaceae; genus CAYXVJ01. The sequence goes on from JBNRMJ010000034.1 coordinate 21,350, forward strand.
TCTTCGATTGCCGATGAAGTCGCGGCCGCCATGAAGCAATGGGCTGTCGAAAAAGGCGCCACACACTACACCCACTGGTTTATGCCCCTCAACAACACGACAGCCGAAAAGCATGATTCGTTTATTGAGATCACCACCAAAGGCCAGATTATCATGGACTTTTCCGGTCGGGCACTGACTCAGGGAGAACCGGATGCATCGTCCTTTCCGACAGGCGGCCTTCGCGAAACATCGAAGGCGCGGGGCTACACGGCCTGGGACTGCACGTCGCCCGCCTTCGTCAAAGAAAGAACCCTGTACATACCTACTGCGTTTTATTCCTACGGCGGCGAGCTTTTAGATCGTAAGGCACCGCTCTTGCGTTCGGTGGCTGCCTTGAGCAGAGAGGGTATGCGCATTGTCCGCCTTTTCGGAAATCAAACGGCTCAGCGCTTGATTTCGACGGTCGGACCCGAACAGGAATATTTCCTCATCGATAAACCGCAATATCTGAAACGTCCCGACCTGAGACTGTGCGGTCGGACGCTTTTCGGCGCCAGAAGCCCTAAGGATCAGGAACTAGACGATCATTACTTCGGTATCATCAAGCCCCGGGTCCTTGAATTCATGCAGGATCTGGATGCCGAACTCTGGCGCCAGGGCATCAGCGCAAAAACCCGTCATAACGAAGTGGCTCCGGGTCAGCATGAACTGGCGGTTATTTTCAATCGTTCGAGCGAAGCGGCCGATAACAACATGCTGGTCATGGAATTCATGCGCAAGGTCGCAGAACGTCATGATCTGGTTTGTCTGTTACATGAGAAACCTTTCGCCGGAGTTAACGGTTCGGGTAAACACATAAACTGGTCGTTGGCCACGGATGACGGCATTAATTTGCTCGAGCCCAGCGACAACCCTCACAAGAACCTGCAGTTCCTGGTCTTTTTCGCGGCGGTTCTGAAAGCCGTCGATGTGTACGGAGACGTGCTTCGCGCTTCTGTGTCTTCAGCCTCCAACGATCATCGTCTGGGTGCGCATGAAGCGCCGCCGGCGATCATTTCGGTGGCGATCGGAGAGGAGCTGGAAGCCATGGTTGACGCGCTTCTGGCCGGTCGACCTTTCAGTCCGATCGAGCGAACCCGTACCAATCTGGGGATCGATACCATATCTTTGGTCACTGTTGATAAGACAGACAGAAACCGGACCAGTCCCTTTGCCTTTACGGGTAATAAATTCGAATTCCGTATGTGCGGTTCCAATACAAATATCGCGGAGCCCTGCTATACGCTGAATACCGCCGTGGCAAAGACACTCTCCGAAGCTGCCGATTATCTGAGCGGTCGCGATGATCTCGAGCAGGCGGCTCAGGATTACTTTGTGGAGACGGTGCGCGCACATCGCCGGATAATTTTCAGCGGGGACAACTACTCCGAGGAGTGGCTGGCAGAAGCAAAGAGGAGAGGTTTGTCGAACCTGACGAATACGGTTGCAGCCGTAAAAACCATGCGTGACGAAAAGAATATTCGCCTCTTTGCCGACTTGGGTGTTTTGACGCCTCCGGAAACTCAATCGAGAGCGGAAATTGTCCTGGAGACCTATTATAAGAATATTCTGATCGAAGCCCGAACAGCAATCGATATGACCACCAGAGAGATCATGCCGGCTGTTGTCGAATATATCTATGACCTTACACAAATTACGTATCAGCAGAGGGCTTTAAATCGCAATAAGGGCGGCGTACATTCCATTCTGGACAGCTTTAACACCTATGTTGACGAACTTTACGATCGCGTCTCCAGGCTTAAGGAAGCCGTTGCCAAGGTTGAAGCATGCCCGGATTCCGAGAGTAAAGCCGATGCCTGTTGCGAAGACGTGATTCCGGCGATGCAGGAACTGCGTAAGGTGGTCGACAGCATCGAACCGATTATGCCAAAAAAATTATGGCCCTATCCTTCTTATATGTCTTTAATGTTCGGTGTATAAGTCTTTTTTCATCTTCATGGTACAATGGTGATAGCAAAATGCACCTTCGGCATACACGATAAGAGTTAGGGAGGCAGAACAAGTTGACGGATCAACCACAGCAGGGAAAACAGCCCGAGCGCACCATGACAGCCGGCACGCCCAAAGACGGCGAGCGTCGCGTGCGTCCGCCGCGTCAGAATGCGGGCGGCGATGGTCAGAGACCGCCGCGCCAGGGTCAACAAGGTCAGCGCAGCCGTAACAGAGGTCAGGGTAGAGCGTCGGCTCGCAGAGAAAGCGAAGGCGGCTATTTCCGTGACAGCGACGGTCAGTCCAATCGCCAGGGAGCTAATCAAGCCTCCGGTCAGGAGAACAGATCGTCCAATCAGGCTCGCTCTTCCAATCGCTCGAGAAATCGTTCGAACCAGCAGGGCGCTTCAAGTCAACAGGGACAGAGCAGACAGGCGCAGGACCGCGAGAAGAATTTGAACGCGGAAGCCGGCGGCCAGGCGAAACGTAATCGCAACCGTAAGCGAAATCGCAATCACAATAAACCCGCTCGCGATCAAAATCAGGCGGAGCAGACCGTTTTGGCGCGCGAAGAGAAGGCGAAACAAGCAGACGAGCCGAAAATCGTCGCGAAAACTTCGCTTGAAGGAGACCACGCTGTTTCGGCAGCTGCCGAGACTCACAGGTCACAGGATAAAGTTTCTACCGAACGCAGGCGGGAAGGCGAACGCAAGCCGGAAACTATAATCGCTGCCGAGAAGAAAAGCGGCGAGAATAAAGATGGCACCCGCGTTCAACACCAGGCTCATTCGCGCAACAAGCAGAAGCTTCAAGTCAACCAGAAGGCTGTCACGCGGAAGAAACCGACTATACTCGACCATCAACTGAAGGTCGAGGAAACAGCCGAAGATATCCGTCTGGACAACCTTGTGATTGAAAAAGAAATCGAGCTGGTTATCGCGGAGATCAAAGCTATATCGCTCGGCTTCGAGTAAAGTTAGTCATACCTCTGAAATTTGGTGTAAAATCCGCATAAATCGCTTCGAAAACGATACCAATTTGGTTTACCTTATCTGATTAGTGCGGTATAATCGGTTTACTAGAAAGAGAAGGCAGATGCAGCGAAAAGGCAGGTTTTTAACCGTAGAAGGAATCGACGGTTCGGGTAAGACAACGGCGATAAACGCCCTGGCGGATAAGCTTCGCCGGCTCGGGTTAGATGTATTGATTCTGAGAGAACCGGGAGGAACTGCGGTAGGAGAACGCATCCGATCTATCTTGCTGGATGAAGCGCATACCGGAATGAGCGATGTATGCGAATTGTTTTTGTTCGCAGCAGCGAGAGCCGAGTTAACGGCTACGGTAATCGTACCGGCACTGGAATCCGGAAAGGTTGTCATTTGCGATCGATTTATAGACTCAACCGTTGCGTATCAGGGTTTCGGCCGTGGTATCAACACCGAACAGATTCAGCGGATGAACGATACGGCCACGGGCGGCCTTCGCCCTGACCGCACATTTCTTCTTGATGTGGATCTGGATACAGCCGCCGGACGATTGGCGGGTCGTGCCGAAAAGCCCGATGACAGACTGGATCAGGAAGGCGTGAATTTCCGCAGGAGAGTACGAGACGGCTATTTGTATTTAGCGGAAACGGAACCAAAACGGATTTGCCGTGTGGATGCGAATAGAAGTACGGATGAACTGGTAGAAGATATGCTGAAAGCTTTAAGGGAGGACTGGGACTTATGAAATTACTGTATGCTATTATCCATGACGAGGATACGCCGCGTTTGATGGCTGAGCTCAATAAGAGTGGTTTTCGAGTAACGAAACTGAATTCGTCCGGAGGCTTTTTGAGATCGGGAAACACGACATTGATGATTGTTATCGAGGATGAGCAGCAGCAAGCCGTGTTGGATATCATTCGTAAATACTCCAGTGCCCGTAAGGCAGCGATCAACACGAATCTGACTCCTTCGAATGTCGGCGGTTCGTATGTGCCTTTCCCGGTAGAGGTCACGGTAGGCGGCGCCACGGTCTTCGTATTGAACGTCGAATATTTCGAGAAAATGTAAGGATTATCCTTGGTCTTTACCGCGCTTAGCAGATGAGAGAGCATAAATGATAGGAACGATAGCCGGAGCATCATTTGTCGGACAGATGGATGCAATACGGATGTTAGAGACCTGGCGTGTTCAAACGGACACCCAGGCTCTTCTTTTTACAGGGCCGGAAGGCATAGGAAAGCGGACACTGGCGAAGCAGGTCGCGCTTAGTTTACTCTGCCATGATGTTGACGCGCATAGCGGCGCGGCTTGCGGCCGTTGTTCGGCCTGCAGACTGTTCGAGGCCGGAACGCATCCTGATTTTCGTCATTTGGCCGCAGAGGGAAAAGAACGAAATATACCGATTGATCGGATTCGCGAACAGCTCGTATCTGATATTTCCATGAGACCTCAACAGGGAAAACGTAAAGTCTACCTCATCGAGGCAGATGATTTGGCGGAAACGGCCCAGAATGCTATCCTGAAAACGCTCGAAGAGCCTTATGAATACGCTTTCATATTATTGACGGTCAGTCAGGTCAGCAAGCTTTTGCCAACGACGATTTCGCGTATGCAGCAGATACGCTTAAGCAGCTACAGCGATCAGGATATGGAAAAGATCCTCGAACGCCATGGAGTAAATGATAAAGCACTGATTCGTGCCGTCTTACCCGCCTCCGGCGGCATACCCGGTACGGCGCTGATTCTGGCGCGAAGCGAGTGGTTTCCCGAGCTCAGAAGAGATGTGTTTTCTCTGATGTCCCGCCTGACGAATGCATCGAAAGCGGAAGTGATCACCGCCGATGTGAAATACCTCCTTGATAAAAAAGAGCATTCGGATATGTTTTTAAGCCTGATGGAAGGCTGGCTAAGAGATCTGGCCGTCTTACTGATGACAGAAGATCCGGCTCAATTGCTGCATCGAGACCAGCTGGCTCACTATCAGGGCATGGCAAGTCAATTGAAACGAAAGTTTAGCAAGCGTGATGAACATGCTATAATAACGGCGGGTAGCCAGGCTGTTTTTGATGGAATTGCATCAGTAAACGATACAAGGCGCGCATTGGCTCAGAATGCGAATGTGGAGATGACCTTGACCCGTTTGCTCTTGAATTTAATGAAACAGTTGCAATAGGGAAAAATAACAGATGAAGCTGATTGATAAACACCGGCCATTGATTGTCGATTTATCTGTTTAAGTTTATCTGTGACATGAATCTACGGGTCTGTCGGATCCGTAGATGACATAAAAGGAGAATAGAATGCCTGAAGTAGTCGGTGTTCGCTTCCACGGTATAGGAAAAGTTTATGACTTCGAACTGAGAGGCTTGAAGGTTCAAACCGGCGATATGGTGGTAGTGGAGACGAATAAAGGATTACAGCTGGGTTTTTGTGCGGACGGCGGAAAGCTTCGCGAAGAAAGACATCTCTTCGGAACCCTTTTGCCTGTTTTACGCATAGCAACCGAAGAAGATATCGCAGCTTACGAGGCGAATACGGAAGATGAGAAAGAAGCATTTCGTATCTGCCGGTCCAAGATAGAAGAGTTTGACCTGGGGATGAGTTTGGTCGATGCCGAGTACACCCTGGACAGACAGAAATTACTGTTTTATTTTACGGCAGATGACCGCGTTGATTTCCGTCAGATCGTTCGGGAACTGGCCGCTATATTTCGTTGCCGTATCGAACTGCGTCAGATCGGGGTTCGCGACGAAGCCATGATGAGCGGGGGCGTGGGCATCTGCGGCAGAGAATTCTGCTGTTCTTCCTGGCTGGTCGACTTCGTTCCGGTATCGGTACGCATGGCCAAGACACAGAGTTTGTCGATGAATCCGACGAAGATATCAGGTAGCTGCGGTCGCCTGATGTGTTGCCTGAAATACGAGCAGGATCAGTATGTCGAGACCAAGCGCATCGCGCCCAGAAACAGTTCGACCGTTATCACTCCCCGAGGCGAAGCGACCGTGCTGGATGTCAATCTTCTGACCGAGGCGGTCACCGTTCGCTTACTGGGAGATGAATCCGACGATTTGTATCGCTATCAGATCGACGAACTGGATTATAATAAGCCTGCCAGAAAACGTCAGCCCGAGGTCGCGAAGAAAAACGAAGAGGAGCCGGTTAAGGCAGTGGAGGCAGAAAAGAGCGAAGATGCTTCCTGCTGCGCTTCGTCTTGTTCAGGCGGATGCCCGTCCAAAACACGAAACCTCTCCGAGGATGACGAATCTGTTGTCGTGGCAAGCAGCCTGCCGACCGCCAAATCCGCGAAAGTCCGGGATGCGGTCAGGGAAGGCGGCGCTGTTAAAGACGCCGAAGCTGATGTGCCCGATAAGGATGATCAGACTCCCGCGCCGGCTCCCAAACAACGCCGAAGACGTATCGGCAAGCCGGCTACGCCCGGTTTTATCCCGCATATGATATCGCCGGAGGATCTGCCGAAGCCTTAAGCGTCGAAGGCAATCCGAACGTTGGAACGAATGGCCCAAGCAAGCTATTTTCAGCCGAGGTTTTATGACGAATGATATTAAGGATAAGCAAGACAAGCCGGTTTTACCTCGTTATGTCGATGAGACCATCGAGGATCTGCAGCGTTCGGGCCTGCGTATAATTCAAAAGGAAGATGGCTTTCGTTTCGGCGAAGATGCGATCCTTCTGGCTCATGAAGCCGCCGGTTTATGGGACGCGAACCGTCGCGGAGCCTGCTCCTTCGTGGAGTTTGGTTCGCACTGCGGGGTCGTGTCCATTTTATTTGCCGCTTTGTCTCCGGGAGCCCGCGGCATTGGTCTCGAACTGGCCGCCAGGCAAGTCGAACTCATGCGACGCAATATCAAACTGAATCGAATGGAGGATCGACTGACGGTCCTGTGCCGGGACATCAGATCCTTGGCCTGCGAACGGAAAGACTGGCCGGAGGAACTGATTCCCAACAGTTATAATTTCGTTATTGCGAATCCGCCCTACGGTGTCGCAAACGAACGCGAAGAGCAGTTATTTGCCACGGATCCTCTGCAAGCCGAACGTCTGATTGCTCGTTACGAAATTGCCATAACATTTGAAGAAATGGCCGCTGCCGCCTCGAAGTTATTGAAAGCCAAGGGGAAATTTGTGTTTATCCACCGGCCGGATCGTTTGGTGGATATTTTCCGGGCCTTGGAGAAGGTTCGATTAATGCCCTCGGAAATGACAATGGTCGTACCTTACGAGAGAGCCGCTGCGGGGCTGGTTTTAATCACGGCAACCAAAGACGGCAGATCAGGAGGATTTCAAGTAAAACCGCAATTAGTCGTTAGAAACACCGACGGATCTTATGCCGAGCAGATGAATGCAATATATGGAAACCCGCAGATTTTACCGGAAGAAAAACTCATGGAAAATCTTTACGATGCCGGCATGGCGCCCGAAATTGACGAGTGCGGGTATGTGATATGAAAGATGAAATACATCAAGGTGAATACATGACAGATCATGACGATATTCTGCAAGCCGGCTGCCTGTACGTAGTTGGCATGCCTTTGGGTAATCTGGGTGATTTATCGAGCCGGGCCAGAGAAGTACTCGAGAGAGTAGATCGAATCGCCTGCGAAGATACCCGGGTAACGGCACTTTCACTGAGCCGGCTGGGGATCAAGAAAAGGTTGATCAGTTACCATGAACACAATCAAGCGAAGCGGGGGCCGGAACTGCTGGCCCTTTTACTTGCAGGCGAAACCCTGGCCTTGGTTTCTGATGCCGGTATGCCGGCTATATCCGATCCGGGGGAAGCGTTGGTCGCGCTTGTGGCCGAAGCCGGCCAAAAGGTATCCGTCATACCGGGGCCGACGGCGGCGATGACCGCTCTGGCGGCCTCCGGTCTGGACAGCAGACGGTTTTTCTTTGAAGGTTTTTTACCGATAAAAGGCCGTCCGAGAAAAGAAGCCGTCGAGAGGGTTTCGGCAGAGCCGAGTACCGTTATTCTTTACGAAGCGCCGCATCGCATGGAGCGTACGCTCGAGGACCTGATTGCCGCCGGATTGGGCGGCAGACGCATCGTTGCCGGTCGGGAACTGACCAAGCGCTACGAGGAATATCTTCGTTTTGACGTGAGCTCTTTACTGGATTACCTGCGCGAAGTGGGAGCCCGCGGAGAATTTACCTTAATTCTGGAAGGCAAAAGCGCCTGGGCGGAGAGAACGAATGCCGCGAATCCGGCAGCCGGAGAAGATATGACTGATGAAATCAGGCAGATGGTGCGCCGTGAATTGGCAAACGGTGCAACCCAACGAAGCCTGATAACTGTATTAGTAAAGGAATTCGGCTTTTCAAAGAATGCGGCATATGACTTGATATTGGCTATTAAGGACGAAGAGCTTTAGATATAATAAATCCAATGTATTGGACGGAGGATAGATGTTTGCAGTCTAAGAACGATCGATTGAAGCGAAAAAGTAAAAGCGAATCTACAGATATCGAAGAGAATCAGGGACAAGCCGCTGTCAGGCATACGGTCCGGCCGGGAACGCGAGATAGCGGTATAACGAATATCGCCGGCGGGAAACGAAGCCTGCAGGATCTGGCGCGTATCGAGAAACGCGAATCAAAACGCATGGAGAAGAAAAACCGTCGCATGCAGCGATCCGGCTTGCCCATGAGTCCGACGCGAACCCTTTTTATGTCCTTTTTCTTCCCGTTTATTATTATGACGGTTGCCTTCGCCGCTCAGGGCATGTGGCCGGTCAGAGACACGACGCCTTTGACCATCGACTTGTATCATCAGTACGCTCCCTTCCTGGCGGAACTGCGAACCAAAATGCTGAATTTCGATTCCGTTTTTTACTCCTGGAACGGTGGTTTGGGCATGAATTTTTATGCGTTGATGGCCTATTACCTGGCCTCTCCGCTAAATGTTCTGATGCTATTGTTCCCGCCGAATTTCCTGAGTGAAGCGGTAACGGTTTTAACCCTGCTGAAGATCGGTCTGATCGGTCTTGGTTTTTCTTATATGTTGCGGGAAGTTTATTCTCCCTATGGTCTTCGTACGATAGCGGCTAAAGAGCCGTCTCGCGTGACATACGGATCGGAAACCGCAACTGACTGGGGCCAGATTCTGATGAGTACGGCTTTCGCCTTATCCGGCTTCATGCTGGCGTATTCCTGGGATATCATGTGGCTGGACCCCATCATCATGCTGCCCTTGATTATAACGGGCATGTATCGCCTGATCAAAGACGGCCGCTTCGTCTTATACGTCGTGAGTTTGTCCTTTGCCATCATTTTCAACTACTACATCGCCTTGTTTATTTGCATGTTCACGGCTTTGTATTTCTTTGTGCTCTATGTTTCCGTGTCTCCGGACATCGATCGGGCGGTACTGAATAAACCGGCTTATTTCTTCCGCCGCTTGAGTCAGTTTGCGGGTGCTTCCTTACTCGGTGGTCTGATATCGGCTTTCATGTCGCTGCCTACCTACCTGGCGCTGCAGATTACCTCCGCCACGGACGATGCCTTCCCGAGCACATGGCGCCTCAGTTTTGATTTCTTTGAATTTATCGCCCGCCATCTAATCGACATGGAACCCAAGATACGCAGCGGTCTGCCCAATATCTACATGGGTCTGATCGTCTTTATTCTTCTGCCGGTATATGTCATGGCGAAGAACATCCGTCTGAGCGAAAAACTGGCGCACCTGGCGATCATGGCCTTCCTTTACATCAGTTTCAACTCGAATATGCTCAATTTCATTTGGCATGGCATGCATTATCCGAATCAGCTGCCTTATCGTTATGCCTTTGTCTACTCCTTTGTTCTTGTGATTATGATGTATCGTGCGTTCTCCGGCCTCAAGGAGATGTCGGGGACTCAACTGGCGATCGGGCCGATGGCAGGGATTATTTATATCGTGATGGCCGAACGCCTGATCCCCGAAGAGGTGGATCACGAGACCGCGATGGTGTCTGTGTTCTTCCTGATACTTCTGACGGCGGCTTTGTCTTTACTTCGTAACAAGCAAAGGACGTTTCGTTTCGTGATGCAGGCACTGGCCGTGGTCATGGTTGCCGAGATTCTGGTCAATACGATCGTCACGATCACGACGATTCATATCAACGAGAGTTACACGCGCCGTTCTTCTTTTAACGGTGATTTCGACGAGGTTCGCGACGAGCTTGCATGGATTGCAGATATCGAAGGCGACGAGAGTTTTTATCGTACGGAGCTGATCCAGCAGAAAACTACAAATAGCCCGGCTCTTTACGGCTATAAAGGCTTTACGATATTTTCTTCGACAAGCTATGAGGAAACCGCGCGCTTAATGCGAAAACTCGGATACCACGGCAACAACATCAATTCCTACAAATACATGTCTTCGACTCCGCTTCTGAACTCGATTTTCGGAATCGAGTACCTGATCAACAAGGACGAAGCAATTAGAGATCCTTTACTCGAAAAAATGGACAGCGGCAGCAGTCTGTACAGCTATCGCAATCCTTATGCCCTTTCACTGGGATTCATGGTGTCTCCTTCGATCCATAACTGGAATGTCACGAGCGGAACCCCTTTCCAGATTCAAGACGATTTCGCGGCTAAAGCCGCCGGCAGCGAGAGCATCTTCGATCCGCTGGAGATCGTGACGGAATCGGCGATTAACATGAACGATGACAACGGCAGCCTGCGCGGAGGCTATGCTTATGTCCCGAGCGTGGCAGATGACAGTTCCGAGATTACCTTGATCATCGATAATCCGGTCGGCCGCCATGTTTTCTTCCATATCGATACGGTTTTCAGCATGAGTGTTTATGCGACTGTTAACAGCCCGGTTCAAAACGCCGAAAGCAACTCCATTGTTTTCGACGATACGAGAAGCATCAATAAGCCGGAAATCTTCGATCTCGGCTATGTCGAAGCCGGAGAGACGGTTCGCATAAAAGTTAATATCGCCGCCAATGAAGGCGGCCGCTTCAAGATTTCAGCCGCCGCGCTCAACGAAGAGGTTTATACCGGAACCATGGAAAAGCTGGCTGCGGGTAATCTGGAGATCAGCAGTTATAACTCGCGAAAAGTCAAAGGCCGTGTGACGGCTGCCGAAGCCGGCGTACTCTTCTTGTCCATGCCTTATGACGAGTCCTGGGTTGCGACGGTAAACGGTGTCGAACAAGAGCTCGTCAGCGTAGCCAAGGGTCTCAGTGGTTTGGAACTTCCTGCCGGTACCCATGAGATCGAACTGAAATATACACCCCCCGGTTTTTGGATCGGCGTGATGCTGTCGCTCTTTGGTATCTTAATTCTCCTGATTGCCTTGCTTATTTGGAGAAATATGGCCGGTAAGCGCAGGGAACAGGAGATGCGCGCATCCCTCGCCCTTCGTCAACGTCGCGAGATGGAAGCCCGGGCACGCACGAATCATATGGCGGATGCAGGGCGTCAGACTCGTGTCGAACACAACACGGTCCGCACGCCGGCGCTTGCGGATATCGAAGCTGTCGAGGCTGCGGACAACACCTCTGTATTGACAGCAAAAGAAGCAGCCGCGGAGATGGTAGCTTACCATGAGCGCGAGCCGGAGTCCTCGGGCGATGAAGGTGAAACTGCTTTCCCCGAGCCGGTCGAGGATGATGAGATAAATGAATCCGGTGAAACGGAGCTCGCGAATGAGACTGCGGCAGAAAGTGAGCCCGAGAACCGGAGCGGAGAAGAGTCCTGATTTTTAGAAAACGCTGAAAAACGTCGAAAAACGTCGGAATTGGCAGGAATATTCACATAATTTAAAAAAGAGCTTGACATCCTTTTGAAAGGTGCTAGAATGAACAAGCATTTTACGAAGGTATGTCATTTGTCTGCATGTTATTGGGATCGGATGGCAGACAGTAATGGAGGTATAAAGCATGAGTACATATATGGCGAAGGGTTCAGAGATCGAGCGCGCCTGGTATGTGGTAGACGCAGCCGGTAAGACACTGGGCCGTCTCACAACAGAGATCGCTATGGTCCTGATGGGCAAGAACAAGCCCACCTACACACCTTTCCTGGACACCGGTGACTATGTTATCGTCATTAACGCCGAACAGGTTAAGGTTACAGGCAATAAGGCACAGAATAAGATTTACTCTTACCACACCGGATATCCGGGCGGTTTGAAGGAAAGTAACTTCAACACCATGATTCAGAAGCGTCCCGAGCGTGTCATCGAGCTGGCCGTTAAGGGCATGTTGCCGAAAAACGCTCTTGGTCGTCAGATGATCAAAAAGTTGAAGGTTTACGCCGGCAGCGAGCACCCGCATGAAGCACAGATGCCTGTGGTTCTGGATATCAAGGCGTAAGGGGAGGAATTATAAATGTCTGCTAAAGTTGCGAAAGTTTATTTCTGGGGTACCGGCCGTCGTAAGAACGCTGTTGCCCGTGTTCGTCTCCTGCCCGGTAACGGTAAAATCACGGTTAACGGTAAGGACATCGAAGAGTATTTCGGTCTCGAGACCCTGAAGCTCATCATCCGTCAGCCCCTGGTTTTGACCAACACGCTCGACAAGTTTGATGTTCTCGTTAAGGTCGAAGGCGGCGGACTCAGCGGTCAGGCCGGTGCGATCCGTCATGGTATCGCTCGTGCTCTGAACGTAGCCGATGCAGAGGCCTACCGCGCTGATCTGAAGAAAGCCGGTTTCCTCACACGTGATTCGCGTATGAAGGAGCGTAAGAAATACGGTCTCAAAAAGGCTCGTAAGGCTTCACAGTTCTCCAAGCGTTAATTCAGGCTTCGGACAATCAAAGCAAGTATGCAAAACGAGAGGCGAAAGGCTGTTATGGCTTTTCGCCTTTTCTATGTGAATACTGGTAATAAGCTCTAGCTCGAAGCTATGGTTAAACATGATACAATGAGCATACAGTTGCCGAAAGTCGTACATTGATTCCGGACAGAAGAGGTATGTATGAAGGATTTAAAGCCCGATTCCGATCAGGGAGATAAAATATCTTTATTTTCTCAAACAGAGATCGATACGGATGAGATATTGAACGGCAATCGCAGTTTCATCAAGTCCGTGCGCATCGCTGCCTGGGGTTTTCGCCAGGCGGTCTACGACCGGAATTTCAAAATCCAGCTGACAATCGCTTCACTCGTCCTCATTTTGGCTGCCGTGCTCAGGCTTGATGCACTTCGCTGGGCCGTACTGATTCTCAGCATTTCACTGGTTATCAGCTTGGAACTGATTAATACGGCGCTGGAGAAAAATGTTGATCTGGCCAGTCACGAGCACTATCATCCTCTGGCCAAGGCCGCCAAAGATATCGCCGCAGGGGCTGTTTTATTCGCCTCGATCGTATCGGTTGTCATTGGTCTGATTATTTTGGGACCTCCATTATGGCAGGTATTATTTGGTTAAATTTATGCATCTGCGAATTATTTCTCGAAACGAATACGCTACCGTATCTTTAGGTCGCTTCCTGGGAGCCAACCTGCCTTCCTGTGTATTAGCGCTTGATGGTGATTTGGGCGTCGGAAAAACACATTTTGTTGCGGGAGTTGCCGAGGGTCTGGGTTACCGTGGCCATGTAAGCAGTCCGACATTCACGCTTGTCAGCGAATACGATGACGAGGATGTCAGACTTCCTCTTTATCACATGGATGCGTATCGTCTGCCTTCGGCCGAAGCTTTTTTCGATGCCGGACTGGATGAGTACTTTGCAAGAGGGGGAATATGCATGATTGAATGGGCATCTCTGGTTCGCCCGGCTCTCCCGACGGATGCAATACAGCTTTATTTCGTCCGATCAGACGAGCAAGAAGACGGCGATGCGGATCAAGATTTACCCGGCGGAGACTCAGCCGCCATTCAAATCGAGTTACCTCTTGACTTATCGCCTCGCCAAATCGATATGGACTGGCCCGACCTCCCGCAGTTTTCGGGGATTCCCGAACATTTAATCGAGGCAATCAAAGAGGGAAGTATAAGCGGTTTGGAATTGCTCTAAATGGAATGTTCTGTTTTCCAATCGATATTATGAAACAGACTCATGTGGAAGTTAAGGTATTAGGTATGAAGATATTAGCAATCGATACATCGGGACCTGTCTGTTCGGCGGCTGTTGCTCTGGATGGACGCATTGCCGCGGAAATCAAGCTGGACATGGGACGCACGCACTCGACTCAGATAATGCCGGCTATCGATGCCGTGTTGAGCATGAGTGATACATCTCTTGGTGATCTGGATTATCTGGCCGTAACCGTCGGCCCCGGTTCCTTCACCGGCTTGCGTATCGGAATTGCGACTGCTCAGGGTCTGGCCGTGGCAACGGGACTTAAAGTCGTAGCGTTGTCATCCTTGGCCGTTATGGCAGAAGCATATCGTTCGCTGGATCAGGCGGTCTTACCTATGATCGATGCACGCAATAAACGAGCTTTCATCGGGCTTTGGAAAAACGATCAGGTATTGCTTGAAGAAGACTTGATCAGTCTGGAGGAATGTGCCGTTCGTATCCTTCAAATCGAAGAGGAAAAACGTCCCCGTACCATCATCGTCAGCGGTGATGCCAGTACTGTTGCCGAAATCTGGCCTCCTTTTTCAGAGCGCTTGGAAGACGCGGGAATTTCACTTCACTATACAAGAGACCGTGCTCCTCTGGCAGGCGCCGCTGCTGAACTGGCCTTGCGTTTACTCGAGGAAAAACCCGATTCGGCGGTGGATGCGTCTTTGCTATCTGCGTCGTATTTATCGTTGACATCCGCAGAAAAGCAATTGGGGATCGAGGTCTGAGATGGTACTAAATCCTTTTCTCGACAGCAGCTGGTCTGATACGCTGGAGTATCATGCCAATATTTCCTGGCAGATACGAAAGGCAGTGCGTCGTGATGTACCTGCCCTGGCCGAACTGGAACGGATTACATTTCGCAAACCCTGGTCTGCCAAGCAGCTGGACGAAGAATTCGATCATCCGGAGCGCTCCTTTTTTCTTCTGGCTTCTGCCTCTCGTGCTCATAAAGAGTATATTCTTGCTTATATTTCATGGTGGCAAATTCTGGATCAGGCTGATATTCTCAATGTTTCCGTGCATCCGGGATGGCGCAGAAAAGGAATTGCCAGAGCACTCCTGAATCAGGCCTTATCTGAAATGGAAAAGGATGATATACGTCTGGTCACGTTGGAAGTGGCGAAAAAGAAGAAGGAAGCTCAGGGGCTTTATCTCAGTTGCGGTTTTTCCTTCGTAGGAGAAATAAAAGGATATTATCCCGAGTACGCGGATGACGCACTTCTGATGAGCAAATCGCTTCAAGAATAGCAAGTTCACCAAATCTGAAGCGTTAAATCGTCTCGTTTATAGATTTTATATACAAATAGCACAAGTGAGGTGCATTCCTCTTGTTTAGATTGACAAGCATAAAAGGCTTGGTTATACTTTTATTAACTCGCCGGATGCAATAGAACCACATACTTCTTGCACACCGGCATGAAGGAGACTGTCAGTATAAACGGCTGAAACGGCTCGAAAGTGACATCTCTACCGGGGGGACCGGTTTGGAGGAAAATATAGCGATGATCAAACGTACTGTAGTATTTAACTGTGATGAATCGATGCACATGAAGGCTATCGCCGTCCTGATTCAGAAGACTTCTGTTTTCAATTCCAGTATCTGGCTTACCCGTGGCGACCGTCGCGCCAATGCGAAGAGTCTTTTGGGTGTCATGTCTCTGGGTATCGAAAACGGAATGGAAGTCGAGATTTCGGCCGAAGGCAGTGACGCCGAAGAAGCTGTCGAGAGCGTTGCCAATTATCTATTGAGCCCGCAGCTTTAAATCGTCTTGTCATTTGAATAAACGCTACATCAACTTTAATTCTGCTCTTGTTTGTTTTTTTTCATCAGGCAGGATCCGAGCAGATATGAGGTTATGTTCATTTATTCGTAAATAGGAGGACAATTTGACAGAGAACGAACGGCAGCAGCCTTTCGATGCCAGATTGGATTTGGTTCCGACGAGCCCTGGGGTATACCTGATGAAGGATGCCGCGGGCTCTGTTATTTATGTCGGAAAAGCCATTAACCTGCGCAATCGCCTGCGTAGTTATTTCACAGCTAATCCCAAAGGATCGGTCAAGGTCCTTGTAATGATCGATAACATTCGTGATTTCGATTATCTTGTGGCTCAAAATGAGCTCGAAGCACTCGTGCTCGAATCCAATCTGATCAAGCGCTATCAACCTTTCTATAATATTCTTCTGAAGGATGATCACGATTATCCTTACATAAAGATAACGATGAACGAGCTCTATCCCAGGGTTTTGAAGGCTTATCGCATCGGCCCGGATCAGAAGGACGGAGCTTTGTACTTCGGGCCTTATCTCAACGGAGATGTCAATCGTGCCATTCAAACACTGCACGATATTTTCCCGATGAAGACCTGCAGACGCGAATTCCCCCGTGATGTTGGAAAAGAGCGTCCCTGTCTCAACTACTTTATTCATCGTTGTATCGGCCCTTGTCGCGGCGATGTTTCGGCAGAAGAATATCGCGGCGTCATGCAGGATGTCGTCGATTTCCTGCGCGGCCGTTATAACGGCATCATCAGTGAAATGAAAGAAGAGATGCAGATTGCTTCCGAAAACATGGAGTTTGAAAAGGCTGCCCGGGTAAGGGATCGAATCCGTTCTCTCGAAGTGCTCAGCCGACAGCAAACGGCCGTATCCTCACAGGATTTCGACGCTGATGCACTGGGCATCGAGCGCGGCCCGGTAGAGATTTGCATTCTGAAACTCGAGGTTCGCGGCGGAAAAATCACCGGCACCTCTACGTTTTTCTTCGATGCGGGTACAGACACGGACAGCGAAATTATGACGGCTTTTATCAGTCAGTATTATCCTCAAGCTGCTTTTGTACCCCGGCAGATTCTGCTGGGTACGGCTTTGGATGAAGAAGGTTCGCTCGAGCTGGAAACATCGCTAAGCGAACTTGCCGGTCGAAAAGTCACGCTTCATGTGCCCGAACGTGGCAGCAAGCGTCAGATTCTGGACATGGCCAATAAGAATGCGGCCGAGACACTCAGGCGTCGCCGGCTTTTAAGCGGCAGTTCTCAGGAGGCAATCGACGAAGGACTTCGCTTACTGGGTGAGTTCACGTCGTGCCCCGAAGCACCGGCACGAATCGAAGCATACGATATCGCCAACCTCGGCGCGGATGACAAGGCTTGTTCCATGATTGTTTTTACACACGGGAAAGCTTCCAAGAAGGATTACCGTCAGTTCAAGATCAAGCAGGTGGAAGGACAAGACGATTACGCCTCGCTATACGAAGCGATCGGTCGAAGACTGGATCATTTGGGAGAAGAGCGTTTTGGTAAAAAACCGGATCTTATCCTGGTGGACGGCGGCCTGCAGCATGTGGCCGTGATCAGCCGGCTGCTGGCGGAGCGAAAACTTGATATACCTTTGGCAGGTATGGTGAAAGACCGGCGGCATCGGACCCGGGGACTGGCCCTGCCTTCCGGCCAAATCGTCGAACTGGCCAGATCTGTTGGTATCGGCGATAACGGCGGAGCTGCGGATTCCGGTAGACATGTCGCTGAATTTGACGAGAGCGTGGCCCGTCTGGAAGTCGATCTTTCCGCTTTGGACAGAGAACAGATCTTTCGCGTGCTGCGCATGATTACGGCGATCCAAAACGAAGCACATCGTTTCGCCGGAAGGTATCAGAAAAAACTCGCAAGCAAACGACAAACAAAGTTCAAGCTGGAGAGTATTCCGGGTATCGGACCGGCCAGACGAAAGGCCTTGTTGCAGGCGATGGGATCGATCAAGAATATCAGCGAAGCGAGCGTGGCAGAACTAGTCGAGAAGGTTCCCGGTTTAGGAGAGAAGCAGGCACGTTCGATCTACCTTCATTTTCATCCGGAAGAAGGTGAGCAGACATGAGTATCTGGGCTTTATCTGATCCGCATCTTTCCTTTGCCAGTGATAAACCGATGGATGTTTTTGGATCGCACTGGATGAATCATCCGGAGATGATCCGGGAAAACTGGATCGCGGTCGTCAAGGAAGACGATACGGTTCTTATGCCCGGTGACATTTCCTGGGGGATGAATTTCAGGGAGGTATTACCGGATCTGGCTTTTATCCATGCTCTACCCGGGAAAAAGCTCTTGGGTCGGGGTAATCACGACTACTGGTGGAACTCGCTGAGCAAGCTGGATGCGCTTTGTGCCGAAGAAGGTCTTCACAGCATCTCCTTCATGCGTAATAATGCTTTTCTCGTGGAAGACGTGGTTGTGGCCAATACGAGAGGCTGGCTGCTGCCGGAAGATCGGGATTTTACGCAGCAGGATTTGAAAATATACCGCCGCGAGCTGATCCGGCTTCGTTTGAGTCTGGAAGCCGCCGCCAAACTGAGGGACAAGGATCAGGCTTTACTTGCGACGACGCATTATCCGCCGCTCGGTCCCCGGGGAAAGCCCACCGAAGTGACGGATCTGTTCGAAGAGTACGGCGTGACGGCATGTATTTACGGACATGTACACGGGAAGTCGCCGCACTTTTCGTTTAACGGAATGTTAAATGGAATTTCATATAAAAATACGGCCTGTGATTTCCTGGATTTCAAACCTTTACTGCTGTACGGAGCAAGCGATCGGGTCTCCTGCTTGCCCTACTTCGAAGCAAAGGGCTATAATGATTCTGATTTAACAGAAACTTAACATTTGTTGGAGGATTGCATGCTGAACAGTATGACCGGGTTCGGACGAGGTGTCGCCGAAAAAGATGATTCCAAAGTGAGCGTCGACATAAAGTCGGTCAACAATCGCTTTTTCGATGTACAAGTGAGGATGCCTCGCGATTTGTCGAGCCTGGAACTTGGCTTACGTCAACTATGTCAGAAGAAAGTTGCCAGAGGCAAGCTTGAGGTCAGCGTCTCCTGGAGTCGACAGTCGGCAGGTTCGGAGATGATCGAAGCTGATTTACCCCTGGCCAAATCTTATGCGAATGCGATCAATCTGATTGCCAGCGAGATCGGCGCGCCCTATACATATATGCCTGATGCGCAACAGATTGCATCCCTGCCGCATGTTCTAAAATCAGCCGAAAATGAAACGGATATAGATTTCTGGCAGGAACTGCTGAATGCGGCTTGCGAGGAAGCGCTGGATAATCTTCTGGAAATGCGGGCGGCCGAAGGAATGTGGCTGCGCGATGACATTCGCGAAAAAGCAGGTAAGCTCCGTGCCTATCGTTTAAAAGTACTCGAGCGTGCTCCCGAGGTGATCTCGGCTTATCAGGATCGTCTGAAAGAGAAAGTCGAACAGCTTCTGGGCGAACGGGCAGGCGAAATCTTCACAGAGAGCCGCCTGGCGGCCGAGGTGCTGGTTTTCGCCGATAAGGCGAGCGTAGACGAAGAACTGGTTCGCCTCGAAAGTCACCTGAATGCTCTCGACGAGATTCTGGATGCCGACGGCAGTAACGGTAAGAAACTGGATTTTTTGATTCAGGAAATTAACCGTGAAATCAATACGATCGGGTCGAAGGCCAATGACCTGGCGATCACGACAGCCGTGGTCGAAATGAAATCGATTTTGGAGAAGATCAGAGAGCAAGTACAGAACATCGAGTAAACAGGCACGATATACACCTGGATAGAGCCGTATTTGAAAAGAGTTTTGGAAGGTAATAAAGTTGAGCAGCGAGTTTATCAAAATTGGATATAGCAATATGGTTAACGGTTCGCGTATCATCGCGATCGTGAGTCCCGATTCCGCTCCGGTTCGACGCATGATTCAGGATGCCCGGGATCGCGGCGCCTTGATCGATGCTTCGTCCGGTAAGAAAACCAGAGCCGTTTTGGTCATGGATAGCGATCAGTTGATTCTATCTGCTTTATCCCCCGAGGATCTTGATGCCCGAATCAGTAACGATAGCGAACGACAAAACAGCGATGATGTGGCAGAATAACTAGCTACTCAACACATTCACTTTGACAGTAGACAGAGGTACCTTCTTTGGTGGGAGACGAGAATAGATTGACTGGTAATACTAATTTTGAAATTCAGCCTGAAGGCGTGGTTATCTGCCTTTCGGGACCTTCGGGAGTAGGAAAGGGCACGGTAATCGATGCTTTAATGGAGCTGACCGATAAACTCGTGCACTCGGTGTCCGTGACAACAAGACAGCCGCGGCCGATGGAGGCGGAAGGTGTTCAGTACTACTTCCGTACCAGAGAAGAGTTCGAACTGCTGCTCAGTCGGGGAGACATCCTGGAATTTGACGAGTACTGCGGAAATTACTACGGCACGCCGCGCGAACCTATCCTCGAAAAGATGTCTCAGGGTATCAATGTGATCATGGACGTTACCGTGCCGGGGTCGCTACAAACCATTCAGAACTTCCCGGAAGCCATTGGTATTTTCCTGCTCCCGCCGAGTTTTACCGAATTGCGCCGCCGTTTAGTCGGACGAGGTACCGAAGACTCCGAGACCATCGAACGACGAATGGAAAAAGCCGTACATGAGATTAGTCAGGCTGGGAAATTCAAATATATTCTGGTAAACTATGATGTCCAGGAAACAGCCCGTTTGATTTTGTCGATTCTGGAGGCCGAACAACATTTGGCCGCGAATTTAAAAGGAATTGAACAAATGATTATTAACAGGTAAAATCAAAACGTTATATGTTCATAAGGCCCGCTGCGTGCTTAATGACATAATAAATTCAAAGCCATGAACCCGGTAAGCGATAGATGGACTCGCTTATTCGTTCAAAATACAGGAGGCCGTCATGCTGAATAAACCACCCTTAGATGAATTACTGCCGAAAACCGAGAATCGCTATACCCTGGCGGTTCTTGTTGCGAAGCGAGCCCGTCAACTGGTTGACGGTGCTCAGCCCATGATCAATTCGGAATCTCCGAATCTGGTTACCCTGGCCAGCGAAGAAGTCGCGGAATCGGCCGTGGTAGGTGTCCCCGGCGATCACCAGCCGGTGATTCCGATCAGACCAGAAATCGAGGCCCAGCGTCTGGCTGCCGAGCGCGATGCCGATAATGATATGACCTTTGACCTCCTTCAGCAGGTCCAGGTGGTACAGCCGGTCGCCGAACCGGAAGCCCCTGCACCCCGTCCTTCTTTAATCAAGATTCTCGGCGACGACGGAGAAATTTACGACCAGGAAGATCTGAACGAAGACGGCACGCTTAAGGAAGAAACAGCCGGCGATGATCACGGCGACGAATCCGATGCCGAGCTCGAGATCGATGAAGAAGGACTGGCCGAACTTGAAGGCGTTGTCGATGAAGATGATTTGGACTTGACAGACGATTTGGATTTAACCGATGACGAAGATACGGAGGAGGCTTAAGTATGCCTGAATGGAAGACCATGGATAAGATTGTCGCACTCGCCAAGAATCGCGGCTTTATCTTTCCCGGATCCGAAATCTACGGCGGTTTGGCCAATTCGTGGGACTACGGTCCTCTCGGCGTTGAACTGAAGAATAATGTTAAGCAGGCATGGTGGCAGAAGTTTGTGCGCGAAAACGAGTACAACGTCGGCCTCGATGCGGCGATCCTGATGAATCCCAAAACCTGGGAGGCTTCCGGTCATTTATCTTCTTTTACCGATCCGCTGACCGACTGTAAGAATTGCCGCTCGCGTTTTCGTGCCGATAACTTGATCGACGACTGGAATGCCGAACAGGGCATCGAACTCACGGTTGACGGTTGGGAAAATGCCGCGTTGATTTCTTATATACGCGATAACGAAATTCCCTGCCCGAGCTGCGGTAAAAAGGATTTTACCGATGTTCGCCAGTTTAATATGATGTTTAAAACCTTTCAGGGCGTAACTGAGGACAGTCAGTCCGAGTTGTATTTACGTCCCGAAACGGCTCAGGGTATTTTTGTCAATTATCGTAATGTCCAGCGTTCGATGAGAAAGAAAATTCCTTTCGGCGTGGCCCAAATCGGTAAGTCGTTTCGAAACGAAATCACGCCGGGTAACTTCACATTCAGAACACGCGAGTTCGAGCAGATGGAGCTCGAGTTCTTCTGTCAACCGGGCAGCAGCCTCGAGTGGTTCCGATACTGGAAGGAATTCTGTCAGCAATGGCTCCTGAATCTGGGCATTCCTGCGGATTCTCTTCGCAGTCGCGACCACAGTGAAGAAGAATTGTCATTCTACTCGGATGCAACCACCGATCTGGAGTTCCTCTTCCCCTTTGGTTGGGGAGAGCTCTGGGGTATTGCCTCGCGTACCGACTACGACCTGAAGCAACATATGGAGCACTCTCGTCAGGATCTTACATATTTCGATCCTCAGACCAACGAGAAATATCTGCCCCATGTCGTGGAACCGTCCCTGGGCGCGGACCGTGTAGCCTTGGCTTTCCTGTGTGCGGCTTATGACGAAGAAACACTCGATAACGGCGAGAGCAGAACCGTCCTTCGTTTCCATCCGGCACTGGCTCCCGTGAAAGTGGCTGTCCTGCCCTTATCGGCCAAGCTGACCGATGCCTGTAAACCGATTGCCGCCCGACTCAGCAAGTATTGGAACGTGGAGCTCGATGACCGTCAAAGCATTGGAAAAAGATATCGACGCCAAGACGAAATCGGCACGCCTTACTGCGTGACATTTGACTTCGATTCACTCGAAGATAACTGCGTCACCGTGCGCGAACGCGATAGTATGGAACAAATCAGAATACCGATTGCCCGGCTCGAAGAGCATTTTACGGGTAAGTTTGACTTTTGAGGCTTATAGCCGGCACAACTGTGCCGGCTATTATTTTTTAAGGAGGATTTATATGCCTAAGTACGTTTATCTTTTCTCAGAGGGCCGTGCAGACATGCGTAATCTCCTAGGCGGTAAGGGTGCCAATCTAGCCGAAATGACCAATCTCGGGCTGCCCGTACCGTTCGGCTTCACAATCAGCACCGAGGCTTGTTCGCGTTATTACGAGGACGGTCAGACGATCGCCCCCGAAATCATCGGCGAAGTAAAACTCGCGCTGGCAGAAGTCGAGAAGAAAGAAGGGAAAAAACTGGGAGATCCTGCCAACCCTCTGCTGGTCTCGGTGCGTTCGGGAGCCAGAGCTTCCATGCCCGGCATGATGGATACGGTTCTCAATCTTGGTTTGAACAGCGAGGTCGTAAAAGGCTTGAGCGAACTGACCGGGAATGCTCGTTTTGCTTATGACAGCTATCGCCGACTGATCATGATGTTTGCGGATGTCGTCATGGATATAAGCAAAGAACATTTCGAGGAAGAACTGGATCGCCTGAAAGCCGAAAAGCAAGTGACCCTGGATACCGATCTGGATGCCGATGATATGAAGGAACTGGTCAAACGTTTCCTGACCGTTTACGAAGAAAAGAAGGGCGCTGCATTCCCGGAAGATCCACACGAACAGTTGCTTGCCACGATCGAAGCCGTTTTCCGCAGTTGGAATAACGATAGAGCGATCTATTACCGTCGCCAGAATAATATTCCTTCCAGTTGGGGTACAGCGGTTAACGTACAGGAGATGGTTTACGGCAATATGGGCGATACATCCGGAACAGGTGTTGCTTTCAGTCGTAATCCTTCTACCGGAGAAAATGCGATTTACGGCGAGTTCCTGATCAATGCCCAGGGAGAAGATGTGGTTGCGGGTGTGAGAACCCCCATGCCGCTGGCCAGACTCGATGAGATCATGCCCGATGTATACCGGCAGTTCCATGACATCGCCAAATTACTCGAGAACCACTATAAAGATATGCAGGATCTGGAGTTTACGATCGAGCGTGGAAAACTCTATATTCTGCAGACGAGAAACGGAAAACGTACGGCTGCCGCCGCTTTAAAAGTTGCGGTCGATATGGTGGAAGAAGGAATCTTAAGCAAAGCAGATGCCTTGAGTAAGATCAGTGCCGGTTCACTGGATACTCTGCTTCATCCCGGCTTTGATCCGTCTGCTCTGGCCAAGGCCGAAGCCATAGCCAAAGGCCTGCCCGCTTCGCCCGGTGCCGCCACCGGCCTCATCGCTTTCTCGGCAGCCCGCGTTGTAGAGATGGCGGACTCCGGTAAGAAAGTTATCCTGGTCAGACTCGAAACGAGCCCGGAAGATATCGCCGGCATGGATCGTTCGCAAGGCATTTTAACCGGTCGCGGCGGTATGACTTCGCACGCGGCGGTTGTTGCCAGAGGCATGGGTAAATGCTGCGTATCGGGTTGCGCGGATATTACGATTAACGAACGCGAAGGCTATATTCTGGATAAGAACGGAAAACGCTATCAGGAAGGCGACGAAATTTCACTCAACGGAAGTACCGGTTTCGTTTATGCCGGTATGCTGCCTACGGTTGACGCCGAATTGACGGGTGACTTCGCCACGATTATGGAGTGGGCCGATGAAATCAGAAAGATCGATGTTCGGGCGAATGCCGATACACCGAAGGATGCCACCATCGCCCGCAATCTCGGTGCCAAAGGTATCGGTCTGACCAGAACCGAGCACATGTTCTTCGACAAGGAAAGAATTTTCCTCTTCAGACAGATGATCATGGCCGACAGAGAAGAGAGCAGAAGAAAAGCACTCGCTAAACTCCTGCCGATCCAGCAAGCCGATTTCGAGGGTATTTTCGAAGCGATGGCCGGTCTGCCGGTGACTATTCGCCTGCTCGATCCTCCGCTGCACGAATTCCTGCCGACAGAGGCTCCCGATATCGAAGCCCTGGCTGCCGAACTGGGTATTGAGCTTTCATTGTTAAAGGACAAAATTCTGGCACTGCACGAGCTTAATCCCATGATGGGTCATCGCGGTCTTCGTCTGGCCGTGTCTTATCCCGAGATTGCTGAAATGCAAACCGAAGCGATCATCCGTGCTGCCATTGAACAGGGACGCAGGAATAATCCGGTTGTTCCGGAGATCATGATTCCTCTGGCTTCGGATCCTGCAGAACTGCGTTACGTTGCAAACATTGTCCGTAAAAAGGCAGATGAATTGATCCGTGCGGAAGGCGTTGACCTGAAGTATTCCGTCGGTGCCATGATCGAGACGCCTCGCGCGGCTCTTCTGGCGGGCGAGTTGGCGGAGTATGCAGAATTCTTCAGCTTCGGAACGAATGATCTGACCCAGCTCGCTTATGGCCTGTCGCGCGACGATGCCGGCCGTATCCTGGAAGATTACTATACCGCCGGTATATTCGAGACGGATCCTACAGCTCTGCTGGACCGGAAAGGTGTCGGACGTCTGATGGAAATTGCTGTCAAAGATGCCCGCGACGCGAAGAAAGATATCAAGCTGGGTATCTGCGGCGAACATGGCGGTGAACCGTCTTCGGTTCAGTTCTGTGCCCGCGTCGGTTTGAACTATGTCTCCTGTTCACCGTTCCGCGTGCCGATTGCCCGTCTGGCAGCCGCTCAGGCCGAGATCGAAAACAAGAGTAATTAGTATAGTGGTTTAGAGCAGTCTGTGCCCGGCGTCCTTTCGATGGTCAAATAACCGTATAAAAAGGGTATTGCACGTATACTGTGTGCAGTACCCTTTTATTTTCTATAGGAGCTTACTTCAGGAGGTTTAGGCTATGAAGCCAAAAGAAATACTCTCTTTGTGGGTCGATGCGTTTAATAACGCCGATGTCGAGGCGCTTGCCGATTTATATGAGGTAAATGCCGTCAACCATCAGGTCGCCAATGAACCGGTCATCGGTAAAGAAGCGATAAAGAATATGTTTGAACATGAATTTGCTCAAGCAAAAATGATTTGTATTGTGGAACATATCTTTGAAGACGGACAATGGGCGATCATGGAATGGCGCGATCCTTTGGGCTTGAGAGGCTGCGGCTTCTTTCAAATCGTAAATAACAAGATACTGTTTCAAAGGGGTTATTGGGATAAGCTATCTTTTATGAAGCTGCACCATTTATCAAACCAATAAGCCGCAGGTTTACAAGGGCTTTCGTATCGTATGAGACATTAAGGCCTATATCTAATTGCGATAATAAAAACCCTTAGCGATAAGCTTACACCCAATAATTCGAAGAGCATCCGATGGGACTCCAGGGCGAAACGCCCGGAAGAGTTGCAAAATTGCCAAGAAAAGCAGCGAAAAAGGGCTTGACGATTCTCGGGGGTAGGTGGTACTATAGCTGAGCGCCTCACGAGTGAGGCCGGACCTTGAAAATTGAACAGAGACAAATAGTGCAAACACAAATATACGAGC
>JBNRMJ010000035.1:0-14715 GCA_050309435.1 Fastidiosipilaceae bacterium
TTTTCATCGTAGAACTCGGCGATGAAAGCGTTCTTTCTCCTTATATAACTCTTCTTATTGATATGGATTCCCAGTAATCCGGCCATCTTGTTTCTCAGACCGAGGGCGCCGAGGTAATAAGCGTTGATGACGTTGTGGCAGCCGTCTGTTCGTGCCCGGGAAGGTAAGTCGAAATCGTAATTGTCTCTCAGATTGGCCGGCCAGTCGACGAGATTCCACTTATCCGAGACAGCTTCCAGGAGACCGTCTTCTCGTTCGTAGCGGGAAAAGTGTTTCAGAATGCCTTCGACGACGGGGAAAAACTCCCGGATGAAGCTTTTGTCTTTACTGTAGCGATAGGCGTTCCATACTTGCAGAGGAAAAAGTAAGCTAAAATCAGCTATCTCCTGCATGAAGCTGCCCGGCACGACCGCCATTAACCCCGGACAGATATCAGACGAACGGGCGAAGTCGCGGAGGATGGAACGGTAGTAGGCGAGATCGCCGGTCAGGTAAAGGTGTGATAAGCCGCTGACCGTAAAGTCGCCAAGGTACTGGCCTTTTTCGCGGCCGGGACAGTCAACCAGGGTTTCCTGAGCTGCACATCGAAGCGTGTTGACCGAAATATCCCAGATTTTCGATAAATACTCGTTCTTTGTGATTAGCTTTTGCTTTAGTTCGAAGGGGTGATGACGGCGAATGGCTTTGAAACTTTTGGGATCGAGGTTATCGATGGAACTGAGGACTTCAACATAGCGAAAAGCCTTGTAATCGAAGAAGCAAACTTCATCCGTTTCTCCGGATAAGATGAGGATTTCTTCATAGCGGCAGTTGCAGCGCATGTCAAAGCGAACCCGGGGAGGAGCAGCTGTTTGGGACTCCTGGTTTTCTGAAATCAGTTCTTCGCCATGGCGGATGATGACCTCTTGATTGGGGAAGCCTTTTACTATCATGGAGAACTGACCGCAGATTTCTTCGCCGAAGTCGATCAGATAATGTCCGGGAGCGATGGTTAGGCACTGTTGAGGCATAATCTCGTACACGCTTACGGCAGGGCAGGGTTCATTTTCTAGTTTGTGATCGTCTTTGTCGTTGACGATAGCCGGCAGCCAGGCCGAATCGTCATAGTCCGCGTCTCGCCAGCCTTTAGTTTCCAGTCGAAAATCGATGTTCTCGAGATAAGCAGTTTCGTAACCGACCGTAGCCGTGCCCCGGTATTCTTCTAACCTTCGATAGCGCCAGTTTTCGTTCGTACCGAACAGGTAGCGATTCTCTTCGTATATATCGAGTAAAAGTCCGCAGCGCTGGTCCCCGCTCTGATAGGAACGGTTGATATCGCCGTTATAGTAAACATGGACGGCTATGCAGTTTTGACCCGGATGAATAAAAGAAGAGAGATCAAAACGGTTAAAGGTCTGGTAATGCGGGTAGGAAGTTTTCGGTCCCTGGCCGACGAACACGCCGTTGAGGTAGAGCTTATAGTAGTCGTCTGCCGTGATATCAATGTGATAAGCTTTATTACCTTCTGCATGAAAAGTCGAGCGAAAGGCGATATGCTCGTTTTTCAGCTTGGACACAGGAAGGTCCGGAGCATCGTACTCCTTATGAAAGACATCGATGGGTTCAAGCTTGTAAAATTCAGTGCTTGTGATCCACTTCGATAAGAAAGGCATGACTTTGTCCTCCGGCACGTCTGATGTTTGACCTAGGGCGATTATACACCACGAATCGCTATAAACCTTTGCCATTTGCTATCCTTACCACTCTCTAATGCCTGTGTTAAACTATCCACGACTGCATATAAGGCGAATATCACTTCAAGAATCTTTATATGAAATTCAACTGTCAAGGAGAAAGAGGACCA
Source organism: Fastidiosipilaceae bacterium (assembly GCA_050309435.1). Lineage (GTDB taxonomy): Bacteria > Bacillota > Clostridia > Saccharofermentanales > Fastidiosipilaceae > CAYXVJ01. The sequence continues at coordinate 1,844 of JBNRMJ010000035.1, forward strand.
TGGATAGTAGACCGAACATTCTGTTTATCATGTCTGACGATCACGCCCTGCAGGCTATTTCTGCTTACCGGCCGGATAATCAGGTTCAGACACCGGGTATCGATCGTCTGGCGAAAAACGGGATGATGCTGGAGAATTGCTTTTGTACGAATTCGCTATGTTCGCCGAGTCGCGCCGCGATTTTGACCGGAACATACAATCACATCAATGGCGTCCGTAATCTTGAAGAAGGACTGGACGGTAAACTGAATAACGTCGCCAAGGTTTTACAGAAACACGATTATCAAACCGCTATCATCGGGAAATGGCATTTGGGAACCGAGGCCGAACATATGCCCACGGGCTTTGATCATTATCAGATTTTCCGTCATCAAGGCGAATACTATAATCCGTTTTTCTTTACGAACGAAGGAAATATCACCGAAGAAGGCTATGCCACGGAACTGATCACGAAGAAAACAATCGAATGGCTGGATAAGCGCGACCGAAGCAAGCCTTTCTTCATGATGTGCCATCATAAGGCGCCGCATCGAAACTGGCAGCCGTCTCCGAAGTATAAAGATGCGTATAAAGATATTCGTTTCAGGCATCCGGAGAACTACAACGACGATTACGCCAATCGCGGTCCGAACGCCGAAGACGCGAAGATGCGCGTCGAGGAACTGACGGATTTCGATACGAAAGGACCGGCACCGGAGGGCTTGAGTCCTCAGGAAATCAAAGACTGGAAATATCAGCGCTATATGGAAGACTATATGGCCACGATATCTTCCGTTGACGATTCGGTATCCGAACTCCTCGATTATCTGGAAGCAGAAAAGATCAGCGAAAACACGATCGTTATCTATACTTCGGATCAGGGCTTTTATACCGGAGAACACGGCTGGTTCGATAAACGGTTCATGTACGAGGAATCGCAGCATATGCCATTCTTGATTCAGTATCCGGGACATATTCAGCCGGGTACAAGAAGCGCGGAGCAGGTGCTGAACATCGACTTTGCCGACTTGTTCCTGGATTATGCGGGCATCGATCGTGACGAACTGGGCGGTCAGGGTCGCAGCTTCCGGGGAGTCCTGGAAGAAAAAGAAGGAGCGAAAGGTTATGACTACGTCTACTATCGCTATTACGATTACCCGAGCGAGCATAATGTTTATCCGCATTACGGCGTGCGCGGCCGTCGTTATAAGCTGATTCGCTTCGAAAATCCCAAGGGTAAAAGAGCGCTCGGCGATGTCTACTGGGAGCTTTACGACCTGAAGGAAGATCCCTGCGAGATGAGAAATCTCTATGGTGAAAGCGGGATGGAAGAAATTACGGCCCGACTGATAGAAAAGCTTGCCGAACTTCGCGAACGCTATCAGGACATGGAGTAAAGTAAAATAGAGACATTGCGACCACGGATTCATTTGTGTTACAAGCTGATGATGTGCATGTCTTAACATAAGAATGACCGAACAGAATTGTCTGTTCGGTCATTCTTCTTAATGTTCGGTTTCGAAAATTACGGCTTAAAGGGTAACTTCCTTATGCTGTTCGGCACTGTCGTACATAGCCTGCATCATACGCGAGGTGATGATGGCATTGTCGATATCGGCCGCATTGGTTCTTTCTTCGCGGATGCAAGCGAGGAAGTCGGCGATTTCGTTGTTGAACATGTTGCTGACAGGATCGGGGTAGCGCTCTTCGGTCAGTTTGCCGTCTTTCACGCCGTAAAGGGTGAAGCCTCCGCCGTAATCCAGACGGATACCGGCCTTCGTGCCCATGAAGTCGATGTAACGGTCTTCAGCGCCGATATTCTGTGCCCAGGCACCGTGTACGCTGATCACCGGGCCTTCGGTACGAACCAGAGCGGTAACGGAGTCGTCAACGTCATAAATGCCATCGAGTTTAGGCGGACCGGACCACATGCCTTCGTAGACATAGTTCGGAATATCCACACCCAGCTTGCAGAAGGTTTCGGCGGAAACCGTCTTCGGGACCGGATCGCCCGTGCAATACATGACGATATCCAGATAGTGGACGCCCCAGTCGATCAAGGCGCCGCCGCCGGCGATGGCTTTCGTGGTGAAAGCGCCGCCCAGACCCGGAATCGAACGATGAGCGCGGAAGCTGACATAGACGTGATAGATCTCGCCCAGAGTGCCGGCATCGATTAATTCCTTGATCTTGCGTACGGAGTCGTTGAAACGGTTGACAACGCCGATGTTCAGAATTTTGCCGCTCTTCTCGCGGGCTTCCTTCATCTTGACGGCTTCGTCGTAGTTGTAAGCGGCGGGCTTTTCGCAGAGCACGTGCTTACCGGCGGCCAAAGCGGCTACCGAGATCTCGGAGTGCAGCGTATTCGGCGTACAAACAGAGATGGCATCGACTTGCGGATCGGCCAGGACTTCGCGATAGTCTGTCGTGACACGGCCTGTGCCGACTTTCTTCTGTTGTTCTTCGGCGCGTTCCGGAATCAGATCACAAAACCATGCGATCTCGGCAGTACCGTCAGCTACATAGGCAGGGATGTGGGCAGTGGTTCCGATATTACCGCAACCGATGATCCCGACTTTCAGTTTCTTCATGGATGAACTCTCCTTTTTTTGAGCCGTAAGCGATATTCGTTATCCTTACGCTAATATCATAAAGTTTAGCATGTTCGACGAAGAATTACAGCCGGATAAGGAAATTCCTCCTGCATAAGCAAAAGATAATCATAATCAATAAAAAGGTAAAATGTAAACTAATGTAAAATCACGATACATTGTTTTTGAAATGATTAATTATGCATATAATATTAATGGCCTGTGAGGCCGTAAAATTCAGTAATTCCTAAATGCTAATGATAACAATACTTATTTGTAACTAAGGAAACGAAAAATATTAAAATATTTTGTAGCAATTTTAATTCCGGCACGGGTTTGCATAAATTTCATCAGCAGAATCTTTGGTAAAATATACAGTATATTACAACTTTCACTCAAAATTCATATTTTTGGGCTTTCTTCTTATATAGGAAAAATGTTATATTTGTAAAACATTTCGCGATTTGCTTTTTGCTTAACAGTGTCCGGGTGTGTGTGCGGACAGAAAGAGTTTAAATTGAAGAAACGATTATTACCTACAATCATTGCTTTCTTAGTTGTAGTGAGTACAACGTTCACGTTGACACGTCAAAACATGTCATTGGAAAACAGAACCAAGATGATAGATAACTGGTCTGTTATACCTCGCAGTTCGCAAGCCGCAGAAACAATCGAAGATATCGAAATCTCCGTAGAAGCCAAGGAAAGTCACGGCGGCAAGTCCGCGTCGAATCCGGTCAAAGCCGACAGAAATTTCGTGCCTGATAATACTGGCGAAAACGAAACAGTTTTCCAGGGTAAAGGTCGCGCCCGCGGCGTGATCAACGGACCAGAGGCAAACGCTACGGCAGAGCCCTCTGCGGGAGACCTGCTGGAAGAATTTCCTCGTACGGAAGATGAGGAGACGAAACTGCCTTCAACGGAAACAACCGCTTCTGATCTGAGTGAAGATGATCACTTGAATGAAGCGGAAAGCGAAACGACAGGTGAGGCGGTCACCCAAACGAGCACGCAGCCTGAAACCGTGACATCGCCCTCAACGACGAATGCTCCGACCACGACTACTACATCCGTGGCTCCGTCGACCGCTGTAAACGCAGCGAAGCCGGTAGCGACAGCGACTGCTGTACCGACTCCCACACCCAAGCCTACCGCAGTCCCCACGGCAACCCCCAAGCCTACCGCAATACCCACGGCGACACCCAAGCCTACCGCAGTCCCCACAGCAGCCCCCACGGCTACGCCCAAGCCCACCGTGGCTCCGACACCCGTGCCTACGGCTCCGGTATCAAACCGCTACTATGCTCCCGTAAAGCCGAAAACTTCTTCGGAACCTGCTAACACGAGCATCATCCGCTATCTGCCCGGTTATCAAATCGAAACCTACGGCAAGCCTTCCCAGGCGGATATCAATCACTGGATCAGCATGTTCGGCAACGTGCCGGAATGGATCAAGCCCGCTCAGACCATTCGCGTGGTTATCGTAGAAGGCAATGCCGGCATTTTCTATACAGGCGGCGGTACCTGGGGAACGATCCTCGGCTTTACCAAGGCCGAATCGGCCACAATTTATGTTTCGGGTAACACGAGACATGCGACGACGGCTGTACATGAAACCGCCCACGTCTATGATTTCTATAGCGGATACCTCAGCTACGGTAACGACTTCTATTCGATTTATCTGGCCGAAGGAAGCAAGCTGCCGAACAACCTGAAGCAGACTTTTAATCAGTTCGAGTTCTTCGCCGAGGGCGTGGCTCAGTTTATTTATAACAACGCGGCCGTAAAAACGGCGACTCCGAGACTGTATCAATATTTCAACAATCTGAAAAATTGATTACATGAAGCCGATGTTACGGAGTTGGCGCGGCGTAACCTTTGCATATGGAATTGTCTTTTCTCTTCAGTAAGATGAACCATACATTGGAGGTACGCCTATGAAAATTGATATCTGGATGGATTTTGTTTGTCCTTACTGTTATTTAGGTAAACATCGTCTGGAAGCAGCTCTTAAACAATTAAGCACAAACGAGCCGGTAGATTTGGTCTATCATGCCTACGAGCTTGATCCCCGTGCCCGTTTGCACAGTGGCAAGACTATGCCGGAAGAACTGGCCGAACGCCACGGGATCGATTTTGAGACCACTTTGACTAGTATGGATGATCTGCGGGAACAAGGCATGGAGCTGGGGTTGGACATAAATCCCGCATCGGCCCCGGTGACCAATACCCATGATGCGCACCGACTCGTTTCGTACGCCGTGACCGTCGATAACAAGATTGCCTTTGATTTTATCGAAGGCCTTTTTGAAGCTCATTTCAAAGACAACAAAGACATCGGAGAGCCGCCGGTTCTGCTGGAGCTGGCGACGAAAGCCGGTCTGGACGCGGACAGCGTAGTGGAAGTTCTGGTCAGCGAGGCCTTCCGCGACAAAGTCATTCAAGATCGTAAATCGGCCCGCGAGGTCGGGCTGCAGGGCGTACCGCATTTTGTGATTAACGATCGATATACCATCAGCGGCGCTCAGTACCCGGGGAAAATCGTGAAATTCCTGCTCGCCATCCAAAACGAAAACGTCTAAGCTCAAGAGAGATTCAAGAATAAAGACCATAAAGTAAAAGGCTTGTCTGCAGGTGAAAACCCGAGGCAAGCCTTTTGTGTTGTGTTGAAACATGTCGTTGGTTAATCGAAGACGATAACGGCATCCTTGTTCTTTAAGCGCAGTGCGACCGTCTCGAGAATACGGAAGCGATGGTTGAGCTCCAGAGTTTCCAGGTAAGCCGTTTCCATGTCTTTTCCGATTACCAGATCCATGTTTTCTGCCTCGGCGCACAGCAGGACAGCCTTGTTGTTGCCGAGAACCGGCGCGTTATAGAGATTGCCTCCCAGCAGTTCGCTCAGGCGCTCTGCTTCGGTCCGGCCCAGTTGCGGCTGGATGCGAAAGAGCTCGGCATAGACATCGGGGCTGACAACCAGGACATAACGGCCGATGAGATACTGACCGCTAAGCATGGCAATGCCCTGGGCGATCTGGGTAAAAGCATTTTCGCCTTCGCCCCAGTCTTCGCGAACCAGGTGGGTGACGCCGTCCGCATTCAGGAGTCCGTCGGTGGCGAGAAACTCGTTGCCGAAGAAAATCAGACGGTCTTCTTTTAAGGCCAGCTGTCTGGCCGCTTGTTTGACGACGGTAAGATCCAGGGGAAGACCATTTTTCTCCCGCGCTTCGAGGTCGCGCCAGGAGAGAATAAAGTCTTCGTATACGGCGGGCAGCTCCGCGAAACGGCGGCCGTTTGTCTTGATATAGCCGTCTTCGGCGACTTCTCCGGCTTCGGCCGTGTCGATCTGAATGCCTTGAAAAGCCGGACCCAAAGGGCCGTAGAGATCGAGAAAGCGGCGGGCGACAAGCGAGCGCGCGGCGGTTTCTTCTACGCATTGGTCAATCTTGTCCCATAGATCTTGAGGCAGATCGACCGTGTTTCTGGCTAAATAATCCATAGTCAACTCCTTTTCAAGCTGCCGATCGTGGCTTCGGGATTCGCTTTACTCTCGATTCCCAACTCTTCCATCATTTCTTTGACTTCGTTTTCGCCGTTCACGAAGAGTTCTGCTTCCAGCGGATCCAGATGACGCAGTAAGGTCATCAGTTCGCCGACATGCTCTTTTTCTTCGTTGGCAATATCCTGTAAAACCTTCCCGGCGAGCGGGTCGTCGGTCGCCTGTACGTGAGCTTCGTAGAGGTAAATTGCTTCCAGCTCGCCTGCGATATCCAGGCGAATGGCTTGAATCAATTCCCGCTTACTGATCTTTCGATCTACGTTTGCATTAAAAGGATTGGCAAAGTTCGGCATCTGTCTACCTCCTGTGGTCATTTATTTTTAATTATACTCGTTTTATGGATGTAAAGGAAATCCGAAAGCAGAGCAGAGATAAGCGGATCAGGCTGTTTCGGCTGTATCGGGTGCCCAAGGTAAAAAGGCTTACAATTATAACCTGATCTTATAGGTTTTAAGTCCGGGCAGAGGAAACGTTCATCATGACAAGTGATTACATAAAGGCAAAGGAAGAAGCACAAGAGGTCGTCGAAGCATTCGCCGGCCGTATCAGACAGTGGAAAGTGATCGACGAGACAGAAGATCTGCCCGCAGCCTGCACTGACGAGGCAGGATTCTTACGCTTACCGTTCACAGTGGAAGCCGTCAGGGAAAACTGTTTCGAACTGGATAAAAACGAGCTCGAACGCCTGGGTAAGCTTAAAAGTGCTTTGGGCATGTGGCCGGGTGAAGGGGTCATCCATTTCTACTCGCCGTCCGCGTTGATTCTGGGGAAGCTGGATAGACGATTACCTGCTTTCGAGAAGGCTGTTGCCTGGCTGGAAGAAGAGTCCGTGCCGACCGTGCTTCGAATCGCCGGCGGTCAGGCCATCGTCTCGGACCGCGACGTGCTGAATCTTTCGCTGCTCTTTTCCCTGCCGGACGATCGTTTTTCGATCGATGACGGCTTTCGCCTCATCGCCGAAGTTATTCGTTTGGCCTGGTGCTTGTATGTAAAAGAAGAATTGGGAGATATGCCTCCGGAACTTGCCATGAAGATCGGGGAGATCAAGGCCTCCTACTGTCCGGGAGATTATGATTTAAGCATTAAAGGAAAGAAAGTAGCCGGTATCGCTCAGCGCCGAGTAAAAAATGCCATCGGTGTGATGGCTTATATCAGCGTGGGGGGCGATCAGGCGGCTCGGTGCAAACTGGTGCGTGATTTTTATGAAAAGGGCGAGGCGGACGATCGTTTTCCGGCAAGCGACGAGGTCTCGATGACCTGCTTGAAGGATTCCCTTTCCGGATATGGCGACCTGGCGGAGAGTCTGTCCGCAGCTCGCCTGAAAACCTGTGTACTGTCCGTCCTGGGCGCACACGAGAGAAAATGAAGCGATGAAGTCGAAGGGTGTACCCGGTTACTTTTGGCATTAAACTTAAGTTTATTAGACTAAACAAAGATGGTTTGTCTTAGAATTTTGCGGGGTAGGGTGCACGTGCCGGGGACATCTGCCTATCTTGGATAGACCTTTGCGAGAGATTTGCATATATAGAAATATAAACGATTTTGTCTGTGTCATATGAGTTTGCAGTGGCTAACTCGCAGTGGTAAATTGATCAGAAGAGAGATGATCTCGTTTGTTACATTACCTGACGTTGAATACTGATTCTTAGTGTTCGCGTCTCAGCGATTAGAAAGGTGCTATACATGGCAGAAAAACACGCTGTAAATCCTTTGGATTTCCGGAGTCAATTAGCAGGCATCGAAGGATTGTATCCGACCCTTCGGATTTTGGATGAAGAAGGAAAACTTACAGATAAAAAGCTCTTCGAGGAGCTGAACTTAAGCGATGACGATTTGGTCGATCTCATGACGCAAATGGTCTGGTCCCGCACATACAACGAACGTTCCGAGAAGCTGGCGAAACAGGGCCGTCTCGGTTTCTTCGCGCCTACGGAAGGCCAGGAGGCGAGTCAAGTCGCTTCGATCCGTGCTTTTGACCGCAACGACTACCTGCTCGGCGGTTATCGCGATATACCTCAGATCGTGATCCACGGTCTGCCGCTTTACAAGGCCTTCTTATGGTCTCGCGGCCACGTTCATGGAAACGAGTACCCGGCCGATTTGAAAGCGGCTCCGCCCCAGATTATCATCGGTGCCCAGATTATTCAGGCAGCGGGTGTGGGCCTTGGTTTCCGCAAGCGCGGTCAGGATCAGGTGGCGATCACTTATACGGGTGACGGCGGTTCTTCACAGGGCGACTTCTACGAAGGTTTGAACTACGCGGGTGCGTTTAAGGCCAATGTTGTGTTCTACGTTCAAAACAACGGATATGCGATTTCCACGCCTCGCGAGAAGCAGACAATCGCACCGACGCTGGCCCAGAAAGCCGCGGCAGCCGGTATTCCCGGTATTCAAGTCGACGGTATGGATGCCTTTGCCGTTTTGCTGGCTTCGCGTTATGCAAGACAGTGGGCTATCGAGGGTAACGGTCCGGTCCTCATCGAGACCTTGACTTCGCGTTTCGGTCCTCACTCCATGTCCGGCGACGATCCCAAGCTTTATCGTACGGCCGAGAGCTACGAATACTGGTCGAAGCGCGACCCCCTGGTTCGCATGAGAGCTTTCCTCGGCGAGAAGGGTCTGTGGTCCGAAGAGAAGGAAGCAGCCGTGATCGAGGCGGTACAAGAAGAAATCAAAGAAGCTGTTAAAATGGCAGACGAAACAGCGAAACAGAAGGTTTCCTCATTCCTGGCCAATATGTATGAAAATGCTCCTGCCGAAATTCAAGAGCAGATCGATCGTTATGAACTGAAGGAGAACGCTTAATATGGCACAAAAAACAATGATTCAAGCCATCACCGAGGCCCTGGATCAGGCGCTCGAGAAAGACGAGAATGTCCTGATTTTCGGTGAAGACGTCGGAAAGAACGGCGGTGTCTTCCGCGCCACTGCCGGCCTGCAGGCCAAATACGGCGAGGAGCGTGTTTTTGATACGCCTCTGGCCGAATCCGGTATCGGTGGTCTGGCCATCGGTCTGGCGCTGCAGGGTTTCCGTCCTTTACCCGAGATTCAGTTTATCGGTTTTATCTTCGAAGTCATGGATTCGATCGTGGGTCAGGCTGCCCGCTGGCGCTATCGCCTCGGCGGCACGCAGAACATGCCGATTGTATTCCGCACGCCTTTCGGCGGAGGTGTTCATACGCCGGAAATGCATGCCGACAACCTCGAAGGTCTGATCGCCCAGTCACCCGGTATCAAGGTGGTTATCCCCAGTAATCCTTACGATGCGAAGGGTCTTTTACTCGCTGCGATCGAAGATAACGATCCCGTCTTCTTTATGGAGCATATGAAGCTTTACCGTTCGTTCCGCGACGAGGTGCCCGAAGAGTACTATACCGTTCCTCTCGGAAAAGCCAACATCGTGCAGGAAGGTACGGATGTTTCGATCATTACTTACGGTGCGATGGTTCAGGAAGCTCAGAAGGCCGCCAAGGCTCTGGCCGAAGAGAATATCTCGGTCGAGGTTCTGGATCTAAGGACCGTATCGCCTCTGGATATCGATGCGATTCGCGAAACAGTCGAAAAGACCGGCCGCGTCGTCGTGGTCCAGGAAGCTCAGAAGGCTGCCGGCGTAGGCGCCCAGGTGGCTGCGCGCATCGCCGAGCATTCGATTTTGAGCCTTAAGGCACCGATTGCACGCGTGGCTGCGCCCGATACGGTCTTCCCCTTCGGTATGGCCGAGAAGGATTGGCTGCCGAACAGTAACGATATCATCGAAGCCGCCCGCGGTTTGATGGAATACTAAAGACAGATAAGAAGAAATTCGCATCTGTACTCGAAAAAGAGATTTAATTAGGTGAGGTAAAGCAATGGCTTTTATATTTAAGCTTCCCGATGTCGGCGAAGGCATGGCCGAGGGCGAGATCGTCCAGTGGTATGTTAACGTTGGCGATACCATTCAAGAAGACGAGCCGCTTCTCGAATTACAAAATGACAAGCTGGCTCAGGATATTCCGTCTCCCGTCAGCGGCAAGGTCTTAAAGATCATGGTCGAAGTCGGCACGGTCGCCAGCGTGGGCGATCCTCTGATCGAAATCGACGACGGAGCATCCGGTACGGCTGCGGCAGAGACCGAGGCTGTTCTATCAGAGGCAGGCGCACCTGCCGCGGCAGCCGATACGTCGGCTCCGACCCCGGCGTCTGCTCCTTCGTCCGATGCGAAGCCCGACAACATGGTTGCCGGCAGAGTACTGGCGATGCCCTCTGTTCGCCAGAAAGCCCGCGAGCTCGGCGTGGATATCACGAAGGTTTCGGCCAGCGGCAAGCATGGTCATGTCACCTTGGCCGACCTGAGCAATACCGGTACGGCTTTGGCTGCCGAGGCGGCGACATTGACCGGCGAAACCGGTGCGGCCACACCGCCTGCAACAACTGCCGACCAGGCCCCAGTAACAGCTGCCGGCGATAAGGCCCCCGCGACTGCCGCCGCCATTTCGGAGCCTGCTGCAGCGGTACAGACCACAAGCAGCAGCGCACTTGGCGAAGAAGTCAGAGAGAAGATGTCGGTCACGCGCCGCGCGATCTCTCAGGCTATGACCAAGTCTGCCTATACCGCTCCTCATGTGGCGATCTTCGACGAGGTCGAGGTCAGTAAGCTAGTCGAGCATCGTGCACGCTTTAAGCAGACCGCTCTAGACAAGGGCGTTAAGCTGACCTATCTGGCATATATCGTAAAGGCCCTGGTAGCGACTGTTAAGAAATTCCCTGCTTTGAATGCCATGATCGACGAGAAAAAAGAAGAACTCGTCTATAAGAAGTATTACAATATTGGTATAGCCGTTGATACGGAGCGCGGCCTTTACGTGCCTAATATCAAGAATGCCGATACCAAGAGCATGTACGAGATCGCCGGCGAAATCAGCGAGAAGGCCAAGGCCGCTCATACGGGCGATCTGGCATCCGCCGATATGCGCGGCGGCACCGTGACCATCAGCAATATCGGTTCGGCAGGCGGTATGTGGTTTACCCCGATTATCAACTTCCCCGAAGTTGCGATCCTGGGTGTGGGCCGTATCGACAAGAAAGCCATCGTCGACGAGAACGGCGAACTGGCTGTCGGTCAGATGCTTTCGCTCTCGCTGAGCTTTGACCACCGGATTATCGACGGCATGACCGCACAGCTCGCCATGAACGAGCTCAAGCGCCTGCTCGGCGATCCCGAAGCGTTGTTAATGGAAGGATAAGAATATGGTAGTAGGAGATTTTTCCCTTGAGCTGGACACAGTCGTTATCGGCTCGGGTCCCGGCGGATACGTCGCTGCGATTCGCGCCGCCCAGTTGGGTCAGAAGGTAGCGATCATCGAGAAGGACGATATCGGCGGCACCTGCCTCAATGTCGGTTGTATTCCTTCTAAAGCCCTGATCACGGCCGGACACCGTTACCAGGAGGCGCTTGATTCAAGCACCTTCGGTATAAGCACCGAAGGCGTCAAGATTGATTTCAAGAAGACGCAGAAGTGGAAGGACGAGAAGGTCGTCGGTCAGCTCACCAAGGGTGTCGAAGGCCTCTTGAAGAAGAACGGCGTCGAGATTATCAAGGGCGCGGCTTACTTCAACGATGCCGAGCACTTGCGTGTCCTCAGCGATGATGCCGCCCAGTCTTATTCCTTTAAGAACGCAATTATCGCTACAGGTTCCCGTCCGATCGAAATCAAGGGCTTCAAGTTCGGCGGTCGCATCATCGACTCCACCGGCGCTCTGGCCCTCAAGGAAGTACCGAAGTGTCTGGTTGTCATCGGCGGCGGATATATCGGCAGCGAGCTGGCCGGTGCGTATGCGAATCTGGGCAGCGAAGTGACGATTCTCGAAGGCTTGCCCAGCATCCTGGCCAACTTCGATGCGGATATGGTCCGTCTGGTCACCGCCTCGTTCAAGAAGAAAAACGTGAAGATCGTCACCGAAGCGATGGCCAAAAATGCCGTCGACAACGGTGATGACGTCACCGTTACCTACGAGGTTAAAGGAAAAGAAGAAACGATTACCGCGGACTATGTCCTGGTCTCCGTCGGCCGTCGGCCCAACACGGACGACATGGGTCTGGAATCCACCGGCGTGAAGATGCTGGAGAAGGGTCTGATCCAGGTCGATAAGCAGTGCCGCACCAGCGTGCCGAACATTTATGCCATCGGCGATGTCGTTCCCGGCCTGGCTCTGGCTCACAAGGCCAGCTACGAGGCTAAAGTCGCTGCGGCAGCCATTTCCGCTAAGGCAGCGGAGGTCGACTATGTCGCCATGCCGGCTGTTAGCTTCACCGATCCCGAAATCGCCTCAGTCGGTTTAACGGAGCGCGAAGCCAAGGAACAGGGGCTGGATGTAACGGTCGCCAAGTTCCCTTATGCCGCCAACGGCCGTGCGCTTTCGCTCGATGCCGGTAACGGATTTGTTCGCCTGATCGCAGATAAGGCCACAGGTCTTCTCCTCGGTGCCCAGGTAGCCGGTATCTCGGCTTCCGATGTCATCGCCGAGTTGACGCTGGCGATCGAAGCCCGTATGGCCGTCGAAGACATTAGTTTGACGATTCACAGTCACCCCAGTCTGGGTGAAATCGTCATGGATGCCGCCGAGCTGGCCGAAGGTCTGCCGATCCACGTTGCGAAGTAACCTGTGCCATTTAAGAGCTATCATCTAAAGTAACAAACCATCATCAGGAAGACTCCTTCCCGCCATGCCGCAGACGAACACTGCGTGAGAACGGGGAGGAGTTTTCT